>CAZWCX010000089.1:0-30867 GCA_964632945.1 uncultured Planctomycetia bacterium | reverse complement strand
ACAGGCGATGCCATCGCGTGGTGTGAACAGCCGTGTGGTTTGCCGGACGGATACGGCTTGCGCCACCCGAGCGCGCCAAGCTCCGACAGGAGCGCACGTCACCGATCCTCGAGAACTTCAAGCGCTGGTGCGTCGCCACGCATGCGAGCGAGCCACCGAGCACGGACCTCGCGGGGGCCTGCGCCTACGCGTTGAACCACTGGTTCGCATTGACGCGCTTTCTCGAGGACGGGAGGATCAGCCCCGACAACAACCTGTGCGAGCAACAAATGCGCGACATCGCGACGGGAAGAAAGAACTACCTCTTCGCGGGCTCGCATGACGCCGCGCACCGCGCCGCAGGAATCTACAGCCTCATGCGGACATGCATCCTGAACCAGGTTCCCCCGCTGCCCTATCTAACGGACGTTCTCACCAAGCTCGGCAGCGGCGCTTGGTCGGAGAGGTTGGACGAACTGCTCCCGGACACCTGGCGTCCCACAGCAACGTAGCGGGGAGTCCAAACCTCGCGTTGGCTGCGCGGGCCCTGTCCGACGGACGGGGCCCTGCGCGTTTTCGGGCCCGCGGGCTGCCCCTGGGGAGACCGGACGCGTACCTTGCTACTTAATCGCGCACACGCGATCCCAGCGCGTGGTGTGAACAGCCGTGTGGTTTTCCGGACGGATGCCCGACGGCAGATTGCGAACCACGATGATCCTGTGATCGTTGCAACGGTGAGTTGACGTAGGACGCTGCGTGCAGCAATAATGCTCATTTCTGACGTTCGCGCTGCCGGAGCTCGCTGACCTTCCTGCGTGCAATCTCGTGGTTGGGATCAAGGGCAAGCGCGCGTTCGAACGCAATGATAGATCGAACCGGGTCCTCCAGTCGCGCGAGTACCAAGCCAAGGCTTGCCCATGATTCCACGTGGCGATCATCGTATCTAAGCCCGCGGTCGAGTGCGTCGCGAGCTTCGGCGTCCTTACCCTGGTGCACGAGGACGAGCGCGTAAGAAAAGTGTGCATCAACACTTGATGGGGCCTTCTTCAATGCGGTCTGACATTCTTGCGCTGCGTCTCCCAGCCGTCCTGAATCTCGGTAAACTCTGGCGAGGGCGAGGTGCGGCTGGGCATATCCTGGGGACAAGGCCGATGCCGACGTGAGATAGGACTCAGCATCCTTCTTGCGGCCTTGGGCATACATTGCCAATCCGAGATTGTGATAAAGGACCGCATCGAACGGGGAGTTCTGAATCGCTTTGCGAAAGCAGTCGATCGCGGGAAGGAATCTTCCCCCTGTCATGTGAAGCGCACCCAGGACGGCAAGGGTCGGTGGATCGTTCGGACGCTCGAGCTGTGCCGACTGCAAGAATCGGGTCGACTCGTCAGCGTGTCCGCGCTTGAACAGCATTTCCCCGATCTGACGATTGGCGTGGACCTCGATCCCGGAATGCCAATTTGCGGGAAACGGGACTGCGGCGGCACGAGCGTCCTCGATCGATGCCCGAAGCAACGGCGAATCATGCTTCAGACGCTCCAGGGTCAGCCGGCCGGCGTAGATGGCGGCAATTCTCCCATCTGCGGTGACCAGCAGGCTCGTCGGGACGACCAAGGGTCTCTCGCGACCGAGCAGAGCGTTCAGTTGCACCTCGAGCAGTTCCAGACTCCGTTTGGTGATGAACCCCCACTCCCCAGGCCAGTCCAGGGCACCCATGATTTCCTGTGCACGGCTAGGGTTGGATCGGGGCTCTCCGTCGGCTTGTTCGGTGCACAGCGCCACCGGCAGAATGCCGAGAGATACAAGAGCGGGCCGTTGCGAGGCAAATTCCCGAAGTTCGTCGACGCAACCACGACACCAGCTTGCCCAGATGCAGATCCAGCGGCTCGATGATTCGTCCGAACCCAGGGTCTGCGGGCCCTTCGTCGGGTGATCGTACGCCAGGGATACGAGATTGGGCCTTGACCAGGAGTAGAGTCGGCTGACCCGATCCTCTGCGTCGCATCTTTCAAGGCCCTGGGGTGTGGAAGGGACGTGTGTTGGGGAGGGAAGGGCTTGAGGTTTTCCCGTTCCCTCCGCGAGCAAGTGCCGCGGGTGTTCCCACGCACCCGCAAAGCGCTCCGACGTCCCGCAGGGCCAGCGGACCGTCACGTCCTCCACGGTCTCGCCCTTGGATCGCGCGATGTGCACCAGGAACGTGGATTGGGCCAGGTATCCGCGACCAGCGCGAACCGAATGGTGGCGGACCCGGACGTCGCCGCGAGGCCCGCGGATCGTCGTCGAAACTCGGGCCCCGACTCCGAACCGGTTGCAGCATCGTCCCTGCAACCGGATCAGTACGCCGCCGTCGTCGTTGGTCTCGTTGCGAAGAAACCGAACCTGGGGGGATGAGCGGTTGACGATCCAGAGGTCGAGATCGCCGTCCCGGTCCCAGTCGGTGAGACACACGGCCCGCCCATCGTCGGGGTAGTCCAGTTGCATGGCGGCGGAGGCGTCGGCAAACGATCCGCGACCCACGTTCAGGAAGGCTACGTTCCGCTCCCGACCGCTCCAGGAGCGCCCCTGGAGCAGCATCGTGTGCAGTTCCGCCGCTTCCCGACTGCTCAAGTCGGTCGGAGTCGCCTCGATGGCCTGCATGGAAGGTTGCGACAGCACCTGTCGCCAGAAGAAGCTTCACAAGTCGCCGGGATCCGCGGCCGTGATGTACCCGTTGGCGACGACCAGGTCTTCGAACCCGTCGTTGTTCAGATCGGCGAAGAGAGAGCTCCACGCCCACCGACCCATCGTTACTCCGGCGGCGAGGCTGACGTCTTCGAACGTCCCGTCGCCCCGGCTACGGAACAACGAGTTGCCCCGGGCGAAGCGAGCGTAGAGATCGCGCACGCTCGTGTCGTCCCCGGCGCGGAATCGCGACTGCGGCACGATCCGGCCGCCCGCGGAAGAGAACATGTTTCCGATGTAGAGGTCGACCCGGCCGTCCCCGTCGTAGTCGCCCCAGTCCGCCGACATGCCGGATCCGTAGTCCTCGACTCCGGCCATCGCAGCGACGTTGGTGAAGACTCCCCGGTCGTTTCGATACAGCACGTTTGCCCCGTAGTCGTTCGCCACATACAGGTCGGGGTCTCCGTCGTCATCGTAGTCTTCCCACGCCGCGGCCAGGCTGTGTCGGCGATTGTCGACGTCGAGCCCCACCGGCAGGGTCACGTCGACGAAGTTCCAAACTCCGTCGTTTCGGAACAGGTGATTCGGCGATCCGTCGTTCGCGTTGTGGTAGACGAACATGGGACGGGGAGCGCGAGCGGTGTCGTCCTCTTCCGCCCGAGCGACACACACGTACACGTCGAGGTACCCATCCCGATTGTAGTCGGCGGCCGCGAGGGACTGGGTGTCCTGTCCGACCGGAAGGCTCGCCTTGACCTCGAAACGACCCGTCCCGTCGTTGCTATGGATCACCACCCTCCCTCGACAGGCCAATACCAGGTCGAGATCATCGTCGTTGTCGAGATCCACCAGCAGCGCCGCCCGCGTGTCGTCCAGCCAGTCCACTCCCGCACGAGCCGAGTCGTCGAACGCCGTACCGTCTTCCGCCTGCACGAACAGGCGATTGGGAAGCCCGCCAGGCTGGCAGACGTACAAGTCCTCGCGGCCGTCCCCGTTCACGTCCCCGACCGCCCCGCCGTATCTCGAGTACAGGTTGACGCCGACGCCCGCTTCGATCCGCTCGATCCAATGCCCGACTCCGTGGACCATCTGTTGCCGATAGGCGGTGTCGGCCCCGAGCACGGCCTCCGTCGCGTCCGTGAAGCGCGGCGCGGCGGTCCCACGGACTTCAATCTGTTCATACTCCTTCAACCGGATCCGGCGCAGGTGCGGATGCTCTCCGTCCTTCCAGGGTGCCCAGGCGCATTCCCAGACGGCATTGACTTGCAGATTCCGATCCGGGCTTCGGCTGTGGAATTCGAAGTCGACCATGGTTTCGAAGCCGGCGTCGGTTTCGAGCAACCGGACCACCTTGATCTCCGCGTGGAGGTCGGGCCATTCCTGCCATCGGGATCGCATGCGCTCCACTGCCCTCGAGAGCGCCGACGGTCCTCGTTCCGGGTCGAGTGGGACGTCCGAGGGCGAGCCGGCCGGGCGCAAGACGATCACCGGACCGTGTTCGTAAACCCGCTCGAGGTCCGCGGGCACGAGCAGAGACGCTTGGAAGTCCTGCGAGGCCAAGGAATCCGCCGGCTGCGGGGTGGGGTTGACGGCCGCGGTAATCCACTTTCCGACCGCAATCAGAGTCTTCTTCGCCGCCGCGTGAAAGGCTTCGCTCCTCCAGCCGTCGCGACGTGGATCATCCACCTCGTCCGCGATCGGTCGATGGGTGTTCTGGAGCGGAGCCGTATCCGCGTCCACCGGCGCCGTGGTGTCCGAGGCGGGGGAAGGACCGCGGCGCACGGCGAAGGTCAGCGCCAGGACGGCGACCGCGAGGCCGGCGGCTCCCAGCCATCGGAGGTGCCGGGCAGGCCGGGGAGGGCCCGCGGAACCTCGGGCGTGCGGCGGGTTCGTCGGTTTCGCTGAGGCGGGGTCGGACTTGCGCATCCCTTGCTACAGCTCGATTCGAGTTCGAATTCTGCCCCGACGCTCGGGCGAGGCCCTGCATTCTCGCTCACGATGTCGAACCTGTCCAGGGTAGGACGAGGGTTTCCGTCCGGAGTCGACCGATCCCTCGAGGCGGGGATTCAGCGACCTTCCCGGGCGGCGGAGCCGGCGCTGCCGTTCCCTGGCGCTGCCCCTTCCGCAGCCGGCTCCGGCTCCGGCCTCTCCGGCAGCTCTCCGTCCTCCACCCAGCGCATCCACACCTCCTCGAGGCCCGCAAGATCGCGCGGGTACCACTCCGGCAGGTGCTTGAGCGCCTTGTCCATCGTGGCGCCGGTCTGCAGCGTTCGCAGGATCTTGCGGAATCCCTCCGCCCCCGCGGCCGCCTCGAGGAACTCCACGACCGTCACCGTCTCCATGTAGTAGATCTGCGCCCGGCCCATCCCCCCCGCGAAGCCGTGGCCCGCCGCGGGATTCGGCTTCCCCCCGATCTTGGGGGCGCCGGGGTGGTCCATGGCGAAGAACTCCTCGAAGGGGATCCGCTTCTCCATGTTCCGCGCCATCAGCCGGCGCTGCGCGCTGCGGATCGCCTCGTGCTCGACGTAGATCGCCACCCCCTCGTCGACCCAATCGGGGAGATACGACCCGTACCCGTTGAAGCGCTGCTTCAGACCCGCCGAGCACCCGTCGTTGACCGCGAAGACCAGCATCAGGTGCGCCGCCTCGTGCGGCAGCGGATCGCCGCCGCCGATCGAGTTCGTCTCCCCGTACGGCGGCCAGAGTCCCTCGCCCATCGGGTGTCGCGACGTCCAGGGCATCACCCATTTCGCCCCGTGTTTGCGGTAGCTCATGTAGCGCGCCCACTGCGCGTCCTTGTGGGCGGGGTCGGCGAGGACGAGCGCACCGCGGGGAGGGGTCTTGCCCATCAGGGCGATGAAGCGCTCGGCCGCGGCTTCGACCATCTCCTCCCGCGAGGCGGCGAAGTCCTTGGTGGGGGCGAAGATGTCGAAGTGCTTGGTCTTGTGGCGCTCGAGGACGGGGGCGGCGGGAGGGCCGGCCTTGGTGGGAGGCGACTGTGCGAGCGCGGGGGCGGCGACCGCGAGGATCGCGGCGAGCGTCCAGGCGGTTCGCGCCGTCAAGTTTCGGCTCACGTCACTCTCTCCCCCCCGGCCGGGAACGATCGCGCACGCGTCCATTCTAGGGCCCTCCCGTCCCGCGCGCAAGCGCTCATGACCCCGGCGGGGCGGGATCCCGCGGGAGCGGCCGGCGGGCGGGGACTCGCGGGGGGCGATCCGGATCACAGCTTGAGGTAGATCTTGTTCCGCTCCAGCACCTTCATCACTCCCCAGGTCACGACGAAGAACAGCCCGAACCCCAGCGTTACGAACCAGAGGGGGGCATCCTTGGGGACGATCTTCTGCACGCCGCCGGAGAGCGGGGAGTGGATCAAGTAGGCCAGCAGGGCGTTCTGCCCCAGCGTCCGGAATACGCCCCATTGCCGGCCGCCGAGGTCGCAGATCGCGACGCAGGCCGCGAACACGGCCAGCGACAGCCCGGCCGCGAAGGTCTGATACGAGAGGCTGCCCGCCTTCTGGCTCATCGTCCACAGGTCGACCGGACGGCTCGGCGCCATGAAGGGCGGCTCCACCAGCCAGGCGGTGAGCGCCGCGGGGCGCGGGTCGGCCGCCAGTGCGTGCGCGACGCCGTTCAGGCACGACAGCGCGTAGCCGCCGGCCATGAGGGCCACGCCCCATCCGACGAGCGGGCGCAGCGAGGCGCGCGCGCCCCGCGCGGCGTGCAGGTCGTACGCCAGCGCACCCGTGAGGACCGGCAGCGTCCAGGTCAGGAATCCCAGCGGTCCGCCGTCGATCGTCCGGTGCGTGCGGACCCACTCGTACCAGAAGGCGTGGGACAGCCCGAGGTGCAGGAGGCCGGACACCGCGGCGAAGACTACGAGCACGCGCGGTCTCGCCCCGATCACGGGCAGCACCCAGAGCGAGGTCACCGCGATGTGCACGAGCGTCTGGAAGAGCACGCCGCCGAACGTGGTCGTCAGCCACGCCCAGGCGCCCAGGGCGCGCACCTCCTCCCAGGTCTTGGCGCCGGCATCGTATCCGTACACCGCCGCGCCGATCGCCAGCAGGCCGAGGTTGCGCACGATCGCGTGCCGCACCGCGGCCCGCGTCCCGTCCCGCTCCCGCGCGCGCAGATACGTAAGCCGAAAGGCGAACCCCACCGCGAAGAAGAAGTGGGGCATGATCGTGTCGGCGTAGCTGCAGTACGTGTTGTGGTGGTCGAGGACCGGATGGACGGCCTTGTAGTTGCCGATGAAGTTGACGAGGAACATGCCGGCGATCGTGTAGCCGCGGAACTGATCGAGCGAGATCAGCCGCTGCGAAGTGCTGCCGGGTTCCTGGGCGAGACGCATGGACCGGAGCGTAACACTCGCCGGAAACGCAGGCCACGGAATTAGCCGTCCCCGGCGGCCGGCGGGCTCGGGCGGCGTCCCCTGCCGGTGCGCGGGCGCGGCGCGGGCCGGCGGCTCCCGTCCCCCACGGGTGACTTGCCCCGCCCGAGGGCAGGAGCCCGGCCATTCCCCCGGGGGAGGTCGAGCGGCGGGATTCCCCTGTTGCGCGTCACCGGGGGGTGTAACTCGCCCCCGACGCGTCAGGGCTTGGGCATCGTCGACGTGTCCGGCGTCCAGATGACGACCCGGTTGCGGCCGCCCATCTTGGCCCGGTAGAGGGCGGTGTCGGACATGCGGATGATCGCCTCGGGTCCGCTCGTGTCCGGCCGGAAGGCGGCGACGCCGAAGCTGGCGGTCACCGGCCGGTAGCGGGTCTGGATCCGCTCCACCTGGCGGCGGAGGTCCTCGCAGAACCGCGCGCCTTGCACGGAATCCGCATCGGAGAAGAGGATGGCGAATTCCTCGCCGCCGTAGCGCGCGACGAAATCCACCTCCCGGACGTGCCCCTTGAGCGTCTGCGCGACCGCCTGCAGCACCTGGTCGCCGGCCTGGTGGCCGAACTCGTCGTTGAACAGCTTGAACTTGTCCACGTCGATCATGGCCAGGGCGAATCCCGGACCCTGTTGGGCGGACTTCATCATCTGGGCCAGGCGGACGTGGAATGCCCGGTGATTGGCGATCCCGGTCACTGCATCGGTCGTCGCCAGGGCGGCCAGCCGGGAGGTCAGCTTGGAGAGTTCCTGGTGCGCCTCGTTCAATTCGACGAGCTGTCGCCCGATCATCTCCTCCGCCCGTTTCTGGGCAGTCACGTCGACGGCGGACAGGATGGCGCCGGTGATTTGATCGCCGCGGCCGCAGTGGGGCATCGCGCTGACCAGGAAGGTCCGCTGGTCGTCGGACCACTCCGCGCTCTGGAACGCCTCCCCGCCGAAGACCCGCGCGAGCGCTTCCCGCCCACGTTCACCCACGAGTGCCGCGCCCATCAGGTCCCAGATCGGGCGTCCGATCGCCTCCGCCGGATTGAACCCGAAAACCTCCTCCGCCCGGCGGTTCCACTCGAAGACCATGCAGTTCGAGTCGCACGTGAAGCAGGCGATCGGCAGGCCGTCGAAGAGCTGGGAGAAGCGGTTGCGGGCCATCTCCGCGATGTAGGAGATCTCCTCGAGTTCCCGGCACTTCTCGCCCAGGTTCTCCTGCATCGCGAGGATCCGGGAGGCCACCACGAGGCGGGCGCGCAACTCGTCCTTGTCCAGGGGCTTGATCAGGAAATCGTCGGCCCCCGCCCCGAGCGCCTCCAACCGCCGCTCCTTGTGGTCGAGGGAGGTGAGCATGAGGACGTAGCAGTAGGCCCGGTCACGGAGAGAGCGCACCCTTCGGCAGAGTTCGGGACCCTCGAAGCCGGGCATGATCCAGTCGGAGATGACGACCGGGAAAGGCTCGGCCTGGAGCCGTTCCCACGCTTCCGGGCCGTCCTTCGCGTGGACGACCTCATGTCCCAGGCTTTCGAGGGCCTTGATCAGGATCTGGGCCGCGATCTTCTCGTCTTCGGCGATCAGAATGCGCACGCGTGCGGCTCCGTCGGACTCCGGGTTCCCCCCAGGTGATCGCCGAATGTAGCAGCCCGCGAGGGGGGGCGTCAACGCCGGGGAGCAGGCGGGAGCCGACTTTGCCGATCTGCCCGGCTCCGCGGCGGGAGGCACCATCCGTGGCGGCGCCGCGCGGCTGCGCGTCCCGGAGAACCCGGCCGGGAGAACGCCGGTTTCCGCTTCGACCTATCCGCCCGATTCACGGCGCGTGGGCGCGGCAGCCCGGGCCCGACGCGGATGAAGCGGACGTGGGTCGAGCGCGCCCGCATCCGGCGGACGGATTCTCGCCTCGGAGGTTCGCTTACTTCAGCCGGAACTTCGCTTCCACGGTCTGGTCACCGCGGCGAACGGTCAACGAGCGCTCGTCTCCGCGCCCCCCGGCCAGTTGCTCCATCGCCTTGTTGAGATCGCCGGCCACCGGGACGCCGTTGATCGCCAGGATCTCGTCGTCGTCCGCGAGTCCTGCGTCTTTGGCCGGAAAACCAACGATGGCGCGGACCACGATCAGCCGTCCTTCCCTCAACGCCAACTGGACGCCGGCGGTCCCGAGGATTTCCGCAAGCGCCGCATCGTACGCCGCGGCCACCGCCCCGGCCTTGATCTTGCCCTCGCTGTGCAGGCCCTTCAGGAACACGCTGTAGTCGAACCCGGCCGCCGGGGGGGCCTTGGAAAGCTCCGCAAAGACGATGCCCGCCACCGGGGCGCCTGCCTTGTCCGGCGGCATGCCGCCGGTCGAACAGGCGAACTTGATCAGGCGCAACGCCTCCTTGCGGGTCAACAGCCCCGACGAAACCCCCACGTGGCAGGCCGCGGCCAGGACGTACTCCTCCTCCTCGCCTTCCAGGAGCTCGGTGCGGATGCGCCGGTGGGCCGTGCCGTAGAAAGGATCCTGCTCGGCCAGCGCGCGCAGGGCCGCCAACGTCTCCTCCGCCGGGTCCACCCGGTGACACATCTCGTGCGTCACCAGGACCGGTGCGTTGCCGACCGCAGCCGCCGGAATCGCCGCGCGGGCGCCCTTGAGGCGGAAACTCACCGACCCGGAGTAGGCGGCGACCACCACCTCGACCGGATCGGCGGCGGCGGCGCCGAGGAACGGCGCGAGCGCGGACTTCCAGCGGGCCGCGTCGACCGCGGACAGGGCCGCGCGCGCCGCCTCCGCGGCGGGCTGGAGCAGATCGACCGCCCCCTTCTTCCAGGCCTCCGACCAACCGCCTTTGGCGAACAGGCCCAGGAAGGCGGCCAGCCCGGCATGGTTCTGCTTGAGGAGATCGAACGTGCGGCGATAGGCCGGCTCGTCGATCGACTTTTCCACCGCCGCCAGCGTCTCCTCGGGCTTGCCGAGGGCCGCGATCAAGTCGGCGAGGGTCTCGCCGCCGGTGTCGGAGAAGAGATAGGCGAGGCCGATGCCGTGTCCCTTCCACGCCTCGTACCCGGCCTTCGCGGGCGCATCCGCCTCGACCTGGGGCATCCAGACCTGGTCGAGCATCGGATACTTGCCCGCCTGGGGATGGGCGGAGCCGAGCGCATCGAGCAGGAGCAGGGCGTCGATCTTCTCCGACGTCTTGACGGTGAACGGGGAGGCCTGGCTCCAGGCCACCGGCACGACGGCAAGAAACACGAGGGCGAGGGCGAGGAGACGGATCGCGCGGAGAGATCGGATCGACACGGGGCGGCTCCTGAAATGGAGAGGTTCGAGGAACCCGGAGCATACCAGGAAGCCGCCGCAAGTCCAGCGATGCGGGTCAGAGGTCGGCGATGCCCGCATCGCGGCCCGCCTGCCCTTCGAGCAACCGTTCGAGCCGTTCCCGTTCCACGCGCACGTCGAGGCGGCGCGGATCGGCGACCCGGACCATGCCGGCGGGGGCGTGACGCGGTTTGGAGACGTGTTTCCGGAGGGTGTAGGTGACCGAGGCCCGGCCGGCGGCGCGGAACTTCGAGTGGTAGATGGCCAGGGTGGCGGCGTCGAGGAGGGTTTCGAGGGGGACGGATTTGCCGCGTTCGCTGCGCACGACGACGTGGGCGCCCGCGCCGCCCTCGACGTGGAGCCAGGTGTCGTGGCCGTTGGCGAGGCGCAGGGTGAGGACGTCGTTCTGGCGCGCGCTGGTGCCGACGAGGATGGCGAGGCCGTCCCGGGAGACGTAGCGGCGCGGTTCGTCGGCGGGGTCGCGGCGATCTTTCTTCTTGCGGGGCCGGGGTGGGGCGGCCGACCGGCCGGCGCGGGAGCGGAAGACGCCGGCCTGTTCGTCGAGAGCGAGGAGCGTGTCCGGGTCCTCCGCGGCCCGGGCGCGTGCCTCCACGCCGGCGATGTGGTCGAGCATGCGGGCGACCTGGGCAAGTCGCCGCGCCACGGTTTCGCGTCCCTCCCGGGCCTTCCGGTACTTCTTGAAGTAGCGTTCGGCGTTCTGCAGCGGGGGCAAGGCCGGGTCGAGGGGGACGACCACCTCCGGGCAATCCGCCGCGTAGAAGTCGGCTACGCGCGCTTCCGACATCCCCGGCCGCAGGGCGTGCAGGTTCGCCTTGATCAGTTCCCCGAGTTCCCGGTTGCGTTCGGCGCCGGCGGTTTCCTCGCGGGCGCGTTCCAGCGAGGCGCGCTGGCCTTCGTAGCGTTTGCGCGCCTCGGTGAGCCGGCGCAGGAGATCCGCCCGGGACTCCTCGAGCACCGACGCGGCCTCGAGGCTGCCGAGGAGCGCGTCGGCGGTCTGCGACAGGGAGGGATCGCCGCGCGCGGCCCGTGCCGCCTCCAACCGTCCGGCCGGGGCCGCGGGTGTCGAGGGCGCGGCCAGCGGGGCGTAGGGACGGCCGGGGGCGATTTCGCGGGTGCGCGTGACCCGGTGCTCGAGGGCCTCGAGCACGGTTCCGGCGGCGTCGAGGGCGATGAGGTTCGGCCGCGCCCCGAACAGTTCGCCGACCAGGGAGCGGACCTCGCCCGGATCGTCGCCGCGAGGCTCGAGGTCGAGCCGAAGTGCGCGCTCGCCGGGGAGGCCCGCGAGGGCGGCGATGCGCTTGCCGACCAGGCGCGCACGCAGAAACTGTCCCAGTCGCGGGGGAATGCCGCGATGGGGCGGGACCCCGGGGACCCAGTGCGCGCGGCAAAATCCGGGGGTCGCGGACACCAGCCAGTAGAGCGTTCGGCCGGGGATGCGCGCTTCCAGCACGACGGTGCGCGGCCAGGGTTGATGGACGTCGGTGATGCGGGCGCCCGCCAGGACGGGGGCGCACTCTTCGCACAGCGCGGCGAGGTCGCCGGCATCGAGGTCGAACGGGGGGCGTGGGGGGATCACGCGGGCAGCGCTCCGGTTGCGGGTCCGGGCCCCCAGTATGGCGGTCGGTCGCGGCGGACACAAGTCTCCGCTGGTCCCGCCGGCGATCGGGCCGATCCCGGCAGGGGGCCGGTGCGCCTCGGTCGGGGCCGATGCCGGTGGGGGAGGGCAGGCCCCGAAAACGCGAGCCCCGCGGTCGGGCTGCTCGCCGCGACCGCGGGGTCCGCCGAAGAGTCCACGAGTCCCGTCTCCGGAGGTCCGGCAACGGGACGAGCGGAACATGGGGGAAGCGGTTGGCGGCGACTCAAAGACCGGCGCCGCAATTCTCCCGTCGTGTGGCCAGGGTTGGAAGTGCAAAGACGACGCCCGATCCCGTCGGATCGGTCACCGCCCCGTTGCGCGACCTCCAAGCCTCCGCACAACCGCTTCTTTGGAGAGGGTACCGCAAAGGCTGCGAATCCTAGGGGCCTCCGGGGGCAGCCGTTTCCCGGGCCACCTTTCGTCGATCGTCGCGTCGTCGGGCGAGTCGATTGCGTCTGCCCGAAGCAGGCGCCCTCCTGACCCCAAGGGAGTGTCGTCCCTCGTCTTCGTCCCGAGTAGTATCGGCCCGACTAGTCATAGATTATAAATCATAAAGCATGAAAGTCAAGGGGGATCGTACTTTCCCGGGTCCCTTGCGGAGAGTTGTAACTTCAGTAATGAAAAAGAATTGTGAAGCCGTTGGATGGGGGGTGCCCAGGACTCGGAATTTTGTCACAATAATGCTCCCGGCCTCCCGTCCGGATGAGCGAGCGCTGCCGGCCGCACCCGCCGGATCCGCTACCCTTCCGGTCGCGGGGCTTTCTTCCTTGACACCGGTAAGGGAGATCGCTAGGATCACCCCGCTTTTGGGTTCCGGCATTCCCACCGGCGCGGACGCCTCCGGTCCGCGCACCGGCGGAGGTCTTTTCTCCTCGTCGTCCGGCGCCCGGTGGATCGGTGTCTTTTTTTCCAAGGCCCAGGCATGTCTCGTGTTGCCGCCATCGTCCTCGCCGCCGGCGAGGGGACGCGCATGCGTTCTTCCCGGCCGAAGGTGCTTCACGATGCGTGCGGGGCGCCGGTGCTCGAACATGTCCTCGACGCCGCCGCGGCGGTCGAGGCCTCGCCGCGCGTCGTGGTCGTCGGTTCCGGCGAAGACCAGGTGCGCGCCCGGTTCGCCCAGGCGGGGCTCGAGTGGGTCTCTCAACCCCAGCGCAAGGGGACCGGGGAGGCCGTCCAGCGCTGCCGCAAGGCGTTGACCGGATTCACCGGCACCGCGCTCGTCCTTTACGGCGATGTGCCGCTCCTGCGCGCCGAGACGCTGCGAAGCCTGCTGGCGCGTCACCGCGAGTCCGGCGCCTCGGCCACCGTGCTCACCTGCGAACTGGCGGATCCCGCCGCCTACGGGCGGATCCGGCGCGATGCCTCCGGGCGGATGGCGGGCATCGTCGAGTTCGCCGATGCGTCCCCGGCGGAGCGCGCAATCCGCGAGATCAACTCGGGACTCATGGCGCTCGAGCTGCCGCGCGCGTGGGAGTTCATCGACGGACTGCGGCCGAACAACCGCAAGGGGGAGTACTACCTCACCGACGTGGTCGGCGCGATGCTGGAAAAAGGCCTGCGGGTGGAGGGGATGCTCGCGGCGGACCCGGAAGAGTGTCTCGGCGTCAACACGCAGGCCGAGCTCGCGGCCGCCGCCGGCGTGATCCGCAACCGCGTCCTGGCCGCGCACATGGCCAACGGCGTCCGGGTCGTGGCGCCCGCGCTGACCTGGATCGAGACCGGCGTGGAGATCGGGCCCGACACCGCCGTCCTTCCCTTCTCGGTCATCCGTCGGGGGGTGAAGATCGGGGCGCACTGCGAGGTCGGTCCGTTCGCGCACCTGCGGGCCGAGACGGTGCTCGACGACCATGCCGAGATCGGCAACTTCGTCGAGGTGAAGAAGTCGCGCATCGGTTCGCGTTCGAAGGCCAAGCACCTGACCTACCTCGGCGACGCCTTCCTCGGCGCCGACGTGAACATCGGGGCCGGCACGATCACCGCGAACTACGACGGCAAGAACAAACACGGCACGATCATCGAGGACGGCGCCTTCACCGGCAGCGGCACCGTGCTGGTCGCGCCCGTGCGCATGGGCAAGGCCAGCAAGACCGGCGCCGGCGCCATCGTCCTCCGCGGCCACGACCTGCCCGACGGACAGATCGTCGTGGGCGTGCCTGCCCGGCCGATCCGCGCCGCTGCGCCCGCCGGAGCGGTCCGCGCCGCCGCGCCTCCTGCGCGCCGGCCCGCCGCGGCCGCGCCGTCGGCTCCCGCTTCCGCCGCGAACCCCGCCGCGAGCCGCGCCCGGGAGGACGCTTCGGTTCCGCCCGGCGTGTCCCCGCCCGCCGCGCACTCGAGCAGCGCCGAACCGGCCGCCGGCCGAAAGTCGCCTTCGAGCCGCGCCACCCCGCGCCCGGCCAAGACCGCGCGCACCCGCCGCCCCAAGGCGAGGAGGTCAACATGAGCCGCAAGAACGTCCTGCAGGTCTACTGCGGCAACTCGAACCGGGATCTGGCCCGCCGGATCGCCGACTACATCGGCATCCCGCTCGGCAACGCCACCCTGACCCGGTTCCCGGACCTCGAGATCGACGTCAAGGTCCATGACGACGTGCGTGGCGCCGACGTCTACGTCATCCAGCCGACCTGTCCGCCGGTCAACGAGAACCTGATGGAACTCCTCATCCTGATGGACTGCCTGCGTCGCGCCTCGGCCGACCGGATCACCGCGGTGATCCCGTACTACGGATACGCGCGCCAGGATCGGAAAGCGGAAGGACGGGTCCCGATCACGGCCAAGCTGGTCGCCGACCTGATCGTCGCCGCCGGCGCCAACCGCGTGCTCACCATCGACCTGCATGCGGCGCAGATCCAGGGCTTCTTCAACATCCCGGTGGACCACATCTACGCGGCGCCCGTGATGATGGACCATTTCCGCAAACTCGAGCTGCACGACCTCCTCGTGGTCGCCCCGGACGTCGGCAGCCTCAAGATGTGCCGCGCCTATGCCAAGCGCCTCGGCGTCGGCCTCGCCATCGTCGACAAGCGCCGCACCGGACCCGAGGAGACCGAGGTCGCTCACGTCATCGGCGAGACCAAGGGCAAGACCGTCCTGTTCGTGGACGACATGATCTCGACGGCGACGTCGATCACGGAAGCGGTCAAGGTGGTGCGCGAGCGCGGCGTCCGGGACGTCTACATGTGCGCGACCCACGCCGTCCTGTGCGGGCGCGCGATCGAGAAGCTCGAAGCGGTCCGACCGGCCGGCGTGGTCGTCACCGACACCATCCCGTTGGGGGACAAGAAGCGCGATTTCATGCAGGTCCTCTCCGTGGCCAACCTCCTCGGTGAGGCGATCAAGCGGATCCACAAGAGCGAGTCGGTCAGCTCGCTGTTCGTATAATTCCGGGGCCACGCCCCGATTCCTACGGAGGCCAGTTCCATGGAAATCACCAAGATCCAGGCCCAGCCGCGCGGACGCAAGGGCAGCCGCGAGGCGCGCAAGCTGCGGGCCACCGGCTTCGTCCCGGCCGTCGTCTACGGCCACAAGCAGGACGCGGCCGCCATCGCGTTGCCCAAGACGGACCTCTACAACGCCCTCAAGAAGGGGGCGCGCCTCTTCTCCCTCGAGACCGGGAAGACGGCCGAGAACGCGTTCATCGCGGAGGTGCAGCATCACCCGATCACCGAGGAAGTGATCCACGTCGACTTCAGTCGCGTCGACCTGAACGAGCGCATCTCGCTCGAGGTGCCGCTCAAGTGGCACGGCACCGCGATCGGCGTCATCCACGGCGGCCTCCAGGAGGAGATCCGCACCCACGTGCGCGTGCAGTGCCTCCCCATGGCGATCCCGAACCACGTCGAGGTGGAAATCTCCGGCATCGACATCGGCCAGGCCATCTACCTCCGTGACGTGAAGCTGTCGGAAGGGGTCAGCCTCGACGACAACGCGGACCAGATGGTCGTGCGCGTGGTCGAAAAGGCCAAGGAGGAGGTCGCCGCCCCGGCGGCCGACGCTGCGGCCGCGATCCCGGCGCAGCCCGAGGTCATCACCAAGAAGAAGGAGGAGGAAGAGGAAGAGTAAATGCGGCTCGTCGTGGGACTGGGCAATCCCGGCAAGCGTTACCAGAACACGCGGCACAACGTGGGTTTTCGCGTGGTCGATCGGGTGGCGTCGGAGCTGGGGACCGAGATCACGCGCCGCCACTTCGAGTCCCTCGCCGCGGAGGTCCGCGACGGGGACGAAAAGGTGGTGCTGCTGAAGCCGGAGACGTTCATGAACCTCTCCGGCCAGGCGGTGCGCGCGGCGATGGACTGGTACAAGCTCACTCCTGCGGACCTGCTCGTCGTTTGCGACGACCTCAACTTGCCGGCGGGAAAGTTGCGCGCGCGCGCGAAGGGATCCCCCGGCGGACAGAAAGGGCTCGAGTCCATCGTCGCCCATCTGGGAACCGACGACTTTGCGCGCTTGCGCATCGGCATCGGCAACCCCGGACAGGCCTCCGATTGGGCGCGTTACGTGCTCGAGCCGATTCCGGTCGCGGAGGCGGAGCGGCTCGAGCGGGCGATCGAGCGCGGCGCCGAGGCGGCCCTGGTGTGGGCCCGGAAGGGCCTGGAAGTCTGCATGAACCGGTACAACGCGGATCCGAAGGAACCGAAAGACCCCCCTGGAGAAACGACATGAACCGGACGTACGAAGGGATGTTCCTCATCGAGCCGACGATCGCCGCGAAGGAGTGGGACAAGGTCGTCACCCACGTTCACGGCATCCTGAAGAAGTTCGGCGCGACCATCAAGGCGAGCACCAAATGGGCCGAGCGGAAGCTCGCCTACGAGGTGAACAAGAACAAGCGCGGGACCTACCTGCTGGTCTACTTCGATGCCCCGACCGATGCGGTCGGCAAGGCCCGCCGCGAGACGGAGTTGTCCGACACGATCCTCCGCGCGCTCTTCCTTCAGCACGTGAAGGGCGCCAAGATCGTCGACACCCAGGCGCCGCCGATGCGCGAGGAAGAGCGCCGGCCGATGCGCATGGGCGGCGGCTTCCGCTCCCGCTGATCGTCTCCTCGGCCCCCCGGCGCGCAGGCATCGGGGGGCCGGATCCGCGTTCCGGCCGGGGCCGGCGGCGCCGCCGCGGGGCCCCGGATCCCGACCCGTTCGCCGCGGAGCGCGACCCCGAACCCATCGGATGGGCGGTGTCGGCGTCGGGCCGCGCGCGCCGGATCCCGAACTCCACGCACGGTGACCCGCAACGGGCCGCCGGCACGGCCTCCCGCGAGGCCGGGCGTCCACACCACGCCGGGAATACGCGGGTCCTGCGACGCCTTTCGGCGCGCTCACCGCTCCAGGTACGGTTCGAGCCGTGCCCAGGCCCGCCAGACCTCGCGCAGGAGATCCACCTCTTCGCGCCGCGCATCGAGCCGGTCCCGACGGACGAGCAGCACTTCCTGCAGGTCCAGGTCGCCCGCCGCATATCGGGCCTCGGTCGCCCGCAGGGCTTCGTCGACGCGCGGAAGAACCTGGGCACGAAGGAGAGCGAGGCTCGCCAGCGAGCGCGCCAGTTCTTCCTGCGCCTCGCGAAGCGCTCGTTCCTGCTCGAGGCGGACCTCGGCCGCCCGCGCCTCGGCGACGGCAAGGTCCCCGCGGACCGCGCGCAACGCCCCCTGATTGCGGTCGAACAGGGGCAAGGGTACGCTTACCCCGACGTCAAAGGCGTCTTCCCCGTCCTCGAGCCGACGATAGGCGACGTCCACGCTCACGTCGGGGACTCGCTCCGCGCGCGCATGGTCCTCCCGCGCCCGCTGGACGGCGATTTCCGCCTCGGCGGCGCGCACCTGGGGCAGGCGACCGAGCGCCTCGTCGAGGCGCTGGGGATCCGGCTGCCCGGGCACCGCCCCCGGGTCGCCCCGGATCGACGCCACGGCATCCGGCCGCAGTCCCAACGCGGCGGCCAGGGCATGCACGCCGAGCAACCGGCGGGTTTCGGCGCGATCGGCCTCCAGACGGGCGCGCGCGGCTTCCGCCTCCGCGCGCGCGACCTCGCCGGGCGTGGCGTCTCCGGCGGTCGTCCGGGCCCGGGCCAGGTCCACCCCCCGGGCGGCGATCTCCGCTCCTTCGCGCAACACCGACTCGGCCTCAGCCAGGAGCAGCGCTTCCTGGAAGGTCTCCCGGACCCGGGTGCGCAATTCGGCGGCGCGGGCTTCGCTTTCGAGGAGGCGTTGCGCGCGCGCCGCTTCCTCGGCGTCGCGCGCTGCGCCCAGTCGCCCCCCGACCGGCAGGACCTGTCGCAGGCCCGCGACGTACTCTGCCCGGTCCGCGGTGTGCCCGCGGATCGGGGCCGACTCCATGCCCCCGAACGCCTCCGGATTCGGCCAGAGTCTCGCCTGTCTCGCCCGACCCGCGGCGGCCTCGACCTCCCCCCGCGCTGCCGACAGCGCGGGGTGGCCGCCCTGCGCGATCGCGATCGCCTCTTCATAGGTGAGGTCGCGCCAGGGCGCGGTCGGGATTCCTGCGCGCCCGGGCGCGCCGGAAGGGGGGCCTGGGTCCGAGCTCCGCGCCGACGGCGCGGGGGACCCCTCCGCCGGGGCGGCGGCCGCCGCCCGCGCGCCCCGGCCGGGCGCGGCCGCCGGCGGCGGCCTCCGGCGCGGCGGCACCTCCGGCGCCGACGCCGTCCGCGTCGCGGCGCGCGCGGCCGTTCCCTCCGTACCCCCGCGGGGGGCGTTGCCCGCGGCTGCGCATCCCGCCAGCAGCGCCGTCGCGGCCGCCGCCCCCCAGCCCAGTCGATTCCACCTCATCGTGCACCTCCTGCGGCCGCGCCGACCGGACGCCCGAAGCGCAGGTAGAGCGCGGGAACCAGGATCATGTTGAGCAGCATCGAAGTAGACAATCCGCCCAGGATCACGATCGCCATCGGGGTCTGAATTTCATTCCCCGGCTTCCCCCCTCCGAGCGCGAGGGGAAGCAGCGCCAGCGCCGTGGCCAGCGCCGTCATCAGGATCGGCGCCAGACGTTCCTCCGCCCCGCGCCGGACGGCCTCCCGGAAATCGGTCACCCCCTCGTGTTCCTGCAGGTGGCGGAAGTGCGACACCAGCATGATCCCGTTGCGTGCGGCGATGCCGAACACGGTGATGAAGCCGATGACCGACGCCACCGACAGGGACCCTCCGGAGACCATCACTCCCGCGACTCCGCCGATCAAGGCCAGCGGCAGGTTGACCATGACGAACAGCGCATCCCGGGCATTGCCGAAGGCCAGGTGCAGGAGGAAGCCGATCCCCACCACGACCGCGGCGCCGAGCAGGGAGAGAAGGCGGCCCGCCTTTTCGGCCGCTTCGAACTGGCCGCCGTACTCCACCGAGTAGCCCGGCTCCGTCGCGATCAGCGGGTCCACCACCGCGCGCACGTCGGCCACCACCGAAGCCGTGTCGCGGTCGGCGACGTTGCACATGACCACGATCTTCCGCTGCACCTGCTCGCGGCTGATCGCGTTGGGTCCGGAATCGCGGCGGAGTTCCGTGAGTTCGCGGAGGCGAACCTTGTTTCCGGCCGGAGTGTCGACGGGCAGGTCTCCCAGCGTTTCGGGCGTCCAGCCTTCGTCCTCGCCCAGGCGAACGACGAGGTCGAAGGCGTAGCGCCGCTCCAGTACCTGGGTGACGGTGACCCCGGAAACCGCCGCGCGCAAGGTGCGCGCGACCTCGGCGACGGTCAGGCCGTGCCGCGCAATCGCATTGCGGTCGAACGAAACGGCGAGCACGGGAATGTCCATCTGCTGTTCCACCGACAGGTCGACCACGCCGGCGATGCCGGCCATGCGCTCGCGCGCCCGTTCGGCCAGGAAGCGCAGCCGGTAGAGGTCGTCCCCGAAGATCTTCACGGCCACGTTGGCCCGGGTTCCGCTCAGCATGTGATCGATGCGGTGGGAGATCGGTTGACCGATCTGGATGTTCATGCCCGGGATCTGCGTCAGGTCGCTCCGGAGCGCGGCGAGGAATTCCCCCTTCGACCGATCCTTCATGGCGAGCGAAACGTCCACTTCGGAGGCTTCGACCCCCATGCTGTGTTCGTCCAGTTCCGCGCGTCCGGTGCGGCGGCCGACCGCCCGCACCTCCGGATGCGACAACAGGGTCCGGTCGACCGCGCGGGCCAGCGTTTCGGACTCGGCGAGCGAGGTGCCGGGCAGGGTCACGGCGCTGATCGTGAGCGCCCCTTCGTTGAAGTCGGGGAGGAAGTTCCGACCCAGGAAGGGCACCGTCGCCGCGGCGGCGACGAACAAACCCAGGGTGGGGATCGTCACGAGCCAGGGATGCCGGAGCACGGGGCCCAGGAGGACGCCGTAAGCGCCCTTGAGCCAGCGCACCAGCGCGGGTTCGTGCCCCGCGCGGATTCCCCGGCTCTCCGGCAGGAGCAGGGAGCACAGCACGGGGGTGAGGGTGACCGCCACCAGGAGCGAGGCGGCCAGCGACACCACGTACGCGAGCCCGAGCGGCCGAAGCAGCCGGCCTTCCACGCCCGACAGGAAGAAGAGCGGCAGGAAGACCAGCAGGATGATGACGGTGGCGAAAACGATCGAGGCGCGGATCTCCACGCTTGCTTCGTAGACCACCGTGAGCGCGGGGCGACGGGATGCCTCGGGCAGTCGGGCATTCTCCCGCAGTCGTCGGAAGACGTTCTCCACGTCGATGATGGCGTCGTCGACCAGCGCGCCGATGGCGATCGCCATGCCGCCGAGCGTCATCGTGTTGATCGACTCCCCCAGGCCCTGCAGCGCCAGCACGGCGGTCACCAGCGAAAGGGGAATGGCCGTGAGGGTGATCACGGTCGCCCGCAGGTTCGCCAGAAAGGCCATCACGACGAGGACGACGAGCAGACCGCCGTCGCGCAGCGCATGCACGACGTTGTCGACGGCGATCTGGATGAAGTCGGCCTGGCGAAACATGTGCTTGTCGATGCGGATGCCCTCGGGCAGTTTCGCCTGGAGCTCGTCGAAGACGCGGTCGAGCTGGCGCGTGAGGGTGAGGGTGTTCGCGCCCGGCTGCTTCTGGATGGCCACGATCAAGCCGGGCTTGCCGTTCACGGCGCCCGCCCCGCGCAGCGGTCCCTCGCCGATGACCACCTCGCCGAGATCGCGGATGCGCACGGGCACGCCTTCGACGACCTCCACGACCGTCGCCTCGATGTCGGCCGTCGAGCGGAAGCGGCCGAAGCCGGTCACCAGCAGTTCGGAACCGCCGCGCACCAGGAAGCCGGCCGAGACGTTTTCGTTCGACCGTTCCAGGGCCTCGGCCACCCGGGCGAGCGGGATTCCCCAGCGCAGCATGCGCGCGGGAGACAGGCGTACCTGGTATTGCCGTTCGCCGCCCCCGGTGGGGACCACCTGCGACACGCCGGGGACCGACAACAGCCGCGGCCGCATCACCGTGTCTGCGAGCGTGTGCAATTCGGTGGGGGTATGGCGGTCCGACGTCACGCCGGCAAACACGACTTCGCCCATGATCGACGAGATCGGCGCCAGTTGCGGGCGGTCGACCTCCGGGGGCAAATCCCCCGAGACCATCGCGATCTTCTCGGCCACGATCTGCCGGGCCAGGTAGATGTCGGTCCCCCAGTCGAACTCGACCCAGACGACCGAGATTCCGACCGAGGTCGCGGAGCGCACGCGCCGAACGCCGACCGCGCCGTTGACCGCGGCCTCGATCGGAAAGGTCACCTGCGTCTCCACTTCGGTGGGCGCCATTCCGTGCGCCTCCGTGATGACCGTCACCGTCGGCGCGGTCAGGTCGGGAAACACGTCCACGGGCATGCGCATCGCCGCCACGCTCCCCCACACGAGGAGGAGAAGCGAGGTCACCACCGCCAGCGCGCGCTGCTCGAGCGTCTTGCGGATCAACCAGTCGATCACGGCATGAAACTCCTCAATCGGCGAGACGCGGCAGAGGTCAGTGCGAGTGTCCGTGCGCCGGGATCGTGGTGGCGACGGAAGCGAGGCGGACGGCGTAGGCGCCGGAAACCACTACGCGCTCGTTCGCCGCGACCCCGGAGAGGAGATGCACGAAGCCGGTGTCCCGGATCCCCACCTGGACGTCGCGTTTCTCGAAGGTCTCGCCGCCGGCCTGCACGAACACCACCCACCGGCCGTCTTCCTCCACGAGGGCGGACTCGGGTACGGCGATGCCTTCCTCCACGCGAGTCGTCTCGACGTGCAGGTCGATCGCCATGCCGATGGCGAGGGCGCCTGCGGGGTTCGGCAGTTCATAGACGATCGGCACGGTGCGGTTGTGCGGGTCCACCTCGGGGCCGAGGTAGACGAAGCGTCCGCCCATGCCGAGGATGGCGTGGGTCGCGCCGCGCCGCGCCGGGATCTCGTACTGGGCATCCCGGCCCGGGCCCACCCGCGGGAGGTCGGTTTCGAAGACCCGCGCCTCCAGGTGGACCACCGACGGATCGACGATCCGCGCGATCGCGGTCTCGGGTGTGACGAATTCGCCGAGGGCGGCTCCCACCTGGGTCACAATCCCCGCGATGGGCGCGCGCAGTTCCACCGCCGGAAAGTCGCGAACGCCTTCCGCCGCGACGTCGGACGCGGGAGCAGGGCCCGACTTTCCCAACTCGGCGATCGCCCGCTCGCACGCCGTCGCCAGGGACTCGCTCGCCTGCCGCTCCGCCTGCGCCGCGAGCAGCTCGAACTCGGCTCCCTCCAGATCCCGGTCGGACTTGGCCTGCTGCGCGTGCAGCTCCCGCACCCGCGCCAGCGCGCGTTCCGCCTTGCGCACCGCGGCCTCCGACCGGATCGTCCCCGCCCGCGCCTCGGCGATTTTCACCGCCAGTTCCGCCTGCAGCGCCTGCACCTGCAGCCGCGTCGCCTCGACCTGCTGCTCGAGCGAGAGTTGCTGCGCGCGGTTGCCCGCGATCGCCAGCCAGTCCGCGCCGGCGACCGGCGGCTGCACGAGCGCGAGCAATTGCCCGGCTTCGACGCGTTCGCCCACGCCGGGCAGGGCCCCCGCGGGCGGCGCCAGCAAGCGCCCGCCGACCGGCGCCGACACTCCGGCGCGCCGGCCGGGCGCCGCCTTCACCGTTCCGGCCGCCCGCAGCCGTTCGACCAAACTTCGCTTCCCCGCAGGCCGGGCAAGCAACCGGATCTTCCACTGCTGCTCTTTCAGGAACGAGATCCCCTCCGGTGCGTCCGGATCCGGCGCCGCCGCGGCCTCGGCGGCGGAGGCGAAGACGCGGACGGGCGGGAGTTGGACGGTGTGTTCCCCGAGGATCTGGGGAATCTTGACCACGAGGCTCCATTCGCCTGCGCGATCGAAGGTCAATTGCGGGAGATAGATCCCGTCGCGGGCCGGCACCGCGGCGGTCACCTCGAACCCGCCGCCGCCGGGACCTCGGCCGACGAACTGCACCATCCCCTCCCGGCGCGGCTCGCCGGTGACCACGTCGCTCACGTGCGTGACGAAGCGAACCGCCGATCCGGCGACCGGGAGCGGATGCTCCAGGAAGAGTTCCACGCGCGCGTCGGCGACGGTGATCTGGACGGTCTTTTCGTCGTCGCCGCCGTGGGCGTGGCCCCCGGCCCCGTGGGCGTGACCGCCGGAATCGTGGGAGTGGCCGCCGGAACCGTGGGTGTGCCGGTCACACCCGCCGCAGGACCACGCGATCGTCGCGGCGGCGGCCACGGCGAGGAAAAGAGCACGGGAGCAGACCATGGACGGATCTCCGGAAGTGAGCCTCCCGGGGCGCGGCGGTTCGCGCGCACCGGCCGGGCGCGCGCGGATCGCGGGCGCCCGATGCGTACCGACTCGGGACGGAGGTCAGCTCCGGGGAGGCGGGCGGGGGGCCTGGGGGAGTCGATCCGGGGGTACGAAGGGCGGCGGGTCGACCTCGGGTTCCGGCGGCGGTGCGGGTGCCACCGCGGACTCGATCGTCCGCGGCGCCACGAACGCGGTTGCGGTCGACACCGTGAACGCGCGTACGTTCGACTGGTCGGGCTGGTGCCGCCCGACGAGGTTGCAGTCGCCCCCGTGCTCGAGTTCGCCGTGCGCGCGGATGGCCGGCCCGCCTTCGAGGTCGGCCGGACGGTCGTGGTGGTGGGTCTCCCCGGGCAGCCAGTGGTGATGGTCCCGCACGAGGTGGAGCGCGAGCAGCAACTGCTGCGCGCCCAGCAGGCCCAGGATCAGCAGGGGAATCGCCGCGGCGCCGCGAAGGCGCGCGGAACGGGACGGACGTTTCATGGCGGTGAGACTACGGGCGCCTCGCCCCGCGTGTCAAGGGCTTTCCAAGATCGGCGCGCGCTCTTCGTCCCATGCGGCGCCGCGCGCAGCGCGCGACTCCGGTCTTCCGCGCGACCCGGGTCGCGCTACGCCGTGGGCACCGACGTCTCATGACCGAAGGCGCGCAGCACCCCCTCGACGAGGCGCTTGTTGCCCCCGCCGATGCTGATCCCGGCGCGGCGGAACGGGGCTTCGCCGATCGCCCACTGCTCCCGCTCCCAGTAGATCACCACGCCGGCATCGGGAAAGCCCCAGGCACGGATGTCGACGTTCGTCCCGTTCGACACATGGCCGCGGTAGTTGGTTTCCCAGTCGCGGATCACCAGGTGGAGTCCGCGCTGCTTGCCGCCCCACTTGCGTTCGGTATAGTCGTCCAGCCCGTCCTCGTGAGGCCGCCGAACCGTACGCTCCTGTGCCAGGCGCAGATTCCCCCCCGGGGGCGCCTTCGACAGCAGCTTGAGGAGATTCTCGATCGCCATCCCCGCGCCGACCGCGCGTGGCAGCGAAATGCTCTCGACCGGAATGGAGCCGTCCTCGAGGATCGGCTCGACCTGCGGGGATTTCACGGCGCGAACCGCCTTCTTGGGCGCCCCCGCATGGGCGCCGCCCCGAGCTCTACCGTTCGATCCCGCCCGTGTTCGATCCGTCGCGCCGTGCGCCTTCGACCGCGTCGAGGCCGGCCTGCGGCTATTCGCCTTCTTCATCGGGTACTGTCTCCTTTCCCCTGACTCGGGCCTTCCCTTCACCCCCCGGTCAAGGGTCCCGGGCTTCGTCCCCCCCGGCCCGGAACCTCCGCATGCGTGCAAAAATGTACAAAAAAAACATGCTATCTGCAAGAAAAAAAGACGCCCTCCCCGGCGGAACCGGCTCAGCCCCCCGGCCGACCGAGGCGGTTATCTGTATGTAAGTTATTTATTGTTAAGTGGTTGTGGATCTTCGGCGAGCGTGGTTTTGCGGATCAAAATTCTTCCCGGTCGCGCTGGATTTTCCCGTTCGCAGACTGCCGAATTGACTCCGGGGAATCCCTGAATTGAGGATCTCCGGAAGGCGCGAATCCGGGGCGGACTTTTCCTCCCCGGGACGCGCCGGCGGGGTCGCCGGGGCCGTGCTCCTCTCCCGTGGGGGGAACGGGCGCGGCGGCAGGCGGGATCAGTCCCCCTTTTCCTCCAGAACGCGGCGGCACGCGTCTCGCGCCGCACGGGTTTCCTCCTCCCAGTCCGGGACGAGTTGGATCGCAGCCTCCAAGTCGGCCAGGGCCTGTCGCGCATTCCCGAGCGCCTCGTGCTGATGTCCGCGCGCCCGGATCGCCATCGGATCTGCGGGTTGCAGTTCGACGGCGCGATCCAGGTCGAGCACCGCCTGGCGACGAAGGGGAGAGGCATCCGTTCCGCGCGCGGAGAGGAAGTCGGCCCAGTTGACGCGGGCGAACGCGCGCTTCAGCCAGCCAGCGGGCAGGTTCGGGGAGCGGGCGACGAGTCGGTCGAGCACCCGGATGGCTTCTTCGTACGGTGCGGCGGGGTCATGGTCGCGCTCGGAGCGCAGATCGCCCCAGGCGATGAGGCCGTTGCCCAGTCGGTAGAGGGCCGGATCGGAGGCGGGATTCACCTCGGTGGCGCGCCGGAAGGCCTCGACGGCGGCCTGAACGAGCGCCTCGCCGTCCTCTCCGCGGCCGGCCTTCCAGAGAGCCTCGTTGAGCCGGACGTTGCCGAGGCTCTGCCAGGTGTAGTCGCGGGCCGGATTATGTTCGAGGGCGCGGGAGAAGGCCTCGGCGGCCGACTGGTAGGGGCGCGAGGGATCTTCGCCCCGGCGTGCGAGGGTCCACCCCAGGTTGCCGTGGGCGTTGCCGAGCGCCATCCAGGACTCGTCGCGCCCCGGATGAATGGCGAGGGCGCGTTCCAGGTCGGCGATGGCGCCCGCGTAGGTCGACCGCGGGTCTTCGCCGCGCGCCTGCAGGACCGTTCCCCAATTGAGGCGCAGGCTGCCGCGGCGCTGCCAGTTCTCGTCCACTCCGGGGCCCCCTTCGATGGCGCGGCCATAGTCTTCTTCCGCCGCGCGGTAGAGTTCGTCGGGGGGAAGGCCGAGGCCCTGGCGATGGACGGCCCAGTTCATCCGCGAGTCCCCCCGCGCGCGCTGGATTTCCTCCGCTCGCGGATCGAGTCGGACCGCCTCGTCGAAATCTCCGACCGACTCGCGGAACGCGGATTCCGGATCGGCGCCGGTCTCGATCAGCGCCGCGGCGAGATGTCGCCGCGCCACGCCGCGCAGCATCCACGCGGTTGCGCGGCCCGGGTGGAGGGCGATCGCGCGATCGAAGTCCTCGATCGCCGCCCGATGGAGTCCGGGGTCGGGGGCGCCGGTCGCGAGCCGCGCCATCGCCCAGTTGTCGCGCAGGAGGGCGCGGGACTCCCACGTGTCCGCGTCCTCCGGGGCGCGCTCGAGGGCGGCTCCGAGGTCGTCGAGCGCGGGTTGGTACGCCGGCGCGGGGTCCTGACCCCGTTCCTGCAGGTACAGGCCGGCGGCCAGTCGGGCGTCCGCGCGGATCCGATACGCCTCCGCGGAGGCCGGATCGAGTTGCAGGGCCGCGGCGCAGTCTGCGGCCGCGGCCTCGACTCCCGGCGTCGGGTCCTCGCCGCGTCCGTGGCGCCAGCGGGCGAGTCCCCACTGTGCCTCGGCGCGTCGCAATCGCGCCTCGGTCAGCGCGGGGGCCAGGGCGATCGCGCGTTCCAGGTCGGCCAGGGCCGACTCGTAGGCCGGTCGGGGATCCCGGCCCGCGCGGCCTTCCCGCGCGGCGATCGCCGCCTGGACGGCGGCGCGTCCGAGGCGGTGGGGGACGTAGCCGCGGTCGCGCTCGATGGCGGCGTCATAGGCGCGCGCCGCGGCATCGGGTTCCACCCCCGGAAGGGCGCGCAGGACGCGCCCGAGCGCCTCGTGAGCCTCCTCCCGATCGGGTTGTTCGGCCACCGCGCGTTCGAGTGGGGCGCGCGCGTCGGCGAGGCGGCCGCGCGCGAGCAGGAGCAGTCCTTCGCCACAGGGCCCGTAGGCCGCGTCCGAGCGCGCGGCGACGGCGAGGTCCTCCTCGGCGCGCGCGCGCAGCGCCCGCGCTTCGTCGTCTTCGAGATCCTGGGCGGTCGGAAACGCCGGCATCGGGCGCGCGCCCGGCCCGACGCGGCCGGGATCGGCCCCGAGCCTTCGCCACCACGCCGACTCGTTGCGCCGCAACCGTTCCTCGTACTCGCGCAAGGCGAGCAGTCCCCGTTCGTATCGCGCCGGGGCCCAATCCGGTTCCTTGGCGAGCGCGCGATCCTGTTCGATCCCGGCGTCGGCGAAGCGGAGGAGCGCGCGCAGAAACCGTCCGAGATGGTAGTGCGGCTCCGCGCGCCCCGGGTCGACCCGGGCGGCCTCGGCGACGGCAGTCTGGAGCCGGGGCAGATACCGCTCCCCGGCCCGGTCGATCGGCAGGCCCTCCGCGCGGAGCATCAGGGCGGCCTCCGTGTAGACCCCGGCCGTCTCGCGCAATCGCTTACGCGCCTCCTCCTGCCATTTCTCCCGTTCCTGCCGCTCGCTTTCCTGTCGCGCCTCCGCCTGCCGCGCCCGCCATGCCTGTCCCCCCGCGATGCCCAGCGCCAGGAGGCCCGCCCCGGCCAGGGCGACCAGGACGCGATGCCGGCGCGCGCGGCGTCCCCACCGCGCCCAGACCGGTTCCGGTCGGGCCAGGATCGGTTCCCCCGCGAGGTAGCGCCGGCAATCCTCCGCCAGGTCCCGCGCACTCGCGTACCGCTGGTCGCGCTCCCGCGCCATCGCCTTCCGGCAGATCGTCTCCGCATCGCGGTCGATGCGCGCGTTGCGCGCCCGCGGCGGTTCGGGTTCCCGATCGAGGACCTGCGCGAGCACGTGGAGGGCCGAGGTTCCCGTGTAGGGCGGGCTCCCGACCAGGAGTTCGTAGAAGATCGCCCCGATCTGGTACACGTCGCTGCGGGCATCGAGTTCGTGCACGCGACCTTCGGCCTGTTCCGGCGACATGTAGGCCGGAGTCCCGAGGATCGTCCCCGACCGGGTGCGCGTGCCTTCCCCGGCATCCACGGCCTTGGCCAGCCCGAAATCGCCCACCTTCAGACGTCCGCTCCGGTCGCGCATGACGTTGTGGGGCTTGAGGTCGCGGTGGAGGATGCCCGCCTCGTGCGCCGCCTGGATCGCTTCGGCGATCTCGCCGGTCAGCCGCACGGCCGTCGCCGCGGCCAACCCCGTGCGCGTCGGCGGTCGGCCGTCGGCTCCCGGGGCCCGCGCCGCCGCCTCCATCCCCGCGGCCGCCGGGTCGTCGAGGACCTGGTCGAGGCTCATCCCCTCGACGTACTCCATCGCGAACCAGCTCTTTCCGTCCGCCTCGCCGACGTCGTGCACGGCGACGATGCCGGGGTGCTTGAGACGCGCCGCCGCCCGCGCTTCGCCGAGGAACCGGGCGAGGTCCTCCGTCGTGGCGTCCGCGCCCGCGAGCATGACCTTCACGGCCACCCGGGTCCGCAACCCGGGGTGCCAGGCCTGGTAGACCACCCCCATGCCGCCGCGACCGAGTTCGCGTTCGATCTCGTATTTGCCGATGCGGCGCGCCGGGGCGGATCGGCCCCGCGCGGCCGGTCCGGTCGTGGCGGGGGAACCGGATCGGATCAAGGTGGCGTCGTTCCCGGAATCGGGCGGCGCGGTCCGTCCGGCCGGCGGAACGCCGCCCCGGTCGGAGCGAAGCATCGTGGCGTCGCCGGCCGGCACGGGGTCGCCCGGGCGCAGGGTGCGCTCCCCTCCGGCCGTCGATCCTTCCTCGCCGGAGCCGGGAGGCGAAGTGGCGGGCAGGGTCTCGCCGCCCGTCCCGGCCGGCGGCCGCACCGACCCCGCAGGCGGTCCGTCGTCGCGCACGGTTTCGGTACCCGGCTCCGCCGGCACGCGCGGCGCGTTCACGCGAGGGGCGTGGTCGCGCAGGGTTTCCGCCCCGGCCGCCGCGGGCGCGTGGGCGGTCGGCCGCGAACGCTCCTGCGCCGGCATCGTCGCCGCCGCGGCGCCGGGGGCGGACCGCATCGCCGCGGCCCATTGTCCCGCGCTGAGCCATCCCCGCTCGAGCACGAGGCCGCGCGCGTCCCCGCCGAGGCCGGCGACGCGTGCCGCCTCGTCGACCTGTGCGGGGGTCAGCCAACCCATCGCGGCTGCGGTGCTCAGGATGGAGAGAGGATCGTCGGGCATCGAAGCCCTCCGGAACCGTCAATCCGTCGCGGGGAATCCAGCCCGTTCCCGCGGCCGTTCCCGCCCCGACTCTTCCCGGGACCCGTCCGCGGCGTGCCCGCGAAGCGGTTACTCGACCGACGGGGCGGTCTCCGGAGCGACGCCCGACTTGATCAGGTCGATCAGCTCCTCGGTCGACAGCCGGCCGGCCACATCCGTTCCGTCCAGGACGTCGGCAACCAGCGATCGCTTGTCGCCGTGCAGGGCGAGAATCTGCTCTTCGATCGTCCCGGTCGCCACGATCCGGTAGACCATCACCGGCCGCGACTGGCCGATGCGGTGGGCGCGGTCGGTCGCCTGGTCCTCGACCGCGGGGTTCCACCACGGGTCGAGGTGGATCACGTAGTCGGCCGCGGTCAGGTTGAGGCCCGTGCCGCCCGCCTTGAGCGAAATGAGGAAGAGGTCTCCTTCGCCCTTCTGGAACGCTTCCACGACCCGGTCGCGCGCCTTGGGCGGCGTCGAGCCGTCGAGATACTGGTAGGTGATCTTGCGCGCGTCGAGTTCCTGGCGCACGAGGGCGAGGTAGCGGGTGAACTGGCTGAAGACGAGCGCCCGATGCCCTCCTTCGCGCAATTCCTCCACGGTCTCGAGAAAGACGCGCATCTTCGCCGATTCGGCTTCCGCGCCCGGGTGGATCAGGCGGGGATGGCAGGCCAGCTGGCGGAGCTCGGTGAGCGCCGCCAGGACCTGGAAGCGCTTGTCGCGGGATTCTTCGGGGGACGGCTGGGTGAGGCGCAGGATGGCGGCGAGGCGCGCGTCATCGTAGAGCTTGCGCTCGTCGGCGGTCAGCTCCGCCGCGAGCTGGACTTCGGTGCGCGGCGGCAGTTCGGCCAGCACTTCGCCCTTGGTGCGGCGCAGGATGAACGGGCGCACGACGCGCGCGAGGGCGCGTCGGCGCGAAGTCATCTTGTCCCGCTCGATCGGCAACGCGAACTGGTCGCGGAATCGGTCCCAGGATCCGAACAGACCGGGGCAGACGGCGCGGAAGAGGCTCCACAGCTCGCCCAGATGGTTTTCGATCGGCGTGCCCGTGAGGGCCAGGCGCCAGGCGGCTTCGAGCCCCCGGATGGCCTGGGCGGTCTTGGTCCGGCTGTTCTTGATGAACTGCGCCTCATCGAGGATGAGCGTGTTCCACGCCACCTCGGACAGTTTCTCGACGTCGCGCAGGACCAGCCCGTAGGAGATCACCACCAGGTCGCCGGCGCCGAACTCGCCGAAGACGGTCTCGCGGTCGGTTTCCCGGTAGAGGATCGGGTGTAGGTGCGGGCAGAAGCGCTTGCACTCTTCGATCCAGTTCGATCCGACCGAGGTCGGCGCGATGACGAGGGCGGGTCCGTCCGGGGCGCGGTCGGCGAGCACGGCGAGCGCCTGCACGGTCTTGCCCAGGCCCATGTCGTCGGCCAGGCA
>CAZWCX010000088.1:0-30881 GCA_964632945.1 uncultured Planctomycetia bacterium | reverse complement strand
AAGCTGGCGATGATCCAGCGGTACCTCAATTTGGCTTTTTCAGACAGAGCCTAGTCTCCTTCCTCGTCCTCGTCGAGTTCCTCCGCCAGCCTGCGCGCCTCCCGGATCCCCGAGAGATAGGCTCCGTGCACCGTCGCGGGGTAATCCCGATGGGTCGCCTCACCGGCGAATCCCAGGACGTCCCCGACCGGCGCAGCAAGGGCGTCGTAGTCGGACCGGGACGCGCCCACCGGAATGTGCGAATACGACCCCAGCGCGAACGGGTCCTTCCCCCACCGCGTGACCCGGATCTCCACCGGGTCGGGCACACCGTCGCCGAACATCCGACGGAGCACGGCCAGGATCTCCGAGCGCACCTCCTCGTCGGAGAGTCCTTCGACGCGCCGAGCGAAGCCCGCGCCGACCAAACCGACCAGGATCGGCTTGCCGGTGAGCCGCGACAGGCTGACGAACTCCGGATACTCCCCCTTCACGTCCGAGAGGTTTCCGATCTTCATCACCTCTTCCGGCCAGAAGTTCTCGTCGAACCGGAGCACCACCTTGTCGAGAATTCCCATTCCGAGCCGCTCGATCGCGCGCCGCTTGGCTTCCGGAAGCTCGGGCTCGAAGCGGACCGAACCCGCCTTCAGCACTCCCAGCGGCAGGGTTACGATCCCCGCATCCGCCTCGAACGACCCGCGGTCGGTCTCGACCTCGACTCCGTCGGCACCGTAGCGCACGCGGGCGACCCGGTGCGACAACCGGATGTCGAGCCCCTCGGCGAGACCCTGGAGGATCCCGACGTACCCGCCCGGGAACAGGCGGTCCGGTCCGTCGAACCCGCGGTCCGACATTCCCTTGAAGATCGACAGTTTCTCCGCGTCGGCGCCCGTTTCGGTCTCCAGTCCCGAGACGAACTGATGGATCGCGCGGACCGCTTCCGGGTCTTCCTTTTCCTCCGTGGTCAGCACGCTCGCCACCGCGTCCGCGACGGACTGGTCCCCGCCGTCTTCGTCGCCGAGCGCCTCGACGCGATCCTCGATCGTCTCGAGATAGGCGGCAAGTTCGGCGGAATCGGTGTCGTCGAGACGGCCGTTGACTTTGTCGAACCAGATCCAGTTGTCCTCGTCGATCGCGGTCGATATACCGAGTTTCCCCGCCAGCTCGGTAATCGGGTTTCCGTCCGCTTCGTGGATCCAGGCGGCGCCGAGGTCGATCGGCGCGCCCATCGAAGTGTCGGTCCACATTCGACCCCCGATTCGATCCCTTCCTTCCAGCACGATCACCTTCGCCCCGGCGGATTGCAGTTCCCGCGCCGCCGCCAGGCCCGCGATGCCCGCCCCGATCACGAGGACCCGGTCGCCCGACGGTTCCTGGGCCCACAGCGTTCGGTGACGCCAGACGGCCGCCGAGGCGGCGGCCATGGCGGCCAGCTTGAGGAGATCACGCCGATTCATCGTCGCACCTCTCCGATCCGAATTCTCCGGGATGGACGGCGGAGCCCCCGGCGCCGCCGGGGACACGCACCCGGCCCACCCGGCGCCGCGCTTTCGTTCCTCTCGGGACGGTTCAGAATTCCAGGAGCGATAGGAACTTGGAATCCCCAAGCGCTGCGTAGAAGCCCCCGGACGGTGTGCCGGTGCCTCCGGGGCCACCGGCACACCGTCCGGGGAGGGGCGCCGGTGAGAGTACTTCCTCGGGACCTGAAAGTCACGCTTCGCTCAGGTCTCGTGTCCTCGCGGCTGTCGGGGATGTGCGCCACCACTCGAAGGCGCGGAGGTCGCAAGCCGCGAGCATCGCCCGGGCGGGCGACGCGGAAGCGGCGCGGCAGAAAAGGGGCTCCGTGACGCGGGTGGGGCGCGTCGGCGCGGTAGACGATGCGATCGCCGTCGCCGCGGCCGACGATGCGGGCAAGCATCACGGGAGGAAGAGCGAGGTAGCTCGCCACGGCTTCGCGTGCGCGCCGAACCCGGGGTGCTTCCAGGAGAGCAGATTCTCGACGACCTCCGGACCGAGCGCGCCCTCGTCCTCGAGCAGACGCAGCACTTTGTGCCGGAATAGCCGCTCCCGCACCTCGGTGTCCGGCACGACTTCCACCGGCCGGAAATCCCCGGCGCGGGTGAACACGCCCTCCGCCCCGAACAGCCGGCGGTGCGCGCCACGTTGGAGCGACTGCGCGCGGCGCCGGTCGACTCTCACCGCGTCACCCGCAGCACCAGGCTGCCGTTGCGATCCACCTCCCGAGTGGCGGCCGAGAGCTCGGCGTCCGACTCGACGTACTTGTCCTTGGTCACGATCCACACGCGCCTCCCGCGCACGAGCAGATCGCGCAACGCCTCGCGACCGAAGCGAAAGTTGCGACGGTAGTCCTCGGTCTGGGCCTCGAACCGATGGTCGAGTTTGTCGTAGTCGATCATGATCACCGGGCGCTCGAGGTAGAATGGGAGGCTGCGCGTGAAGCAGCGGTAGTTGACCACCATCTCGTCGGGCCTGGCCTGATCTCGAATGACGCGGGCGATGCGCTCGAAGCAGCCGTACTCCAGTTCGACGGCTTTCCGCGCGCCAAGCCCGAACAGGAAAAGGATGGCCAGGAGGCCCGCGGTCATGACGGGGAACCAGCGGGCGCGTGAACCCGTTCCCCGCCCGTGCCACGCGGCGAGATACGCGAGAAACAGCCCGGCAAACCACGGCACGTAGCCGGAGGCCGCCCGCAAGGGCGCGTACGGGGGAAGCCAGGCCGACGCGGCAAGCGCCAGCACGACCAGCACGCACACGCCCGCCCAGGCCGTGCGCGCCATGCGAAAGGCGCGACCGGCCGCCGCCCCCGGATCCCGCCAAACTCGAGACCACAGCCTGCCGTTCCCCACGGCAATCGGGAGCGTCACGGGCAATACGTAGGTCATGAGCTTGGACGCGGAGAGCGAGAAGAAGATGGCCACCGAGAGCGCCCAGACCCAGACGAACCCGGCTTCCCGATCGGCCGCATCATCGCCGTCTTGCGCGCGCGGATTCGCGGCCTCGGCGAGCGCAAAGAACGACCAGGGCATGCAGCCGAACAGGAGCACCGGGAGGAAGTACCACCAAGGCTCGGTGTGGTAGCCGCGACCCGACACGAACGCCCCGGTCGCCTTTTCGAAGACCAGGTGTCGCCAGACGCCGGGCGTTTCCGCTTCGGCGGCCGCCATCCAAGGGAGGAACGCGAGTGCCGCAACCAGCGTTGCGGCGCCGAATCCGAACCGCCGCAATGCTCCCCATTCCCGGCGAAGCGCGAGATGGACGACCGGCGGGAGGACCCCGTGCACGAGTACGACCGGCCCCTTCGTGAGCATGCCGAGGGCGAGACAGACCGCATAGAGTCGGCGCGGGTTCTTTGCGGCGGGATCCCCCGCGCGCCACTCCAGGAAGCAGGCGATCGCCGCCGCCCCCCAGAACGTCACGAACACGTCGGACGTGGCGCTCCGTCCTACGGCGAAGAACAGCAACTCCGTGACCAACACCGCGGCGGCGAATACCCCGGCGAGTCGGTCGCCGCGCCGGGATGCAATCCGGTAAGTCAGCAGCACCAACGCGATCGCGAACAGGGCCGGAAGCAGGCGAACGCCCCACTCGTTGCGGCCCGCGAGTTGCTCGCCCAGCGCGATCATCCAGTACGCGAGCGGGGGCTTCTCGAAGTGCCGGACGTAGTTCAGCCGCGGCGTGACCCAGTTGCCCGACTCGAGCATTTCGCGGGCGATCTCCGCGTATCGGCCCTCGCTCGGCTCCGTGAGCCCGAGTTCCCCGAGCCGAGGCAGGAGCATCAGCACCCCGCAAAGCAACACGACGGCCACCGGACCCCAGCGCGCCATCGCCTTGCGCCCCGCGCCCTCGGACTCGATCGCTCCGGGTTCGTTCGATTCGGTCCCGTTCCGCATCGGCGCAGCGGCGAGCGGCTCCCCCCCGTCCGTCCGCGACTGCAGCGCGAGGTTGCGTCCATACACGAACAAGCCGAACAGCTGTCCGACCATGAACACCGCGTCTCGACGCTGCACCGCATAGGCGAGCAGGAGCACCGCGCCGGCCAGGCTCAAATGCCAGAACGAGCGCGGCACGATGGTGCGGCCCGCGCGCTCCGAGCGCAGCCACTGCACCAGAAAGCGCGCCGAAAAGGCCGCCTGTCCGGAAAAGCCGACGACGAGCCACGGATCGGCCAGCCAAGGATGCAGCATGGATGATTCCCTCCCTCCGTTCGCGGACCCAGGGTGGCGCACGCGACGACGAGGGAGCATCCTGGCACAAAGGGGGTGAGCGCAGCGTGAACGCGGGATGAGGAGGTCTTCACGCTCCGGCGGCGGGGTCTCCGTCCAGAGGCAGATCGACGATGACTTCCGTCCCATCCCCGAGGCGGCTGGCGGCAACGATCGTCCCGCCGAGCCTCTCGACGACCGAGCGGCAGATCGCCAGCCCCAATCCCGCGCCGCCCGTCTCGCGCGATCGCGCCGGATCGGCACGATAGAATCGGTCGAACACACGCGGCAGCTGATCGGCTGCGATGCCGTGTCCGGTGTCGCGCACGCGCAATCGGGCGCTCGGATGGCGCGCGACCGAGGAGAGCACGACGCTCCCGCCGGGGCGGTTGTACTTGACCGCGTTCTCCACCAGGTTCATCAACACACGGCGCAGCGCGGTGGCGTCGGCGCGCGCGGTCACGGCCTCCCCGTCCACCCGGATGCGGATGTCGGCGGCTTCCGCGGACGCTTGCCAGATCTCGCGCGCCTCCTCGAGCAGCGGCTGCAGCGGGACGGCCGTGATCGCGAACGAAAACTCCCGCGCGTCGACCTGGGCGAGAAATAGCAGGTTGTTGACGATCCGTTGCAGGCGGTCCACTTCCTCGTGCGCGCTGGCGAGCACACGCTCCGCGTCCGCGCCCGACAGCGGGTGCTGGATCGAGGTCTCGATCAGCGCGCGCAGGTTCGCCAGCGGCGTACGCAGCTCGTGCGCCGCGTCTCCCGTGAATGCCTGCAACTCCCGAAAATCCCGGTCCAGCCTTTCGAGCATGGCGTTGAGGGTGAGGGCCAGTCGTCGGATCTCTCCCGCCGAGACCGGCACCGGCACCCGTTCGGAGAGGTTCTCCCGATGAATGCGCTCCGCCCGAGCGCGCAGCGCCTCCACCGGAGCCAGGGTGCGGCCGACGAACAGAAACCCCATCAGCCACGCCAGAGCCAGCGCCGGAGGTCCGAACGCCAGGTAGAAGCGGATCAGCCGGGTAAGCTGCCGTCGCTGGCTCCGCGCGCTGATCGCCAGCACGGTCCGGAACTCCTGCCCGTCCGTCGCACGGATCGTCCCTTCCACGACGCGGAGCCGATCGGATTCCACCTGGATCTCCCAGGGCGCCGGCGTCGGCGGCGCGAATCCGCCCGTGGCCGCGACCAGGGTACCGTCCCCCCGGCGAACTTCCAGACGGAATCCCGAAACCTGCGCGTACTCGAGCAGCTCGGCGGCGAGGTCCGGATGCACGCCGCGCCGCACCTCGTCGTACTCGTCGAGCAGGAAGCCGTGAAGCGTCCGCTGGCGCGCTTCCAGATCGCGGCGCATCTCTTGCTCGAGGCGATCGCGCACCCAGACATACAGGCTGATGGCGAACAGCGCCAGCAGGGTCGCTGCGATCGCGGTGAACTGGAGCGAAAGCCGCATCCGGTCGTTCATCGACCGCCCCTGGCGCCGGCGGATGCGTCATGGCGAAGCGCATAGCCCACGCCACGCACGGTGTGGATCAACCGGGGTTCGCCCCCCTCCTCGGTCTTGCGGCGAAGCGAATTCAGGAAGACGTCGACGACGTTCGACTGCCATTCGAAATTGTAATCCCAGACGTGCTCGGCGATCGACGTGCGGGTGAGGACCCGGTCGGGATTGCGCAGCAGAAACTCGAGCAGCGCGAACTCTCGCTGGGTCAATTCCAAGGACCGCTCGCCCCGGCGTACGCGTCGATCCAGAAGATTCGCCTCGAGGTCGGCGAATTGCAGTACGGTCGCGGGCGCCGGAGACCCTCGACGGAGGAGGGCGCGCACCCGCGCGCGCAGCTCCTCGAGCGCGAACGGCTTCGTCAGGTAGTCGTCCGCTCCTTCGTCCAGCCCGCGCACCCGATCCTTGACCGCCATCCGCGCGGTGAGGATCAGGACGGGCGTCGGCCGCCGCCGGGCGCGCAGGTCGCGCAGAATCGTGATTCCGTCGCGGTCCGGGAGCTGGAGGTCCAGGATGATTGCATCGTACTCCTCGTGGACCGCCAGGTGCGCGCCTTCGTCTCCCCGGGCACAGTGGTCGACGGAGTAGCCGTCCTCGTGAAGCGCCTGCCGGATGAATCCCGCGAGCTTTTTCTCGTCTTCGACCAGGAGGATGCGCATGGCGGAGGTCCGGCAAGCATGGCGGCAGGAACGCGATGAACGGAGCGCCGAGAACGAGCCGCCGAGGGGAGGCGCCGACTCGCGCTCGTCCCGGGCTTCCCCGCACCCGCGCGAGGCTCGCTGTGCCGCGAGGAGGGAGTCTACCGTGCATCCGGGTGCGCTGTCACGCCCGCAACGGGAAAAGCATCTCCCATTCTCCTGAATCCCGCGTGAGGAAATCGTGAAAAGATCTTCATGCGGGCCCGACCGACGGCCGGGCTTCCGTCGCTGCCATGGGCGTACGGGCGACGGGAGGGACACGATGTCGAGCGGCGGTACCCAGCGAGGTCTGTGGGATTCCGCGTCAGCGGCGAGCCGTCGCCGCAGCCCGCGAAGATCGCCCGCGGCGCGGGGCTCCTCGGGATCGATTTCCGGAGCCCCCTCGTGCTCCCGGATCCGCGGTCGGAGCGCGAGGTCGCGTTGACCGGCAGCGGAATCGGGGTGGGGAAGAACGGCGGCGGGTGCGGGGGCGACGACCGGGCGGGGGTCATCATCCTCCTGGAGACGCTCGCCCGGCTCCCCGACCCGCTCGGCATCGTGTTCGCGTGCGGGGAGGAGGACGCCAGCCTGGGCGCCCGGCGCATCTCGCGCGCCCGGATCGCCCCTCCCCGGCGAGCTCGTGAAGACGGCCAAGAACGCCCCCCGACTGGAACGGAGGGGTCCAGGGCGAGTAGGATGCTTCCACGGGCCCTGCCCGCGCTCCCGGAGGATGGACCGATTCCTCGCACACCCGAGGCGAGCTTTGCCGGTGGAGAACATCCCCTCGCCCCGCGCATCCGAGCGGTGGGTCCGCTTCCGCGAACGCCTCGCCCTGCTGGGGTGCTCGATTCTCCTGCTCTCCCCCTGGTTCCCGGTCTACCCGGACGTGGAACTGGAAGTCTGCTGCCGGCAGCCGGGCCGACCGGTGCGGTGGTTGGCATCCCTGACGGTGCGCGAGATCCGCGACCTCCTGCTTTACGCGGGGATCGTCTTTCCCCATCTCTGGGCCCTGCTCCACGCGCTGCGCAGGATCGTCGCGTCCGGATGCGGGCCGTCGTGGATTCTCCACGCCCTGGAGTCGGGTGTCTCGTTCGGCGGATTGGCGCTGGCGCACGTGGGTGCGGTGCTGCTCGTCTCCCGCGAAGCACCGCGTCTCATCGAGGAATCGGCGGTCCCGTTCCCGGCGTTCGCGGCCGCGGCGATCTCCTTCGTCGGGGGCGTGGACCTCGGAGGATTCCTGCTCTGGCGGAGGAACCGTGCACGCGGGGCCCCGGGAACCGATCCCGGCGCGTTGGCCGCTCTTTGCTGCGCGGCGTGGTTTGCGCTCTGGACGTCGCTGGCGTTCGCCGACGCGCTGCTCATGCGCACGCTCCAGGAGGAGGGACCGGTCGCCTCCGGCCTGGGGGAATTCCTCGTGGGGTTCGGCGGCGCCTTCTCGGGCGCCCTTCTCGCGCTGGCCGGATCCCTCCTTGTGTTCGCCACGCTGACCGGTCGCAGCGATCCCCTGCGGTCCGGGGGGCCGCCGACACGGCTCCCCACCTGAGCCTGCCCCCGTCGCGCGCGGGCCTTTGGAGCGGGGGCGTGACGCCGCGGGATCCCTGCGTCGCCAGACTTCAACCCAACTCCTTGAAATCGGCCCTCGACTCGGATACGATGCCGCCACTCGAGCGGCCGTTCCCCCCCGAACGATACGAGCGCCCGCCATGATCGACCCCTACTCCTTCTGCCCCTGCGGCAGCGGCAAGAAGTACAAGTTCTGCTGTCTCTCCCGCACCCGTGAACTCCGCCAGCATGCGGACCGGCGACCCGTGATCGGCGAGAACGGAAAGCCTGCCCCCGGTCTGCGCGCGCCGTGCCTGCCCATCGTGGACTGGATCCGCGGCCGGAACGATCCCTTCACGCTCGCCGACGTCTCTCACGCCCTCGAGACGGGCCTGATCGATCGTCTCCCGGAGGCGCCCGAGCGTCACCTCGCGCGGATGGGCGAGGTTGCGGGCTCCCCGGATCGCTACGTCACCCCCCGCATCGTCGCCCACCACCTCCGCTTCCTGATCCAACTCACCCCGGAAGAGCGCGAGCACCGCGTGTTCATCCTCGGGCACCGGTTGCTGCCGTTGATCCCGAAGCCCGAGTCCCCCCTCGTCGCGACCTGGGTCGGTCCGGACGGGCGGGCGGCCGGCCTGCAGCGAATTCCGATGGATGCCGAAGTCGCCCGTCGCCTCCACGCGGCCGCAGGTCGCGAGGCGCACCGCGGCTGCATCGACCCGGGCGGGGTCTGCCGCGTCGTCGCCTATCGGCTCGAGGACCTCGGGGTCTTCGAGGACGTGGAGGAAGCCGTGGTCGGCTGCCTCTCCTTCGACGACCGCCGATTCACACTGCAGGGCTGGAAGGAAACCCACCGCCAGGACCGAAGTCGCGCCGAGCGTCGCCTCGGCGATCTCTTCCGCCGCGTCCCGTCCCAGCCCGTCCGAGGCCAGTGGCTCGCCTGGATCGCCGCCGGGTGGGACGAGTTTTCGCACCGGCCGCACGGCGAGCTCGACCGGATCCTCGCCGAGACGATCGGCGCGCGCCTCGATGCCGAGCGCGATCCGCCCTCGTTCGTGATCGAGCCGAAGGCCGCCGCCGAGCACGGCGTACCCGCCCGAGGGTGCGACCCCGAGCGGCTGATCGAGGCGATCCTCGCGGAGCAAGAGCGATGGTCGGCCCCCCTCCGCCGCGCCGCGCGCGGGTCCCTCACGTTGCCGGTGCGGATCCGGAAGATCGAGTGGGATCCGGTGGAACGTGGCTGGTTCGTGCGCTGGGAAGATGGCGGGTACGGTCGCGAGGCATCGCTCTCGATCTTCCTCGGCTCGTCGTCCGAGCAGATCGAGGACTGGAACTGCGATTGCTTCCCCGTTCACGGATCGTGCCGCCATCTCGTCGCCGCCGGTGAACGGTTGCTCGCCCTCCTGCGCGACCCGACCCACCCGCTGACGCTGCGATTCCGCGGCGAATGCGATCCCGAGGTGAACGGCTGGGACTGGCGGAACTTCCTGGAAGGGGTGGAGCGGGCCGGCGCCGCCTTGCGCAGACCCGAGGCGGCCGCCGAGGATCGGCCGGGTCGGTTGGTCTGGCGGATCGCCTACCCGGATCCCCTGTCCATGCCGCGGCCGATTCTCCAGTGGGAGAACGCCCGCACGGGCGCATGGACCAAAGGCGGGCGTCCCGGACTCCAGACCCTCGTCGCCGGCCTGGCGCGGTGGATCACCCCGCAAGACCGGCAGGTCGTCGCCTGTCTCTGGCGGCCGGTGTCGTCCCGCAGCGCCTGGGCGGGGGAGGCCTACGAGTCGCTCGAGGATCCGCTGCCCGCCCTGGAGGCGCTCGCGGGACATCCGCGGGTGTTCTGGGACGATGCTCCCGACCAGGAGGTCCAGGTGGAACGGGGCGCGTTCCGATTGGAATTCCTCCGCACCTCGCGGGGCAACCTGCGTCTGACCTTCGCGGCCGGGGACCTGATCCACGGCGTGAACGCGCAAGGCTTCTACGCGCACGAGGGGGCGGCGCTCTGCGCCTCCGACCGTTCCCGCGTCATCGTCGCGCGCATTCCCGCCCCCGTCGCCTCCTTGTGCGAGGAACACCTCGGGGAAGACCTTCCCATCCTGCCGGCGTCCGCGGCGACGGAGTTCCTCGAGTGGCAAGGCCGCCTGGACGGCATCCTCCCGGTGACCCTCCCCGGCGACCTCAACATCCCCGAGGTCGAGGCGGACGGTCGCATCGTCCTGCGGCTCGCCCCCGCGGCGGGCCCGGCCCTTTCGCTCGAGGCGTGCGTGCGACCCCTGCCCGCTCCCGCCCCGACCCACCCGCCCGGAGCGGGGCCCGCGAAGCCGGTCGGAACCGCGGGAGGAGGTCCGGTCCGCGCCGTCCGCGACCTCGCCGCCGAGACGGAGCGCGCACGCGGGATCGCCCGCGTGCTCGGACTTTCCATCCCGAACGCGGACGGAGCCTGGTCCTGGCGCCGGGAAGGGGAAGAGGCCTTGGACGCCATCGCGCGCCTGCAGGCCCTCTCCCGCGACGACCTGGTCGTCGAGTGGCCCCAGGCCGGAAGCCGCTGGTCGCTCGTCGAAGCCACCCCCGCCACGCTGCGCGTGCGCGTCGAGGACGGCCGCGATTGGTTCGGCCTCGCCGGCCACGTCGACCTGGACGGCGGGCGCGTGGACCTCGCCGCAATCTTCGACGCGCTGCGCCAGGGCCGCCGGTGGGTCTCGTTCCGCGACGGCGCCTGGGCGCGCATCGGCGACGTCCTGCGCGCCGGCCTCGAACCGCTCGCCCACGCGGCCCACCGCGAAGGCGGAGCGCTCGCCGTCGGCCCCACCGCCGCGCCCCTGCTCGCCGAACTCGCCCGGGAAGCCGGAACCCTGCAGGCATGCGCCGCCTGGGCGCGACTCGCCGAACGCTTCGACCGCGCCATGGCGGGCGATCCCGAACCGCCCGCCGCCTTCGGCGCCCGTCTTCGCCCCTACCAGCGCGACGGCTTCCGCTGGCTCGCCCGCCTCGCCGAATGGGGCGTCGGCGGATGCCTCGCGGACGACATGGGACTCGGCAAGACCATCCAGATGCTCGCCCTGCTCCTCCACCGCGCCCCCGCGGGCCCCGCCCTCGTCGTCGCCCCGGTTTCCGTCGGGACCAACTGGCGGCACGAAGCGGAGCGCTTCTGCCCGGGACTGCGGCCCGTGCTGTATCGCGAGACCGACCGCGACGCCGGCCCTGCCGCGTACGGACCCGGCGACCTCGTCATCGTCTCCTACGCCCTGCTCCTCCGGGACGTCGATCGGCTCGCCGCCGTGACCTGGAACACCCTCGTCGTCGACGAGGCGCAGTTCGTCAAGAACGCCGGCACCAAGACCGCGCAAGCCCTGCGCCGCCTCCGCGCCGACTGGCGCGTCGCCCTCACCGGCACCCCCATGGAAAATCACCTCGGCGAACTGTGGGGCGTGTTCCGCGCCGTCTGCCCGGGGCTGTTCGGCTCCTGGGAGCAGTACCGCGAACGCTTCGTCGCGCCGATCGAGCGCGGCAAGGACGAGTCCCGGCGCGCCCTCCTCGCCCGCGTCCTCCGACCGTTCGTGCTCCGGCGCACCAAGGACGAGGTCCTCCGCGACCTGCCCCCGCGCACCGAAATCCGGCTGAGCGCGGAATTGTCCCTCACCGAGCGCAAGCGGTACGACGCCGCGCGCATCGAGGCGATCCAAACCCTCGCCGGCGCCGCCGCCGACACCGATGCCCAGCGACGCATCCAGGTGCTCGCCGCGCTCACGAAACTCCGCCAACTGGCCTGCCACCCGCGCCTGCTCGACCCCTCCTACAAGGGGACCTCCGCCAAGCTCTCCGTCTTCCTCGAGACCGTCGACGAGGTGCTCGAGGGCGGCCATCGCGCCCTCGTCTTCAGCCAGTTCACCCGCCACCTCGCCCTCGTCCGCGAGGCACTGGACGAACGCGGGATCCGGTACGCCTACCTCGACGGCGCGACTGCCCCGGCCCGGCGCGACCAGGCCGTCGCGGAGTTCCAGTCGGGCGCGTTCCCCCTCTTCCTCATCTCCCTCAAGGCCGGCGGCACCGGGCTCAACCTCACCGCCGCCGACTACGTGATCCACCTCGACCCGTGGTGGAACCCCGCGGTGGAAGACCAGGCCACCGATCGCGCCCACCGGATCGGCCAGGAAAAGCCGGTGTTCGTCTATCGCATCGTCGCCGCAGGGACCATCGAGGAGCAGATCCTCGCGTTGCACGCGGACAAGCGCAACCTCGTCGCCGGCGTGCTCGAAGGCACCGGCCAGGCGGCGCGAATGAGCACCGACGAACTGGTCGCCCTGATCCGCGGCGGCGCGGACCCCGCGGCCGCTGTGGCCGCGCCGGCGTCCGCTTCGCGGGGCAAGTAGGCGGCCTTCGGAGGCGGAATCGCATCCGGACCGGTGTAGTTCCGGAAGGAGTGTTCGGTCAACGCCCCGTCGTCGGCGCTCGCCTCCGCGAGTCGCCACAGGAGGCCGGGACGAAGATCCTGACCCGCGACCACGATCGCCGTCGGTAGGGCGCTTCAGCCCGCCCGGTAGGTCATGCAGCGGTCGTCTCCCACAGACTCCGGCTCCAAGTGGAATCGCGGCAGCGACACTGTGCTGAAGCGACTCCGCGTCTTTGCCGGCCCTGTGAACACCTACTCCCGCTCGAACCCGTGGCTCGTGAACTTCAACGTCCGGCTGTTCTCCGTCACGGTCCGTACCACGCCCTCCGGCGCCCCGTCCGGCACCTGGGCCTCGATCTCCAACGTGACGCGCACGCGTGCGCCGGTCAGCCCCACCAGGTGCGCCACGATCTCTTCCGCGATGCGGCTGGCGTCGCGGCCCATCCGGGTTGCATCGAGCTGAACCGCGCCGTGATATCGCCGCAGCTTGGGCGGCGGTGCCGGGACCTCGGATGCACGCGATTTTCCGCCCCCGGCCTGCGCGCTCTCCCCGACCGCACCGCCTTCGCCGGCGGCCTTCGCCTCGGCGGATTCCCCCGTCGCCGCGGTCATCGCGGCCCGTTGCGCCTTGCCCACGCTCGGCTTGACCACGAGTCCGCGGCTCTCGGGGTCGCGCACCATCACGCTCTGGCCCGTCCGCAGCCCCACGTAACGTCCCGTCGCGTCGTCGAACCCGTCGGCGTACGCGAAGCCCTCCGCCTCCCACGACAGCAAGCCCACGCCCGACTCGATCGCGCCGAGCACGACGTCCGGGGCCAGGAGGCGCGGAAGGTAGGGGTAGCTCGCGTAGTCCTCGACGAGCTGCTTCACGGGGACGTGATCGCCGCGCCACAGCGGGACGCGGTCGAGGTCCATGCGCAATCGCGTCCCGGCATACGAGGTGATCAGCAACTCCTGGCTTTTCAGTTTCTTGATCGCGCGGGCCGCCAGCCCATCCTGACCGCTCAAGCGGATCTTCTCCCAGGCCGGAGGATCCTGCGGCGATTTCTGCACGGGGACCAGGAGCCACAGGTAGGTCTCGGGGATCCTCGCCGCCACCGTGGTGTCCGCGCCATGGTGCTGAGTCTCCGCCTGCTTCACCTGGAACGGCGAGAGATCGAGAACCTCCTTCTCCTTCAGGATCGAATCCCACGCCAGGTACTTGCGCACCGCTTCGTCCAGCTCGGTGAGGCGGGTCTTGTCGGCGGCGAGGAAGACGAGCGTGTTGCGGAAGCGGCGCGGCGCAGATCCGCGCGTCTCCAGGAAATGCTGCGCGGCGGCCTCGGCGACGGTTCCCGCTTCCTTTCCGCACGGCTGCTCGATTCCCAGCACGACCAGCCGCGCGTCGACGTCGTCCGGGACGTCCTGGCTCGACTCCGGCAGGGCGTGGACCCGCGAGAACTCCCCCGGCTTTCTGAACTCCAGGCGCAGTCGACGCTCGATCTCCCGTGCGAACTCGTCGGGATTGCGTTTGAGCTGCTCGGCGCGGTCCTCGGCCAGCTTGGTGACGGTGGGTTGCGTCGAATACCAGTAGCGCGACCCGTCCTGGTACAGGTAGGTCGCGGCCCCGGCCAGCCGCCGCAGTGCGTCGCCGAACGCGCCCGAAGTCTCTCCCGGCAGCATGCAGCCCAGGCGCACGCGTTGATCCTCCAGCCCGCGGTTGGCTGCCGACGTCGTCGGGGCCGACCCGAGGAAGATCGTACGTGCCACGCGTCGGCACGCCGACATCTTGCCGAGGCTGGCGACTTCGCCGTCGATCTGCACCGGAAGCGAGTTGGGGCCGTCGATGTCCTTCTCGATCACGGGGGGCCAATTGTCCGACAGGTAACGGGTGAGCTCGAACTGCACGCGCGGGTCGTCGAGGGGGATCGTCGAAGGCATGATCAACGCCGTGCGATCCCCCTTCTGCCAGAGGGAGTGAATCACCGCCGCCATCAGCCGCAGTACGCCCCGGGTGCGCTGGAACTTCACCAACGTGGACCAGTCGCCGTAAAGCCGGTCGAACACCTCGGGGTGGATGGGATACGCGGCCTTGATCCGCTTCTCATAATCCGCCTTGCGACATTCGAGCGGGAACTCGGCCTGCTGGCCCTGGTACATGTCGGCGAATTCCCGCGCGACGTTGTCGCGGCCGACGTGGCGCTCGCGCTCGGTGATCGCTTGGAACAGGCGGCGGCGCACGATCTCGAACCCCTCCTCGGGGCTCGCGGGGCGCCAGGACGTCTCCAGCCGGCCGACCACGTTGCGCAGCCGGTCGAGCGCCTCGCGCCGGCGCTGTCCGCCGACCTCCACGTCTTCGGCGGCCCCGTGCGGGGAGCCCGACGTGTCGGAGGCGGGGAGGCTGATCACGAGCAGACAGTTCTTCGCGGACTTCGCGGATTCGGTGAGCGCCTGCGCGAAGCTGAACTGCGTCTCGAAGCCCCCCGCCGGCAAGTCGCTCTGGTCGTGCAATTGGCGCGCGTACGCGACCCACTCGTCGATCAGGACCAGACAAGGGCCGTACTCGTTGAACAAACCGCGCAACGCGTCGCCGGGGCTGGTGGCGTTCTCGTCGTCTTTTCGGATGCGAGCGAAGGCCTTCTTCGCCTCTTTCGCCCCGCCCGCGGCGAAGCCGAGCTGCCAGGCCAGTTCGCCCCAGAGCGTGCGCACCTCGGTGCCGTCCGGCTTGGTCACGGGATTCCCGGGCGAGATCTTGTTGCCTACCAGGACCACGCGCCGGGCCGTGGGGACCTTCTTCACGCCCGAGTCCTGGACCGCGCGCTCGACGCCGACCAGATCGGCCGGCGAGGCGCCGGAGAACAGGTGATACAACGCGAGCATGGAGTGCGTCTTGCCGCCGCCGAAGTTGGTCTGCAGTTGCACGACCGGGTCGCCGCCCCCGCCCGTCAGCCGCTCCAGGGCGCCGACGAGCAGCCGCTGCAGGCTCTCGGTCAGGAACGTGCGACGGAAGAACTCGACGGGGTCGCGATACTCGTCCGCGCCTTCGCCGAGGTGGACCTGCCACAGGTCCGCGGCGAACTCCGCCTGCTGGTACCGGCCGCTGGCCACGTCGGGATGCGGGGTGACAACCTCCCGCCACGGCGTGAGCTGTGCCGCGGCGGTCTGGACGCGCACGCTGGTGTCCGTGGACTTGCGCTTGGCCGTTCGCGCCTGTTCGTCGAAGCGCACGCGCAGGAGCTCCATGCGCATGGCCTCGAGCTCCTCGGATTGCGGCGCGGAGACCGCGGTGAGCACCCGAGCGACGGAGTCGAGCGCGCGATAGGCGTCGTCGCTCGAGAACGGTTGCTGGTGCGCCCAGCGATTGCGCACGTCGCGCAGCTCGCTGATCAGCGAGCGTTCCGCCTGGCCGAGCGTCTTGCGGAAGACCACGTTCCACTGGTCCCAGACCACCTTCAAGACGCGCCCGGCGTCCCAGTTGGGCGCATCGGTGGTGCCCGCGAGGTGCAATTGCTGCGGCGGCAGCGAGGCCTTGAACTGCTCGAACCACTGCTGCTCATGCTGGGCGCGGAGCTCGCGCTCGGCGAAGGGGACGAGGCCGTCTTTCAGCAGGTCGAGGGCCTTGCCGACGCGTTCGTGGTTGGTGAGGGACATGAGGACGAAAGCCTCCACTCAAGCGAGGAGCTGCGGATCAGATTGCGAATCGACTGCCAGCGTAGTGGATTCTCGCTTCGGCAAGCCTGCGGAGATACCTGGAATTGGGTGAGAACTTCGTCTTGCCGCTGCCGATCCACACCCATTGGCCGATAGCTGCCCCTGGAATCAGTTCAGCCAAGATGAGCGGCATGCTGTGCCGCTTCTTCTTGATGACTTCCTTCACTTTGCCATCGGTCGCAGTATGGACTTCGATGGCGATGATCCCTCTCGTGGCAAGGCCGAGAAAGTAATCCCACTTCGGCAGATTGGGATGTGTGGGCTGTGTGGCAGCATCGAAGTCGAGGCTATCCGTCACTCTTTGTGAGCGCTCGATGACTCGTTCTGCGTACGACCCCATCGCCCCCTTCCCGGGGATCACGTGTGGTCGAAGGGGACTGTTCGGCTTCAGTGCTCTGCTCACCGTTGTCACGGCGCGTCAACCTCCGGAATCCGGCTCACCGCTTCGCTCAGCTTTGTTCCGTAGAACGTCAGCCCCCCCCAGTCGCGTTCAGCCTCGCCCTCTGCATCCGTGCGGAGTTCTGAGATATCCTGAGCGGTAACGCACTGGGATCCGTCTTCCACCTTCTGATAGGAAAGGTAATAAACCTTCAGCAGCTTCCCGATCGCTGCCTCTACTTTCATGAGGGAGGCTTGCGAATTCAATTCGAGTGCATGGGCGAGGATCCGCGGGTCGCCTTTTGCTAGCTGGAACTGGCGAATCGCCCACAGCGTGTCAATGACCAGGGGGGAGTGCGTCGAAAGCACAACGCGGTATCCACGCCACAGTAGATCCAGTACCAGAATCATGACCGTGGCGATGGCTCGTGGGTGAAGTCCCATCTCAGGCTCCTCGACCACAACCCACTCGAGACCCTCGACCTTACGGAGTCTTCTCTCCGGCAGGACGGAGTAAAGCCCCAACAACAATGGAGCAAACTCCCGTTGGCCGGCGGTCCAGGTCATGAACGGCACACCAGTGTTGCCGAACTGCAGCTCGAGTCGTCGGCGTAGCCCTTGGGTCTGTAGGTTGATCTTGCCTCCATGGAACATCGTCTCGTCGATGCGTTCGCGGATCTCCTTCACGAGGACTCGTTCTTGTGGAAACACCGTGGTAGTGCGCGGCCTGGAGAGTCGCTCATATAGGGCTTGGGAAAACAGCCGCGCAACCACGGGGGTGTCCGCACCAAGCTTCATGAATGGCGCAGGCCAACCCTCCGAAAGCAGCAGCGCTCTGTGGGCCGGGACGAAGAACATTGACGCAAGCACGGATGGCCCGTTTCGCACCGTTTTTCTTGCCAGGGTTTCGGGGCGAACGCGCCGACCGTTGAACACCACAGTCGTTTCCGTCCGCCACGCGCCTCGCATTCCCTCGCCGAAGTATGCATCAACAGCATCTTCCGGCGTCCTCAGTGAGAATCCCGCTTCATGCAGCGCATCCGTGATTTGCATTTCGTCGACAGCGAGCTTCAACCACTGCAAAGCCAGACTCTTCCCTGTTGCCTGTGCCCCGACCAGAACGGTCAAGTCACCGAAGGTGAGATCGAGATTCCCAATCTGGGCGAACTTCGCAATCTGTAGTCGCGGCGCGTTCATTGTTGGGGCTCCTTGCTCCGAGTTCTAGCACGTCGAGGGCGGAGACGGGCGGCGGCTGAGGCGATCGTGCTTCAAGACGCGCCCGGCGTCCCAGGTGGGCGCTTCGGCGCTGCCCGCAAGATGCAATTGCTGCGGTGGCAGCGAGGCCTGGAACTGCTCGAACCACTGCTGCGCGTGTTGGGCGCGGAGCTCGCGCTCGACGAAGGGGACGAGGCCGTCTTTCAGCAGGTCGAGGGCCTTGGCGACGCGTTCGTGGTTGGAGAGGGCCATAGGACGGTTCGGCTCCCATCAGCTCAATTCGGACAGCTTCCAGATCGCCGTGGCCTGCGCGGCCGCCCAGTGCTGGCGACTCGCGATGCGCTCGGGCGTCCATTCCTCGTTTTCCGCCGCGAGTTGCCGGGTCACTTCGAACTCGCTTTGCTCATAGACGGCCCGCTTCTCGGCGTACGAGCCATTGCCCACGGCTCGATTGTCCTTGGTGGTGAGCAGCGTGAGGTTGCCGAGCCGATAGACGCTGCGGTCGGCCTGCTCATCGGCGAACGCCGGCCAGGACGCGTCAGGCCGCTCGGGCAGGACATGCTCGATGCTGTACTTGTCGCTGAGTGAGTCGAATGCCCGCTGGGAAACCTGTTGCTCGATCCTGAACGGGATGTAGCGCACGACCTGGCGGTTGCGCGGCGTCGTGGTCCGCACTTGCTTCTCGGCGAAGGCCGAGCGGAACTGCGCGTCCGAGGTATAGATTGGCCGCATCGCGTGAATGATCGCGGCGGGGCTCGCCAGTTCTTTGCGGGCGATGTTCTCCGCGACGGCGTTGTAGACCCGCTCCTGCTCGTTGGTCGCGAGGTTGCCGATGACGTTGTACCGAAACGAGACGATCGCGCAGGCGCGCAGCACGCGCGCGAAGTCGGCGTCCTCCAGGTCGCGCCGGGCGGCCAGCAGCAGAGAATACGGCTGACGCACGCCGTACATGGCCAGCTCGGCCACGTGGGTACGCTGCTCCTGATTCCAGGCCGGATCGTCGGGCTTGCCGAGCGCCGCGTAGATGTCGGCATCGCGATCCATGTCGCGCAGGAGGGCGAAGACGCCGGCCTTGTCCTTGACCTTGCCGCGAATGGCCTTGAAGAGGTCGGAGTGGCGGGTGAGGGGATTGAGACTATTCCAGTACACCCGCAGGAAGTCGGGGATCTCCTCGCTGCCGAGCTTTCCGACGATGGCCTCCCACCGTTCCTCGAGCGTCCGCATCTCATGCTCGTGGCCGCCCGCGCCGTGGACGACGCAGAACAGGTAGTTCTTGAGCAGGTCCGTCGATGACAGCCGCACCCCGCGGGCATTGAGCGTCTCGAACACCTTGAACGCATTCAGCTCGTCCGTCACCGAGATGACGGTGAAGAAGAGCCGGTCGGCCACGCTGTCGAGGAAACGAGCCAGGTCGGCCCCGGTTTTCCCTGCGAAGCGCGCCCGCATCTTCTCGTCGAACCACTCGTAGCTCTTGCGGAGCAGGTGTTCCGAGGCCTTGAGGTTGCGGCGGGGAGCGCGCTCGAGGGGAACCAGATAGGTCTGATAGAAGGTGTCGTTATGCCGGTTGAGCGTGAGCTTGGAGGTCGGGATCAGCGTCACGGGGTCGAGGAAGCCGATGTAGGACTTGCGCAGCTCCTCGAGTCGGCGGCGATTGTCCTCGGCCTCGGCGCCCTGTTCCGCCAACAGACGCAAGTTGTTGAGTACGGCCAGCACCAGGATGCTGAGCGTCGTCACTCGCTGCTGGCAGTCGATGATGTCGAAATTGCGCTCGCCGTTCGACTGGAGCACCAGATACCCGAGGTAGTGACCGGACTCCCCGCCCGGTTCGAGCATGGCCACGATGTCCTGCCAGAGGTCGTCCCATTCTTGTTCGGTCCAGGAGTAGTCGCGCTGGAACATGGGGACGCGATAGACGAGCCCGTTGCCCATGAGCTTGCGGAAGGTCTGGTTGGAGGTGTTGAAGTTGGTGATCGCCATGTCGCCCGTCCTGCGCTGTAGTGCCGGCCTCCGGGTCCAATCACGACTCGAACAGGTCTGGGGCCGGCGCCGGCGGCGCCGGGGTGGTCGTGCGGGCCAACCGCAGGATCTCCGGCCAGCTCTGCACCAAGGCATTATACGACAATGCTTGGGCCGCGCGCTTCTTGCGTTCGCAGAGGGTGTAGAGGCGGTACGCCAGCTCGCGCGCGGTCTCCGCCTTTGCGCCGAGCCGGGCGACGAGCGCCGCGGGCGCCGCTTCGCCGCCGGCGTCGAGGGTTCGGATCAAGTGGTGGACGATCTCCCAGACCGTCAAGCGGGGATCGGTGGCTGGGTCCCAGTCCTTCGGCAGCTCGTCGGGCGGGAGCAGGCGTACCTTGCCGGCCTTGGACCTGAGGATGCCCGCTTCGACGAGGCCGGCGATGCTGGTGTTCTTGGCCTTGGAGAGCGTTTCGGCCACGCCGAACTCGCCAGGCTCGAACCCGACGTGGTCGAACCAGGCGAGCGCCCAGCGTGTGTCGGCGTCGAAATCGCCCTCCTGGGCCGCTAGGACTTCGTCGAGCGTCTGGTTGATCAGCGCGAGCGCGTCGCGCACGGGAAGCGGCCTGCCCTCGGCGTCGAGGACCTTTGCGTAACGCGTGAAGACGGCCATCCCGGGGCCGATCGCCGCCTGGGCGAGGTCGACCGGGGCGATGTTGGCGCGTTGCAGGTGGGTGAGCGCGGCAGGGAGCTCGGATTGGAGGGCCGTGACGAATTCGCGGCGGGTGGCGGTCGGGGCGTCGGCGCGGCGGGGGCGGCAGACGAGGACGATGGAGGAGGCGAGGGCGTTCGTACCGATCCCGATCGAACGTGCACCTCGCTCAGTGCGCATGGGCCAAGTACCGCTCACACCGAATCCGGCTCGAATGACCGCGTCAAGAAACGTCTCCCAACCTGTGCTCGCGGCACCCGCGTCCGTTTCGCTCTCCGACTGCTTGAAGGCGTAGTAGATCGTGACGGGAAACGCGGGGTGCGCGTTACCAACAAGCTGCTGCATCGCTCGCGTCATGCCGTCCAGGAAGAACGCTCCGGCCCTCTCCTTGCTCCCGTGGCGGTAAGGTGTGGCGACAAGTTCAGCTTCCTTGGGTACGGCAACGGTCGCGAAGAGATCGGGAAAAACACTGCGCAGGGAGCGGCGAAGCCAGACGTAGAAGAAGTCGGATAGGTCGGCATATCCGATGTTGTCGTAATAGGGGGGGTCGGCGCTGATCACCACGCTGTGGTCGAGGTTGCTGGTGACTGCATCAGCCTGAGTTACCATTCCCACGGGACCATCCGGGGCACATCCATCAAGCGCGCCAGCAACAATCCCAACAGATGCTGAAAGGCTGCCGCCGATGTCACTGAGTGGGTTTACTTCTGCGAAGTCCCAGACCATGGGGATCGCCTGCCTCGCGAACAGCCCCTTCGGGCGGTCTTCCTTGCTGTACCAAGGCACGATTGTGCAGCCGTACTCCGAGGTCTTGTCTTGACTGAATGCTAAGCAGATGGCCACCCCCTCTGCATAGGCCGCCGCGCCGGAGCCGCCGTCGCGTAGTGGCGTGGGGTCGTCGGGGACCCCGCTCGCCAGCGCGTCGCGGTGAACATGCTTCATCGCTTCGCCCACGAGGTCGGAGAACGTCGTGAGCGCAACCAACTGCCGCGGTGTGAAGAGGTCGCCCCAGGTTCGCAGCCCGTACGGGACACACGTTCCCCCCGTCAGTCGAGGTGGGACATCACCCTCCGGCCTCCACTCGGCCTTTGCCTTTATTGCCGCCGCTTCGTGCTCCGCAATCGGTGCAAGATACACGCGTCCGCGATCCCCCTCGGCGACGATCGCCATCAACCGCGCGCCCATCCGCCCGCCCTTGCCCTCGGCCTTGATGTAATCGCCCGAAATCGGCGTCCCCGACATCACGCACTCGAAATTCGCTCCCCGTAAGATTTTCGTCCCGCCCTTCGCCCGATCCGGGTGTTTCGGCGTTCCCACCTTCACCACGAACCGGTACCCCCCGCCCTCGATCACCGGCTCGACATACGCCTCCTTGCCCGATTTGGTCGACACCATGAACGTCGAGGCCAGCGGCACGTCCACGTCCGCGAAGGCCGGGTTCGGGCTCTTCACCGTCCTCGCCCAAAGCCACGCGATCACCGTCAACTCGCGTCCGACGTACGGCTTCAGGTCCTTCCGCTCCTTCCCCATCTCCGCCGTCACCGCGATCTTGGGGTACAGGTGCCCAATCCGCTTCTCCGCCTCGTCGCGCATCCACTTCCCGTAGTATCGCACGTCCTCGGCGAGGCCCTGCGCGCCGCGCCACTCGCGCGCCACCAACTCCCTCGTCCTGCGCGCCTCCGGGTTCACCGGCGGTCGCCCCGCGAACTTCGGCGGAATCTCGATCATCGCCTTGTTGATCAGCACGGCGACCGGGTTCAAATCGCTCGCATGCGCTTCCAGCCCCAGCCTCTGCGCCTCGAGCGGAAGCGATCCCCCGCCCGCGAACGGGTCGTGGAACGTCGGCAGCCGATTCCGGTCGAACAACTCCCTGGCGCGCGGGTGATCCGCGTTCTCCGCGCACGTCCGCCGCCAGCTCGCCCAGATTTCGTCTCGCGCCCGCTGGAGAAGGGCCTCGTTGGTCGTGTTCTCCCACTTCACGAGCGCTTCGATGATGCCGAAGAGCCGCTTGCGCTCTTTCTCCTGCGCCTTCTCGGTCGGAAACAGCTCCGGCCAGCTCGATGGGTCGTCCACCATCTGCGCAAAGATCACCGCCCGCGCCGCCGCTAACGGCCGCTGTGCCCACCACTTGTGCACGGCGGACGGATTCCCTCTATAGATGTACGACTCCCTCAACGACGCCACATTGATCGCATCCAGCGGCAGCGCGACTTCGATGAGCTTGCGCCTCATGATCGTCGGCTCCGCATCTGGGCCGTGCGGCGTCGCAACACTGCCCTGACGGTGGGCTTGCGGTTCTTACAATCGCGTAGGGGTATCTTCTCCGGCCATGCCCTCGCAATGGTCACGGCGTCCTGCGCCCAGAACGCGTCAATGTGCGCGTCGTCCTTCAGTCTGCTGCGAAGGTTGGCACTCTCCGCGAGCTGTCGGTACGCCGAAAAGGCCAGCGTCTCGATCTGAATCGCACGCAGGGTGGCCCGCCGTAGCTTCGCTTGCTTCGTTCGCGGACCATCGATTTCAACTTCGATGGGCTTCAAATGCTCCACGGCATTGCGGAGCTTGTACGCTTCCTTTAGCGTCGGTTCATTGCCCGCATCGGACGTGAGGAAGGCGTTGCTCGCACGACTCGCGAAGGCGCCCTGCGAGTCCCCTTTGGGTAGCTTCAACACTCCGTCCAGAGCGCGCACGTAGGCGTGGACACGATCGTCGATGAATTCTTCGTGCATACCTCGAATCAACATCCGAAGACCCTTCTGAATCCTGAAGCACGCTCGCTTGCCAGCAAGTTTCGCCAATCCGTTCGCAATCGAGACGCCCCGCTTCAGGCACCGCACATCCACCGCGCGACGATAGTGCGGAAGGATACTCGAGGACCAACACTCCGGCCCGGTCGACAGACCTCTGACATTCGGATCCCCGCTGCTCGGATACTCCCCAGACGCCCAGCGAGTGCCCTCCTGGGTGGGAACTCCACCCGCCAGCATCGCGCCAAGCCAAATCAACCGCATGAGGCGCTCGAGCCGGCGACTCTGCGCATCCACGATCCCGGGGTTCTTGGATGGCGCGTGACAGGCAATGAAGAAAGTCGCAGACCTGAAGCTATCGGCAAAGAGTGATCCAACCCACTTCGTCCACCCTGCATCCAATTCGGCCGGCGGGATGCGACTGACGAAACACGCACTGGATACGCGCAGCGGTTTGCTTCCCTGCGGCAGTGACGACTCCAGATTCGATACCGCGAGGATGGCGAACTTGTGGCCGCGTGGGATCATTACGGGAAGACCTTCAATGGGCTGTCTCCGAAGCGTCCTATGAACCCATGTAGGGCGTCATCCTCCGATTGAGATCCTGAAGGGCGAAGACGTTGACTCGAAGTCTGACCTCCTGTCCGCTCTCCTCCAGAAGCACGATCTCGAAGATCGCGGGCTCCACTTCGGACACCGATATCACACTCTTGATCGACAGCTTGCTAGCCATGCAGACCTCCTGATCCAAGGTAGAAACTCGCGCACGCCTGGAATGTCCACTTCTCCGATCCACCGCTCAAGACGGGCCTGCACGCGGAGTTCAACGGCCCGCGAGCTACGCACCCCCTTCGCGCTCCCTCGCCTGCGCCCGCTTCCGAATCGCCTCTACCAGTTCCCCCCGGGTGGGATCCATCCGTACCTGGGCAATCGACGACAACAATGCGCTTCCCAATTCCACGTAGACCCGCGCCGTGAATACCTGCTCGCAGCCGTTCTCGGGAAGCCGATAGTCAGCGGATATGCGCTTCGAGTGCAGATCGCCCAGGCTGGCGCCGATCTCCCTGGCCTTCGGATGGTCGATGTCGCTCCAGGTCGACTGCAGTTCCGTGTGCGCGCGTGGTCCGCGTGGGACGCGAATCCCGAGCTCGTCCATCGCCTCCAGCGCCACATGAAACGTGGCGTAGTAGGTCCGCGAAATCGCCGTCCGGCACTGCGCTGGACTTGCGCCGTTCTTCGCCGCCAGGATGCCCGCCAACCGCTGGAATTCGCGCGGATCCATCCGCTACTCCACCACGTCGATCGACAGCCGGATCTGCGACCGCGCCGCGAAGCGCTCGGATCGGGCCAGGGCCTCGATGTATCGCCTGTAGGCTGCCTTCACCTCCTCGACATCTCCCAGGGCGCGCACTTCGAGAACGACCCACTCGTCACCCCACTCGGGGTCGCACATGCGAGCAACCGACGGCCGCTCCTTGTACCGGAAACAGGCCCTGGCCAACTCGATGTTCTCGCGCAACGCATGCTCCAGCCCATGTGCCGCGATGAAGCTGCGAGCTTCCTCGGACAGCGAGGCATCCAAGTCTTCGCTGCCAGCGGTTCTCTCCGGCGAACTGCTCGTACCCGCGCGATCCGGCGTGGTCTGTGCCTCACGTGGTCCTCCTTCGGCGAGGCCAGAAGATCCGTGCCCGCGGGACCTGGCCGGCACCCAACCTTGCTCCTCGAGTCTTTCCCACGCGACCTTCAGGTGCTGGGGCCGGAAGAGTCCGCGCTTCCGCGTAGTCCAGCCACGTACGCGTTCCACCGCTTCATCGGCGCTCCGCGCCGGCGGATCGTCATGTGCGGCCACCCAGTGCAGGGACGACAGCATTTCCAAGCCGTACGGAGTCTCGAAGCCGTCAATCAGCCGCGCTACCCGGTCGAGCCGCGTGGCTTCCTGGTCATGGCCGGCGAGATACCCTTCAGCCTCCTCGAGTGCACCCGGCAGCAGCTCGATCGGAACATCCGGTTTCCGCGACCCCGTGTACCCGCGGACGTAATGCCCCTCGAGTAGCTCGATCACTTTGTTCAGATTGTCCGCGTACGGACCGTAGAGGTGCTTGACGTACTCGAGCTTCAGCGGCTGTTCGGACTCCTGGAGGAAGTACGCCAGCTTCTGGATTTCGAGCAGCGTCAGGCGGTAGTCGAGTTCGCGATACTTCCCCATGAGCCGGATGAATAGCGCGCGCGGAACCGTCAGGCCCGGCCGCTCCGTGCCGATGGGCATCGCGCGAGGCTCGGGCGCGTCCTGCGGGGCGAACAAGAGCACCCGCACATCCTCGATCGGCGCGAATGCCCTCTCGATTGCCGGACGGACGCGCTCCCAGCGAAGACCACCCAGCCCGCACCCGAGAGGCGGGATGGCGATCGAGGAGATGTGCTTGGTTCGCACGAGCGCAACCAGATCCCCCAGCCCGGTTTCGATGTCCTCCAGGCGCGAGCTGCCGCGCCACGTGCGCTTGGTCGGGAAGTTGACGATCCAGCGTGGATTCACCATTCGCCCGGTCTCGTGGACGAACATCCGTCCCGGTTGGACCTCGCCGCGCCGGCAGGCGTTCTGGTATGCGCGGAAGTTCTCCGGGAATGCCTGCTTGAATTGCAGCGCAAGCCCCTTCCCCATGAACCCCTCGCAGTTCACGGAGTTGACCAGCGCCTCCACGTCGGAGGTCAGCAGGTTGCCGGTTGCCGCTTCGATCACGGAACGACTCCGCTCAATCGTAGTACCAATCCTGTTCGACGCGAACCGGTCGGTGCAGTGCGCGATCGAACTGCGCGAGGATTGCGTTCACGCGCTTTTTCACCTTGGCATCGATCACGACGATTTCGTGGATGTGCTCCCAAGAACACTTGCGGTGAACGAGGAACTCGGCCTGCCTGCGCCGTTGCCGGTCGGGATCATCGATCGTGTCGTTCCAATAGACCGCGTCCATGACGTCCCAATCGACTTCGGCGAGTTTGCTCACGTCGTCGAACCAACCGGTGAAGTTCGCGATGCCGTGGCCGTCCGAGAAGACGAATCGCAGGCCGGCCTTCGTGATCGTCTGGACCGAGGAGACGAGGTAGATGATCGGCTCCTGTCCCTCATCGTACCCTTTCACCTGGCCCGAGGAAAGCTGGAGCAACATGGGCGGACGGCGGCCGAGGTAGAAGCAGACGTAGTCATGCAGGACGCCGCGCGGACCACACGGGATCTTGCGGACCGCGCGCCGTTGAGAGATCTCCTCGTTGTGGATCGCCCGGTAGGTCTCGCCGTCCTTCGGAACGTGCTTGGGCGCATGCAACATCCCGCGGCGCAAACACAGAGCGAGATTGTCGAGGTGCATGATGCGGTAGATGAAGGTCGGACGGGGGACCTTCATCGCGAACCCACTCCGCCTGTGCCCTCCCGCGTGCAGCAATCGCACACCCACCAAGCGTACGCATGCGGCAAGCGGGTCGGCAGAATCTTGAAGTGCTTCCTGGCCTCGCGCTCATCGCGGAAGCGCCCGTGCCACGCGTTCTCGCGTTCATTCCGGGTTGCTCGGATGCCTACTCCATCGTTGCACCAGCCGCACGTCGCGACATGAAGTCGGGCGTACCGAGTGCGCTTGCCGTCGGCGGTGCGGCCGCCCGGGACATGGTTTACGTAGTACCAGTAGCCAGCAGGCTGAATCGCATTCGTCGCATGGCCCATGCACGCGTCCTCACGAACAACCCGACCGCCATTACCTCGGCGACAACACCACCCCGCCCGGGTCAACGCGCATCCGCACCCTGCGCGCGCGCACCTCGAGCAGGTCGCTGAGCCGTGCGGCGCGCTCCGTCCGCCGGTCCACCACGATCAGTTCATCGTCCCGCGAGTCGAACCGACGATCGCGCAGCCAGCCCAGGAAACCCGCCCTCCCATCGGACGTCTTGTCCAGCGGGGCCCGCAAGTAATCGACGAGCCTTCGGTACAGCTTGGGCCAGATAGCCGCGCGGGTCAGGGTGCGTGCGTCCTGGATGCTCACGCCCGTCGTCGTCTTGTCCACGCTCCAGACACCCAGGCGAGCGGCCCGGGCGCGCTCGACTCGCCGGGCCAGCATCGCCCGCAAGTTGCCCGGTAAAGTACGGTAGAAGGCGGGGTAGGCTTGACCGGCTGCGAGCAGGCGCGCATTCACGCTGCGGCCGGCCCGCTGCGCGGTGAGCCGAACCCCGGGGCCGTCGGGGATCCCTGCCGGCCCGGCGAACGCGAATGCGACGGGGCGGCCGTTCGGGTCGATCTGCCGTGTGAAGATGTACCCGCGCATGGGGTGCGGACGCGCCTGACGGACGCGGAGCGGCAAGCCGCGGGTCGCCTTCGGGCGCTCGAAGACGACGTCGGCGAATCCCAGCAGATCGAGCAGATGGTCGCGCGCGCGCAAGCACTGGGGGCGCTGCTGGTGGCTGCCGCGATAGTGGAGTTCGAGCGCATCGATTCCCTCGAGACGGATCTGGACTCGGCCCGTGCGCTGGAACTCGGCATCTCGTGGAGGGGTCCCCAAAGCGCGCAGAAGATCCGCACGCGCCGGACGGAAGGCGAGGGAATCGCCATCCGGTTCGAATCCGCGCCGGCGGCCGGCGGCGTCCTCGTGGAGGAGGAACTCGCCGGACACCAGCGCGTATCGGATGTCGCCCAACCTGCCCTCCGCAGCTCTTCGGCCCGAACCCGGGTTGTATCCTGCCATCCGGAACCCCTGCGTCGCGGGGATCGTGGCGGGCATCGGAGCCGGCGACTACGCGGTCTTGGGCTCGGTTCCCTCGCCTTTCGGGCCGGCCGCGGCGTCGTCGTCGCGATCCTGACGGTCTTCCTTGTAGAAGAAGGTCTCGACGAAGGCGACGTCCTCCTTGTACAGCTCGCGCAGTCCGCCATAGTTACCGTTGTACACGTGGCGGAAGTCGAGCTCGAGGTCCTCGCCCTTCTCCCGGGCGTCGGTCTGGAGGCGTCGCGCCTCGGCATAGGCCTTGAGAGCCGCTTCGAGTGCGTCGGCCGACTCGCCGAATTCCTTCACCAGGCTCTTCGCAGTGACGAGCGAGGAATCGGCGATCTCTTTGGCCATGGACCGCATTGCGCCGATCTGTTCGGTGTACGGCAGTCGGGCGACGTCGCTCGGGTTCGTGCGCAGGATTTTCTTCTTGTCGGTCTTGTTCGTCGGGGCGGCCTGGTCCGCATCGATGGCCGCACTCATGCGCCCGAGCATGCGGTCAGCGTTGTGATTGGCGAGGATGAGCGCCGCACGGGCGCGCACCCGGTCGCGCCGCGCGGCCCCGATCGCCGCTGCCTGCTTGTCCATGACGCCGAGGAGCTTGCTCCAGACGTCGAGCATCTTGACGATGCGCTCAGGGGCGCCTTTGAGCTTGGCGTGGGCCATGAGGCGCGCTTCGTGGAAGACGCCGTAAGTCTCAATGAGGCGGAGCGTTGCTATGACTACCGGTGGCATGCGCATAGGGATCCCTCCTCTATCTTGTTGCGGGTTCGTGGGATACGCGTGGATTTTGGCGGTGGGGCGGTGACTTCGTCAACAAGAAACTGCTTGGCGCGTACTGCGGCGGGGGGCAGGATCGGCGAGCGGTGTGTTGAGGTGCTGTGTGGCGCTGCAGAGCGTGGCGAGAGGGGGTGGGGGGCGCTGTGGGGAGGCGCAGGAGACGGCGAGGGCTGGAGTGGCGCGGGGTGAGGTGGGGCGGCGGACGCACGAGTGGATGATTGGGGTGCTGTGCGGCAATGCAAAGCGTGGCGGGCGCAAGATCGGTTGACTTTGTCGAGGGGAGCCGTGGACCGACACGCTTGGTCATGAAAAGTACGATTCGGTGCACTGCGTACCGCTCGTGGTTCGCTCTGGACTAGGCTAGCGATCGAGCCGAACACGAAGCCGTCGCGCGCGCTCGCGGAGGGCGGCTTCACCTCCTTCAAGGATGTCGCAGACGGCCTTGCGGATCGCGGCGTCTTCCAATCCACCCGCCACGTAGCTGATCGGCGGCAGGCCGCCTGACGGATGCGGACCGGCTTCCGCCACGATGATCTGATCCGCGTCGGTGTTGATGACGAGATTGGCGTTGTGCGTCACCATGATCACCTGGCGCTTCGCTTTCGCGGCGATGAAGAGTGGGACCAGCTCGTCGAAAACAGACTTCGGATCGAGGTTTTCCTCGGGCTGGTCGATGATCAGAGGCCGATCGTCTGAATCGTCGAGCGCAAGGTAGAGCAGCAGCAGAACAATGCCCCGCGTGCCGGGCGATAAGTTGCGGATATCGACGCCATCGTAGGAGATCTCGTAGCGGACAGTGATGTGCTCGGTCCCGAAGATCCAGTGCGCGAACTGCTTCAACCACGCTCGGTATCCAGCCTGCTGCGTTGGTGCATAGGGCGCATGGGCCAGCAACTCCTTCAGGTATCTGGCCATGAAGGTCGTCATGGCGGTCCGAACCTCGGCCGCCGAGCCTGTCTCCCACACGGTTTTTAGTGCCATGGTCGCGGCGTCTATCAGCGAGCCGCGACCGTGGAAGGGTCCCGTCTTGCGCAGGTCGAGAAGTTGCTCCTCGGCAAACGAGCCCCATTGTCTGACATCGGCGATTCTCCGAACCGAGAAGCTGAGCTTCTTCAGCGTGCCCGATGATGCTGCAAGCCGAGCCATCAGCGGCGCGTAGAGGCCGGCCAGTGCGCTCTGCTCGTTGATGATCGCCTCAAAAACGCGACCGTAGGTATCATCGCGCTCTGTGTGAAGCTCCTTTCGGCGGGCTGCGGCGCCCTGCGCATCGGTGAGCCGGATTTCGAGAGCCTGTAGGGCGGAGCTCTCCTGCGCAATGCGGCCGGTCAGTGCCGCATATTGATCGCGGACAATCTTGTCGGCGCTGAACAGCGCTTCAAGACGAGTGATCTCGGCGGCGATGAGCGCAAGTGAAATTGTCGAGACATCAGCGTCGTCCGGGATCAGCGCCACGTTCGGATCGCCGGGCGTGGGCGGAACGCCGTTGAGCTTGCGGATCTCGCCGTCGGCCCACCCGATGTAGGCCGCCAGGCTCTTATCGACGTCACCCTTGTAGATGAGCAGGAATTCCTCCCACTGCTGAGCGTTCAAGCCGCTATTGCCATGCCGTGCCTGGGCTTGGCGGAGCAGCTCAGGGGCGCCCGTAGCGCGCATGCTGCGAACCTCGTCCTGCAGGGCGACGAAGGTGCGGCGCTGATTCCTGAGGTCCTGAATTCTGTTGCGAAGCTTCTGCCCCGCACAACTGAGCTGGGTGTGTCGGGCTACCTGTGCTTCGGTGCCCTTAACCACGAGCTTCGCGCGGTCCGCCGTATGATCGGCGATCAACTTCTTCTTTTGCCCGACCTGCGTGGCCAGGGGGGCAACAATGCTCTCTTTTTCGAGCTCGATGGCGATACGGTCCGAGATGTCCGAGATCGCCTGGGCTTCACGCTCGCGCGCCTGCTGGAAGCGTGAGGTCTGCTGGTCGCGCAGCTCGGCGAAATCGAGCGCCTGCTCTCGATCGTCCTGTGAATGTGACACGAAGATCACGCGCTCGATCTCATCGACGAGGCCATCGGCGACGCCTCCTGCCGAGCAAAGCTCCTCCACGAACAGCTGGGAAAGATACCGGGCACGCGGAAACGATGTGGGACCGTTGGCGTCCCTGCCATCGAGCCAGCGCGTGACCGTGTCGCCGCCGCCCCAGGTCAGGGTCGTCGTCGCGTCCCCAATGAGCCTGCGCGCCCGAGCTAGAAAAGAAGGGCTGATGCTCTCGTCCCCTTCCCAGGCGGCGGGCGTAATCGCATCGCAGCCTGCGGCAATCAGGTCGACTAGCCCGGATTATTCATGAAGCCGCGCCAGCGGCTTCGTGAAAAATCCGCC
>CAZWCX010000087.1:0-30974 GCA_964632945.1 uncultured Planctomycetia bacterium | reverse complement strand
GGGTCTTCAATCTTGAGATCCTAGGTTCGGCCGAGGCGATTTTCGCGCCCGACGAGCAACGAAGCCCGGCGCGAAATGCGACCGGACCAACCTGGGAAATCTAGGTTGAAGACCCACTAGTGCGGTCGCGGCGACGGCCCCTTGCCCGAGGTCGTGAAACTCCACGTCTTCGACCAGGGCTTGCCGTTGATGGTGCACTCCACGGTCACGGTGTAGACCGTCTTGAGGGAGAGGGGTTGCTTGGGAAAGAGCGCGATGGTGTTGCGCTGGTAGATCGGGTCGGCGGGCGCCTCCGGCGTGGACATCCAGAATTCCACCGGCTTCTTCTTGGGCCCCTCCAGAAACGTCGCGCGGGCGCCGGCGACCTTGCAAACGGGCGCGAACGTCACCGTCACCGGATTGCCCGCCTTCTTGTCCTTCGTCATCGGGATCGGATCCGGCATCTCCAGATAGTAGTGGGTCGGCACTTCGAGCTGACCGTCGGCCGGCCACGGCACGCACTCCGGTCGATCCGGAGTCGATCCCGTTCCCCGATTCACGTCGATGACGCAGGCCCACCCGTATTTTCCGCCGCGCGCCACGCCCACCCCGACTTTCTTGAGGTCCGGATTGAGCAAGGGGACACGGTGGAAGTGGCCCTCCATGTGATTGTCGATGGCGCGCTTGGGTTCGACCCAGGCGATGATGGATGAGCGTGCCGCCTTTCGCCCTTCGTCGGAGTACCCTTCCATCTCCGGTCGCTCGTCGTGGGGATCGAGACGATCCCGTCCCCCCCACATGCGGGCATCGTGGCGGACGAGATAGTCCGCATGGGCCTGGCAGGATCGGGATAGGTCGGCGTCCAGAACCACCGGCGCCAGTCCCGCCGTCTTGCGAAATCCATTGATGTGGTCGGTCACGGCGCGTCCCACCGGATCGTCCTCCGCCTGCGCATCCCGCGGTCCGACGAAAACTTCCCCAGCGAACAGGCCGGCCAGGGCGAGCGTGACGAGAGCGGCGCCGTAGCGCATGAGTTCCTCCTGAAAGGATGCAAGGCCGCGGAACCTCGTGCCGCGACGCGGCCGGGTTCCCCGGGGACGATCCTCCCGCCGATGAGACTTTCACCCGAACGATCGACTCCCTCAGGGCCCCGCGATCGTGGCCCCGTCCAGGCGGGCCCCGTGTTTTCCGAGCACCGCGGCGAAGTCGGCCAGACGCTCGGCCGTCACGCGCACGACGGGCGACTTCCCGGCGCTTTCGAGGAAGCCCTCCTGCCGGAGATCCGACGCGAGTTCGGGCTGGGCGTCCGCTGCAGGCCAAGCCATCGAAACGGCGCCCTCGCGCGCCAGGGAGACGGCCAGGGGAAAGACCCGGCCCCCGGCGGTGAGGGGAGTCCCTTCGGGCGCCACCAGCCACCACACGCCCTCGGCGGTCTCCAGGATCCAGCGTCCGTCCGCCAGGCGAACCGCCGATGACGTCGTCACCCCCCCCGCCCGTGTTCGCGCGTCATCGAGACCGAACTCCGCCGGAACGACTTCCAGGATCCGGCGTCCATCGATCCGTAGATCGGTCGTGATGCGCTTCACCTCCAGATTCTGGCCGATCAGCGTGAGCTTGGGAATCCGCGATTCCGGTACGAGGACCTCCTCCGCGTCGGCTTCCTCGATCGGCACCCACCGCGTGACGCGAACGTCCATTCCCGTGCGGGGGAAGCGCATCGCGCCCGCGTCGGGCTCCGGTTTCCGCTCTTCCCCCGATTTCCCGGTTTCGGCGCGGTTGAAAGCGGGCGACCAGACATCCGCGCCCGACCGAATCATGAACTCGGCACGCGAGTCGTCGTCGATCACCAGCGCCGACCACTCCAGACGAAAGCCCTGGTCGGCCTCCGATGGGATCCAGTCGACGTCGAATGTGATCCCGCCACCCGCCGCGATTCGACGGAGGAGCAGGTGCGGTTTTCCCTGAAGCGCATGCCGCACCGGCGGACGGGGAGCACGTGCGATGGGCCCCAGGTCTTCCGAAACTTCGAGGTCGAGGGAGACCGCCTCGTGCGCCAGCGGCAGCAGGGAGGACGCCGTCAGCGCACGACCTTCGAGCGCGCCCTCGGCATTGCCGATCCGGACGAAACAGCGGACCAAAGCGGCCGGATCGTCCGTCGAATTTTGAACCGTAACGCGCAGGCGCACCGGTCTCCCCTCCTCTACCCTTGCCGGCTCGATCGAAGCGACCTGCTGCGCCTGTGCTTCATGGGCCCACGGCAGAAGGGCAAGGAAGGCGGGAACGATCCAACCGACGGGGCGGGTCATGGCGTCGACTCTCCTGGGCTCCGGGCGGGTAACGGCACGAAAGGAATCCTACGGCACGGTAGTCTCTCGGGCTTCGCCCGTCAACGGCGAAGCGATCCGCGCGCGCCCCGTGCGAAGTTTTTCCGGCCGGCCGGGGGAATGTTCCCATCTACGCGGGAGACGCCGCACCCGAATTCGTCGGCCGGCGGGCGGACGCGCCTCCGCCACCCGCGCGGGCGGGCCCACGCGGTCGGCCAGGGTCATCCCCGAGGCGAAACTCGAGCCTTCCCGTGGGGTTGCCCCGTGCCCGGCCCCCGACTCCGTCCCTGTGCCGGTTCGTTTCACGAAACTCCTTCATGGCATAAGGATTGCGGCGGTGAGGTCCAACTCCCGAACCGTTCACGTGGACGGCGGGTTTCCGCGGGTCGACCGATCGTCGACCCGGACGTAGCGGGTGCCTCCTCCGGCATGATGCAGCGAAAGGTGGACCGTCGGGACGGCATTTGCGCCGCGTCGGCGATTGCGATCCTGATTCTGTCCGCATGGCCCGCATGGGTCGGACGGCCGGCGCGCGCCGTCCGGGTCGAGCCGGCGTCGGCGCCGTCGCAAAACGAGGGCGACACCGGCTCCGCACGTCGCTCTCTGCCACCGGTGGCGAACCCCAATCCGCTGGCCGCCCCCCAACCGCCCCGTTGCCGCCCTTCGCGGGTGGCGACGATCCCCCACCGGAACAAGGCTTACGTCACCCTGACCGGGAAGGAGACCTCGCCCGGCCATGAGGTCGTTGTGATCGATCTGACGGGACGGGTCGAGGTCGGGCGGATTGCGACGGGCTCGCACCCCTGGGGCATCGCGATCCACCCTTCCGGGGATTGGGCCCTGGTGACCCATCGAACCTCGAACTTTCTTTCCGTCATCGACACGCGATCGGACGTCGTGCAGGAGGAGGTTGCGGTCCCGTTCTACTGCGAAGACCTCGTCTTCGATCCCGCGGGACGCCGCGCGTATGTGACCAACTTCTGGAAAAACCAGGTGCTCGTCGTCGACTTCGATCCGCAGGGCGGCCGGCTTCACGGCCGGCTGCGGGATCTCGGGGAGGTTGCTGCCCTCGTGGACGCGTTCCCCCCGGGCGGCGAGCGCGCCGGATTCGCATGTCCGGCGTGCGGCCGGGAAGCGAACCGGCCGGGACATTGTCCCGACTGCCGCATCGCCGTTCGCCGTCTTCCGCTCGCGGAGGCGACGGACGACGTGAGGCACCCGGTGCGCGGGGTGGTTCGCGCCCGCTGCGGCGGGGCGGGCTGTCATCTGCATTCCGCGGGAGGATTCTACGCGGGGCCCAACGCACCGGAGCTGTTCCTGCGCCTGCGGGCCCATCTCGATCCGCAGGATCCTCAGGGCGGTCCCCTGCTGCGCGCGGTTCGCGGCATTCGGGACGGCGGCTGGGGCGACGCCCTCGACGGGCGGCATCATGCCGGACGGGTCGTATTCTCCCGGGCGGACGATGAGGACGCAAGCGTGCTCGAGGCGTGGAACGCCGTCGACCGCTCCGGCCCGGGGATCTGCGTCGGCGACAAGCCGCGCGACCTGGTGCTCTCGCCGGACGGGCGCACCCTCTTTGTGGCGAACACCGGGTCGCTCGACGTTTCGGTTGTGGATACGCGCCGGCTGAGGGAAGTGCGTCGTATCTTCGTTCGCTCCCCCGTGAACGACGTCGTCTGGGTGCAGAACCGCCTGGTCTTTGCGACGCTCGGAGTGGGATCCGGACACCCCAAGGCTCGCCATCCAGGGCGGGAATCCATCGACCGGGATGACCCGGAGGCGGAGTTCTCGCTGCGCCGGGATCTCACCACCGGAAAGGCCCTGCCGCTCGAAGAGCAGGCGGTTCTGGGTCCCTACGAGGACGTGGACGGGACGGCGCAGGAGAAGTTCCGGGACATTACGAACGACCTGGTGATCCTGGACCCGTCGACGTCCGACGTCTCCCGCTACGAGGCTAACGAAGCGTTCACCCGTTACACCTCCGACTCCTTCGAGGCGCTGGCCGGCGATCGCAAGGGAGACGTTTCCCCGGACCTGATGAGGGTCGTGGGCGCCTTTCCGGAGCAGATCGCCGTCCGGGGAGACCGACTCTATGTCGCGATGTCGGGCACGTTCGAGGTGCAGGAATGGATCGTGGACGCGAACGTGGAACCCGCGAACCGGTTGACGCCCGGCAGGGTATTCCCCACCGGAGTGAAGCCCGTCGGGCTATCGATTGCCGACGACGTCCTGATCGTGGTCAACGGTCTGGGGGAGTCGCTCACGTTCGTGGACCTGGCTCGAGGGTCGACCTCGACGCTTTCCCTGAGTCGATGGCCGCACCCCTTCCCCGCCACGGACTTCGAGCGCGGCGAGTTCTTCGTGCAGACGAGCGTGTTCTCGGTCGATCAGGACCAGAGTTGCGTGCACTGTCACTACCGGGACGCCTCGGACGGGAAGGCGTGGAGCGTCAGCCAGGTCATGGGACAAAGCCGCGGCGGGGAGGAACGCACGGGAGGGAGCCGGGAGGTCCCGGACCTTCGCGCCCTGGTCCAGAAGGTGCCGTTCTTCGTCGAGGGAACGCTGTCGATCGACGAACCCCTGACGATGATGATGGAGCACAATCCGCTCATCGATTTTCAGGGCCGCACGCCGGCGGGGGATTTTTCCGGCGTCTTCGCGGACCCGGAGGAGCAGGCCCGCTATGCCCGATCGGCCGACCGGATCGTGGTGGCGACGGGGCAGCCACGCCTGCCGGACGGGGTGACGCTGGAAGACCTCGTCAAGCGACGCGAGGTGCACTTCGCCCGCGTCAGCCGGCGATGGCTCGGACGCGAGTACGGCTTTCGGGAGTTTCAGCGCTTCATTGGGGAGTATCAGGCCGGGGAGCCGCGGCTCCTGCCGAATCCCGAAGACCCGGACGATCCGCGGGTGCGGCATGGACGGGTCCTGTTCGAGGATCCGCGCGTGGGTTGCTCCGCGTGTCATCCGGCGCCGACGTTCACCGACAAGGTCCATCCGCGCAATCAGAACCGGTCCTTTCCGCCGCTCGTGACCGCGGCGCCGCGGGACGACGCCCACACGCTGGTGAGCGCGGACCGGATGGATGCGATCCTGGGCCACCGTCGACCCTGGGATCCGGACGATCCGGGCCGGGTCGAGGAGCATGAGGGCCAGTTCGTCGCCCCTTCGCTGCGCGGACTGTGGATGCGACCGCCGCGCCTGCTTCATCACGGCCGCGCGCTCAGCCTTCGGGAAGTCGTCTGTTCGCCCGACCATCCCGCGCTGCGGCGGTTCCCCTTTCCGCGGAGCGATGTCCCACGTCCCGAGGGACGTGAAGTCGGCCTGAATGAGCGGGACGGTTTGCCCGATACGCACGGGACCACGTCCCACCTTTCCGTCTGGGATGTTGAATGCCTGATCCACTTTCTCCGCTCCATCGAGTGATTCTCGCCGGAATCGGCGTCGCCGTGCTGGGCGTCACGGGCGTTTGGGTCCGGGGGCCGGGAGGCTCTCCGATCGACCGCATCCTGGAGGCTCCGGGCGGGTCGATCGTGCGCAGCCATCGGGCCCTGATGGGAACCCTCTGCCAGGTTGCCGTGTGGTCGGCTCCGGGGCGGGAGCCGGAGGCGGCAGAGGCGGCGCGCGCCGCGTTGGAAGAGATGGCGGCGGTCGAGGATGCGGTGAGCGAGTGGCGCGCGGACAGCGAAACGAGCGCCGTCAACCGCGCCGCCGGGGGCGTCGCGATGCCGGTCGGCATCCATCTGCGCGCCCTGTTGGATCGGTCGCTCCATTGGTCGCGGCTCACGGACGGGGGATTCGACGTGAGCGGGGGTCCGCTGTTCGACGTTTGGGAAGAGGCGCGGACGCGGGAAGCCCTGCCCCCGGCCGAAGTCCTGGCTGCCGCTCGCGCCCGCGTGGGATGGCGAAAGATCGAGTGGAACGGGTCCGAGGTCCGGCTGACGGAGCCGGGCATGAAACTCGGGTTCGGCGGAATCGGCAAGGGATACGCCGCCGACCGGGCCGCCGACCGTTTGCGCCGCGCGGGATTCGTCGATTTCGTGGTCGATGCCGGGGGGGACCTGGTCGTCGGCGGTTCCCGCGGCGGTTCGCCGTGGGAAGTCGCCATCCGCGACCCGCGTGGTCCCGGGTTGCTGATGCTCGTGGCGGTTCGCGACATTGCCATCGCCACGTCGGGCGACGCTGAGCGCTACTTCGTGGCCGGGGGACGGCGCTATTCGCACTTGCTGGACCTGAGGACGGGGGAACCGGTCCGCGGCGTCGCCTCGGCAACGGTGTTTGCGCAGTCGGGCGCGGATGCCGACGCGCTCGCGACGGCGCTCTGCGCCCTGGGGGCGGAGCGCGGGTTGGACCTCGTCCGCTCCCTGCCCGGCGTTCAGGCCATGCTGGTCTTGGAAGAGAAGACGCTTCGGCTCTCGCCGGGGCTTTCGCTACAGGGAGATCGACTGCGATGGTCGCCATGACCCCTGGCGTTCGACGACTGTCCTGCGGGGCGGCTCTGCTCGCGGCCCTGGCGGCGCTCGGGCTGTGGGTCCGTCCACCGGACTCGGGGCGCGAGTTCGGGGCGCAGCAGGTCCGGTATGACCGGTTTCGCGACCGTGTGGTCCCGGTACTCGACCGCCGCTGCTCCTCCTGTCACGGGGTTCCCGACGACCGCATCCGTCTCCTTCGGGATAGCCAGGAAGGCCGGACATTTCTGCGCTGGGCCCTGGACGCCTCCGGACGTCTTGTCGGCGAGGACCGGATCCGGGATGCCCATGACCGGTTGACGACCCCCCAGGGCCCTCCGGAGGGCTCGTCCGCTCCGATCGATCGCGGCTCCCCGGCCCTCGCCAGCCCCCTGTTGCGTTCTCCGTTGGCGCCGCCGTACTCGGGGATGGAGCAGCATCCCGAGGTATTCGCCCATCCTGGAGACCCCGATTTCGTCGCATTGCGGGAGTGGGTGGAGGCGGAAATTGGGGCCCGCCCGGCGCCCTCCGCGCCGCTCACCGACACGGAGGGGTTCTTCGCCGAGCGGGTTTCGCCGATCCTCGTGCGCAAGACCTGCTTCGGAGCCAACTGTCATGGAATGCGTGCATTCAATGACCTCAAGCTCGATCCCGGCATCCCCGCCCTTGCGAACCGGTTCACCGACTCGCAGCACCGCGCGAACCGGCGCGCCATGCTGGGTGAGGTCACGCGACTGGTCTCGCTCTCGGGCGATGTCGAATCGTCCCGACAGTTGGTGAAGAACATTCCGCTCGATCAAGGCGGAATCGTTCACAAGGGAGGCAACCGGTTTTTCGACAAAGGCGACCCGGACTACGAGGTCCTGCGCGAGTGGCTCGAACGGGAGAAGGCGGACGCGCGTCGACGGACCGGGGCTGCCCTGGGCGAGGATCTGGGTCTCCTGTTCGTGCGCCGCTCGCGCTCGGCTCCGGAGCGCTTCTACGAAGATCTCGGCTTCGTTCCCGACGCGGAACTCCTGCTTGCGAAGGACGGTCGCGAACGACGGCTTTGCGGGCCGGCGGACATCCGTTCGCCCGACGTCGCCCACGATGGACGCCGGGCCGTGTTCGCGATGCGCCGGAGTGCGGACCAGCCTTTCGATCTATGGGAAGTGGACCTGGAGTCCGGCGACCTCCGGCAGCTCACGTATTCGACGGATCCGAAGGTGCACTTCCTGGACCCGTTGTACGTTCCCGATCCGGATGATCCCGGCGGCGACGACCTGGGGCGGCTCTGCCTCGTTTTCGTCTCGAATCTCGCCGGCGGCACGTGTGCGGCGAGTCCGGACGGACTGCTGGGAGAGGCCGAGGGTGGGGACCACCGGACTCTCGTGGACGCGGCGCGGACGGAGCGTTCGGGGACGTTCACGGGCCGGCGCCTCCGCGTCGTTCGCGGCACGAATCACGGGGAGGAGCGCCGGATCATCGCCCACGATCCGGGTCGACTGACCGTGGATCCCCCCTTCCCCGCGCCCGTGGACGGAACGACTCACTACGTCATCGAAGCGACGTCGCGCCGAGCCCCCCGGTTCGACGGGTGGCGCATCCGGCTGGCGGCCCGCGGCGAAGAGGCGGAGACCTTCCGGACCACCCTTCGCCGCCTGACCTGGTCCCCGGAAGGAGTCCGGCGTCCGACCCTTCGCTCCTCCGGCGAGATCGTGTTCACCGCGCTGCGGACCGGGTGGCAGGGAGGGCGTCCGTTCTTCAACGGGGCGCTGTTCCGCACGCACGAGGACGGGTCGAACTTTCATCCCCACCATGGAAACCGTTCGGGGATCCCGGTGCTCTGCGACGACCGGGAACTGCCCAACGGATTGGAAGTGCGGATCGGCCGCGATGCGGATTCCTATTGGGGCGGCATGGCGATTCTCTCGGACCATCAATTCGGGCCGACGATCGAACCGGACAATCCGGTGGACGATCTCGACCAACCGTTTCGTCACGGTCCGCCCGAGACCGCCCAGCACCGGTTCGTTCCCGGGTGGGTCGCTCTGGATCCGACGGCTGCCTGCCGGGGAGTGTCACCGGGCGGAGCCTGGCGTGACCCGTGGCCGCTGCCCGATGGGAGCATCCTGATCGCCCACGCGCCGGGTCCGGTGGACCTGGCGGACCCGGCTGCGGCGCCGGACTTCGACATCCTTCGGCTGGTGCCCGATCCATCCCTGCACGCCGAAGAGGGCTTCGCCGCCGGACGTCTGCGCAGGGAGATCGTGGCGGGAGGCCCCAAGGCGGAGTTGTGGCCGCGCGCCGTGATTCCTCGCCTCAAGGAACCCGTGCATAAGACCCTGAAAGCGGAGGATCGGCTCTTCGGTCCGCCCGGCAGGGTGTCCGGATTCACCGGCTATCCCGCCGGGACACCCGCGGTGCTCCGTGTCTTCGATCTGCTGGTCATCGACACGTTCTTCGAGCAGAACACTCCGATCGGGGTTCGACACCTGGCGGCGCCGGTCTGTCCCTCGTGCGGGGACGTCACGGCCGAAATCGACGAGGTCCGATGGGCGCGTATCCTTGGTCAGCCGCTCGACGGCGCGAACCCCGGCCGCGAGTCCGGAACCGCCCTGATCGCGGAAGTGCCGGTCGAATCCGACGGGTCGATCTTCGTGGCGCTCCCGTCCGGAGTCGCCTTCGACATCCAATCCTTGAATCGGGAGCGGATGGCCTTGCGGTGGTCCCACCGGTGGCTCTACGCGGTTCCCGGCGAGAACCACACGTTGTCGATCCCGCGCGCCCTGTATGCGCAGACCTGCGCGGGGTGCCACGGCGGGGTCACCGGCAGGCCCACGGACGTCCTGCGCCGACCCGATGCCGTGACCTCGGCCTCGCGCACGGCCGCAACCTGGGATTCGACCCGGATGCGCGCCCGCACGCCGTCCAACCTGGACTCCTCGGGCGCGGTGACGATGCGGGAATACACCTTCGAGCGCGACGTGCGACCGATCCTTGCGCGATCGTGCGTGAGTTGTCACTCGGGCGCCGAGCCCGGGGCCGCCCTGGACCTCTCGGGTCCCGGCGCGCACGCGAGTCTGATGCGGTTCGTGGACGCGCCGGATTCCCGCGCCGTGTCGAGTCCTCTCATGGAAAAGCTCCTCGGCCGGGAGCTCAAGGCCCCGGCCCCTTTGCGGGGGGATGCACCCCACCCGTCGGCGGCCCCGCTCGGGCCCGAGGATATCGTGATTCTCATTCGCTGGATCGACCTGGGCGCGCGACGCGGGGGGGACGGCGGATGAGGATTTCACCGGTCGGAATCATCGGGCTGCTCGCCGTCGCGTCCGCGGCGTGGGGCGCGTGGCGAGCGCCCCGTGAGACACACGGAGGGCGCGCGAGATCGCACGAGTGCGCCGCGTGTCATGCCGGCACCGTGCTTCCCACCCACACGCACGAATTCGTGGCGCACAGACACGGGCCCGCGGCGCTCGCCGACCGGACGTCGTGCATGTCCTGTCATGAACCGCGTTCGTGCGACCAGTGCCATTCCCGTCGCGCCCCGGCTTGGCATGGCGAGAGTTTCCGTCGGCCCGCGCGAGGTCGCGCGGAGCGAATGGAGCACGCCCGAATCGCGGGCTCCCGTCGCGCGTCCTGCATGGAGTGCCATGCCACGCGGTTCCACTCGCAATGCTCGGCGTGTCATTTGAGGGAGGAGTGGCCGTGACGAACGTCCCCGGTCGCAAACGCACGATGGAGGCGCTGATCCGCCCCCTCCGACCGGCCTCGTGGATCCGTGTCCCGGTGTCGGGGATGCAGGTGATCGTCGAGAACGGCGAATCCGTGTGCGGGGGGGACCTGCTCGCGGTGAGTCCGCCCGACTCGGCGCTGGGACTCCGGCGCCACTCCCCTTACACCGGCCGAGTGGTGTCGATCACGGACGGTTTCGTCGTCCTCGTGGGCGAGCCGACCGACCCCCGCCCGATCGACCGGGTCGGGGGCGGCGCCCTCGAGGCGGCCCGCGCGGGCGGGTTGGTCGGTATGGGCGGCGGGATGTTCCCGACCTGGCGGAAGTTGATCCCCACCGGCCCGCCCGTCGACGCGGTGATCGTCAATGCGTGCCAAAGCGAACCGTACGTGACCTGCGACTACCGGGTCATGGTCGAGCATGAAGACGAGGTGATGGATGGCCTCGCGCGGATCCAGGATGCGCTCGGCGCCGCCCGGGGTCTCGTGGCCCACGAACGGGAAGGGTATCCGGCCGGACACGAAGCGAGCCTCGTTCAGGCCCTTTTGGGCAGAAAGGTCCCTTCGGGTGGCCGCCCCAGGGATGTCGGCGCGGTCGTATTCAACGTCCAGACCGTGCGCGCGCTTCATCAGGCTGCGTCCGGGGGACGGCCCCTGGTAGACCGGGTCGTCACCGTCGACGGGGGCGCGGTGGCCCGCCCGGGAAACTACCGGGTCTGCATCGGCACGGAATTGGGTCACGTCCTGGCAATGTGCGGCGCCGACCTCTCCCGCGCGGCGGAAGTGTTCGAAGGCGGGCCGATGATGGGCCGGCCCGCGGAACTCGACCAGCCTGTGACCCCCGGAACCATCGCGATCCTTGCGCTGACGGCGGACGAGGTGTCCCCGTGCGACCCGATGCCGTGCATCCGATGCGGCACCTGCCTCGAGGTCTGTCCGGTCGGGCTGTGGCCCGCCGATCTCGTGCGTCGGCCGACGCCGCAGGTGGACCTGTGCACCGAGTGCGGAATCTGCGAATTCGCGTGCCCGTCCCATCGTCCCCTGGTCACGCTGCTGCGGGCGGCCCGACTGGAGCTGCGAAACCCGAAAGGGGCGGGACGATGACGCGCGCGGACGGGCTGACGGTCGGCTTGCTGTTGGCGGCCCTCGGTCTGCACCTTTCCGTGCCGGTTCCCGACCTCGAACGACGGCGGGCGGAGCGGCTCCTCGGGTCGGCCGAACGCGTCCCGATCGAGGGCGCCGCCGCCTATCGATCCGGTGATCGGGCGGCGCTGTTCTTTGCGGTCGACGGCATGCAGGGACCGATTCACGGGGCCGTCGTGCTCTCGGGCGATCGCATTGCCGAAGTCGTCGTCTGGAGGTCCGTGGAGGGCCTGGACCGGCGACTCCTGCGAGAATCGGACCTCCTCGCCCTGTATCGGGGGATGCGCGCCACGCCCCCGCTGGTTCCGCATGCGGTGACCGGAGCGTCGGTCTCCTCCCGCCGGGTGATGGAGGCGGTCAACGACCGCCTCGCCGCATGGAACCGGAGGTCGAGGTGATTCCCGATTCCGACCAGGCGCATCCTCCACCGGGAGGGGATCGTCCCGGCGACGGGTCCGGTCCCCCGATGCCCCCGGCTCCGGGGCCGACATCGGCGCGGGAGGGTGCTTCCCCGGGGAATGGTCGGACGGCTCCCGCCGGCTCGAATTGGCTCCTGGCTGCTCTGGTCCCCGCACTCGCCGATCCGACTCCGACGCTGGCGCTCGCCTGGGCGGGGGCGATCCTCCTCGGCGCCGTTCTGGCCGGTCGGATCCCCCTGCGCTGGGTTGCGGTCGGATGGCTCGCCTCGGTGGCCGTGCCCGGTCTGCCGCCCGCAGGACCCGCGGTCACCGGAATGCTGGCCCTGGGCGTTCGCGCGGCGGCCCTTGCGGCGGCGGCAGGTTTTTGTCTCGCCGTCTTCTTGCCCGCTGGATTGCGGACCGCCGGTACCCTCCTGATCGCCGCCGCGGCCGGCCATTCGTTGATGCGGAGGTCGTCGTGAATCCGTTCGACGCCCTTTTCCTCGCCGTCGCCGCCGAACGCTGCAGCGGATCACCCGGCGCGAAGTCGGGGTGGGTGCGTGCCCTCCCGGCCTTGATCCCCCTGGCATCGGTCGCGATCCGCCTTCTCCCGGCGGGCAGCCTCGCGGCTCCCCTGGTGGCGGTCCTTGCCGCTCTCGCGTTCCCCGCGCAAGCCCCCGCAGCCCTGCTGCTGGCACTCCCCGCCTATCCCGACTGGAGTGCGGCCGCGCAGGCGGGCGCGCTCTGGTGGCTGGTGGGCACCTTGATGAACGCGCTCGAGGACCGGTTGGAGGACGCTGAAATGCCCGCCCGCTGGCGGGGTTTGCCCGCGCGATGGCTCGCGTGCGCCGCCTTGTATTTCGCCCTCATGCCCGTGGAGTTGATCCGATGGTCGGCCCGCTGATCCGGACCGAGCAAACGGTCCGCGTGAGGATGCGACAGGCGGTCGTCGCCGTCGCACTCCCCGGCTGCGCGGCGATCGTGGTGCACGGATGGCACGGCGCGACGCTGCTCGCGGTGTCGATCGCCGTCGCGCTCGTCTGCGAGAGGGCGTGTCGGGGAGCCTCCTCCTCCGAACCCAGCGCGGTGATCACCGGCGCCGTCTTCGCCCTGATGCTGCCGGCGGGCGCGGCCGGATGGCTTGCCGCCGCGGGGGCGGGAATCGCCATCGGCCTCGGCAAGCACGCCTTCGGCGGCCTCGGGCGAAATCCGCTCAACCCCACGGCCCTCGCCCTCGTGCTCGCCATGGCCTGGTGGCCGGAACACTTCTTCTCCTCGGGACCGCGCGCGGACGGAGTCACTGCCGCGTCGCCCCTCTCCACGACCGCCGCCGCGGTCCCGCCGGACTGGTTGGACCTCGCGCTGGGAATCCACTCCGGTTCCCTGGCCGAGTCCTGGCCGCCCGCCGTTCTGGCCGGCGGAGTCCTCCTGCTCGCCTGGCGCGCCGCCGACGCGCGGATCCCGCTCGCCTACCTGGCGACGGTCGCCTGGGCGGCCCTGGTACTGCCCGCCGGCAACCGGATCGCGGGACACGCCCCCTGGCTGGAGTCCGCGCCGATCACCCACCTCCTGTCGGGAGGAACCCTGTTCACCGCGTTCTTTCTGCTCACCGATCCCGTAACCGCGCCGCAATCGCCGGGGGGGCGCATTCTGTTCGCGGGGCTGGCAGGGATCTACACCATGATGGTGCGACTGTACAGCCCATATCCGGATGGAGCCGCCATGGCCGTGCTGCTGGCCAATCTCTCCGCGCCTCTGCTCGACCGGATTCTCCTGGGACGCGCGCCGAACGGCGAACCGCCGGTCGGCGCTAGTCGATGGCAATCTGCCGGACCTTGACCGCGATGTCGTGCGGGGCCTTCTCATCCCCTCCGAAGTAGACCGTTTCGAGGATCCAGGTCGTGGTGGGGATGATCGGGGACAGCCGGAGGTCCTTCTTCTGATCGTACGTTGCGGGCCCGGCGGTCGCCGAAAGTCCGCCGTTGTGCAATCGCAAGGTCACGTCCACCCAGGTGTCGAGGGGGACGGTGGTCAAGGCGTGACTGATGCGCTCGCCCCGAATGTATCCGTAGAAGCCCAATTCGATCAGCCCCGAACCGGGAAGCCATCGCCACCCCAGGCGGATGCTGTTGTGGTGGATCCGGTTCGTCGTGATTCCCATCAGCTTGTTCCAATCCGCCTGGTTGCCGGGATCCGAGGTCAGATACGCGGCACTGGCGGTGAATCTCGCCTGGAACGAGACGGTCCGGTCCACCTGCGTCTTGACCCGGACTTTGAGGAGGCGCGGCAGGAGGCTGTCGTGCCTCCCGGCGGGGACCGTCAGGGTGCGTTCGTCGTCGCCCACCGCCCAGGCGGTCAGGAGCATCAGCCCCAGGGCGAGACCGGCGGCCGGGAGAAGGGAACGGCGAGAGTTCATCGGACACCCTCCGGATTCGAATGCGGGCGGGTAGTCTACCCGGGAAGGGGATTCTGGGTCACGGATTTCCGCGCGGGACGATCACGGGGCGGGTCTCCTCGAGCGACCGACGGTCGATCTCCCCGGCGTCGATTCCCGGGGCTGTGCAGGAGCGCCGCGAACCGCGGTTCGTGGCGCCAGGGAGCGAGCGCGGGGTCGCCACGAGGGAGGGTTGGGTTGCGGAAACCGGCCTCGACGACGAGTACGGCGGGTCGATGACGTAGGACCGCGATGGCGCCGGATCCCGCTCCGGTCCCCCGTCGCCCGGGGATGGGGCGGCAATGCCGCAACCCAGCCGGGCGACCGAGAGGTGGACGTCGATCCTCGCCTCCTGCGATCCGGGTTTTCCGTCGAGGCGGGTCGGATGAGTTCCACCCGAATCCGAAAAACCTCCAAACACCGGACCGCGGGCTCCGCATGGGAGGATGTGGGACGGCAGGTCCCGGTCCAACGACCGGCGTGCGCGAGGAGGAGGACGGATCATGTCTTGTTGGACCCGCGACGGAGAGGCGGAACGGCGCGGCGCGCCGCGCGCGGCGACCTTCCGGTGGCCCGTACCGGCGATACGCCTGTCGGCGGCGGATCCGAGGGACACCCTGGACTCGCGTCGGATGGCGCTGATCGATTTGTCCGCCACAGGACTACGCATTCAGGCCGATCGCCGGCTCGGGGTCGGGGAAGAGTGGTTGATCCTGCTGCCGACGATCCCGGCCGGCGGGCGGCGTCGCGTGATTGGGCGGGTCGTCTGGGTCTCTTTCCGGCAGGCGGCTCGGGGCGGGTATTCCGCCGGATTGCAGGTGGTGACCGGGAACGCTGCGAGCGACCGGTAGTCCGCCGCCCCTACCCGGGGCCTTGCACCGCCTGGCGAAGGCGGACGCGTCGGACCGCGCGTGCCACGATCGCGGCGAACAGGGGGGGAAGTGAAACGAGCGCCCCGGCAACGGCGCCGGCGAGGAGCAGAAACAGCGCGATCGCGAGGAGTTCCAGGAGCGCCACAATCACCTTGCCGGAGGAAAGGAAGAAGATGACGATCATGGGCAGGACGACCACGATCAGGATCGGGTGACCGCACCCGAACCGGGCGCTGCCCAATTCGGCGCCCCGATCCTTGAGCGTTTCGAGGAGGGCATCGGCCGAGCCCCCCACCCACGCGGCCCCGAGGTGGCAGGAGAGCCAGATGCCTGCAGGCACCAGGATCAGGGGCGCGAGGGTCCCCCAGCCGGCCAATCTCAGGACCAGGGCGGCAACTCCTCCGGCCAACGCCCAGAGAAGTCCCTGGATCGCCCCATAACCGGAGATCAGGAGGGCGCCACCGATCCGGATGTCGAACGTTTCCTTGGCGGTCGCCAGGAAGGCGATCCCGATCAGCACATGCAGCGCGGTGACGCCGTAAAAGACCCGTTTTGCCCAGCGCGCGAAGGTCGTCCAGGCTTCCCGAGCCTCGGCCTTCACATGTTCCCAGACCGTCACGGCCTGCTCCCGAATCGATGGCGCCCCGGCGCGACGGGTCGAGCGACCCGAGATGCCCATCTTAGGATTCCGGAGACGTCGAAGCCAGGAAATCGCAGGCCCGGTCGCCGGGATCGCAACGGCGGAGGATGAGGGGCGTCGGCGTAGTCAGGAGGTGGGCGAAGCCCGGCGGAGTCTGTGGCCGGCGGATTCCGCGAACCGGCGAATCGCGGTGAACAGGCGGCGCAGGACTTCTGCCGGACTCCGGCCCCTCCGCTCGCGGCTCCGCGCTTCGCCGCAATGCGGCCGCACTTCGTCTGCCAGCGCGAGCGCACTCGACGGTCGGTCCTCCGGTCGATGCGAGAGCGCCTGCCGACACAGCTCGGCCAGTCCGGGAGGAATCCCCGGGGTGACCGCCGGGCGCCGGGGGGGGCAGGCGCGACGCACGATCTCCCGCCAGTCGACCGGCCGGCTGCCTTGCGGCCAGGAGCGCGGCGGTCGCCCCGTTACGATCTCATGGAGAATCCCGCCCAAGCCGTAGACGTCGCTCCGCGGGTCGACCGCACCGTCCGCCTGCTCCGGCGCCATGTACTCCGGGGTGCCGTGCAGCCACGGCGCGCCGTCGGGCGTGAGCGAGCGATCCGTTTCCGGCTGCGCGGTCGCCTGCGCCGGGGAGCCCGGAGAGGCGTCCCCAGCCCCGTGCTCCGGCGCGCCGGGCTCGATCCAGGCGGAGGCGGAGCCCCAATCGAGGAGCGCCCCGCGGCCGTCCTCGGCCAGCATGACGTTTCCCGGCTTCAGATCGCCGTGCACGACGCCGCGGGCATGCGCGTGCGCGACTGCGTTGCAGACATCCAGAAAGGCCGACAGGATCGCCCGTAGGGACTCCCGTCGGGCCTGCGCAGGAGCCAGGTTGCAGGACGCGTGCCAGGCCGCGCAGCGTGCCCCCAGCAAGGTGCCCCGGACCAGCGGCAGGACGGCGAAGGGCCGCCCGTCCGGACCGACGCCGGTCTCGACGATTCGGACGATCGACGGATGATCGAGACCTTCGGTGAGGCGGGCTTCGCTTCGCAGAAGGTTCGCGGTGAGGACATCCGCGTCCAAGCGGGGACGCTTGATCGCGACTTCCCTTCGCTCGCGACGATCGAGGGCTTCCCAGATCTCTCCCATGCCACCGGATCCGCACCGCCGCAAGAGCACCCAACGCGCGTCGCCGAGGAGGCGGGCCGCAAGGCGCTCGCGTACGTCGGCGCGACCCTCGAAGCGGCGCGCATACTCCGCCAGCTCCGGCAGGTCGCCCGCCGGAAGGCGATGTCGCGCCAGAAACTCGTCCTCCACCAGGGCGGCGGGCAGGTCCGCGGAGGATGCCGGGCGGAACGGGAATGGCGACAGGACGTCCGCATAGCGCTCCAAGCCGAGTCCGGATTCGCGCTCCCAGGACAGGGACAGGTGCGCGGAAACCAGGTCCAGGAGGGCCTCCTGACGCTGATCTTCCGCGATTCCGCCCAGATACGCGGGCAGATCGCCGGGAACCGGGCGGGCGCCCGCGCTCCAGTCGTCGCGCAGACGTCGCACGGCGGCTTCCCAGGCGGCGAAGCGCTCCCCCTCGCGCTGTCCGCGCAGGGCCGTGCCGGCGATGAGCGGAAGCATCATGGCTCGTCGGCCCGGCGCCAGGCGTCTCTCAGGTCACGTAGAATCCGCCGGATGAGCCAGGCGGGACGATCGAGCCGCGCCGATATCTCCCGGGAATCGAGTCCCTCGAGGCGGAGCGCGAGAATCGATCCGGCGCGTGGATGGGTCAGGGTGAGTGCCCCATGGAGCCGAGCGACGCACGCGGCCAGGTGGGAGACCGTCGGAGCGGCCCCGTTGCCCGGCCCGGAATCGCCGGGATCTGCGGAAATCCGGACCAGCCCCGGGAGCGGTCCGTCATACGCGGTCGCCTCCAGGATCTCCCCCAGGTACCTCGCGAATTCGCGGTCGGTGGAGGTCATGGATCCCCCCCCGTCGGATCGGTCGTCCCCGTGCGTCCTCATGATGCGGGCGAGCGCAAACGTCGCCAACCCGGACGCGTCCACGCTGCATTGGAGGGGAACGTTTTCCGCGTGTCGGAGGAGCCCGAGGACCTCGAGCAGCAGTTCGCGCCTGCGCGCAGGGAAACCGACCGGCCGCCCGGAGGTTCCGAAACATGGGACGGGGAACCGGTTCTTGGCGGGAAGGCTCATGCGGGTACCGCGCAGCAGGATCTCTCCCGACGCGCGCCTCCATGCGGCGATGACCGACCGACTACCCGGCTTCTCTCCAGCGACCGATCTCCGGATCACCCGGGGCGGAGGCCCAGTTCATCCGGATCAGTCCTTCGGGACAGGCCGAGACGCAGGCCCCGTCGCTGCGACAGAGGTCGGGTCGCTGCAGTCGGGCGAAGCTCCATTCCAGGCCGAGGCAGCCGTGAGCGCACGCCGCCGCGCACAGGCCGCACCCGGTGCAGTAATCCACGTCGATCACCGGCAACCACTTGGCCGGAGTCCTGCCGGGCTGCGCTGCGGAAGCGCCGTCACCGGGCGATTCGCGGCCGAGCCAGCGGTCGAAGATTCCCATCCGTGCGTTCCTTTCGAAGGTCCGGTCCGCTCGTCCGTTTCCCGGTCGCCGGCAATCCGGATCGGCTACCCTCCCGACGCGGGAGGAACCGGCGTCCCGCCATCGGCGAGCGCCGCGCCCGCAGGTTCCAGTACCGACGGACTGGCCACCGCGAGCACCGAGGGCGGAACCACGAACTGTTCCTCGGGCGTCTGCACCGGCTTCAGCACCAACCAGCGGCTGACCATGAAGTAGACCAGGGGCAGAACGCCGCCGAAGAAGAACAACGCCACGCCCGCGCCGCGCATCCAGGTCAGGGACTGGAACACATTGCCCTTCAAGTAGGCCTGCGAGCGGGCGAAGGCATACCCATCCTCCACGACGACCCACAGTTGATGGAGCCCGACCGGGAACAGGTCCATGACCACCATGAGAAGGAGACCGAGGTTGAGCGACCAGAACGACGTGCGCAGCAGTCGGGGACTCCATGCCTGCGGCCCGACGTTCCATCGACTGCAGAAGAGCATGGCGCCGATGGCGAGGTTTCCGTACACGCCGAACAGGGCCGCGTGCCCGTGATTGACGGTGAGGTACGTGCCGTGCTGGTAGTAGTTGACAATCGGCAGGTTGATGGTGAAGCCGAACACGCCGGCACCGAAGAAGTTCCAGAAATTCACGCCGACCAGGAAGAGGAACGCCTCGGCCAGGCCGAACGATCGCTGGGGCTGCTCGCCCAGCGTCTGCCGGGGCAGGTGCCGAAATCGCCAGGCTTCGACGGTCAGCAGAACGAGGGGAGCGACCTGCAGGCTCGAGAGCACACCCCCGAGGGCGACGGTTTCGATCGACTTCGCGTTCCAGTAGAAGTTGTGGCTGATGCCGATCAAGCCCGAGCCCAGGAAGAGGATCGCCGACAGGTAGACGACGCGGGCCGCGACCAGGTGGGTGACGAATCCCATGAGATAGAGGAAGTAGGCGGCGATGATGGTCGTGAACAACTCGAAGAACGCCTCCACCCACATGTGGATCGTGCACCAGCGCCAGAAATCGGCGACGACGAAGTTGGTTTCCGGTCGGGCGACGAAAGAGGCGGTGAACATGAACAGGATGCCCGCGATGGCGTAGACCATCCAGTTGGGCAGGGACCAGGTCTGCTTCTGTTTCAAGGCCGGCCACAACCCCCGGGTCACGATGACGAGCCAAACCGCGAAGGACGCGTAGAGCACGTATTGGAAGAGCCGGCCGATCTGCATGAATTCCCAACCCTGCAGCCCCAGCCAGCGCGCCCATTCGCCGTCCCCGAGGGCGCCATGGATGCCCAAGGGAATGCCGAACAACGCGCCGGCGGCCACGGTAGCGAGCATCCAGAACAGGGCGTTGACCCAGCGCAGTTGCCCCGCGGGCTCGGGCCGGCAGATGAGCGGAAGAACCCAGATGGTTGCGGCGAACCAGCAGACCGCGATCCAGAGCACGGATATCTGCGAGTGCCAGGATCGCGTGATGGTCACCGGCAGCCATTCCTGCAATGGGATGCCGAGACTCTCGAACACCCCCAGGAAGTCGCTGATCGCGAGCAGGCCGGCCAGGACCTGGAACAGGAAGAGGATGGCCGCCACGGCGAAGAACTTGTACGTGGCCGCCTGGGTCGGCATCGGCTTGAAGCGATCGACCACGTCGGTGGTGGCCACGGGCGGCAGCTGGGCGCGCTGCTGCTCCATCACGGCTTCGCGGTCCATCTTCCCGTAGTAGTAGAAGAGGACGCCGATGCTCCCGATGACCACGAGCGTGCCGATCACGCTCCACAGGAGCAGGCCCCCGTGCGGCTCATTGCCCGCCAACGGGTCGTACGGCCAGTTGTGAGTGTAGCTGTACGGGTAGCCCGGGCGGGAGGCGGCGCACAGCCACCCCCCCCAGTAGAAGAACGCGGTCAGGGCGCGGGTCTGTTCGGGGTTTTCGATGTACCCGGCAGGCTGAAACGCCTCCTGCCCGACCCGCTCGCCGCCGTTGCCGAACATCTGAGCGTAGAATTCGACGAGTCGAGAAAAGGCGAACGTTTGGGCCGGGCTCATGCGCACGGCCCCGGGATTGCGCGTCGAGTCCGGCCCGGGAGGCTCGCGCACCGCGAGCGCGGCGTCGTACCGATTCCGCTTCAGTTCGTCCCGCACCAGGGCGCGAACGACGAGCGCGCGCTGCGCCGCATCCGGAATCCTCTCCCGCCACTCGGCGTCGTAATACTCGTTCATCCAGCGGGCGGTGTGATTCAGCGCCTCGGCCGTGAAGTCGGGTCCGCGCATTCCGCCGTCGCCGAGGTAGCTGCCGTACTCCATCAGGCCGAAGCGGAAGAAGACCTTCTGTCCGTGGATGATCTCATCGCCGGTAAAGACGATCTTCCCGTCTTCGCCGACGAAATCGCAGACCGGGGGGGCGTAGACGTAGGTCTTGTAGCCGATATACCCGACCACCGAGAGGCTTACGGCGAAGATGAAGAAGAAGACCTTCCACCAGTGTTTGCGCTGGTCGATCCACCGGATGAGGTTCATGCGCGGATCCCTGTGCAAAAGGCGATTTCCGGATCCTGGGCCGATAAGCGACGGCGGCAGAGCGCCGCACCCGACGTGCCCGCATGGGGCCCATGTCTGTGGTTAACATGGTTATGTAATACCACACGGGGCCGGATCGGGCTTCGAAAAATCCGTGGCGGTCGACAATTCCGACCTCCCGCGGGGCGGAGACCGCGGGTGTGGGGCGGGCCGGATGCGACCCGCGTCCTTGCTGGAGTGGGAGCACGGCGGGCACTATAATGCCGGGACCGCCGTTTCACTACCTGATGCCGGGGACCGCCATGCCCGATTCCGTCGATCGCGCCTTCGGCGCCGTCGCCGTCCAGCGGGGGCACCTGACGCCCGCGCAACTCGAACGCTGCCTGCGCGAGTTGGCCGAACAGTCCCCCGCCCTGTCGCTCTCCGGCTGGTTGCAGGCCCAAGGGGTGCTCACGGCGGAGCAGGCGGCTGCGATCGATCGCGACCGCCGGGACTCCTCCGCCGCGCTCACGCAGCAAGGGGACGCGCCGGGAGGTCGCGCGGACGCGGTGCGTGCGACCGCCCAGAGCGTCCGGCCCGGCGCCGCGACGCCGCTGGGGGGCGCGCCGACGCTGGTCGGATCAGCCGACGACGCGGAGACCGACGGCGGAGGCGCCCCGGCGAGCGATCGGCTCTCCGCTGCGCCGGGCGCGGCCACCCGGCTGGGAAAGTACGAACTCCTGGAAGAACTCGGGCGCGGCGGCATGGGTGTGGTCTATCGGGCCTTGGACACGGAACTGCGCCGTGAAGTGGCGCTCAAGACCCTGTTGGTCGGCGACGCCCGCAACGCCGTGCAGGTCGATCGACTCCTGCGCGAGGCGCGGACCGCGGCCGCCCTCGACCACCCGGGAATCGTACCGATTTACGATGTCGGAATCGCCGACGGGGTCCCGTACCTGGCCATGGCCTGCTTGCGCGGTCGCACCCTCGACGGACGGATCCGGGACGGGACGCTGCGGGACCCGCGGGAGAAGGCCCGGCTCGCGCTCGAGATCGCGCGCGCCGTCGGGCATGCGCACGACCACCGGATCATCCACCGGGACATCAAGCCCTCCAACGTGCTGATCGACGAGGCGGGCAGCGTTCACGTCATGGACTTCGGACTGGCCAAGCGGCTCGATGACGGTTCGAACCTGACGGCCGCCGGCCAGGTCCTGGGCACGCCGCAATACATGTCGCCGGAACAAATCGACGGCGATCACGAGCATACCGGGCCGGCGAGCGACGTCTATTCGATCGGCGCGGTCCTCTACGAGATGCTGGTGGGCCGTCCGCCGTTCACCGGCGCCACCTTCGCCGAGATCGTTGCGGCCGCTCTGCGGAACGACCCGGAACCGCCCCGACGCCTCGACGCGGGCATCCATGCGGACCTCGAGACGATCTGCCTGAAGTGTCTCGACAAGGAGCCGGTCCGGCGGTACCCGGGTGCGCGCGAGCTCGCGGGCGACCTCGAACGGTACCGCAACGGCGAGCCGATCGAAGCGCGGCCGGCCACGTGGGCGACGCAAACGGTTCGCCGTGTCGCGCGCTACCGCGTGCTCGCAGGTCTGGTGGCCGTTGCCCTGTGCGGCCTGCTCGTCGCGGCCTGGATGGCGGTGGGCCGCGCGGAGCTGGAGGAGACCATTCGCGCCGAGGCGAAGGCGAAGCTCGCTTTGCAGGAGCGGGTCCGTGCCGACCTGCGCGAGAAGTCGTCGCTCTTCCTCGACGCCGCGCTCTCCATCCGACGCGCCGGCGTCTCGATGAAGAAGGCGGGTCTGGACTACCTTCCACGTCTGCTCCGCGCGGTCGAGGAGGCGGAGCGTGTCGACCCCTCCCGGGCGGAGCCGCACTGGCATCTCGGCCGGCTCTATCGCGCGCTGATGCGGTTCGACCAGGCCCGGGCCGCACAGGAAGATGCCCTGCGTCGGGAACCCGACTACGCCCCGGCCCGCTACGAACGCGCCGTGCTGGCGGCGCACGCCTACGCGCGCCGAATCGGCATCTTGCGCGACGCGGAGCTCCAGCGGGAAGGAGCCCGCCTCTCCCGAGCCGGCATGCTTGCCCCCGGGCAGGCCGGGGAGCTCGAGATCCGCATTTCGAACGATGAGGACTTGGAACGGACCGACGAAGAAGCGGCCGCGCTCCGCAGGATCCTGTTCGAGGATGTCGCCGCGCTGGAACGCGTTTCTGCCGGCGACGGCCCGCTCGGGACCGGGACGATTTCCGCGGCCCAATCCAAGTGCGTTCGCGGACTCGCCCTCGCGTACGGCCCCGATGCCGTTCTCCGTCGCGACGAGGCGCGCACCCGATTGGAAGAGGCCTTGCGCGAGGATCCATCGCTGGAGGAGGCCTACGAGGCCCTCGCGCACCTCGGGGAGACCGCCCGCCGCTGGGAGGAGGTGGCCCGCGCCGCCGAACGCGGACTCGAGGCCGACCGGGGGTACGTTCCCTTCTGGCGCGTCCTGGGGATCGCCCGCCACCACCTCGCGGAGGCTCAGGTGGTCCGGGGCGCCGACGGCACGGCCGACCTCGACGCCGCCGAAAAGGCGTATGGTCACGGATTGGCCCTCCACCCGGACGATCCGGGGCTCTGGACCGAGCGCGGCGCCCTCCGTCAGTTCCGCGCGATGGCCATGTCGCACCGCGGCGAGGACGGAGTGCCCGTCGCCGTCACCGCGGCGGCCGACCTGGAGCAGGCCCTGGCGCTCGATCCGTCCTCCGTGCGCGCGCGGATCCTGCACGCCAACAACTCGATGACGCTCGCCAACATCATGGGAGCCCGCGGGGAGGATCCGGAACCGCACTGGACCCGTGCCCTGGCCGACCTCGAAGAGGCGACCCGTCTCGACCCCCGCTCGGCATCCTCCTGGGCCTGGCGCGGCAGCATCCGGCTCAATCGGGCCCTTCACCGCAGCCAGTCGGGCACCGATCCGATCACGCTCCTCGGGGAAGCCGCGGCCGACTTCGATCGCGCCATCGAGCTCGATCCGCGGTTGGCCTTCGCCTGGGAACATCGCGGCGACGTCCGTCTGAACTGGGGCAACGCGCTGCAGACGCGCGGCGCCGACCCCGATTCCGTCTACGCGTCCGCCGCCAGCGATTACCGGCGCGCCCTCACCCTCGATCCGCGCGGGTGGGGAGCCTGGAGCAGCCTCGGCCTCGTTCTCACCAACTGGGCATCGTGGCAGGCGGATCGCGGTCAGCCTTCGCCCGCGATCGAACAGGAAGGACTGGAGGCGTTCGCGCGCTCGACCGAACTCAACCCGGGGAGCGCCCAGACATGGGAGTTGCTCGGGATCGCCTGCATGAACCGAGCCAATCGACTGCGAAACCGCGGCGAAGATCCGTTGCCCGGCTACCGTGAGGCGATCGGCCATCTGGATCGCGCCCTCGGAATCAACGCCCGGTCGCCGAGCGGATGGGTGAACCGCGCGTGGCTGCATGCGCAGTGTGGAACCTGGGCGCAGGAGCGCGGCGATGACCCCGAACCCGCATTCGCGCGCGCGGACGCCGATTACGCGGAGGCGTCGAAGCTGAATCCGGGTCTCGCGGAGATCCACCTCCGTCGGGGCTCCCTCCGGCTCAACTGGGGCGTGTACGCCTCGGGCATGGGCCGGGATGCCGAACCGCATTACCGGACCGCGGTGGACGAACTCGATGCGGCGCTGAGGGTGAACCCGTCTCACCCCGACGCCTGGCGCTTGCGCGGCGGCGTCCAGGTGAATTGGGCGGGCGTGAAGGAGAGCCGGGGCGAGGATCCCGAGCCGCACTACCGGGAGGCGATCGCCGCGTACGGGAAATGCCTGGATCTCAATCCGAGGGCCGCCCATGCGTGGATGCAGCGGGCGATGACGAGGATGAACTGGGGGTTGACGCGCCAGTCGCACGGCCAGGATCCGGAAACCCTTTTCGGGGAGTCGGCCGGCGACTACGATCGCGCCCTGGAGATCAACCCGAGGCTCGCCGAGGCGTGGCGCTATCGGGCCGCGCTCGGGTTGAACTGGGCGGGATGGCGGCGCGGCCGGGGCGGGGACGACCGCGATCTGGTCAAGCGGGCGATCGACGACCTGGACCAGGCGCTGGAACTCGACCCCTCGTCGGCCATGACGTGGTCCATCCGGGGGACGGCCCGTTGGACCCAGGCCCAGCAGGAGCGCGCGGAGGGAGGCGACGCCGCGGGCGTGGATGCGGCGGCACGGCAGGACTTCGAAGAGTCCTTGCGCCTCAACCCCAGGGATGCCGATACGCTGGTGCGGCGCGGTCGTCTTCACTTCCTCATGGAACGCTGGGAGGAGGCCCTGGCGGATTTCGATCGCGCACAGGACCTCAATCCCGCTTCCGTCCGTCCGGTCGAAGCCTTGCGGGCTGAAGCACGGCAGCGGCGAGCGGGCGATCCGGGATCCGGAGGCCGCTAGTGGGGCTTCAACCTTGATCTCCTAGGTGGGTCCGGTCGCTTCTGGCGCCGGGCTTCGTGGCTTGTCGGCGGCGATGCACCGGGGCATTGCCTCCTCCTCGCGCCTTGCCGGGCGCGAAAATCGCCTCGGCCGAACCCGGGATCTCAGGAGTGGAGACCCACGAGGAGACCGGCGAATCGACGCCGGCATCCCCCGGTGTGCAGGAGTTGAAATGAGCGCGGAAACGCCTGAACCGAGGCCCGATCCGGGGCTCACGAGGTTCGATCCCGGGGTGATCCCGGGCGCAACCCGGGTCTTGCCTCCGGGGAGCGGGGCGCCCGTCGCTCCCGGCTGCGAGGCGTCGATGGATCGCACGGTCAAGGGCGGGGTCCCGGACGAGATCCCCTCCCCTCCCGGTTCGCACGAATTCCGGCCCGGGGACCGTCTCGGTCGATACCGGCTCGTCGAGCGGGTCGGGTCTGGCGGCATGGGGGTAGTCTGGAGGGCGTGGGATCCGGACCTGGAGCGACCTGCCGCGGTGAAGGTCCTGCGCATGGAAGATCCCGAGCTTGCGGCCCGATTGCTGCGGGAAGCGCGCGTCGCCGCGACTCTCCGCCACCCCCACCTGGTCTCTGTCCATGACGCAGGTCAGCAGGAGGGGGCGACCTGGCTGGTCATGGATTTCGTGGAGGGCGTTCCCTTCTCGGATTGGCTGGCAATGGCCCTGCCGTCCGGGGAGGCCGCTCCGCCGGAGGCGGCGCTCCGGCGCGCGGTCACGTTCCTCGCCCAGTCTGCGGAGGCGGTGGCGCACGCCCACGCGCACGGGATCATCCACCGGGACCTGAAGCCCGCGAACATCCTGCTGACCCGGAGCGAGCCCGTCATGGCCCGGGTCGTCGACTTCGGTCTGGCGAAGGAGCTTCCCCGCAATTCCGGCGATCTCTCGTCGGCCCATTCGGTCCCGCGACTTACCGTGACGGGACAGGCGATGGGGACGCCGGCCTACATGAGCCCGGAGCAGGCCCGCGCGGAATCGGCGGGGGTCGGACCGGCGACGGACGTCTGGTCCCTGGGTGCGATGTTGTATCACTTGCTGACCGGCCGGCCGCCGTTCGAGCGGGATACGGTGTGGGAAACGATCCACGCCACGCTGCTGGAGGAGCCTCTCCCCCCCGGCCGCGTGCGACCCGGAATTCCGGAGGCTTTGGAAGCCGTGTGCCTGCGAGCCCTGGAAAAGGACCCGACGCGCCGGACGGCTACGGCGGAGGCAATCGCGGCCGATCTCCGGGCCTGGTTGGCCGGCGCATCGGTGCAGGCGCGCCCGCTGCGACGTTTCGAGCGCGTCACCCGCGCCCTGCGCACGCACCGGATCCTCGTGGCCGCCGTGCTGGCGGTGTTCGCGATCGGGACCGGCCTGGTGCTGTGGACCGCTTCCGGTCGCGCGGAGACTGTCCGGCGAACTCATCTGCTGGTCGAATCGGTCGCAGCGGACGTGGCCCGCTTTGAAGACCAGGTTCGGCGGACCGACCTTCCGCTCGAGGCTCGGGAATCACTGGCGGCTCAACCGCTGCGGGTACTGGAACTCGCGGTTCGGGATGCTCCGGACTTCGGGCCGGCCCGGTCCCTGCGAGGAGTCGTGCTGGGTCTCCTCGGCCGGACCCGGGAGGCGGACGCAGATTTGGACGCGGGGTGCCTCCTCTCGCCGGAGGATCGTCGCGTCTGGCGTTTGCGCGGGCTGCGGCGGCTCCAGACCTTCTCGGAGGCCGCCCCCCTCCCGACGGCCCAGTGGCTGTACTCCCGGGGAGTCCAGATGATTCCGGCCGCCGCTCCGTCACCCGCGCTCCGCGTCTGTCTGGACGGAGGGGTGTCCGATCTCGCGCGCATGGATACCCTGCCCGCTCCCGAGCCGTCGGATGCGGCTCACGTTGCGTTCGCGCGCGCTCTCGCTGCGCTTCACTCGGGACGAACGGATTCCGCGGAGGAGGCTCAGCGGATCCTCGCCGGACAACCCGGAGCCCGCGCTCGTTTCCTTCTCGGGTTCATCCGGCACGGCCTGGGCCGGTTCGACGAGGCCCGCGTCGAGTACGAACGGGCTCTCGCGGAATGGCCATACGACCCGGCCCTTCGGAGGGGTCACAACCGCACGCTGTCGATGATCGGACTCTTGCAGGACCTTCACGGCACGGACGCGCGATCGATTCTGCGTGAGGCCCTCGAGGGGGCAACCTGGGTCACGACACGCCTGCCGGAGTCCGCCGAGGCCGTCCACGATCGCGCCGTGGTGAAGTTCAACCTCTCTCTGGCGATGCGGCGATCCGGGGAGGATGCGCGCGACCTCCTCGTCTCCTGCATCGAGGACTGCGGGGAAGCCTGGAGTGGCGGAGTGGACCGCATCAACGTCCGGCTCGCGCGGGGGAACGCCTGGCATGCCCTGGGCCTGGCACGTGAGGAGCGGGGAGAGGATCCCGAACCGGACTGGATGAGGGCCCTCGCCGACTTCGAGGGTGTGCTCCAGGGGGAACCGGCGCACACGGGAGGGCAGATCAATCGGGCGCAGGTGATGTTGGATCTCGGCAAAGCGGAAATGCGCCGGGGCGTCGACGGCCGCCCGCGAATTCGGGAGGCCCTCACGAGGCTCGATCGCCTGGTGAAGGACCGTCCGGAGTTCACCTCGGGCTATCTCGCCCGCGCCGTGGCGCGGATGATCCTCGGCGAGGCGGATCACGCGGTGGGCGGCGATTCCCGGGTGGAATTCGAGCAGGCGCTGCTCGATCTGGACGTCGTCGATCGCCTGGAGCCCGGGATGTCGATGACGTGGGTGCAGAGGGGCAACGGCCACACCCGACTGGGCCGGCTCGAGAGCGCGGCCGGCCGGGACCCGAGAGCCTCCTATCGGGCCTCGGTGGAGGCCTTCGAGGAAGCCGTACGGCTGAATCCCGGCTATTCCGAAGCAATGCTGGGCCGGGGTGGGGCGCTGCTCTCGCTGGCCCTGGCGGAGGAGGCGCGGGGCCAGGAGGCCGGCCTCTTGTTGCAGCGGTCACTGGCCGACCTGGACGAGTCGATCCGGCAGCATCCCGCAAATCCGGTCGCCTGGCACAATCGCGGCAACGTCAGGCGTCGGCTTGCCCAGCGGGAGAGTCAGGCCGGGCGCGATCCGAGAGAGGCATTCGCGCCCGCCCTCGCCGATCTGGACGCCGCTCTCCAGCGGGGGAAAACGTCTGCCGAGGGGCATGAGGCGAAGGCCCATGTGCAACACGACGTGGGTCACGCGTTGGAGTCCCGGGGGATGGACGCGCGCCCCTGGTTCGAACAGTCGTTGGCCAGCCTCGCAGCCGCGATCGCGTACAGCCCTCCCGGCGCGGTGGAACCCCTGCGGTTGCAGGCGCACGTCTCGGTGTGCCTGGCGATTTCCCACTTCGCGCGCGGAGAGGATCCGCGGCCATTCGCCGGGACGGCGCTGGAACGGCTCGCCGCGCTGGCGGCGCTGCCCCGGGCCGCAGGCTCTGCGCATGGGGACCGCGGGCGGCTGCGGCTGATGCTCGCCCATTGCCATGCCGCGCGGGGTCATGATCCGGAGCCCTTCCTCCGGGATGCCGAAGCGGATCTTGCGACGGCGATCGAACTCGGTCATGGGGTCGCCCGACTCGACCAGATCTGGCTCTACCGCTGGACCGGGCGGTGGGCGCAGATGACGGCGGCGTGCGAGGCCGCCCTTCAGGAGCACCCGCCATCCGCCCCCGAAGTGCGCCGGCGCCTCGAGGAGTCCAGGATGTTCCTCCAGGTCGAGGCGCATCCGTTGAAGTCCCTCGCCCTGCTCACTCAGGCGCAATTGCGGCTGGCGGTCAACCACTTCGAGGTTGCGCGCTCGCTGTACGAACAAGGGTTTCGGACCTGGGAACGCGAACAGGCGGAACACGATCCGGCGGATTGGGAGAGATGGACCCGCGATCCCATGGTTCTCGGCCTCCTGGCGGCCGCCTACCTGGGCGCCGCACGGACCGAGTCGGTGCGGTCGACGGGCCGGGTGGCGCCGCTGGCGGAACCGGGGCCGATCGACGAGCCCACCGCGGCAGCCGCCCGGGAGACGGCCTTCCGGTTCCTCGAGGCCGCCGCGGCGCTCGGGCTCCGGAAGGACACCCTCCTCCGGCTGCAGACCGACCTGGAGCCCCTGCAGTCGGATCCGCGCTGGGGTGCCCTGCTCGAACGGCTACGCTAGATCGCCGGCACGCGAGGCGACGAGGAGTCGATGTCTCCCTCCGCCCTCCCGGAGTCCGCGGCGGGCCCGTCCGCGCGCTCCCCGGTGCGCCCCGTCCCCGCCGCGACCGCATCCGGATCTTCCCCGGCGATCACGCGGAGGAAGGCGGCGCCGTATCGGGCCGCCTTGCGCTCGCCGATCCCCTTGACCTGCTGCAACCCATCCAGGTCGGTCGGGCGGGCCTCCGCGAGGGCGGCCAGGACGGCATCGTGCGCCACCACGTAGGGAGGGACCCCCTGGCTCGCGGCCAGGGCTCGACGCAGCCGGCGCAACCGCTCGAATAGGCTGCCCCCGACGCCCGCGACCGGCGCCGACGCCTTCCGGGTTCCCTTCTTTTTCCCCCCCCGGCTCGATTCCGGGGGAACGCCGAGTCGAACCTGCGACTCTCCCCGGCACAACCGCATCCCCTCGTCGGTGGTCTGGAGGAGCGGATACTCCCCGTCTTCATGGACCGCGAGATGTCCCTGCACGAGCAACTGGTCCACCCAGGCTCGAACCGACGCCTCTCGTGCCTCCTTGAGGATGCCGCAGACGCGCAGGCGGTCATGGCCGTTCCGTTCCATGCGCGGCTCTACCTTGCCGAGCAGAAGGTTCACGACGTATCCCGCGCCGAAACGCCCCCCCGTGCGGTAGACCGCGCTGATGATCTTCTGGGCGGTGACCAGCGCCTCCCCGGCCGGCAGTTCGCGGGTCTCGCCGAGGCAGACATCGCACGCCCCGCAGCCTTCCGCCGGGCCGTCGGGGTACGGTGCGCCGAAGTGGGTCGTCAGGAGTCGATGGCGGCAGACCGGGGAGATCGCGAAGCGTCCGATGTCCTTCAATTGCCGTTCGATGGCGCGTCGGCGCTCCGGCGACAATTCGACGTCCTGGGTCGCCAATATCCGGTGCCGATGCAGATCCGCGGCGGAGAAGAAGAGGACGCACTCCGCCGGCGCGCCGTCCCGCCCCGCGCGCCCCGACTCCTGCTGGTAATGCTCCACCGACCGGGGCGTGTTCGCGTGCACGACGAACCGTACGTTGGACCGGTCGATCCCCATGCCGAAGGCGATCGTCGCCACGACGACGTCGAGGCGCTCGTACACGAACGACTCCTGGACCCGCGCCCGCTCCGCCCCCGGCAGCCCGGCATGGTACGGCGCGCAGGAGACCCCGGCTCCGGCCAGCGACTCCGCCAGCCGCTCGACTTCCTTGCGGGTCTGCGCGTAGACGATCCCCCCTTCGCCGCGGTGCCGCGCGATCACCGATTCGACCTGACGGGCCTGGTCGATCCGCGGCACGGCCCGGTAGGTCAGGTT
>CAZWCX010000086.1:0-31617 GCA_964632945.1 uncultured Planctomycetia bacterium | reverse complement strand
CTGGCGATGATCCAGCGGTACCTCAATTTGGCTTTTTCAGACAGAGCCTAGTGGGGCTTCAACCTTGATTTCCCAGGTTGGTCCGGTCGCTTTTCGCGCCGGGCTTCGTTGCTCGTCGTCGGCGATGCACGGGGCATCGCCTCCTCCGCGCGCCTCGCCGGGCGCGAAAATCGCCTCGGCCGAACCTAGGATCTCAAGATGGAAGACCCACTAGTGGTACGGGTATCCGACCGGTCTCAAGACCGTGGATGCGCGGGCAGCGGCGGGGGGCCCCGTCGGGGTCGCGGCCGGGCTCTTTGCCTGTGCGGCCATTCCGGCCTCTGCGGGCGTCGGCAGGTTCCCCGCGGTCGCCAGGTGTCGCTGGTGCTGCGACGCGCCGGAGAGGACGGCCGTCAACGGGAACAAGCGCCCCGGACACGCCGTCTGCTTCACGCCCCGATGCTCGATCACGTTGGCCGAGGGGATGTTGTAGCGCGTCATCAGGAAGGCAACCAGTCGTTCCAGGCTCGCCAACTGGTTCGCGGTGGGGCGGGTCTGGTCGAAGTTTCCCACGAGGCAGATGCCGATGCCGTACCGATTGTACTGGAAGCTGCCGGCGTGCGCGCCCTGTAATTGACCGGGCCAGCGGTAGCCGACCTCGATCAGGCCGTCACGGGAGCCCCCGCCGTTTCCGATCACGAAGTGGTAGCCCAATCCGTCCCAGCCCCGCTTCTTGTGCGCCGCGGCGAACGTATCGGCGTTTCCCGTCGGCGAGCCGCTGTGATGGAGCACGATGTAGCGCCAGGGGAAGGTCTGTCGCACGTCCACCTTCGCCGCAATGTCCCGCATTTCGGCGTCCGCGGGGATCGTCGGTCGATTGGCGGCCGTGAACGGCATGGGGGTCGGAACCAGCGTGCGCGGGGTGGTCGAGCGTTCCGTGACCGTCGGCTGGCGGACGTACGAGCCGGATTCGATCCGTTGCGCCGTCGGCGGAGAAGACGTGCAAGAGGGGAGGGCGAAGAAAACGATCGCGATCCCACAGGTCCACCCTCGCCCGAACGACATGCGCCCACCCTCCGTATCGTCCACGTTCCGATGTTGGTTCGGGTCCACTCCGTACCGCCGCCTGGCATCCCGCGATCGCGGGAATCCGATCGTGCGCTGACCGTCCGCAAAGGGACTATCGGCAAGCCTGCCGGGTCGCTTGATCGCTCCCTGCCCGGGAGCACGCGTCAAACCACCGGTGGCCGCAAATCCGCCGCGTACTGCTCCAGATCCCGGCGCCCGTCGTCGGAAAGTCCGGGAAACTCGACCGTCACGCGCGCGCCCTCGGCGCCCGCCGAAACCAGTTCCAGCCCGGTGATCGTCCCGGCCAGCTCGAGGTAGGTGGCCTTTCGGAACCGGGGGATCCGCAACCGCAATTCCACCGCTCCGCCCGGCGCGAGCCCACCCAGGACTCCGGAATCGACCCCGGACGCGCCGGGTCTCCAGAGGAAGCGGACGCGCTCCCGCTGGGCCTCGAGCAGCGTTCCGATCCCATCGTTTTGCATCGCGGGGATCCGGAAGAGGACCTCCACGTCGAACGGCGGGGAAATGGACTTTTCGAACGCGGTCGCAAGGCCCGCGGGGGGGGCGACGGCGGGAGCCCCCGCGCCGACGGATGGGGCGGGGGCGCCGGCCTTCTGCAACGAGGCGATCGCGTCGGCCTCCTGCGGGAAGGGCTTCAAGACCTGGTGCAACTGCAGGAGTTCGAGGACTTCCCGCACGGACTTGGTGGGTTGGAGGATGGCGAGATCCCCGCCCGCAGCCTGCAACTTCTTCTTGTACTTGACGATGCGGCCGACCGCGTTGCTGTTGAGGTAGGCGAGCAGATGCAGATCGAGAATGACCCGCAGGGCCCCCGCGTTCCCCTGCCGGTCCATCTCGGCCGAAAACGCCTCCAGATCCTGCGGGGAATCGAACGATCCCTTGAGGACCAGGATGGGGATGCCCGCGCTTGCGCGCGTCTCGATGATCATGGGCGCGTTCCACGCGCCCTGGGGGTTACCGGCGCCCGCGATTCACGCCGCTCGAAAAAGAGGGCGTGCGATACCCGAAGGGGGACGAGCCGGAGTTCCAGGGCAGGTTCCGGTTGTAGGACTCGAACAGGTTCACGTCCGTGCGCATGTCCCGCATCGCCCGTTCCTGCGAGCTGGTCATGGTCATCTTGGGCAGCGAGGGAGTGTTGGTGTTGCGGTAGGCGGTATTGTTGGACGAACCGGTGGCATTCCCCGTGGTGGCCGCCATGTTCTGGGAGCCCGGCTGCGCGGGGGCGTTGTTCGAGTACTGGACCTTGGTCGGTCCAACGGCATTCCCGTTCGTCGGCTGGGCGGCGGGAGGGGTATCGATCCGGCTCGGGGAGGAGGTGCACCCGGTCGCGGCCAGCGCGAGGGCGGAGAGGACCAGGACGGGCCGATACCACTTCATGGTGAATCCTCCTTATCGGGGAGCGTTCCGGGAAGGGTCGGCAGACTGGACGCCCCCGGCCGCTTTCGGTTTACGCTTTCCCCACCACGATCGACGTATTGTGACCCCCGAATCCGAGCGAGTTGGAGAGCGCGTACGGGACGCTCACGCGTCGCGCCTCATTCGGCACGTAGTCCAGGTCGCACTCCGGGTCCGGTGTCTTATGGTTGATCGTCGGATGGACGACGTCTTCTTTCACGGAAAGTACGGTGGCGATCAATTCGATGGCTCCCGCGGCGCCGAGGGTATGCCCAACCATGGACTTGGTGGAATTCACCACCATCTTGCGGGCGTGGGCCCCGAAGACCTTGTGGATGGCCCGGGTCTCGATGGCGTCGTTGAGCGGGGTCGAGGTCCCGTGGGCGTTGACGTACGCGATCTGCTCCGGGGTCAGACCGGCATCCTTGACCGCGTTTCGCATCGAAGCGGCGCAGTGTTCCGCGCTCGGGTCGGGGGCGGTCAGGTGATGCGCGTCGCCGGTCATGCCGAATCCCAGGACCTCGGCGTGAATGCGGGCCCCGCGCGCCAGGGCATGATCGCGGGACTCGAACACCAGGATCGCTCCGCCCTCGGAAAGCACGAAGCCGTCCCGCTCCTTGTCGAACGGCCGGCTGGCCCCCGTGGGATCGTCGTTGCGCGTCGACAGCGCCTTGAGGGCGCTGAAGGCAGCCACCCCGGACGCGTTGACGGTGGCCTCCGAGCCCCCCGTGAGCACCACGTCCGCCTCGCCGTGCTGGATCAGGCGCAATGCGGTGCCCATGGCGTGGTTGGAAGAGGAACAGGCGCTGGCGGTGGAAAAGTTCGGGCCGTGCAGGCCGAATCGCATCGAGATGTGGCCCGGCGCGGCGTTCATCATCAGCTTGGGAATGAAGAAGGGGGAAACCCGCCCGGGACCGCGCTGGAACATCCGGAAATGCTGGTCTTCCAGCTCGATCAGCCCGCCGATGCCGGAGCCCAGGATCACGCCGACCCGGGAGCGGTCGCAGCGGTCGAAGTCGAGGGCCGAATCGCGAACCGCCTCGATGGCGGCGACCATGGCGAGAATCGCGAAGCGGTCCATGCGGTTGGCGTCCCGCGAGTCGATGGTCGCCGCGATATCCAGGTTGCGGACTTCGCCCGCGAAGTGGACGTCGTGTTTCGAGTGATCGAAGTGCGTGATCGTGCCGATCCCGCTTTTCCCGGCCAGCAGGTTGGCCCACCCCGACGGAACGTCATTCCCGACCGGAGTGACCCAACCGATCCCGGTGATCACCACGCGATTTCGCGCCATGGTCTTCCCCGCCCGGCCCTACTTGGCCTGCTTCTCGATATACCGAATCGCGTCCCCCACCGTCTGGATCTTCTCCGCCTCTTCATCCGGAATGGTGAGGTCGAAGGCGTCTTCGATCTCCATCACCAGCTCCACGGTGTCGAGCGAGTCGGCGCCAAGGTCATTGACGAAGGAGGTCTCCGGCGTGACCTTCTCCTTCGGCACACCGAGCTGCTTGCATACGATTTCAATGACCTTGGTCTTGATCTCCTCCGTTGTCGGCATCGTGGGCCTCCCAAATGATTGCCCGGCCGGTCGATACGCAAGCGTGGACCCGCAACGCGCGGATGCCGGGCCGGCGGACGTGGGCTATTCAGGGCGTCGATTATAGACTGCGGAGATCGAAAAGCAATGGAATCCCGCCCCCCCCATCCTATAATGCCGGCCGCCTGGAATCTCGTGGAGGCTGCTTTCCCCATGATGCGGTGCCCGGTATCCCGTCTGGTTTCGATCTCCCTCCTGACCGTCCTCCTGCTCGCGCTCCCGGCCTGTACGGCGGTGCCGCCGGGGCGGGTGTCGGGCAATCCGGGGCGGGACTACGCGCTTTCGCCGATCAAGGTGCGCGACGCGGTTCTCGACACCCTGAGGGCGATGGGGATGGAACTGGCCATGAACCAGGGGGACCGGTTCCGCACCGAATGGACCGACTTCAATTCCCTGCGCATACGCGGCTTGAGGGCCACGCATCCGGAGCGCGTGCAATTGCGCGTGGAAATCCGCGGCGGCGGGGAACACAGCACCGTGCTCGCCGAAGCCCGGCACGAAATCGAGACCCGGCAGGGACTCCGGTCGGAATGGCATCCGCACCCCTCGCGGGGCCTGGTCGAGGACGAGTTCCTCGACCGCCTCGACATCCGCTGCGGCGTGGTGCAGTAGGCGGGACAGCCCTCCTCCCCTACTTGCCGTCGAGTTCCCGGATCTTCGCGTCGATCGTCCGGGCCAACCGGTCCTCGTCCGCCACCCACTGGCGGATTTCGCGGAGCCGGGTGAGCGCCTGTTCCGGGGAGACCGACTTGTCGTTGATCACCCGGTTGTACTCGCGCGAGGTCTGCTCGGCGAGTTTCTTCAGGCCGTCGGTCGCCTCGCGAAGTCCGGGGAGGTGGCCCAGCGCTTCCTGGAAGCGCATCCGCGCCCCGGGGAAGTCCTGCTTGGCAAGGCGGTCCTTGGCGGCGCGGAGCGCCCGCCCCGCCAGCTCTTCCGGGGTTTCCGACTGCAGATCCGTCCCCGCCTGGTGGTACCAGTTTTCGGGATCGGGCTCGAGGCGGACCAGGGACTTGCCGGCGGCGCGCGAAGCGCTGAAGTTCCGCTCCTCCCGCGCCTGCATCCCTTCCTCGTACAGTTTGACCACCGATTCGACCTTCTCGGCCAGGGACTTGAGTTCCCCGGTCTGGACTTTGGCCATGCGGATGCGCGCCACGGCCTGGTCCCCCTTGCCTTCCTTGTAGAGCCCGCGGACCTCGCGCAGCAGCAACTCGAGATCGAGCCGTTCCAGCAGTTGCTGGGCGTCGTTGTAGCAGAAGCTCTTGGGGTCGATCTTGGCGAGGAGCGTTCGCGCCTCCGGGATGGAGCCGACTTCCACGGCGGCGTGGGCGTCCGCCAGACGCTTGGAGTCGTCGATTTCCTTCTGGCAAAGCAGTTTCTTGTGATGGAGGTCCTGGTCGAGGATGTCCGAGGCGTCCTGGGCCTTGGCGATGAGGTCGAGGGCCGGCTGAAGCTTGCGGTCCCGGATCAGGGCATCGATCCGGGTGACGTAGCCGGCCTTGAGGCGGCTTCGAATGTCGGGCATCTGGGGGGAGATTTTGGCGTGGTAGAGGCTGTCGGCGGGGATGTCGCGGATGGCGGCGAGGGCCTTCTCGTACTCCTTGCCGTCGAGGAGGACCACGACGTCTCCGTACAGGCGGGCGCAACGGGCCTCGCGCTGGGCGGTGTCGGCGAGGGTCCCGAGGACCGCGCGCGCCTCGGAGGGCAGGTCCGGGATCTTGCGGGCCGATTCGACGTGGGCGTTGAGTTCTTCCCAGGGCGTCGCGGCACGGTCGGCGGCGTGTTTTTCGAGCAGGGCGACGAGTTCGCCGAGGGGGGCCGCCTCGGACTTCAGCTTGGCCGCCTGCTCGAAGTTCCGCCGGGCGGCATCGAACTTACCGTCCTCGAGGGCCCCCTGGAGCCGTTGGGAGCCGGTGACGAGGAACTCCTCGTACGCCTTGTCCTCGGAGGGTCTCGGGGTGGGGGCGGTGTTGGCGGTCGGCTTGCTCGAGCCGACGACGAAGGGGGCGGCGAGGAGGGCCAGGCCCACGAGGCCCGCGAGGCTGGCGGCCCCGTAGACGCCGAGTTTGACCGCATTCCGGCGGGGCGCGGGCGCGGCCTGGGCGCTCCACTTGAACGTGAGCTGGCTGGTGCCGACTTCCAGACGGTCGCCGTCGTTGAGGACGGCCTCCTCGATCTTCTGTCCGTTGACGAGGGTGCCGTTCTTGCTGCCCAGGTCGCGCAGGATCCACAACTGATCGACCTGCCGGATCTCGGCGTGATAGCGGCTGACCTTGCCGACGTCGAGGACCAGATCGTTGTCGGGGTTGGTGCCGATCGATACGCGCTGGAACCGCACGACGAACTCGCTGGTCACTCCGTCCTGTTTCACGAGGAGGACGGGGACGCGGGACGCATCGACCGGGGGGGCGGCGGGCGGGCGGACGCGAACCGCGCTTCCCGAGGACGGCGCGGCGGCCTGGGGGGGCGGGGTGGGGGCGGGAGCGGCCGCGGCCACCGGGGCCGGCGTCGGCGGCGCGGCGGGGGGAGGGGCGAAGGCGGCGGGGGCCGGGGCCGGTGCAGCGACGGCCGCGGGGCCGGCGGCGCCCAGTTTCACCTCGAGCGCGGTGGCCGCTTCCGGATCGACCGCGGGACCCTTGACCACGAAGCCGGGCTCCTCGTCGTCGTCGTCCGCGTCGGTGGCGGACGGAGCCGGCGCCGTGCCGGGGGCGGGCGCCCCCACGTCGAATCGGACCTTGAAGCCCCCGAGGGCGAACTCGTCTCCCGGCTTCAGTTCCGCTTCCGTCACGCGGAGCCCGTTGACGAACAGCCCGTTGCGGCTGTCCATGTCCTCGACCAGCAATCGCTCCGCGCGGAGCTCGAACTTGATGTGCGTCCGCGAGACGTTGTGGTCCTTGATGCGCAGCGTGTTGGCGCGGCTGCGTCCGATCGTCCCCTTGGGTTGGGCGTCGAGGCCGTATTCGTGCTGCCGGTCCTTGACCTGGTAGATGAGCTTCATCGGAGTCGCCTCGAATGGCCGCGTCGGATCCGGTCCGCGCCTAGCGGAGGAAATCCAGGTAGACGCGGGCGATGCTGTGACGCTGTCCGGACTCGATCGGGAACAACTGGGTCAGGAGATACGCCTCTTCGCGCGCGCGGATGCCGTCGCGCACGCCGGTGGCCTGCTTCAGCTGCGAGTAGTGGGTCTCCCAAAGGGAATCGAGCTCGCGCTCGATGGCGATCCGTTGGGAGCGAACGGTTTCCAGCAGGGTGGTCTTCTGGGGCAGGGTCTCGAGAACCGCATGGGCCATGCCGTAGAGCCGCTGGGCTTCCCAGCGGTTGGCGAGGACCGCCTCCCGGGCCGCGTACAGCCTTGCGGCCTCGTCCGCATACCCTTGGGCCTTCTGGGTGCGTTCGTACGGGCCGAGCGCCAGGACGCCGCGGAGTTCCGGCCAGCGGTCGATGGGACTGGGCGCGCGGGAGACGGTGACGTCGAAGCGACGCGTCCCCTCGCCGGGGACGGTGCAGGTGATCTTCGCCGTCCCCTCGTTGATCGCCTCCAAGGCGACGCCTCCGGGGACGGCTTCGACCCCGGCCACGGTGGGGCGCTCCGAAACCGCCTCGGCCAGGCGGGGAATCTCGACCACCCGGGAGGCGCCCTCGACGAGCGCGACGGGGTCGAGATCGATGACCTGGGTGCGGATGCGCTCCCGTTCCTGCCAGCGCTGGTGAAACACGACGCCCGCGGCGAGCGCGAGGCCCGCCAGCACGAGGGCGATCCACGGGCCGGCGCCGAGTTGCCGGATGCTTTCCCCCAGCGGCATGGCGGGGGTCGCCGGGGCGCCGGCCGAGGTCTCGGCGGGGGAGGCGGCGACCTCGCGCACCTGAACGCGCAACTTGTGGGTGCCGATCCGGATGATGTCCCCTTCCCGGATCGTGCCTTCGACCACGGACTGGCCGTTCACGTGGGTCCCGTGGTAGGTCGCGAGGTCGGTGATGAAGAAGTCGCCGTCCTGCTGGCGGATTTTGGCGTGCTTGCGCATGATGCCGTCGCCCGGCAGGACCATATTGCACTCTTCGTGACGCCCGATGAAGTACGGCAGCGGGCGGACCTCGACGGGAGTCCCTTCGCCGTCGCCCGTCAGCGGGATGAGGACGCACTCCTTCCGCATCGCTCCGGAGGAGCCGGGGGCGCGGTGGGGCGGGCGGGGTTCGGTCGAGGGCATGACGGGGCGAAACTCCCTAGGACGAGGTCAGGACGCGGATCAGGATCGGGCCGAAGATCACGATGAAGACGGTGGGGAAGATGAACGCCACGAGCGGGAAGATCATCTTGACGGGGGCCTCCATGGCGGCGCGCTCGGCGCGGCGGAACCGCCGCTGCCGCAATTCCTCGCTCTGGACGCGCAGGATGTGCCCCATGCTCGCCCCGATCTCGTCCGCCTGGACGAGCGCGGAGCACAGGTTGGTCACTTCGTCCATCTGGAGTCGGTCGGAGAGCCCCTTGAACGAGTCCTTGCGCGTCTTGCCCATGCGGATCTCGCGGAGCGTCTGGCCGATTTCATCGGCGAGCGGTCCGGGAGGGAGTCGGGATACCATCCGGGCGAGCGCCGCGGTGAAGTCCAGGCCGGCCTCCACGCTGAGGGTCAGCATGTCGGCGCACAGCGGCAGGGCCCGACGCACGAGGAGCCGGCGCCGCTCCAGGGTGTCGCGCAGCCAGACGAGCGGCCAGGCCGCGCCCAGAAAGGGGAACGGGAACAGCAGGACGCGCCGTTCGGTGAGCATGTAGAGGTAGATCCCGACCACCATGCCGACCACCAGCCCCAGGGGCACCGAACCGAGGATCTCGTTGCCGGTCAGGTGGTACGGTTGTCCCGCGGCGACCAGCGCGCGGTCGATCTTCCGGCGCAGGATCTGCACCCAGCCGAGCATCATGTTGGGATCGATCGCATCCTCGCTCTTCGGGCGCGGCACCAGGGCGCCCACGATCCGTCCGGCGAAACGCGCGTGCGCGAGCACGACGCGCCCCAGCGGACTCTGCGGCTGCCCCCCTTCGAGCACGCCCTCCTGGCCGCGCTCCTGGATCTCCATCTCGAAGCCCCAGATCGCCTTCACCAGGAGGAAGGTGGTGAGCCCGACCATGCCGTAGGCGACGAGCAGGATGAGGTCCATGGGTCCTTCCGTTTCGCAAACTCCGGTTCCGGCGCGCGCGCAGGAACGGCGCGGGCCGTTCGCGGCGCCCGGATCAGACTTCGATCGTGACCACCTTGCGGACGAAGATGTATCCGAGCGTCTCCATCACCAGGATCAGCGCGATCAATCCCCAGCCGATCGGCGTCTTCACCATCGGTTCCATCAGGCCCGGGTTGACCAGATAGAGTACGTAGCCGAGCGCAAGCGGCAGGGAGGCGCAGATGAGCCCCTGGAGTTTCCCCTGGGAGGTCAGCGACCGGATCTTTTCCTCGATGTGCACCCGTCCGCGGATCGTCATGGAGATGTTGTCGAAGATCTCGGACAGGTTTCCCCCGACGTCCTTGGATACCCCGACCACGGCGGTGACGAGGAGCATGTCCTCGCTGTGCATGCGCCGGTACAGGTTTTCGAGCGCCTTGTCGACCGGCACACCGAGGTTCATCTCGTGGCGGACGATCTTGAACTCCTGGTTGATCGGGGATGCCATCTCGCGCGCGACCAGATCCACGGCCTGCTGCAGGCTGAATCCGACCTTCAGGGCCTGGCTCATGTTGTCGAGGGCGTCCATGAGCTGGAGTCCGAAGCGATGGATCCGGCGTTTGCGCGCCATCACCTGGATCATGCGCGGGAGGAAGAGGGCCGGGAAGGCGAGCGAGGCCGCGATCCAGACCACCTGGAAGACGAGGAAGAGGAACCCGGCGACCAGGAGGAAGGTGGCGATCGAGAAGTAGAAAAGGACGGAGGCCGGGACGTTGACCTGCATCTGCTCCAGTTCGTAGGAGGCGCCGTGGAGCAGGCGGTCCTCGTACTGCGACCAGCTGCGCTGGAGGATCTGCCAGCCGGTCACCGCGAAGATGGTGACCGCGACGAAGATGATGCCGTACGCGAAGGTCGGGTACTCCATGCGCGCCTCCCGTTACGCGAACGCGTTGAGGCGCGTCGCCTTTTCCAGGATCTTGCGGAACTCGGCGCCCCGGTCCCGCAGCGTATCGAGGAAGGCCGGCACCACTCCCGTGTAGCCGAAGTTCCCCACGATCTTGCCGTCCTTGGTGACTTCCTTTTCCTGGAAAAGGAAGATGTCCTGGGTCGTGATCACCTCCCCTTCCGTGCCGGTGATCTCGGTGATGTGCGTGATCCGCCGCGTCCCGTCGGTGAGCCGCTGCAGGTGCACGATCACGTGGATCGCCGAGGCGATCTGCTGCCGGATCGCCTTGCTGGGCAGGTTGAGCTCGGCCATCAGCACCATGTTCTCGAGGCGGGCCAGGGCATCACGGGGCGAGTTGGCATGGATCGTGGTGATCGAGCCCTCGTGACCCGTGTTCATCGCCTGCAGCATGTCGAACGCCTCGCCGCCGCGGCACTCGCCGACGACGATCCGGTCCGGGCGCATGCGCAGGCTGTTCATGACGAGCTTGCGGATCGGGATCGCGCCGGTGCCGTCGATGGTCGCCGGGCGGGCCTCGAGCGTGATCACGTGCTTCTGGTGCAGGCGCAGCTCGGCGGCGTCCTCGATCGTGATGATCCGCTCCTTGGGGCCGATGTAGCCCGAAACCGCGTTGAGGAGCGTCGTCTTGCCGGTCGCGGTTCCTCCGCTGATCAGCAGGTTGCGCTTCTTTTCCACCGCCAGCTTCAGGAACTGCGCCATCTCCTCGGAGAGCGTCCCGAAGCGCACCAGGTCCATCAGGGAGAAAGGCTCGCGCGCGAACTTGCGGATCGTCAGCGTCGGGCCGTTGAGCGCCAGCGGCGGGATGATCGCGTTGACGCGGCTGCCGTCCTTGAGGCGCGCGTCGACCATCGGGCTCGACTCGTCGATGCGGCGTCCGATCGGCGCGACGATGCGGCGGATCACGTGCAGGACCTGGGCGTTGTCGGTGAACTGGTACGGCGTCTCCTCGATCAGGCCGTTGCGCTCGACGAACACGAGGTCGTACCGGTTCACCATGATTTCGTTCACCGAGGGGTCATGGAGCAGGTCTTCGAGCGGCCCGAGCCCGAGGACTTCGTCCAGGACTTCTTTGAGCAGTTGCTTGCGGTCGACCCAGGCGGGAATGTCGTTGCTCATCTCCGCGATGTACTCCTGGGCCACGGCGGAGGCCAGGTCGCGGACCTTCTGGTCCTCCTCGAAGAGGTCGAGCTTCTTGAGCTTCTGGTTTTCGATCAGGCGGGCGTGGAGGCGCTGCTTGATCTCGCGCAAGGCCTGCTTGCGTTCGTCGAGGGGGGAGGACGGCGCCGGAACGCCCGCGATCGGGTCCGCCTTGCGGGGGCGAGGGTCGCTGCGGATGGAGGTGCGCGTCCCGCCCGGGGCGAGGGCGTCCTCGTCCTGGTAGGTGATGACCAGCCCGGCGAAACGGACCTCGGCCCCGTGGTCGATGGCGATCGGGGAGGTCAGCGCTTCGCCGTTGACCGACGTGCTGCTGTCGCCGCTCAGGTCGCGCAGCATCATCCGGCCGTTGTAGCGGAAGAACTCGCACTGGTTCTTGGCCACCCCGGGACGGTCCATGAAGCAATCGCACTGGCGGCTGCGGCCGACGGTGAAGCGGTCCTTGCCGATCTTGACCTTGCCCAGGTACGCGTCGTTTTCGGAGACCAGAAGGGAGGGCATCGGCGGTTTCGTCACTCCGACTGCTGCGACCGGCGCTTCTTCAGATGCGCGGCCATTTCCTTGAAGAGGTTCAGGTCCAGCGGCACGATGTCGACCGGATGTCCGGTGTCGCGCGGGTTGCGCAGCGCGCAGGAGAGCTGGGCGAAGTTCTGCGTGAAGATGATCGCCTCGGCCTCTTCGGGCGTCGCCACCACGGTGATGGTGCCGTAACCCTGCAGTTCGCTCTCCTGATAGCCGGCGGTGGCGCGGCGATTGGTGCGGAAGTCGACCGAGAGGACCTTGACCTTGGTCAGCAGCAGCATCGTTTCCATGTTCTTCAGCTCGCGGCCGGCGCGCGAGAGAACCGTGTGTCCCTCGACCTTGACGTCCTGTGCATAGGTGGCGATGGTGCAGAAGATATCGACCTCGTCGCCGGGCTGGACCTGGTTGGCGACCGAGGCGGGCAGGCTGACCGGAAAGGTCACCGCGCGCTTTCCCGGGGGGACGAGTTCGGCCGGACGTCCGGTTTCGCTGCGGAGCATGCTCCACAGAATCGGGTCGCCGGTGCGGGCCGGAAACTGGAGTTCCCGACCGAGGGCCTGGGAGAAGGCGTCGGCGGGGATGAATCCCGGCGGCAGCGCGGTCTCGGCCAGCTCGCGCTTGGCCAGGACCTCGGTGGTGAGCTTCGTGCCCGCGCCGATGGGGCGGGTCGCGGCCACCACGGACACGGTCTTTTCCTTCTGGCCGATCTTGCTCTGCACGTAGGAGTGCACGAGATAGACGGAAACCAGACCGAGCAGGATCGCCACGACCGTGGCCACGACGTTTTTCATTCGGGTATTCCTCCGGTGCTGAAGGGTCCGGCCTTCCGGCGGCCTACGGGGTCAAGGTCGGGTCCTTTTCCTCGGGGGGCGGGCGCTCTCCGCCGCCGTCGCCCGGATCGTCCACGTCGCCGTCCGGATCGACGACCACGGGCAGTACGCGCGCGGGCATGAACATCACCTGCGCGCGGGTCACCACCAGGTGGCGGCGTTCGACATCCCACGATCCTTCCAGGTCCCCGTCCCCGGGCCAGCCCAGCTTCCAGGGCGAGCGGAACCCGAAGTTCACGCGCCCTTCCATCCGGCGACAGACGGTCTGGAGCACCTTGACCGCCGTGTCGCTCGAGTTGTCTTCCACCTCGGTCACCGTCGAGGGGTCGAAGGGCGGCACCTCCACGGTCGCCTCGAGCAGGTCGCCGGGGTGGTGCTTTTGCAGGCGGGTGCGGATCCCCTCGACATTGACCTCGCCGGAGCACAGCGAGTTCCACGCGATCACCCGCGCCTCGGTCTGCACGCGCTTGGTGACCAGACCCATTTCATGGACCACGAGGAGTCCGAAGAGGATCACCACGTAAACCATCAGCATGAGGCCGAACTCGAGCGTGCTGGCGCCGCGGGTATCGCGCCACAGGCCTTCGGGGGCCGGCATCGTCGAAGTCGGTCGGGCGGAGTCGTTCATGGGCATCGAACCTCGTGAAGCTTCAACCTTGATCTCCCAGGTCGGTCCGGTCGCTGGTCGCGCCGGGCTTGGTTGCGCGTCGTCCGCGATGCGCCGGGGCATCGCCTCCTCCCCGCGCCTTGCCGGGCGCGAAATTCCCCTCGGCCGAACCTAGGATCTCAAGATTGAAGACCCACTAGTGGACCGTCAATTCGGGGATCCACGGGATCTCGTTGGCCAGGTTCGGTTCGTTGGTTTCCAGCCAGGTCCGGTATTTCGCGCTCTCCAAGGTGAGCAATTCGCCGCGGAAGTCGGTGGTATAGAGGTTCTCGTTGCTCCCGTGGCTTTCCAGGGTCGGGCTGAAGCAGCCGGCCGCCGCGGTGCCGACCACCGTGGTGTGAAAGCTGCGCAGCACGCCGGGAAGCACCGAGTTCTCGTGGGCCTCCCGCTGGAGGACGACCTTGATCGAATTGCGCTCGTGCGACATCGCGTGGGTGATCACCCGCGGGATCCAGGGGTCGCCCGGCAGGCGGCGGTTCCAGTCGGGCGGGACGCAATAGTCCTCGACCGTGGTGTCGCGGATGCCGCGCGTGATGTCGCATCCCCACACCTCGAAGTCGACCCACTGGCCGAGCTGGGCGAAGTGCAGCCACCAATAGCGGTAGGTGTCGGTTTCGTCGCCGAAGACCGGCTCTCCCCCGGGGGTCGAGGCCAGCAGTTCGCAGCCGTGTTTCTCCGCGACCACCCGGATCTCGTTGGAGATGATGTCGACGAAATTCTCCTCGATGTAGTTCTGCAGGTCGTCGGCGAGCACGGCATACTGGTAGGCCTTCTCGGCCACCTCGGCGCCGATCAGGACGACGTCGTCGCTGAGCAGTTCCGGGTCGACCGCGATGCCGGAGAGCCGGCCCAGTTCCATCAGGATGGCGGCCTGCCCGCGGGTCATCTTGCAGCCGTTGGCGCGCCGGTAGAGCGCGACCTTGGCCATGTTGAGGAACCCCATGACCTGGTAGAGGTTGCCCCGCGTGCGCGCGCCCGAGTAGGCCGCCGCGTCGGCGGCGTCCTGCACGCGCATCTTTTCGAGGGTGGCGTCGGCCAGGCCGATGGTGTATCCGATCGACAGCACCAGCGCCAGCAGCGTGAGCACCGAGAAGAGCCCGGCGGCGCCCCGCTGGTCGCGCCAGAAACTCCGTTCTTCCCGCATCGCAGCGGCTCCTAGAACCGGGTCCACGGCATGGGCAGAGTGGCTTCCTTGTCCAGCTGAACGTGGCCGTCCTTACAGCTCCCGGCTGTAGTCGAAGCGGCCGGCCCTCAGCCCCCGGCCATGGGGCTCTCGATCTCCATCGCCTCATCCCAGGGGAGGAAGTTGAATCCGCCCTGTCCGGTGAGGAACAGGTTCACGCCCGGGATCAGCATCTCGTAGTGGTGCTCGACCTGATTGGTCCAGATCGCGCCGCCGTCGTCCTTGACCGACTTGGTCAAGGTGAGCGACTTGGACGCGTCGAGCTGGGCGAGGCCCCGGGAGCGGACGTCGTTGAGAAAGGCGTCCCGGTCGGTCGCGCGGGAAAGGGGCGCCCAGGTGATGGCGAGGTTGGCGACCTGCGCCGCCTTCTCCGCGGCCTGCTCGGGGGCCAGTGGCGACTCCTCTTCGCCGCGGTCGGGGATGGCCGCGCGCGCGGCGCAGTACGCGGAGTAAAGCACTACTTGATTGGCGCCGAACGCCAGCGCGAGCTGAATCAGCCCCAGCACCACGAAGAGCTGGAGGGGGAAGACGATGGCGAACTCGATCATCGCCGCGCCCCGTTCGTCCTTTCGCATGCCTACCTCCCGCAATCGGGGGACCGGTGTCCGCGGCCGGACCGGATGCCGTCCTGCGGCGCCCGCGACCGGCGTCGCGCCGGTCCGCTCACCGCGCCAGGGTCGTCCCATGGTACAGGATCCACGCCCAAATGCCGCCTGCGGCGATCGCAAAACCAAAGGGGATGGTCGGCCCGACCGGGCCCCCGAGGCCTCCCGTCTCGGCCTCCGCCAGTTGCGGGGCGTCGGGCCGCAACACCAGCGTTCGGCCCGCGCCGCGCAGCGATTTCCACAATTGCCCGCGCCACAGGGCCGCGCCGATCCCCAGCACCGACCCGACCAGCGCGGCGAAGAAGAGGATCGACAGGATCCGCGGGTACCCCTGCAGGGCGCCCACCGCGGCCATCAACTTCACGTCTCCGCCGCCGAGTTGCCCCGCCCGGAAGAACAGGTAGAGCGCGCCGAATCCGATCGCCAGCCCCGCCGCGCTCGCCACCAGCGGCGCCCAGCTTCCGACCGCCAGCGCGGAGGCGGCCGCCAGGACCAACCCGAGCACGATCGCGGGCAGCGTCAGGTGGTTGTACACCTGCCCGCGCGCGATGTCCGTGTAGGCGCACGCGGTGATCAGCCCGAAGAAGGCGATCTCCCGCGTCAGGTCCAGGATCATGTCCGCTGCGCCCCCGTCGATCGTCGCCCCTGGTCCTTCCCCCGCCCGACTCCCGCCGCGCCTAGGGGAAGGTGCTGAAGACCAGGCTCACCGCGTTCTGGTAGAGCCGGATCAAGACTTCCTCGAACTCCGTCAGGACGAGCAGCAGCCCGATCACCACGAAGGCGGTCAGGATCACGTACTCCGCCAGGGCCTGTCCGCCTTCCGCGTGTCGCCGCCGCTCGCGCATCCGTGTCTTCCTCGAACCCCGGTCAGCACTCCACGTGCAGGGCCAGGACCGTCACATTGTCTCGTGTTCGCCGCGCCAACGCAAGCCCCACCAGGGCCCCGGCCACCCGCTCCGCATTCGGCTCGGACCGGCAGGCCGCCAGGATGTCCCCCTCGCGCGCCACGTCGGTCAGGCCGTCGGAGCAGAGCACGTACCAGTCGCCCGGACGTCCCTCGCGCATCTGCACGTCCACCAACGGATCCGGCGTGGTCCCGATCGCGCGCGTGAGGAACTTCTTCGGCGCGTTCGCCGCGTTCGGGCGCCGCTCGCTCTCCGTCCGCTCCCGTTCGAACGTATGATCGCGGGTCAGCAGCTCGATCGCGCCGTCGCGGACCCGGTAGATCCGGGAATCCCCCACGTGCCCGGTCACCACCCCGTCGGGTCGCCACACGAGCACCGCCAGCGTCGTCCCCAGCCGCAACGTCGGGTCGCGCGCCAGAAACCGCTGGTATAGATTGTGGTTCACCTCCGCGAAGATCCGCTGCAGGGCCGCCGCCACTCGATACCGGTCGGCATCTCCCGGGACGCTCTCGAACGCCTCGACGAAGGTGGATACCGCCAGCCGGCTCGCCACTCCCTCGCCGTGGTGGCTGCCGATCCCATCGGCGACCACACACAACCCGTCGAGGTCCGAGTGAAAGAACGCGTCGTCGTTGACGTTGCGTCCCCCCACGTCCGAACATCCCGCGCAGGTCACGGCGCGCGAAGCGTGCGAGCCCATCGCTCCTGATCTCGCAAATCCAGTGCCGCCGGAGAAATCTGCGGCTACATCATAACCTAATGAAATAAATTGACTTGTAACTTCAAGAGGTTTCCGGGGAGGGGCGGATTTGTAAACGCGTTTGACAAAGTCCCTTCGCGCCGTCACCGCGTGGCACCCTCGTCCCCCTCCTGGACGGGGAAGGCGCGGCACTCCAAGGTCTTCATCGTGGCCTCGTCCTCGACCAGGACCGCCACGCCGGCGTCGCCGCCCTTCAGATCGGCCGGCAGCACGAAGTGGAAACGCGTCCCGGCATCCGCCAGGGCCGGGGTCGGATCCGCCCCGTCGAGGGCCTGCCGGACGACGTAGTGCTCCACCAGCGTTGCCCCCTTGTTCTCGCCGGCGCCGCAGGAGGTGACCGCCTTGCGCTGGTAGAGGACGGGACGGAGCCGCACGGTCGAGGCCAGCTCGAGGGAGGGGTCGAGGCGTCGCAGCCGCACTTCGAGCTCCACCTTGCCGTCGGTCGCCCGGGCGGCGCCGTCGATGGCGAGTCGAGGGGGCTTGGCGGACTCGGCGGAGAGGAGGTCGGCGATCTTGCGTCCCCGCGCGTCGGCGTTGGCGACCAGAATCTGGGGCGTGACCAGGCCGCCCGCCCCGAGGGCGCGCGCGTAGCGCTTCTGTCGGTCGGTGTGGGCGGGATGCGCAAACGGGTCGCGCCAGCCCAGGTAGTCCCAGTACTCCACATGCCAGCTCAGCACGACCGCGCGGTCCGCCAGCGAGGGGTCATCGAGTTTGCCGAGGAACTCCTCGGCGGGCGGGCACGAGCTTCACCCCTGCGAGGTGAACAGCTCGAGGAGCACGCGGTGGCGGTCGGTGGCGGCGTCCTCCGCATGGGCGGGGACCCCCAGGGGGAACGCGAGGGCCAGGATCAAGGTCGCGGCGGCGCGCATGGGCACTCCCGGGAAAAGAGCGGAACTCTCTACCTTATGCACTATCCCGACGTCGCCGGGCAAGGTCCGAGTGCACGGGAGGCGCGCCCTGCGGTCGGGCCCGAATGACCGGGACCCGGCGTTCGGCGCGCGCGGTCGCGCCGAACCGAAAAGTTTTCCCCGTCGCCCCCGCCGTCCGCGGCGCAAATATAACAAACATGGTTATCTGCTTCCATCGGGCCGGTGCGGAATTTTTCCGGCGCCGATCCCGCGAAACCCGCACGGTCGACCCGGGTTTGCCCATGCGCGTGGGGCGCGGGCCCCGCCTTCCCCCGTCTGGAGTGGAACCGATCATGACCCGACACCGATTCGTCCCTCGGGCGGCCGCCGCCTTCGGGCTCGCCGTGGCGCTCGCCTTTCCCTCGCCGGCGACGGGCGACCCCGGCGGCCCGGCGTTCTCCGGCCTCGAGGAGCTGCCCGCGGACGGGTTCACCCGCGACGCCGCGGCCCACCTGCTTCGGCGCGCCGGATTCGACGGCGATCCGGCGGCGATCGACCGGTTGTGGAAGCTCGGCCTCACGGGCGCAGTCGATCACCTCGTCGACTACGCCTCGATCGAGGATCCGCTGCCTCCGTTCGAGTCGGTCGCCCCGGAAGATCGACGCGCCGAAATGCGCGCCGAGCTCGGGGACCGCAATCCCCGCGACCTCACGGCCGAGGAGCGCAACGAACGGCAGAAGAAACTGCGCCGCGAGGATCAACTGCAGTTCCAGCGGTTGCGGGCCTGGTGGATGGCGCGACTGATCGCTTCGCCCCGGCCGCTGGAGGAACGCATGACGCTCTTCTGGCACGGCCACTTCTGCTCGGGCTATCGCGACGTCCGCAACTCCCATCACATGTTGCTCCAGAACCGCCTCCTGCGCACCCACGCGACCGGGAACTTCGGCGCCCTGGTCCGCGCGATCGCCCGCGATCCGGCCATGCTCGAGTACCTCGACAACCGCGTCAACCGGAAGGAGCATCCCAACGAAAACTTCGCCCGCGAACTCCTGGAGCTGTTCACGCTCGGGGTGGGACACTACACGGAGAACGACATCAAGGAAGCGGCCCGCGCCCTGACGGGATGGACGCTGGTCGACGGGGAATTCGCCGACGTTCGGGCCCGGCACGACCGCGGTGCCAAGACCTTTCTGGGCCGCACCGGCCACTTCGACGGCGATGACGTGATCGACATCGTGCTCGAGCAACCGGTCGCCGCCGAGTACCTCGCGGGCAAGATCTTCCGATACTTTGCCCACGACGCTCCGTCCGCGGAGGTCGTGCGCGGACTCGCGTCGACCCTGCGCGATTCCGGATACGAGATCAGGCCGCTCCTCAAGCGCCTCTTCCGCTCACAGGAGTTCTACTCCGCGCGATCGGTGGGGTCCCAGGTGAAGGCCCCGGTGGTCCTGGTCGCCTCCCTCCTGCGTGCGATGGGGGTCCGCGAGGCGGTCGGGATCGCACCGATGCTGGTTCGAGCCGCCGACTCGATGGGACAGTCGCTCTTCGAACCGCCCAACGTGAAGGGGTGGCCGGGCGGCCGCGACTGGATCACCACGTCCCTGCTCCTCCAGCGCTACAACGTCGCGGCCACCATCGTCGCGCACCCGGACGAGATCCGCCGGCGCCTGCGCTCGCTCCCGGCCCGCTCCAAGCCGCGATTCACGCCCGCGGAGCAGGAGGCGATGGACCCGGACCTGGAGGCCTCCGGGGACGAAGACCCGGAGCGCGAGCAGACCCGCCTGCAGCAGGCGGCCCGCTCGGGACGGCACCGAAAGGGCGGCTTCGACGTCGCCAAGGCCGTCGCCGGCTGCTCCGGCGCGGCGGAAATCGTCGACCGGCTGTGCGCCCGTTTCCTCGCCGTCCCCCCGGGAAACGAGCTGCGCGAGACCTTGATCGAGTACCTGAACGCCGCGCCGATCGACGCGGCGCGCCTGCACGGGGTGTTGCAACTGATCGTCAGCAGTCCGGAGTTCCAGCTGTCATGAGCCTGAACCGCCGATCCTTCCTGCAGGTGGCCGTGGCCGCCGCCGTCCCCTTCGTCCTGGGTCGCCCGCGTTCGCTCTTCGCGGAATGGGGGAACCCGGACCGCATCCTCGTGGTCGTCCAGCTGTCGGGCGGGAACGACGGCCTGTCGACCGTCGTTCCGTACGCCGACGACGCCTACCGCCGCGCCCGCAAGACCCTGGCCGTCCAGGGCCCGGTTCGGCTCGACGACGCCTTCGGCTTCCATCCCAACCTGGCGGCCTGGGAGCCGGCCTTCCGCGAGGGCGCGCTCGCCGTCGTGCAGGGGGCGAGCTACCCCAACCCCAACCGCTCCCACTTCGAGTCGATGGACGTCTGGCATACCGCCGACCTGCGCGGGCGCGGGAGCGACACCGGATGGCTCGGGCGGGCGATGGATGCGACCTGCGCCGAGGGGGAAGATCCCAACCTCGTCGTCAGCGTCGGCAACGCGCTCCCGTATGCGCTGCAATCCCGGCGCATCAAGCCGGTTTCCTTCCAGCAGCCGGAGAGTTATGAATGGAAAGGGCGCAAGGAGGATGTCGGCTTCTTCGACCGCTCGAACGCGGCCCGCGAGGACGAGTCCACGCTCTCCTGGCTCCATCGCACCGCCGCGTCCGCCCGCGGTTCCTCCGCCGACGTACGACGCGCGGCGAAGGGATACCGGCCGAAGGTCGAGTATCCGCAGGGACGGCTGGCCCGCGACCTCGGCACGGTGGCGGCCCTGATCCACGGCGGCCTGAAAACCAAGGTCTACTACGTCACGCTGGGCGGGTTCGACACGCACGTGCGCCAGCAGAACACCCATGACGGTCTGATGCGCGAACTGGGCGACGGCCTGGCGGCGTTCCAGCGGGACCTCGCCGCCCAGGGGCACGCCGGACGGGTGCTGACCCTCGTCTTCTCGGAATTCGGCCGCCGCGTACAGGAGAATGCGAGCGGCGGGACCGATCATGGCGTGGCCGGGCCGATGTTCCTGTGGGGAACTCGGGTCAAGGGAGGCTTCCACGGCGCGCCGCCCAGTCTTACCGACCTGGTCGACGGCGACCTGAAGATGACCACGGATTTCCGCCGCGTGTACGCCTCCGTGCTGGCCGACTGGATGGGCACCGATCCCGCCCGCATCCTGGGCGGTCCGTTCGAAAAGCTGGCGCTCCTCGGCTGACGCGGCGTTCCCTCCGGGACCTTTCGACCGGGGCCCAACGGGGCCGCCCCGCGAGCCTCGCCCGCAGGGCCCCGGCCCTCGCTGGCGGAAGGGGACCCCGGAGCCGGGGGGGCGCCGCGGCGCCGCTAGCGCCGGGAAGGCGCCTCCTTCGGGCCGCCGCCCCCGAAGGCGTGGGCGATCGCCTGCCGCCAGGCCGGGTGGATGCCGGGTTCCATGTGAAGAGCCGGCCGGTCGGGCGCGGGGACGGGATGGACCTGGGTCAGCCCGAGGCGCCACCCGATCGCCAGACCCACCAGCAAGGCGGCCGCCGCGCCGCCGACCGTCCAGGCCAGGCGCGCCATGCGCCCCGAGCGTCTGCGGACCTCCAGGTCCGCGGTCCGTCGCGACGCTTCGTCCGCGCCCACGTCGGGCGACTCCTGCAGGGCCGCCAATCCGCCCCGCAGGCTGTCGACCTCCGCACGACAGGCGTCGCACTCCGTGAGGTGCGATTCCACCCGCGCGCGGTCGGATCCGCCCAACTCCTCGCCGAGGTAATCGGCCAGCAGGTCTTCGAGTTCCCGGCAGTTCATGGCAGGTTTCCCTCCGCGGAGCCGAGCAGGTCACGCAGGCGTCGCAGCGCCCGCAGGTAGTGGGTCTTGGCCGTGGGCACCGAGATCCCCTGGGTCCGGGCAATCTCGGCGAACGTCTCCCGGTCGTACACCTTCGCGGTCAGCACGGCGCGCTGCGGGGGCGTCAGGGCCTCCAGGGCCCGGGCGATCCGCCGGCGTCGTTCGGGCGCTTCCGGCGGTTCGGCGGCCACGTCGGGAATTCCCTCCAGCCCCGGACCGGCCGGACGTCGGCTGCGCAACAGGTCGATGCAGTGGTTGATGGTCACGCGCCGCAGCCACGCCGGCGGGCGCCGGGCGCCTGCGATTCCCGATTCGCCCGGGGCCAGCGCCCGCATCAGCACATGCTGCGTGGCGTCCAGGGCGTCGTCGTGGTGCCGCAGGATTCGATGCGCCCACCGGTAGATCTGCGCCCGCATCCCCTCGAGGTCGGCGTCCGCGACCGGGTCCGGACTCATCGCTTGCCTCCCGAACCCCGCCCAGGCACGAACGACGTCGCCCGCAGGATCTGGTCGCGGTCGAAGAGGGCCTTTCCCGGGAATCGCCACTCCACGGTCCCCGCCGGCCGGGCGGGGTCCACGGCAAGATCCGAGTTGTGGCCGACGATCCGCCCGGGCAACTCCACCGTCACGACCCAGGACTCGTCGGACAGGTCGGAGGTGATCTCCCAGGCTGCGCGCACCTTCTCCCATTGTACCCGCAACCCGTCGATGCGATCCGCGGTCGCCCCCGCCTCGCGGAGGGCCGCCTCCATCGCCGCCCAGGACCGCTGCCGCACCTCTTCGACCAGCGGCGCCAGGTCGACCTTCTGCCCGCCGGTCAGCGACCCGATCACGCGCTCGGCCAGCGCCTGGTCGCGCATGACCGCCTGTCCCGCCGCTCTCCCCTTCAAGAAGGCCAGTTGCGGCAGTGGCGCCGGCATCCTGCGTTCCGCCTCCTGCATCATGACCCCGAGTTCCCGCGCCCCGTACTCCTGGAACGTGCTCACGAGGCGCGCGCGTTCGTCGGCGGTCAGCGTGTGGGGGTCCTTGGCCAGAATCGCCTTGAGGTCGTCGGTCTCGAACAGTTCCTGACGCAGGAATTCCAGCGTCCACCAGGCCCGCCGCACGTACGTCCGACGGAAATGATAGTACGTCCCGTCCTCGCGGGGGTCCGTGACCACCTCGGTGGGGAAGAGCAGGGCAGCCCCGGCCTCCTCGTGCCGGTCGGCGGCGTGAGACGAAGGGAATGGGGCGCCGACCGCGAGTTCCCGCGTGGCGATTCTCGTCACCTTCTCGTTGCCCTTTTCGTCGACCGCGGCCGACTCCGTCACGGTCCAGCCGGTCTGCGCGGTCGGCAGGGCGTCCCCGTCGTTCAGGTCCGGTCGGTCGCCCTCGATTCGAACTTCGAGCCGGACGGAGCCGTCGTCGCGCACCTGGATCGTTTCGCGCCGCTCCAGGCATCCCACCGAGGCCAGGAGTGCGATTGCCAGGGTCCATTTTCGCATGCGTTTCCTCCTTCTTCCACCGGGTCCATCCCGTTGACGGGAAAGGAGTCGATTCGGATGACACGAATCGGACGCGCCGGGAAAATAAATCCGACTCGCGGGGGGGAAAACCCCATCCGGCCGCCCCCGGGCCATCGCCGCCGGGAACTTGCGTTCGGCCCCCGTCGAAGGTAGGGTGACGGCGACCCCATTCGGGAGCCGGCCATGTTCACCTCTCTGGAATCGTTTCTCAAGTCCTGGGAGTACGAATCGGGGGGCACGCGCAAGATGATCGCGGCGCTCACGGACGCCTCTCTGACCCGTCCGGCCACCCCCCAGGATCGCACGCTCGGGCGCATCGCCTGGCATCTCGCGCAAACGATTCCCGAGATGCTCGCGCGCACCGGATTGAAGATCGACGGCCCGACCCACGATGCGGCGGTTCCCGCGCAGGCGTCCGCCGTCCTGGCGGCGTACGAGCAGGCGGCCGCCTCGGCGGCCCGGGTGATCCGGGAGTCCTGGACCGACGCCGCGCTGCTCGTCGAGGACGACATGTACGGCGAGCGCTGGAAGCGAGGCTTCACCCTTGCCTGCCTGATTCTCCACCAGGCGCACCACCGCGGGCAGATGACCGTGCTCATGCGCCAGGCCGGGCTTGCGGTGCCCGGCGTGTATGGCCCGGCCCGGGAAGAGTGGGCCGCGTTCGGACAGCCCGCGCCGGCGATCTAGCTCGATCTTCGTCCCGTCGTCGAGAGGCGTTTCATGGCCCTGTACACCGACGTCGAGAAGCAGCCCTGGTTTCAGGACCTCCTCCGCTACTCCGTGGTCTCGATCCTCCTCGACCGCGGCAAGGGGGCGAACCTCTACTACAACGACGAGTTCCTGGGCATGCTGTCCAACGGGAATTTCCGCGGCGTGTGCCTGAACGACCCCAAGTTCGCGGACAAGTTGCTCGAGCCGGGGTTTTTCGATTTCCTGCAGGCGTTGAAGTGGAAGAACCGCTGGAACGCGGTCTGGAAGACCCTGGGGGCGCTGGTTTGGCTCGGGGCCGTGGGGGTCAGCGGGTTTGCGCTCTACTCCTGGTCGTTCGCGGAGCGCTGGCCCTGGACCAAGGACTGGCTGGACAAGGTGACCTTTTCGTTCGACACGGGCCAGTTCAAGAACCCGCTGGCGGCGAGCGGTGGGGTGTTGTTGACCGCAGCCGTGCTCGGGTGGCTGGTCTACAGCCTGTGGACCTACTTCATGCTGACCCGCTACGGCTTCTGCAAGAAGTGCGGCAACTTCGTCTTCGGGAAGCACGTCTTCAACGTGAAGTGCCATTGCGGCGGGTGGATCAAGTTCCTGTCGTGAGCGCGGTGCGTGCGGCCGCCCGGGGTCACGAATTCGCGGGGTCGCGGATTTCACGCGGCGCCGCGGCGGCGCGCAGGAACGCGGCCACGGCGCGGGCGGGGACGCCGGCGGCGCGGGCGAACGCCTGGGCGAGAGCGGATCGCGCGGCGGGCCCGGTGGCGGCCCGGAACTCGAGCGCTTCGGCCCACGCGCGCACGGATTCGAGATCGGCGGCGTGCCGCGCGTCGCGCGGGGACGGCAACGCTTCCGCCGCGGTGAACGGGAGGAAGCGCACCGCGCCGGAGGGGGAGACCCGAACGAGGCCGAAGTCGGGGAAGACCGGCGGGGGGGCGGTGAGGAAGGGGAAACCCACCCCCGCGTGCGCGAGCCGGCCGAGGGCGTGGCCGAGGGCGGCCGCGAGCGCGATTCGGTCGCGCGAGTCGGCGGCGGCGAGGAGGTCCGCGAACGGTCGGCTGCCCGGTTCGTCCGCCGCCAGCAGACGCGCCGTCGGTACGGAACCGCGTTCCAGCCGGGCAAGAATCAGCGGGACGACCGGCGCGCGCACGCGGAGAAGTCCCTGGGACGCGGCCCAGATCTCCCGCGCCTGGGTCGCCGAGGGCACGCTCCACGAGATGCCCGCGCACGTGCGGCCGCCGATCTCGACGGGGATTTCCGTGCGGCGATCCGGTGGTCCGGCAGGCGGCAAGGCCCCGTCCGCCCCGTCCACGCCGGCGAGATCCGGGCCGTGGGGCAGGCGACGCCGGAAGAGCAGGCGGCCCGCCGCCGTTTCGCGCACTCCCAGGTTCCGGTCCGGACGCTCCGCGGCGCGCGCCGCGCGCGCAAAGTCCCGGCGCAGCACGTTCCGGTGCTCGGCCAGCACGCGGCGAGCGAGTTCGCGCCAGGTGCCGGACCCGGGCGCGGCCCGCGCGCCGGCGTACGCGCGCAGGAAGCGCGCACGCTCCCCCGCGGACACCCCCGTGAAGCGGTGCAGCTTCGCCAGGCTCCAGGTTCGTTCGTCCGGTCCGAGCGGGGGGCGGATCGTGACGCGCTCGTGGTCGATGAGCCAGAGTTGCGGCCGCCCGTCCACCCACTCCAGGAGCGCATTGTTGGGGTCGAGGTCGTCCTGGTGGACGCCGGTGTCGTGCATGCGCCGCGCGAGCCGCGCGTACGCCTCGATCGCCCGGCAACGGCGCAAACGGGATCGTTCCTCGCGCAGGAACCGGTCCAGCGGGACGGCGGCGCGCTCGCGATGCACGACCGCGCTCTCCCGCGGCCATCCGGCCTCGCGGCGGACCAGGACCCGGTCGGGGACCAGGGTGGGGACGCCGCGCCGCGCGGCCTCGCGCGCGACCGCATCCTCGTGCTCCGCCCTCGTGCCGGACCACGCGGCGCGCAGCAGGCTGGCCCCGCGGCGCGCGCGGTACACCTTCACCAGCCAGGTCGCGGACCCGTCGCGGATCCGGAACAGGCGCTTGATGCGCACGTCCTTGAGCGTTTCGACGCCCGCGCGCCGACCGAGCGCGTCGAGGTCGGCCAGCGCGTCCGCGCCGAGCGCCGGCACCGGGGCGGCGTCGACCGGCGGGGCGGCCAGCTCGGGGCGCTCGTCGAGCCACGCCCGCGACTGCAGCCCCTCGTCCTCGGGACACCCGCGCGCCTGCCACGACAGCAGCGCGGAAACCACTCGCAGGCGCATCCGGCGCCGGTCATCGCGCAGGGCGGTGCCGAGGCAGGCGGCCGCCGCCCCCACCCAGTCGACCGCGGTGCGCACCAGGCGCACCGCGCGCAGCGCGAACCAGACCGCCACGCCCCGATTCTTCCGGAAATAGCGAAAAAGCGACCGCAGGTACTCGATGCGCACCGCGGCGGGCGCGACGTCCTTGCTTTTCCCCTGCAGGTGGATGAGGCGGGCCTCAGGCAGATGAACGACCCGCCACCCCGCCCGGCGCAGCGCCCCGCACCAGTCGGTCTCTTCCAGGAACAGAAAGTACCCCTCGTCCAGCACGCCCGCCTGCTCCATCGCCTCCCGTCGGATCGCCATGCACGCCCCGATCACCGTCTCGACGCCCGTCGGGCCGGAAAACGGCGTCCGCTTGCTCGGGAACCGGCGCGGCAAACAGCGGCGCAGGATCCCCTTGGGGACGATCTCGGTCAGCAGGCGCGGGTCGTTGTCGATCGAATTCTGCAGCGAGCCGTCCTCGTGGAGGAGTTGCACGCCCGCGAGGCCGGCGTCGGGGGAGGCATCGAGGTAGCGGACGAGCCGTTCGAGCAGGCCGGGCCCGGGGAGGGTGTCGGGGTTGAGGAGCACGGGGACGCGGCCGCGCGCGCGCGCGAGCCCCTGGTTCACGGCGCGGGCGAAGCCGCGGTTGAACGCATTGCGCGCCAGGATGACCGCGGGAAAGGCGCGGGCGACCGCGTCGGGAGCGCCGTCGGAGGAGGCGTTGTCGACGACGATGGTCTCGAACCGGACCCCCTGCGGTTCGCGGTGGAGGGCCTCGAGACAGCGCAGCAGGATGTCGCGGCCGTTCCAGGCGACGACGATGACGGAGACGTCCGGGGTCGGGCTCATGGGCGGAGGGTAGCAGGAGGAGCCGCGCGCCGCAACCAAAGGGCGGTGGCGGCCCAGACGGCGAGGCAGCCCAGGAGCGGGCATCCGAGCGCCCGCGTCACCGGGGAGGCCAGGCCCGCCAGCGACAGCGCGAGAGCGGACAATCCGGCGCGCGCGGCGGCACGGGCCGGGTCGGCGGGATCGGCGGCGGCGCGGCAGAGGATCGCCACCGGCAGCGCCATGGCCTGGAAGTGCGAGGTCCAGGCAATCGGCGAGAGAAGGACGGTGCCGGCCATGGCGAGGGAGGCCTCCCCGAGCCAGGCGGCCGAGGCGCCGGCGGCGGGGAGCACGACCGATCGGGCGTCCGGGGCAGCCTTCGACGGCGCGGCCGCCACGGGAGCCGCGGCCGGGGAGAGGCGGCGTCCCGGCCGCCCCCACGCCCACAGGGTGGCGCCCGCAAGCGCCGCCAGCAGCGCGCGCGCGACCCATCCGGCGGTCTCGGCATCCAGCGCCGCCACGTTCACGGTGAAGCGACGCTTGCGGGTCCCGGCGTCCACCGGCGTGAGCAGCCGGGTGGTCCAAGCCGGAATCGATTGGTTGTTGAAGCGGAGTGACCGACCGGCGGCCGCGTCTTCCCCCCCCACGCCGCCGACCAGCGCCTCCCCGGCCCACATCCGGTACAGCTCCGCCGTCCGGCCCGGTCCCCACACGGCCGCCGGCAGCGCCCCGGCAATCAGGAGCAGCGTTCCCCCCGCCGCGACCACGAGCCGCATCCGCATGCGCCAGAGGGCGAGAAAGACCACGAGCGCCGGCGTCAGTTTCAGCGCCACCGCGACGCCCAGGATCGCCCCGGCGCTCCCGCAACGATTCTGTGCAGCCCAGCGGATCCCGAGCGTCATCAGGTAGACCAGGAGCGGGTTGACCTGCCCCATGACCAACCCGTCGACCCAGAAAGGCGAAGTCAGAATCGCGGTCCCCCAGAGGGCGCGGACCGTGCGCGGGCCGATGCCGAGAAGCAGGGCGAGTTCGCGCAGGGTGCCCGCGCAGGCCGCAAGCGAAAGGAGGGCCCAGACGCCGGCGGCCCAGGGGAGGGGCAACAAGGCGAGCGGCGCCAGGAAGAGAGGAAAGCACGGCAGGTAGCGCCGCACCGCCTTGTCGCCGTAAATGTCCTGCCCGGCGAGGACGGCCTCGCCGGCGCGATGAAATCCGTCGAAATCCGAGTTGTCCGTGATCACGCGCCGGACGGCGATCCCCACCAGCAGGGCCGCCAGCAGCGCGACGAGCGCCCAGGCCACGCGGCCCGGGAGCCGACGCGGCGGTCGCGGGGCCGGAACCGGCGGCGCGGGGCAGGCCGGACCGGCGTCATCCGGCACGGGCGGTCCGGGAGGGGGCGGCACGCCGCTCCCGGGCGAGGACGGATCGGGCATGGCGCGTACCTTCCCACAATCCGTCCGGGGTTGCAACGCCCGCGCGCCCTCCCGGGATTTCGCGTCGCGCGCATCCGTCCGCGCGGCGCCGCTCTGGACCGGCAATCCGCGGTCGACTTCGCGCCCGCGCGTCCCGCCGAATCACCCGCCGCTACTCGTTCGCCGCCTCCAATCGCGCCAGACCGTCCCGGTACATCTCGTATACGGCGCCGTCGGCGAGCCGCAGGAAGGACAGCTTGTTCCGCCAGCGCTCGAGCAGCGTCTCGCGGGACATCTCTCTCCGCTGGTAGGCGAGGTTGTCCAGGTTGTAGTCGATCTGCGCCTGGCGCAGGAATACCCGGATGGCCGCATTCGCCTGCTTCTGCGACGGGTTCAGCTGCAATGCCTCCTCGTACTGGTCCCGCGCAGTGGACAGGTCCTCGCGGCGCTCCGCCTCGAGGCCTGCCTCCGCGGCCGCATCGGCCCGGATCAGATCCTGGCTGGTGCGGTCCCCGAGCAACCGCTTGGCCTCCTTGTGGTAGCGGTTGTTGGGATTCGCCTCCAGGCCGACCACCCGGCCGAGGTGTTTCTTCGCCTGCTCGACCTGCCGGGATGCCATCGCCTGCTGCGCGGAGCGGAACGCGTTCACGACGGCGGAGATCCGCGCGCGCATGGCCAACAACTCCGGACTGACCTCCGTCTGCAGGAGCGTCAGCGCGGCGTTCCCATCCCCGCGGTTGTACTGCTCTCGCGCGGCCTCGGCGATTTTCTTCACCCGAATCCGCTCCATCAGTCGGTCCGCTTCCAGGCGAATCACCGGCGGCGTTCCGTAGTCCAGGCCCGCGATCGCGGCTTCGGCCTCCTCCCAACTCTTGCGCTCCATCAACAGGCGGACTTCCGCCAGCACCTTCTGGTAACGGATCGAACTCTCCGCCTCCTTGCGGAACGGGGAAAGCGTCAGAATGGCGTCCGGATAGCGGGTCTCGAACAGGGTCAGGATTTCGTCGATCCCGACCAGCGCAGTCTCGAAGTCGCCGGCGTCGATCGACGATTTGGCCTGCGCCACCGTGCGCTCGATCAACTGGTCCTTGATCTCGAGCAGGAGCCGCGTGGATTCCCGCTGATAGACGCTGGACGACTCCACCCGCTTGAGCAGGGTGAACGCCTCCTCCGGCCGGCGGGCGCGATACTTGTCGCGCGCGTCGGACAGGAACGACTGGTTGTCGCGTTCCGCCTTTGCCCAAGCCTGCAACTCGCGGCCGATCGATCCGGTGAGCGGATGGACCCGCGCCTCCTGGGCGCGGGATTCCAGTTCACGCCAATCGATCCCCTGGAACGACGGTTGACGGCGCTGGGCCTCGATCAGGATGCTCGAAAGCGTGCCGAGGACGCGCCGATCCTGGTTGGAGGGCGGCATGGCGCCCAGCAGTTCGCTCAGGAGATCCGACACCTTGCCGTTCAGCGTCGGATCCAGGAACCGGCGCTTCAACGCCTCCTGGTACGCCTGCAACGTCTGTCCGGTCTGCAACCGGATGCGGCGTTCGACCTCCGCCTTCGTCGGGGCACCCTCCGAGGTCAGGTTCATCGAGTTCGCCGGCACCACGGGCTGTTCCGGTCCGGAGAATCCCCAGGTCAGGAGCGCGAGGATCAGCGCGGCCCCTCCCACGCCGGACCCGACGAGGAGCCGGCGGCGCCGCTGCGCGGCGCGGGGACGCCCGGAACCCGCGGCCGGGGCGGACGATGCCGCCGACGGATCCATGAACTCGAGCACGACCGAGCCGAAGTGCACGGCATCGTTGTGCTTCAGTTCGTGCTCTTCCACCTTCTTGCCGCCGACCCAGGTGCCGTTGCGGGACTTGAGGTCGCGAACGACCCACCCCCGGCCGCGCGGAACCACCTCCGCGTGGTGTCCGGAGACGCCTTTGCCCTGGAGCACGGCCACGTTGTCCGGGTCGGAGCCGAGGGTGATCCGGGCGCCGGCGACCAGGTTGTACGAGCGGCGGGCCATGCCGCCGACCACGGTCAGGACGCCGAGGACGCGGCCCGGCGTCTGCGGGGTCGGGGCGCCCGTGGGCGGGGCAGGCGCCGCGGAGGCGACCGCGGCCGCCGGGGTGGCCACGCCGCCGGCGAATCCGTTCGGGACGGCCGCCTGCGCGACCGGCGACGCCGCGTGCGGGAGGGCCGCACTCAGGCCGAATTCGGCGTCATGCATCGTCGCTTCGGCCGTCGCCACCTGGTCCTGGTCCCGATCCGCCACGAGCGTCAGGCCGTAGGGGCCCGCGCGCAGGACATCGCCCGGTTGCAGGACCGCCTTTTCGAGGCGCACGTCATTGACGAACATGCCGTTGCCGCTCTGTTCGTCCACGGCCGTCAGCTGGCCGTTTTCCCACGTCAGGGTGACGTGCCGGCGGGAGACCGCCGGGTCGTCGATGTGGATCTCGCAGGCCGGATCGCGTCCGATGTGGACCTGGGCCTGGGTGATGGAGTATTCGCGGTCCTGGCCGGCAACCTGATACAGGAGTTTCATACGCGCCATCCTTCCGGCCCCCAGGATGGCTCAACGCGGCGCGTTCACCTCCTGGAGGCGGCTGAAACATGAGGTCTCCACGCAGTTCCTCCGCATCGGAGCCGCCTCGGGTAGGGCCGAACCGGCGCGCGCCGGTTACCAGCCGTGCTTCTCTTCCTTCCATTACACCATATGCGGCGACGGGCCGCAACCCCGGATCCCGAATCCCCGCGCGACGCCACCCGCACCCCCCCCATGCGGTTGCCGCGCGGGGTTGAGGTGTCCTGAGGCCGGCGCTGCTCTGGCCGGCAGGGGGGATCACGGGCGAACGCAGCGGTCGCTCGGGTCGCTTCTCCGCGAGAGGGGGCGGGCGAGGAACACGATCGGTCCGGCCTCGACAATGACCCGGCCGCACCCTCGCAGGGTCGTAACCGTTTCTTCCTCCTCTCGCAGTCCCGATCCGGCGGGCCGCCTGCACCGAATGGCCACAGAAGGCGAGTACACTCGCGGTCGCCTCCCACGTCTCGTTAGCAAGTTATGTACTACTATGGATGGGAGAAACGGAATTTGCGCCCGTATCCGTTCACGGGTTTTCAACGGTGCGAGCTGAAGTCTCTCGCGCCAATCGCCGATACTTTTGGGTATGCCGCAACATGACGACGACCCTCGCGACCTCGAAATCGCTCGCCTGCGCGCCGAGAATGTACTCGTTCATCGGGTCGGGGGTGTAGGTTCCGCTGACGTGATTATACTGTTCGACCGTGCCGTCGCGATCCATCGTTTCGCGATTTCCCACCTTGTCGAACGCCCAGAGGTGCTGGGTGAGCCAGGTCAGGTGGTCGGACCAGGTTTTCGTCGGGGCGATGTCGGCGCTGGGGACGCCGAATTTCACGCCGGTGACCTGGT
>CAZWCX010000085.1:12883-32506 GCA_964632945.1 uncultured Planctomycetia bacterium | reverse complement strand
GGGCGAGGCAGTCCTGCTCCGGACGGCCTTCATGGCCGGCCGGAGCCGGATGGTTGGCGCAGCGCGAAGCGGTTCGTGAATCATCCGGGCTAGGAGGCGTCCGGGGAGTTCACCGTGGCCTTGATGCGGCGGGCCAGCTCCGCGGCGCCCAAACGCTCCAGATTCTCGATCTCGCGCGGCTTGTAGCCCATGGCCGCCAGCCGGGCGAGTCGTTTTTCGCGCTCCCGGCGCCGCAGTTCCTCGAACGTGCGGACGCTGGCCGCGCGGACGTATTCCGACACCACCAGGACGACATACCCGAACCCCGCGATCGCGGAGGTCAAGAGCACGACCCAGGCCAGTGCCTGGGTCCGGGACCCGGCGTCGAACATGGCGACACCCCCACACCCACCGTGCCGGGCGCGTCCCGGCAACAGGGTTGATCGTCGCGGAAGGGGGCCGGACTTGAGCGTGATCGGCCTGCGCCGGACTTAGTCGCGATGAGCGACCTCGGATTCCGACGAGATTTCCTTTTGGAAGAGCCGGCTCGCGCGCAGCAGAAAGGCGCGCTCCTTGCGGCTCAGGTGGTCCATGCCGAAGACCTTGATCTTCTCCAGGATCTCGTCCACCTTGCGCCGGATCTTGACCATCTCGCGCTTCCGGCGGATGTCGCGGCGGCGCAGCCAGACGTAAGTCGCGCGACTCACGCTCGGTTCCGTGCGAATGAAGATCCAGCCCGCGGCCAAACCGCCGAAGAGGAGCGACAGGTGCGGCCAGCGGACGTGATCCGGATTCCCCGGCTCGGAAAGCAGGAAAAGACAGGCGACGAACTCGGTCACCAGCGCGAGCCAAAAGAGATGGCGGGCCCGCAGGAGTCCGAAGTACTGGCGATCGGGGAAGGCCAGCATCCCCGCGAAGGCCACCGCCATGACCGCCCCGGTTGCGCCATAGGCGCGTCCCTCGGGGTCGACGAGGCAACTGAGGATGCCCCCGCCCAGGCCCGCGATGCCGGTGAAGAGGAGGAACTTCCACGTGCCCCAGCGCTGCTCGAGTTCCGCCCCGGCCGTGAGCATGAGGAGCGTGTTCACGACCAGCAGGAAGATGTTCTTGTGGAACAGGACGTGGGTGCCGAGCTGCCAGAGCCAGAAGTCGCGGAGGACGCGCTCGCCGCTGAGTCCCAGGACTTCCTGAAGGCCCCGGCGAAACACCTCGGGATGCTGGTCCAGGACGCGGGATGCCGCGAACAGTACCCACATCGTCACCGCCAGCGCCCGAAAGACGGGCAAGACGCGGGGACCCCCCACGTCGCGGCGGGAGCGGATCGGTTCCGTTTGACTCATCGGTGACACCGCCAGGGAACTTCCGTCGAGCCCGGGCCTATGATAGCACCCCATCCGCCGCAATACAACAGCGCGGCAGGCCCCGGCACGATTACGTGAACGCGGCCAAGCCGGTGATTTCCTGGCCCAGGATCAAGGTGTGGATGTCGTGGGTCCCTTCGTAGGTGATGACCGACTCCAGGTTGTTCATGTGGCGCATGATCGGATACTCGTCCGTGATCCCGGAAGCGCCGAGGATGTCCCGCGCCGTGCGCGCGATCTCCAGCGCCCAGTAGACGTTGTTCCGCTTGGCCATGGAGACGTGATAGTGTTTGGCCGTTCCCGCGTCCTTCATCCGGCCCAGCTGCAGGCAGAGCATCTGCCCCTTCGTGATCTCCGTGATCATTTCGGCCAGCTTCGCCTGGACGAGCTGGAACCCCCCGATCGGCTTGCCGAACTGGACGCGCGTCTTCGCGTACTGGAGCGCGCAATCGTAGGTGGCCATGGCCGACCCGAGTGCGCCCCACGCGATCCCCGCGCGCGCCTGCGTGAGACACATGAGCGCCGCCTTGAGGCCGTCGGTCTTCGGCAGCCGGTTCGCGGCGGGAATCTTGCAGTCCTCCATGATCAACTCGGAGGTATCGGACGCGCGCAGGGAGTACTTCCCCTTGATCTCCCGCGGCTGGTAGCCGGGCGTACCCTTCTCGACCAGGAATCCGCCGATCTGGTCGTCGTCCATTCGCGCCCACACCACCGCGACGTCCGCGATCGAGCCGTTGGTGATCCAGCGCTTGGTCCCGTTCAGGACGTACTGCTCGCCCTTTCGGGTCGCTCGCGTCAGCATCCCGCCGGGATTGGAGCCGAAGTCCGGCTCGGTAAGCCCGAAGCACCCGATCTTGCGCCCCTGCGACATCGCGGGGAGCCACTTCTGCTTCTGCTCCTCACTGCCGAAGGCCCAAATCGGGTACATCACCAGCGATCCCTGCACGGAGACGAAGCTGCGCAGCCCGCTGTCACCGCGCTCCAGCTCCTGGAGGATGAGCCCGTAGGCGACGTTGTTCAGCCCCGCGCACTCGTACCCCTGGAGGTTGGCGCCCAGAAAGCCGAGCTCCCCGATCTCCGGAATGAGATTCATCGGAAAGGTCGCGTCGCGGTAGTGGCGCTCGATGACCGGCAGGACGCGGTTCTCGACGAAGTCGCGAGCCGTCTTGCGTACCATCTTCTCCTCTTCGGAGAGGAGGGCGTCGAGTTGGAAGAAGTCCACGCCCGCGAAGCTGCCCATGGATCGATCTCCCTGCAGATGGGACGATGAAATGGGGGAAACGGCATGATAGCCGAGGCCGGAGGCGCGGCGCAACAAAAGACGAAGGGACGACCCCGCAGAACGGGGCCGTCCCTACATGGTCAATCTCGTTAATCAGTCGGGTTTACAGGGACTCCTTGAGATCCTTCCCCGCCTTGAAGCCGACCGTCTTGGAGGCCTTGATCTTGATCGTCTCGCCCGTGCGCGGGTTGCGACCCTGGCGGGCCTTGCGGGTCCGCACGCCGAACGTGCCGAAACCCACCAGCTGGACGGACTTGTCCTTCTGGAGGCCCTTCTTGATCGCGTTCAGCACCGCGTTGACGGCCTTCTCGGAACCGGCCTTCGTGGTCTCGATCTCGTTGGCGACCGCCTGGATGAGTTCCTGCTTGTTCACGAACGATCCTCCCTATGCGTGAAATCTGACGGGACCGGGATTCGACCGGACCCCGTAGCTTCTTTTTTTTGAATCTCGACGTGCGACTTGGGCGCTGATTATATGGGCGCGACGCCTTCCGTCAAGAGGGAATCCCGAAAAAATATAGCAAAAATGCGGGTTCCAGGGCGATCATCGCCTGGAACCCGCCTTTCTGGCCACTTCCGGCGGGGCTGTGCGGCCGAATCCGCGCCCCCCGGGAATTCGCCGCGCGGGAGGAGTGCGGGCGCTAGGCCAAGTGCCAGGCCGGTTTGCGGCCGACGTCGCCGTCGAGACGGTCGCGGCACGCTACCGGATCACGTCGGATGCGAGGCCTACGGTGCGCGGGAGGCGCTTCGACTCCGACCCGTCGCGTACGCACGATTTCCGCATCGAAACGACGGATTGTGCGGCTTGCGGCGCCCGCGGAGAACGGCCCATCGCGGTTTCCCGCCGCCCGCGCCCCGGGTCAGCCGGCGCATTCGCCGGCGGCGGGAAACTCGCGTGCGGTCCGGAGGGGAGGGCGGCGAGGCCCGGTCGCCTCGAGCGAGTCCGCGTCTCCGGATGTCGGTGGGCAGACCTCTCAGGACCGTCGCCCGCCGTCGATGAGGGCCGACCCGCCCGCCAACGCCGCGGCATCCCCCGACGCCTGCAGCTGATTGCTGGTGAGCGTCACCATGCCGAGATCGACCGCGAAGGAAACCAATCCACTCAGCGGGACCGCCGCCGCCGCCATCACCAGGACCGCGCCCCCAACCACACGGGCACTTTCCTCACGCGCCACTTCCTCAAACATCTCCGTCTCCTCATCAAGCCGCCATTCCCGAGTTGTCACGTTTCACGTTGGGGGTTCAGCAATCCCCGTACCCGCGCAAGCGGATCGAGCGGTTCTATCCGAACTCCAGTCAGCACAATCCCTTGAGTTCTGCGGGTGCGGCGGACGGCAGCGGCCGACGCGGACGGGCGACACCCGCGGTCACGCCCGCGGCGCCCGTCGCGACACGATTTGTCAGCCCGGCGTCGGCGTCGAATCCTCTGGTCGCCTCCGCACAACCCGGATATAAGAGGTCACGCCGGTCCTGCCCGATCGGCCCATCGACGAGGATCAGCCATGGCCCGTTGGGCCTGCGTGCGCCAGCACGATCAGCGGGACTGCGGCGCGGCGGCGCTCGCCACCGTGGTCAAGCAGCACGGGCTCGACATCGGGATCGGCCGGGTCCGCGAACTCGCCGGCACCGATCGCGTCGGCACCTCCCTCCTCGGCCTCGTCGAGGCCTCCGAACGGCTCGGTCTCCGCGCGAAGGCCGTCCGCGGTCCCCTCGAAGCCCTGCCGGGGATCCCCGTCCCGGCGATCGCCCACGTCGTCACGGCGCAAGGGTTGTCCCACTTCGTCGTCCTTCACCGCGTGCGCAAGAAGGACGTGCTCGTCGCCGATCCCGGACGCGGAATCGTCACCCTGTCTCTCGCAGAGTTCGCGAAGATCTGGAAGGGGTATCTCCTTCTCCTGGTGCCCACCCCGGCGCTTCGCTCCGTTCCCGGACGCACGGGACTCTGGGCCCGGTTCCTCCCGCTGCTCCGGCCGACCCTGCCGCTCACCCTCGAAGCGTTCTTCTGCACGCTGCTCTACACCGTCCTCGGGCTGGGCAGTTCGTTCTACATCCAATTCCTCGTCGACCATGTCTTCGTCCACCGGGAGCCGCACCTCCTCAATCTCGCCACGGCGGGGCTGCTCCTGCTCGTGCTCCTGCGGCTGCTCTTCGGCACTTTGCGTCAGTACTTCCTGCTCCACGTCGGGCAGAACGTCGATCTGACGCTCATCTCCGCCTACTACCGGCACATCCTGACCCTGCCGATGCGATTCTTCGACACGCGTAAGACCGGGGAGGTGCTCTCCCGCGTGAACGACGCGGTCAAGGTCCGCCAGGCGCTCAGCGGCGTGACGCTGTCGGCGGTGGTCGATGCGATCATGATCGTGGTTTCGGTCGCGGTCATGTACGCGGTCCATCCCGGGCTCGCGACGGTGTGTGTTCTGCTCGTGCCCCTGTTCGGGCTGGTCTTCTATCTCCAGGCGGCGCCGCTGGCGGCCCGGCAGCGTCGGATCATGGAGAACGCCGCCGAACTGCAGTCCTGCCTCGTGGAGGACGTCGAAGGGGTCGCCACCCTCAAGGTGTTCGGCGCCGAACGTCGGCGCCAGGCGCTCACCGAGGCGTCGCTCGTGCGCGTCGTGAAATCGGTCTTCTCGCTCGGGGCGATCTCGCTCACCAGCCAGAACCTGGTTGCGTTGCTGTCGGGCGCCGGAACGGTGGGGGTTCTCTGGTACGGGGCTCATCTCGCCCTGGAGGGGGTGCTCACCCCCGGGCAGGTGCTTTTCTTCCACTCCCTGCTGGCCGCGATGCTGGGGCCGATCGAGCGGATGAGCGGGCTGCAGGCGACGTTCCAGGACGCGGGAATCGCGATGGAGCGTCTGGGGGACATTCTCGACCTGGAGACGGAGAAGAACTGGGACGAGGGGGCCAAGGCCGAGTGGCCCGGCCTGAGCAAGGGGATCGTCTTTCAGGGCGTCTCGTTCGCGTACGGAAGCCGCGGGAAGGTGCTCGACCGGATCGATCTCGAAATCCCCGCGGGCCGGACGGTCGCGCTCGTGGGGGAGAGCGGTTCGGGGAAGACGACGTGCTGCGGGCTGCTGGCGCGCTACCACGACCCGACCGAGGGCCGGGTGCTGGTGGACGACTTCGACCTGCGGGACCTGCGCCTCGCCGCGCTCCGCTCCCAGGTCGGCATCGTCGCGCAGGATCCCTACCTCTTCAACGGCACGATCCGCGACAACATCGCGCTCGGAAAGCCGAATGCAACCCTCGAGGAGGTGATCGCCGCCGCGCGCGGGGCGCACATCCACGACTTCATCTCGAAACTGCCGGGGCGGTACGAGACCATGGTCGGCGAGCGCGGCGTCAATCTCTCCGGCGGGCAGCGGCAGCGGATCGCGATCGCCCGCGCCCTGCTGCAGGACCCGGCGCTGCTGATCTTCGACGAGGCGACGAGCCACCTCGACTCCGAGAGCGAACGGGCGATTCACCGGAGCCTGCGCGACGTCTTGCGCAACCGCACGGCGGTGATCGTCGCCCACCGTCTGAGCACGATCCGCAATGCCGACCGGATCGTGGTCTTCCACGAGGGCCGGATCGTCGAACAGGGAAGCCATGACGAACTGCTCGCCCGGGGCGGTGCGTATCATCGGCTGTGGACCACTCAGATGGCGCCGGACGCGGGGTTGGAAGCCCCCGCGGCCGGATGAGCAGGATCGCGAGCGGGAGAGGGGCGTGATGGCCGAAGACGTGCTGGAGATCCGCGACTTCGACGAAGTGGCCGAGGTGCTGCTCGCTCGGCCGCGTGCGTCGTCGCACCTGCTGCTCGCGTCGCTGGTGCTGACCGTCGGTTCCCTCCTGGCCTGGGCGGCGCTCTCGCGCGTCGACTTGACCGTGAACGCCCCCGGTACGGTGCGTCCGAGCGGCGACATCGCGACGGTGGACGCCCAGGCGGGCGGCGCCGTGAGCGAGGTCCTCGTCCAGGAAGGGGACACCGTCCCCGCGGGTGCCGTGCTCGTGCGCCTTGACCTCTCCCAGCCGCGCGCGCAACGCGCCGGCCTGGTCGCCGCCCTGGAGGGCCTGCGGGTCCAGCGGGAGAACCTCGCCCGCGCCCGCGCCAGCCTTCTCGAGCAGCACGTGCTCGATGCGCGAACGCGCGAAGAGGCGCGCCGTCAGGCGGAGGAGAAGGCCCGGGTCGAGGAACAACGCGTGCGCGTCCGGGAGGACCGCGCCCGCGGCGAGGTCCGCTTCGCCGGACTCGAAGTCGAGCACGCGAAGAGCACGGAAGAGCTGAAACAAAAGCTCTTCGAGGCCCAGCTCGGCTCGCGCGAGGAGTGGAACCAGGCGGTGCGCGCGCGGCAGCTCGCGGAGGAACGATGGGCTCGCGCCGAGCAGGAGCTGCGCGCCATCGACCGCGCCGACGTCGTCCTCGCCGGGCGGGAGGTCGAGCGCCTGGCCGCCGCCGAGGAGGCGCAAAAGAAAGCCGCCCAGCGCGAGATCGAGAAGCACGACGCGGAGATCGCCCGCCTGGAAGCGGACTTTATCCAGCAGCAGGGGAAGCTGAATGCCGTCGACGAGGAATTGGGCCGTGCGGAGGTGCGTTCCCCGGTCGCCGGCACGATCGTGTCGCTGGCGGTCCAGCGCGCGGGCGAGATGGTCGATCTCGGCCAGGAAATCGCCCGCGTGATTCCGCGCGGCGCTCCGCAGGTGGTCGAGGCGTACGTCGCGAACGCCGACATCGCGTTTCTCAAACCGGGCATGCCCGCGCGCTTCCGCTTCCAGGCCTTCCCGCACCAGAAGTACGGCACCCTGCCGGGGACGGTGATCTGGATGGCCCCCGACAGCGCCCCGCTCGACCTTCCCGACGGCGGCCGCCTCGTCGCCTACAAAGTCCGGCTCGATCTCCCGGCGGGAGAGTTTCGCCGCGGTTCGGAGGTCGGGCGCGTGGAACTCGGCATGGTCGCGGAGGTCGGCATCATCACCGGGCGCGAGTCCGTGCTCTCGCTCCTCTGGCGGAAGATCAAGGAGCAGTTCACGCCCTGAGCCGGCGCTTGTCCCCGCGCGCCTCGATCCCGGGGGGAGTTCCGTGGGCCGACCCGCCCCGCCCCCCTCAAGCGGCGGACTTTCCGGCCCTCGCGACGACCGCCCGGACGCGGCCGACCTAACCCTGCGCGACCGTGCGGAAGTGCAGGATGTCCCGGATCGATCCCTCGCGCGTGTCGCGGAACACGGCCTCCACGCGCAGTCCGGAGCGGAGCCGGCGCACGTCCTTCTCTTCCAGGAAGTACTGGAAGGTGTTGTCCGTGCCGTCGAGCCGGATCATGCCGTAGCAGTAGGGGATCGGCCGCTTCTCGCCGGTAAACGGGTCGATGAAGGGAAAGGTCACCTGGGTGTACGCGATCAGCGCGCCGGTGTGAGCGACCGGGACGAACTGGGTCATGGGGCGGCTGCAGCCGGCGCAGGCGATCCGGGGCGGCACGAGCACCCAGTCGCAGGCGGCGCAGCGCGAGCCGAGGATCACCTTGTCCTTGAGCGCGGTCAGGAACCGGCTGCCGTACCGCCCCGCGGAATAGCGATAGCGCAGTTCCGGCGTCGCTTCCACGCTCAGGAAGCCGGGTGCTTCGGCCATGGCGTCCTCCTCGATCGGTCCCCGGCTCAGGCCCGCAGGACCATGACTTCGCTCCAGTAACTGCCGCCGAACCCGGTCGCGAGCGCCGTCTTCGCCCCCGCGACCTGGCGGTCGCCCCCTTCCCCGCGAATCTGGATGGCGGCCTCGGCGACGCGCACGAGTCCGGTGGCGCCGATCGGATTGGTCGCGATCACGCCGCCGGACGGACTCCAGACCACGTCGCCGTCGAACGAAGGGGCGCCGGAGGCGAAGAACTTTCCGCCCTCCCCGGTGCCGCACATGCCGAGGTTCTCGCTCCACTCCAGGCACGCCCAGGAGCACGGCCCGTAGATTTCGACGATGTCGATCTCCTCGCGCGGACGCGTGATCCCGGCCTGGCGGTAGGCCTCGCGCGCCGCCTTGCCGAGGGAGTCGACGTACGGCGGCGTGTCCGGGCAGAGGTCGCCGAGCAAGGTATGATTGTGGCAGGAGGAGACCCCCGCGACCCACGCCGGCTTTCCGGCGGTGCGGCGCGCGGCTTCTTCCGAGGCGAACAGAACCGCGCAGGCGCCGTCGCTGGTCGGGCACATGTCGAGCAGGCGGATCGGAGTCGACAGCATGGGGGAGGCGAGCACCTCCTCGACCGTAACCGCCTTGCGCAGGTGCGCGTAGGGGTTGCGCAGGGCATTCGCGCGCGCGTAGACGGTCGCGAGTGCGGCCTGCTCCGCCGGGATGCCGTGCTTCTCGCTGTACTGGGTCGCGATTACCGCCAGCCCGCTGATCGCGCCCGCGAGGGTCGGGCGCTCGTAGATCGGGTCGAACGCGGTGACGATCCCGGTCGTGGTCTCGCCGGCGGACTCGGACAGCTTCTCCCAGCCCACCGCCATCACGCGGTCGTACAGTCCCGAGGCGACGACCGTGTGGGCGGCGATGGCGAGCGACGAGCCGGTGGTTCCGCCGGTGGCGACCTTGAAGCCGGGCTTGCCGTAGAGGCCGGCTTCCTCGGCGGGCCAGAGGTCGGAGAGGTGTATCCCCTCGAAGTGCTCCATGTTGCCGATGATGATGGCGTCGACGTCGGCGAGGCCGACCGCCGCGTTTTCGAGGCAGCGGTCAACCGCCTCGCGGATCAATTCGGGGATGCTGACGTCCGGGCGCTTGGAGCGATGGTGGGTTTGTCCCGTGCCGGCGACGGCGACCTTGCGGGCCATCAGGCATTCCCTCCCTCGAGGACCCAGACGCAGTGCGCCTGCCCGAGTACGCCGTTGCAGCCGTGGGCGACGCCCTTGCGTCCTGCGGCGCCCGCGAGCCGTTCGGCGGCCTCGGCGACGCGCACGAGGCCGGTGGCGAATCCGGGGTTCGCGCCCATCGCCCCGCCCGAGGCGTTGTAGCCGGCGGACGCCGGGGTCTCGAGCCAGTCTGCCGACCGCTCGGGGGCGCAGAGGCCGAGCCCCTCGGCCCAGAGCAGGGTCTGGCAGGCGGAGCGGTCGACGGTTTCGGCGATCGCGATTTCCTGCGCGGGTCGAGTCACACCGGCGCGGCGGTAGGCCTCCGCGGCCGCGGTGCGCAGCGCGAACGATTCGGCCAGGTCGCGGGCGCCGGGAGAATGGGCGTCGTAGCAGGTGCCGACCCCGCGCAACCAGATCTTGGGTCCGGGAAACCGGGCGGCCGCGTCGCGGGAAGCCAGCAGGACGCACGCGGCCCCGTCGGAGTCGGGCGCCGCCATCCCCCGCGTGAGCGGGTCGGCCCACGCCCCCGAGGCCGCGATCGCCGCGGCGGAGGCTGCTTCCCGGCGGTGGGCGTGCGGATTCTGCGCCGCGCGCGTCCAGGAGGTCGACGCCGCGCGCGCGAGCGTCTCGGCCGGCAACCCGCGCGCGTCGAGCCACCGCCGCGCCTGCATCCCCAGCGCCGCGCGATCGGTGAACCCCAGGGGGCGCAGCATGATCGGGTCCCACGACGCGTTCGAGATCAGCCCGGCGTCCCCTTCCGACAGCTTGCCGTGCGCGACCACCAGGCAGTTCGAGTACGCTCCCGACGCCACTCGCGCCCATCCGTAAAGGAGCGCGAAGGCGCCGTCCATCGACACTTTCGATTCGGAGCGGCCGGCGGCGCCGACGACGTCCTGGATCGCCATGTTGGAGATCGTGCGTCCGTCGGTGAAGTCGCTCGACGCGCTGATCGTGGTTTCGATCGCCGACGGCGCGAGGCCGAGTTTCGTGCGCAGGGCGTCCACGGCTTCGAACGCGAGTTCGGTGTAGTTGAGGTGCGGCTTCTCCGCCTCGTGGACGGTTTGCGCCCAGCCGACCAGGGCGACGGGTTCCATGGGCGGGCCTCCCGGCTAGGAAGATGCGGGTCGGAATCCGCGGAGGTCGCGGATGTCGCCGCGGCGCGATTCCGCGAACACAGCCTCGAACCGCATCCCGGCGCGCAGGTCCGAGGGTGGGGCGTCAAGGATCCAGTGGACCAGATCGGTGTCCGCGCCGTCGAGGCGGACCGCGCCGAACGCATACGGGACCGGCATCGGATCGACCCCGGGGACGGACTCGCGAACCACGGTCCAGGTCGTCAGCGTCCCCTGCGGTCCTGCGTCCACCCACTCGGTCCCAGGCACCGCACAGGCGGGACAGTGCGGCTGCGGCGGGACGGAAACCCTGCGGCACTTCGGGCAGCGCAGGCCGACGATCTGCGCGCGGTCGCGCAGCGCCTGCAGAAAGTGCGTACCGGCACGCCCCGCACTCCACCGGTACGGGATCTTGATCCGACCGGGGCAGACGATGATGGGTTCCTGCGGCTGTGACATCGATTTCCCTCCGCGGACGCAGGGAGAATACGGAGGCGGGCGGGGGGAGTAAAGAGAAAGCGCGGCGCGTCAGGATGGGTGTGCCGGCCGGGGCATGCAAAAACCGCACCCCGGCCGAAGTGCGCGAAACACTCCCGAGGGTGCGGGGTCCCGCACGATCGGCATTAAACCTGCGGAGCCGCCGGGAGCCCCTCCCCGCACACCCGGCACGAGCCGCCCTCCGCGATGCGGGCGCGGAACCCTTCTCCGGGGCCCTCCAGGGCCGCCCGGCCCGGTGGCTCGACGCCGGCGTGGAGACCGGGAGGCGGTCGCCCGGGAGATCGGCAGGCGCCGCGCAGGCCGGACGGGCGAGGGATTCTGCCGGCGCTCGAGGGGCATCGAGGGAGGCGCCCGGCGTTCCGGGCGCCTCCCCGATCCCGCGTGGGAGCGATTGCGGATGAGAGAGAGGAAGGAAAAAGGGCCCGCTTCCGGTGGAGTCCGCCCAGCGAGTTTTCGTTCGAGAGAAGGCGGGGCCGGAAGCGGGCAAAGGGTTCGTCAATTCCCGCGCAGCAGCAGGCGGGAGATGGATCCGATGTGGCGCTTGAATCCTGCCCCGAGCATGCGACCGCCCATCCAGGCGCCATCTCCGTCGTTCTTGCCCGACCAGACGACCTCGACGTCGCGGCGGAAGGCGATCGGGTGCGTGCGCTTGCCCACGAAGACCGTCACCTTCTCCCCCTCGGGGAGGAGGACGGGGGAGTGCAGCCGCACCCCGGATTCGGACATCTGCTCGATCTGGACCGGATAGATCCGGGTACCGCCGAGACCCGCCGCACCGGCGCGCATGACGTACGCTTCGATCCGGCACGGGACTCGAGTGGAAATGCGGCGTTCGTTCGACATCCTCCCCTCCTTGGAGCCGAAGGCTCACACGAGACCACCATCGATCAGGGTCTCCGGCGCGGCCCGTTCGTCCGGGCCCCCGTGCCCCGCACCACACCCGTTGGAGGATTCGTTTGACTGTCCATGGGGATACTTCGGCGGGGCTTCGGGCGGGCTTGATGGGAAAATGAGCGGACGATTCGTGCGGGGGGAATCGGGCCGATCCGGAAGGCCGAATGGGATCAAGGGGTTGCGCGGGGAATGAGGGGGGTGCGAAAACACCTTGAAAAGTTCGCCCATGCCCCTAGAATGTGGATCTGGTCGCCGACCTAGCTCAATCGGTAGAGCGGTGCTTTCGTAAAGCACAGGTTGTGGGTTCAAGTCCCATGGTCGGCTTTCCCCGTCGCGCGGCCCGGACGCAGGTCCCGGGCCGCAACCGTTTTCGGGCGGGGGAGAAAACACGCGCGGGCCGCCCGCTGAAGGGGGCGGCCCGGCGCTCCGGAGTGGGACGGCTTACCGGGAGTGCTCATCCCAGTAACCTTCGATCTCTTCCACCTTGATCACGTCGGGGAAGAGATAGAAACGGTCGTGGCGCACGCCGATGTAGTACCGCAGGCCTTCGCGGACCTCGAACAGCGACTTGTCGGCGCCGATGTAGCGGGTCTCGTCGTCGTATTCGACGGAGACGCGGTGCTGGCCGGGAGTGACGCGGATGTCGCCCTTGACCCAATTGAGTCCGGCGTAGGTCTTGTGGTCGAGCCGATTGTTCAAGGAGGAGACGCGATCGACGTGGGTGATTCGGACCGGTTCCATGGGGCGGAACGCGGCGTAGCGTTCCTTCGGCTTCGGGCCCTGCGGATTGGACACGCATCCGCAGAAGACGGTGAGCAGACAGGCGATCCCGACCAGCGTTGCGCGCATGGACTCCCCTCCTTCTCGCGAACCGGCCCCCGGGGCGTCCCCGGGGCGACAGTGAGAATACGGATCGGCAGGGGGGATTGCAAATCTTTATCGCCGGCGTGGGCGCGGGCGGAGCGTTGCGCGATCAGCCGTGCGCGGGCGGGGGAGGATTCCCCGATCCGCTCGCGAGGGCTTGCGCGGATTCTTCGAGGAGGGTGCGCAGGATCGGGTCCACGGCCTGGCGTTCGCGCACGCGGCCGATCCCGGCCAGGACGGTCGCCCGGTTCCGTCCTCCGAAGTAGGCGCCGATCTCCTGGAGGGCGTGAGGCGTGAGGCGCCGTGCGAGGGTGAAGCAGATCTGGCGGGCGGTGCTGATGCGGCGGCCGCGATCCGCGTTGCGAAGGTCCTCCGGGCGGAGGTCGTAGCGCGCGGCCACGATCGCGGCGATGTCGCGGAGCGTAATCTCCCGGCTGACCGCCCCCGGGGTGAGGGCGATCACTTCGTCCGCGTGTGCGGCGGTCGATACGCGGCGGCCCGCGGCGCAATCGAAAGCGCGCCAGAGGGTCTCCAGGGATCCGGTGATCCGTTGGGCCAGGCGCTCGAGCGGTTCGACCGGCAGGGGGCGCGAGCGGTCCCGGTTCCAGCGCGCGAGCGCGGCGCGGCGGGACTCCGTCCCGGGCAGCGCGATGCGGACTTCGAGGCCGCTTTTCATGCGCGCGCGGAGTCGCGGGTGCAATCCCGGCAGCTCACGCCCCGGCCATAGCGCGGTCGCGACCACGCGACGGCCGGATTGCTCCAGGGCGTCGAACGTATGCAGGAACTCGTCCTGGGTCGCTTCCTTGTACGCGAGGCGGTGCGCGTCGTCGAGGAGCAGCAGATCGACCGAGCGGTACTTCTGCTGGAAGGCGGCCAGCTTGCCGCGCTGCAGGGCGAACGTGTACTGCTGCGAGAACTCCTCGGCTCCGACGTGGAGGACGCCGCGCAATCGTCCCTGGTCGCGGGCGACCTCGGCGGCGAGTTCCAGCAGGCGGGTCTTGCCGCAGCCGGGCGCGCCATGGAGGAGCAGAGGGGCAAACTCCACCCGGGCGGCGGTCACATACGAGCGAATGGCCTTGACCGCGAGGTCGATGTGCGGACCGGGGAGGAATTCGCGGAGCGCCGGCGGGCGCTCCGCCGCCGCCGCATCGTGCGCACGCAAGGCCTCGACCGTTCGCGGCGAGGGGATCCCCTCGTCGGGGGGCGTCGCCGCGCCGGCGTGCTTCTCGCCCGGCGCACCGACCGCGAAGACGACCCGGATCGGGCTCTGCGTGGCCGCCCGGGCGCAGGCGGTGACCGCTTCGAGGAGTTCCGCCTGCGACTGGCTGCGGATCCGTCGCCCCGAAAACGTGACCGTGAGCGTCCGGTCATCCAGGGCGACGTGAGCGACGTGGCGGATCCAGGCGGCGAAGCGGGAAGAACCGAGGCGTTCCTGGAGCAGCCGGCAGATCCCCGTCCACGTGCGATGGACGGGCAGGTCCGGCCCGGCGTGGGCGAGGGCCTGTCGCAGGTCCTCGAACACGTTTCTGCCCCCCGGAACCGCGCGGGATCCGGTGACGTTCCTCGGCAGCATCATCCCCCCTTTGCCTGGTGTGGGGGTCATTCTAGGGAGACGAGAAACCGGCGTCAACCGCGCACCCATCACTCTTTTTTTCACCCGGTCGCCAACCTCCGGTCACAGCGGTCGATGGCGACGGAGGTTCCGTCCGATCGACCGCGCCGACGACCCGGAAAAAAAACTTGTGGAGGGATTCGGCGGTCCGGTCCGGTCTTGTTGACGGATCGGAGGGGATGTGCTATGAAGGACCGGGACCTGATTGAGGTGACCAAAGGTGAGCAGCCAGGCTGACTTGCTGTTCGGCAAGCTCGCGGTGATGAACCGGTTTGCCACCCAGGAACAGATCGACGAGTGCATCGCTTTGCAGGAGCGATACACGGCCGACGGGATGCAGATGTCCCTCGGGGAGATCCTGCAGAAGAAGGGGTATCTCAAGCCCAACCAGGTTCCGGCCATCCTCCGTGCGCAACAATACATGGCCCTCCGCAGCGAAGACATCCGCTTCGGCCAGATCGCCGTGGCCAACAAGTTTGCGACCCAGGCGCAGATCGACGAGGCGCTTGGGCAGCAGCAGGAGGACTTCAAGAAGGGCCGCAAGGTCCAGCGCGTTGGGAAAATGATGCTGGATCAGGGAAGGATGAATCCCCAGCAGGTCAACGCGGTACTGAAGGCGCAGGACCGGATCAAGTCCCAGTCCGGCCCGTCGCCGGCGGCCCCGCCCACGCAGCCCGCGCCGACGCGAACCGGGGCGGTCCCGTCGAACGCCGATACGCAGCCGATTTCGATCTCTTCCCTCGAAGCGGAGACCCCGAAGACTCCGGCGCCCGCGCCGGTCCGGAGGACCGGGACGCCGCCGGTCGCGCGGCCGGCCGCGGCCTCCCCCCAGGACGCGCCGACGGTCAAGACCCCGCTCCCGGGAACTCCCCCTGCGCGGACCGCGACGCCGGCGCGTCGGGCCACCCCGCCGCCCGCCCCGGCGGACGACATTCCCGAGGTGCCGGTCGCACCTCCCGCCGCGCCGCGCCGCCCGACGGCGTTTCCCGCCGCGGAGACTCCGGTCGCCCCCGTGACGCCCAAGCGGCCGACCGAGTTCCGTCCGGCCCCCACGGCCAAGGACATCCCTTCTGCTCCGGTCGCACCCGGCGGCAAACGGCCGACGGAGTACCGCCCGGCGCCGACCGCGAAGGACATTCCGTCGGTTCCGGTCGCGCCCACGACCAAGCGTCCGACCGAGCACCGCCCGGCGCCGACCGCGAGGGACATCCCCGCGGCTCCGGTCGCGCCCACGACCAAACGGCCGACCGAGTTCCGGGCCGCGCCGAGCGCCCGGGACGTCCCGTCCGCGCCGCCCGCCGGGACCCAGAAGACTTCCCGTCCCACCGGCATCGGACCGTCCCCCGCGGGCCGCGCCCCCGTCGTCCCTGCGACTCCGGCCAAGACCGCCCGTCCGACGGGGTCGGTGCCGACCCCGGCCAAGGGCCCGGCGACGCCCGTCCGCCCGACCTCCGCGACCCCGCGGCCCGCGGCTCCGGCTCCCCCGCCCGCCGCGGCGGCCGCCGACACCGGTGAACAACTCGTCGTCAAACTCTCGGGGGCCCAGATCATCGTTCGCCAGTCCGGCGTCACCCACAAATCCGGCCAGCTGTGGAACATCCACATCGTCGGCCTGCAGGGAAACCTCGACGGCAAGACCTTCCCCCACGTCGAGGAGTTCCTCAACAACCTCATGGATCAAGGAAACTATCGCTTCGTCCTCAATTGCAAGGGCATGGACTATCTCAGCAGCGCAGGCGTCGGCGTCCTCATCTCCGTCGCCCGCCGTGCTCGGGAAGTGCAGGGCGACATCGTCCTCGCCGAGGTGCCCAAGAAGGTCCAGAGCATCCTCAACCTTCTCGGACTGGGGAGCTACCTCACGTCCTATCCGGTCGAGAAGGAAGCGCTCGCCGCCTTCGCCCAGTCCTGACCCACATCCAGGGGGGGCTCCCATGGATTCCCGCGAGAAGGAACTCGCCTTTCTCGAGGCCGAACTGGTCGAGTGCCAGGGCCGGCTGCACCAGGAACTCCTGGCCGTCGGCCAGGCCGTCTCCGCCGCCTCCCCCGCGCCCCCCGCCGACACCGAACTCGCGCGACTTCTCGACGATGCACGCGTGCTCCAGACCCGCGTCGAACAGGCGCGCGACCTGATTGCCCAGGTCCAAACCCGCGCCGAGCGTGTCGTCGCCATCGAGTCGATCGTTCGCGGCAACGACCAGCGCGTCAAGGATGCCATGCGCGAAGTCGAACACCGGTATCGGGACATCGGCGAACTGGGGGCCAAGGTCTATCGCGAAAAGTGCTCCGACCCCGGACGCTTCACCGACGTCTTCCAACCGCTGGCGGCGCTCGAAGACGACCTCGGCCGGCTCCGGCAGGAAATCACCCGCCTCGAGCAGGATGGGCAGAAGCACGGCTTCTTCGCCAAGGTCATGGACAAAAGCAAGATCCTCCTCGTCGAAGCCAAGATGCGCTATCGTGAGATCGACCGTGCGGCTGCGCTGGAGGAGGTCGGCCGCCGGGTGTGCGCGTCGAAGTTCCCCGAGGCGGTGACCGACCAGGCCTTCGCCGACCTGATGGGGAAGATCGAGTCCAACCGGAAGCGCGCGATCGACATTCAGGAAGAGACCGCGCAGCTCCGCGTGGAGCAGGCGCGCATCGAGGAGGAATTGCGGACCCTGGGCGCGACGACGGAGCCGTCAGGCCGCATCAAGGACCTGGAGCGGGAGGTCGAGGCCGCCGCGAAACAGCTGCAGGATGCCCAGCGCGCGGTGGGGACCCTGCTGTGCACCCGGGACCTCGCCGGACAGGTTCCGGCGGTGGACCTGACGCTGCGACTGCGCACCGTCCACGAGCTGCGCGAGGTGGAGAAGGCCAAGGCCGGCCGAATGGAGCGCATCCGGTCGTCCATGGACCTCGACCGGGTCAACGAGGAAATGACCCGTCTGCATACGCAGAAGGCGCAACTCGAAGTGCAGATCAAGGAAGCGCAGTCGAAGCTGGCGACGCTCGAAGCCGAAATCGAGCGGCACCGCACCCGCGGCGAGGAACTTCGCCGGCAGGCAGGGGAGGCGGGCAGCGCCGCGCCCGGCGCGCCTCCCTCGACCGCCGAAGCGGCCTCGCCCGGCTCACCGCCGGCCGGTGCTCCCGAGCCTTCGGAGTCCCGCCGCCCGTAACCGATCCCCGCGGTCACGCCGTCGCGACGCCGGCAGCGCGTCCGACCGGGGAACGAATCCGCTCATCGCCAGCACCGACGCCGGGGCTCGTGCGGGTGGGCATGCCGAGGCAGGTCCGGCATCTCGGGGTTGAGGGTCGCAATTCAGGCATGATGCGGATCCCGGCGGATCGCCGCAAGGCGCGCGCGGAGCGGATGGGGAACCGGGCTTTTCGCCGCAACCGCCCTGGATTGGAGCGGCGGGTCGGACGGGCAGGTGCGGGATGGGACCGGGCGGGGAATCATGTCCCCTGCGGCGACGAATGGGCGGACCGGGCGAGGGGGCTCGCCGGTCGCCGTCCGGAAGTGGCTACGATTGGACGTGGTCGCGTGGGCCGACCGTCTTCTCGGGCTTGGCGGGGGCTTCCTTGCCCTCCTCGGGCTTGGCCTCTTCGGCGGGCGCCTGGCCGCTCAGGCCCTTCTTGAACTCACTGACGCCCAGCCCCAAACCCCGCGCGAGGTCGGGAATCCGCTTTGCGCCGAACAGCAACACCACGATCCCGAGGATGACCATCAGTTCCCAGAAGCCGATGCCCCCGGGGCCAAAGGCGAGCATGAACGTACCTCCATCGGTTAACTCAGTTCAGCGTACCCCTCCACAGGTCGGGTGTCAATCCTGATCCGACCCCCGGTCCCGTGACAGCGCCCCACTCCTTTGATACCATTCACGCGAATCCCCGGTTTCAGCCGCTTGGAGCGTCCCATGTCCCGCCGTCCTCTCCTGTCCCTCGCCGTGGCTGCGGCCCTCCTGGCTGGGTTTGGACCCGCCCCGTCCGCGCATGACCTGACCGATCGGCGAGTGACCGGCACCGAGGCCGCCTGCGAAGTGGCCGTCTGGCGCGATCGCATGGTGTTCGATTACTGGATCGCGGTCGGCGACATCGCGGCTCTGGACTTTCGAAAGAAGATCGATGCCGACGGCAACGGCAAGATCGACCCCACGGAGAAGGAACAGATCCTCGCCACTCTCATGGAGCGGCTTCACAAGGAGGGATTCATCCTCGAGCTCGACGATGACCACAAGGCCGACAGCCGGCTGGTCGTGGACCGTGTGCGTTCGAGCATCCGCGAATGGGAGGACACCGCGGAGCCCAGCCCCCTCAAGATCAACGTGCAGCTCCACCTGCCGCTCGACTCGACCCCCCTCGGCAGGCACGAGATGGGATTCTACCCGCGCAATGTAATGGACACCCCCGCGAAGCTGAAGGTGTTCGTCGTCGCCGGCGAGGGCGTGACGCTCGAGTACTTCTACCCGGAAGGGGTCGAGGAACTCAAGGTCGGCATCCCCCGCGGCGCGATGGAGCACACCGGCCTGCCGTTCAAGTTCGAGACCACGGAAGCCAGCCGCTCGTGGGTCGCCGTCGAGGAACCGGAGCAGATCGACACGAGCATCGAGGCCCAGGTCCGGGAAGCCCTGCGGCGCGACGACATGACGATGTGGTTTGCCCTGTCCCTCATCGGACTCAGCTTCGTCTGGGGAGCAGCCCACGCCCTATCCCCGGGACACGGCAAGACGCTGGTGGCCGCCTACCTCATCGGGAATCGGGGGACCATCTGGAACGCCATCGTTCTCGGCATCACCGTCACCATCGCGCACACTTCGACCGTGATCATCGCCGGCTTGATCGCCCTGTACCTGTCCAGTCAGATGTACGGCGAGTTCGAGTTCTGGATCAACTTCGGCAGCGGCGCCGTCATCCTGTTGATCGGCCTCTCGCTCACCCGCGCTCGCCTGGTCGGCGGCAGCGCCATGTTCGAGCACACCCACGGGTCGGGAGGGCACCATCATCACGGCCCGGACGGGCATCACCACGATCACGACCACGCGCACGATCACGACCACGACCACGCGCACGACCACGCGCACGATCACGACCACGACCACGCACACGACCACGCGCACGACCACGACTACGCGCACGACCACGCGCACGACCACGCGCACGACCACGCGCACGACCACGACTACGCGCACGACCACGCGCACGACCACGCGCACGACCACGCGCACGACCACG
>CAZWCX010000085.1:0-12783 GCA_964632945.1 uncultured Planctomycetia bacterium | reverse complement strand
CGCGCACGACCACGCGCACGACCACGCGCACGACCACGCGCACGACCACGCGCACGACCACGCGCACACGCTCGGCGGCCGTCCGAAGGAGGCCGTAGCGCGTGGGATCGCCCACCCTCACGAACCGGCGATGGTTCGGGAGGTCCCGCTCGAACCGAAGCGTGCCCGGGGAGTGCGCCTACACAATCTGATTTCACTGGGCATCTCCGGTGGCGCCCTGCCTTGCCCGACCGCCGTGGTGATCCTCCTGGCGTCCATTCACTTCAAGAAGGTCGCCCTGGGGATGCTGATGATCCTCTCCTTCGGCGTGGGCCTGGCGCTGGTGCTGATTGGAATCGGCATTCTGATGGTGTCGGCCGCCGATTTTCTGAATCGCTTCAAAGGATCGGGAAAGCTGCTGAAAGTCCTACCGGTCGTCAGCGCGTTGGTGGTGTCTTCGATCGGCGGGTATCTGATGGTGACGACGTGGCAGGCCCGCGAGTACTATCAGAAGCAGGCTGCCCCGCCGGCCATCACGCAGTCGCCCAAGTAGGGGGGGCGGACTGCCGGTCGACACGCTGGGCCGCGGGCGCCCCGTCACACGCCTCTTCGGTCCGCACAGACTCGCCGCCGTGCCCGCGGGTCGTCCCGGGTCGACATTCGCCGAAGACACCATTCCCGGCCGGCCCGATTCGGTCCGGTCCTTCAGGTGCGGGTCGCCGGCGACGTCGAGCCTTCCCCGGCCCCGGCCGAGGCGGATGGACCACGGCGCAACACGGATTGGGGGCGCAGGGGCGTTACGCCGTCGGTCCCGGCGCGTGCGTTGCACTTTCCTCCGACTTCATCTCCGAGCCGAACAGCCGGTATCCGCGGGCGGCGTGGTCGGCGAAGAAGGCGCGCGCGCGCACCGTCCGCTCCCGGGCGGGGTCACCGGCCAGCCGGATCGCGTTGCGGTGATGAAACGCGCGCGTCCAGAGGGGGGGAGTCACGCCGTCCCCCAGTCCACGAATCGCCTCCTCCGCCCGCAGAAGGGACGTCTCGGCCGCTCGGGCGTTCCCGGCCAACCTGGCAACCTCGGTTTCGATCACGACTTGCTCGATGGCGATGAGGGGAGGAACTCCCTCCTGCGGCGTGCGACGCAAGTCCCGGAACGCGACCCGCCCGCGGCCTTCCAATGCGGCCGCCAGGCCGGACGTCCAGACGGCGACGCGCCGGTCGAAATCGCGGTTGACCCCCTCTTCCGGCCGCGCGGCATGTTCGGCCGCCCCCCGGCGGAGGAGGTCCGGCCGGCCAAGCCAGCGCCCCAGGCGCAGCAGAATCGCCGCCTTGCCGACATGCTCCGGCAGCGCCGCTACGGCCTCGAAGTTCAGCACGCCGGACAAGACCAGCGCCTCGACGCACGTGCCGAACACGCGGCGCAGGTTGTCGGCGGTGAGCGCCCCGAGTGCGGGGATCGCAAGCCCGAAACCGGCGCCTAGGTCCCCCAGCTCCAGGTCGAATCGGGCCTCCTTCATCCGCAGCATCGCGAGCCGCGCAGGCTCGGTCCGCCCGTCGTCCAACAGGGTCCGTGCCGAGCGGCAGACTCGGCGGCCCTCCTCCAGCCGTCCGGTGCGCTCCAGCAGATTCGCGTAGTTGTAGGCGTGGAGCGAAACGTCCATGGCGGTCCCCGGCGACGCGGTCCATCCGGACACGAAGGCACGCCGATGGAACTCGAGGGCCGCCTCGAGATTGCCGCGCTGCGACTCGACATACCCCTCCCGACCGTTCAGCTCACGGTGCAGGGACTCGTCTTCGCAAAGCCGCGCGACCTGCCGTGCGGCCATCCGCAACTGGTCGGCGCGCTCGATGTCCCCCTCCAGGAGCGCCGCGCGAATGCGGTCGAGCAGTCCCCGGAACACGGGGCGGGAGCGTTGGTCCAGCTCCTGAACGAGATTCTCGTGGCGCTGCAGGGCATCGTTCAAGGTGCGCAGAACCTCCCGATGGCTCTTCCCCGCGACCGCGCCCAACCGCAGTTGGGCGACCGCTTCCATCGCCTGGATCAACTCCAGGAGATTGCCCGCCAGCCCCGGCGCGCCGGACGCCACGTCGGCCAGGAACATCGCCCCCTTCCCGGTCAGAAGCCAGGAAGGGTTCACGCCGAACTTCTCGACCAGGGAGGCGCAGAACTCGGCACCGAACTTCCGGCCCCGCAGATACCGGCTCACGTTCGCCTGGGACGTCCCGGCCCGCCGGGCGATCTCGGCGGCGGAGAACCGCGCCGTGAGCCGGGCCAGACGTTCGGCGAGCGGGGGGACGACCGAATCCGGGCGGCGGCGCATGGGTCCTCCATCCTTGCAGATCGGCATCGTCGCGGGCCGGGCTTACCAAGAGGTAACACATTTCCACATGAAGTGCGACGCTTTCCTCACCTTTCGGTTATATCTGATTCTGTGTTCGAGGTTCCGACAGGAAGAGAAGATTGTGGGAGATCCATGGATGAAGACCCTCACCCGTTTGCTCTGCGCCGCGCTGCTGCTCGCGGCGGTCCGTCCCGCCGCCGCCGAGTCCGCCGAAATCCCAGCCGCCGTGGTGGTGAAGCCGGCCAAGCTCGATCCGAAAAAGGCGGCGCCGCTGCTGGTCTTCCTGCACGGCTACGGCGACACGGCGGCGAATGCCGCCCGGCAGTTCAAGACGTTCAGCGACCGCGCGAAGACGATCATCCTGTGCGTCAACGCCTCGGGACGGCTGGCGAACGGCGGTTGGGAGTGGGTGCTGCCGAACGACGAAGAGCGGATCCTGGCCGAAATCGAACGGGTTCGCGGGGAGGCGAAGATTGGACCCGTCTACTTGTCGGGGTTCTCGCAAGGGGGCCACGTGACCTACTACGCGGGGCTGCGGAACCCGAAGGTGTTCCGAGGGATCATCCCGATCGGCGGGAACGTCGTCTGGCTGGACGATGCCTCGATCGACGCATCGTTCGTGCGACAGGCGAAGGGCATGCCAATCTACATCATCCACGGGGAGAAGGATTCGGTGATCCCCTTCACGTCCGGCGAGAAGGCGCTGGCCTACTTCGAGAAGGAGGGCTTCCCGGTGCACCTGTACCGTTGGCCGGGGGACCACCAGTTTCCGCCCGCCCACGAGCAGCGCTTCGCCGAGGCGATTCAGTTCATCGAGAAGCGGAGCCCGGCGAAGGGGTCGTGATCGGGAGGCGTCCCGCCGGGCGCCCCGATACCCGTCTTCCCCGTCCGCACGAAACCGCCCGGGAGGCCGGGGATCGAGCCGGATCGACCTCATCCGAAAACAAAACCGCCGGCCCCGAGAGGCCGGCGGATGTCGTCCGGTTGCGCCGACGCGGCTACAGCCGCTTGGCGATCGTCAGGATGTTCCCGCCCTTGGGGTGGGACTTGAGGTCGAACACGTCGACCACCGACTTGGTGTAGGAGAACAGGGACTGGCCGTTGTTGTCGGTCGAGTTCGGGTCGATTTTCTTCCCGTAGTCGGCGATCTTGATCGACAACTCGGTCTCGGCCATGACCACCAGGACCTGGTACGTGCACTGGTCATTGTTTCCGTAGGCCCGCTCGATCACGGTCGCCACCGCCTCGCGAACCGCGCCGGGGACGTTCTGAACCGCGTCCTGGCTCATACCGAGCTTGTTGCACATGAGTCCCACGAGGTAGCAGAGGGCTTCGGTGCACTCTGGGGTGCTGCTCAGGGTGAGCTGCAGGGGCGCCATCTTGCGGCGCGGCAGAAAGTTGGTCTTGCCTCCCGCGAAGCTGAAGATCGAGGAGCAGCGCGGGCACTTGAACGTGCCGGCCTCCGGCACGGTGAGCGTGGAGTGACATCCTTGGCATTCGACGTCGGAGGGTCCGACGGCCACGGGGGCCGGCGCGGTCGCAACCGCGGCGGGCGCCGGGGTGGGCCGGGCGGCGACCGGCGAGGCCACCACCTGGGACGGAGGTCTGGCCGGGGTGGGCGGCTTTGCGGCCGCGGGAGCCGCCGCCGGGCGCGCCACCGGACCGGACGCGGGCTTCGCCGCCGGGGCCGGTGCGGGCGCGGCGCCGCCTCCGCCGTACTGCTTGGTCACCGCCTCCATCGCCTCGCGCCGGCTGTTGTAGCTCTTGAAGAAGGTGTTCAACCCGAGCATGTCGAACACGACCTTGACCTTCGGCGGCACGCGCACGAGCGATACGCCGCCCTGCGATCCGTCGATGTTGTCCGCGAGGTTGACCAGGTAGCCCAATCCGGTGCTGTTGATGTACTTGACGTTTTCCATGTCCAGGACGAACCGGATGATTCCGCCTTCCTTGAGCTTGTTCAGGTTCTCCTGGAATCCCGGAACCGTCTTCGCGTCGATGGCGCCGCCGAGTACGACCATGGCGGCCTTCTGAACATCCTTCAAGTACTCGACTTCGACGGTCAGATCAGGCACAGGTCGTCTCCCCGTTAACGAAATTGAGACCCCTTGGGGGGGCGAGACGGGACATTTGAGACAGCGCAGAAGTGACGGCGGAACGGGCGAAATCTAGCACGGTCGCAAATCTGCCGTCAAGAGAAATCCCTTGCAAGCCCAGTAGTACCCGCCTATAATCGCCGCCCGCACGCCCAATCCACCGGCCTTCGGAGACGATTCCATGGCGATGGCTCCGGACAGCAAGCGCATCGGCGAACTCCTGATCCAGGAAGGTGTCATCTACGCGGAGGAACTCCAGCGCGCCATTGAGGATTGCCCCGATGCGCTCGGGCCGCTCGCGGCCGTGCTGACCGAATGTGGACATGTAACGCGCGAGGCGCTGATCCCGGTCCTGACGGCGAACTTCAAGATCCCGCACCTCTCCATCGGGAAACTCGAACTCGGCTCGAAGCAGGCCGAGCTCGTGCCGATGGACGTCGCCACGAAGCACGAGCTGGTTCCCCTGGCGAAGCTGGGGGACATTCTCGTCGTGGCGAAGGCAAACTACTATAATCGCGCGGCCGTCGCCGAACTGCGCCGGGTCACCGGGTCGCGGGTGAAGGTCGTCCAATGCGACGAGTCCGAGATCCATGCGGCCCTGCGGAGCCTCTACGGGCCGGATGCCGCCCCGGCGCCGGAACCGCAGACGATGGCCGCCGAGCCCGTTCCCGCCGGCAGTTTCATGGGCGGCCCCGGCGCGGGCGGCGACGACGCCCTCGCCGCGACGGTGGTTTCAGAGATGCCCGCGGACGCGCAGACGATCGCGATGCCCCCGCCGATGCCGGTTGCCCGTCAGCCCGAGCCCGTGGAGTCCGATGCGCTCGAGCTGCAGGAACTGCCTGCGGACGATGCGGGCGAAGTCCCGGCGGTGGACGTGCCCGAACTGGAAGCGGTCGACGCGCCCGCCTCCCCGGCGGGTCAGGAGGAAGTCCTCGAACTCGCCGAGGTGGAAGAAGCCAAGCGGGCCCCCGCAGCCGCCGAGGAAGTCGTGGAGCTCTCGGAAATCGAGGAAGTGAAGGAAGCCCCGGCCGACGAGGAGCCGGTGCTGGTCCCCGAACCCGCCGACGAACTGCAGCCGGTGTCGGACGAGCCGCAGCTGCTCGAGGTCCCCGGCGATGAGGCCGACGTGCTCGAGGAAGTTCCCGCGCTCGAGGAGGTCCCGACCCTCGAGGAGCTCCCGGAACTGACGCCCGAGCCGGTGGGTCCGTGTGCGCCGCCTCCCTATTTCGAGTGGCCGTCCTGGCAAGCCCCCCCGCGCATGGAGGGGACCCGGTTCAAGGCCCACCCCGTTCAGCGGGAAGAGGTGGCCGCCGTTCAGCTTGCGTACAAGCTCGACATCCAGGTCGAGTGGGACAAGCTGTACACGAGCGGCAACACGCTCCCGGCCATCCGGATGGCGAAGTAGCGCGTTTCGCGTGCGGCCGGGGCTTTGCCTCGAAGCGGCCTCCGCCCCGTGCCGTTCGCGCCCGGCGTCGCACTCCGCGGGGGAGCGGATGCGTGCGCTCGCGGCGTCCCGGGGGTCGGGACTTCCCGCGTGCCCCCTGCCGGCTCAGACCCGGAAGCCGAGCCCGGCAACTTCCTCGAGCGCTGCGGCCGCCTCCGCGAACCCCTCGAAGCCTGGATCTTTCTCGAGCCGCGGCCGCTCCGGGTCGGGTCCCGGGTCGGCGGCGAGCCGCAATCCCATCCCGCGATACACCGCCTGCTCCACCCGCGGGGGCAAGTCCCGCCGCGCCTGCGAAATCGGCACGATGCGCTCCGGCAGGTGCGCGAAGAAATCCGACCCGGGCCCCTCATGGCAGGCCCCGTCGAGGAGCGAGCCCTCGAGCAGTTGCCGCAGGATGGGCAGGAGCGGGTGCCGGCCGCACACGACTTCCCAGAGCACGATGCCGAACGAGAGCAGGTCGCGGCGCGCGCGGAACGGATTGTAGGCCGGCGTGGTGATCATCACGCGCCGGTGCGTGCCGCCCGGCCCCGCCAGGTCGCCGACGAACCCGGGATCGATGAGTTTCACGCCTTCCGCGGTCAGGATCACGTTCTCCGGCTTCAAGTCCCCGTGATACCCGAACGCCGGAACGCGCGACAACCGGTCCATCGCGCGCGCGAGGTCGACCAGCGCGGCGAACGGCACGTCGCGAGCCTCGATCGCCTGCCGCAAGGACGGTCCCGACAACCGTTCCATCCGGTAGTGGGGGAAGGGGCCGTCGGCGACCAGGTCCTCGACGCGCACGAGGGCCGGGTCCGCGCAGGCGGACAATTTCTCGTACTGCAGGCGCAGCAACACGCCGGGGTCGACGGGGGCGCTGAAGTACCCGTCGGACCCGAATTCGAGGCAGAACGTAACGAACGGAGTGGGCCGGCGGGGGTGGAGGAGAAAGGGCCGGCTCGGCGCGCCGATCCACTCGCGCGGCTTGGCGACCTTGAAGGCCCGCGTCTCCCGTCCGTTGTGGTGGCGGCCGGCATAGACCCAGGAAAAGGTTCCCTCCCCGAGCAGTTCGTCGAGGCCGTAATCGCCGATCGAAAGGCCGTCGCCGGTCGAGGTCTTCGTGGCGGTGGGCTCGGGAGAAGTCATGGCGGTTCCGTCCTTTCCGATCCTGCGGCGCGGCGTCCACCGCCGCGCGATCGCCCCCGAGTGTACGGAGTCCGCGGCGAATCGAGGAAACGAAAATGCCGCGCCTCCCCCGGTCCGTCGCGCCCCGTCGGGCGGCCGGCCCGCGCCGCGGTTTCTGGCAACCCGCCCACCCCTCTGGTATCATCCCGTCAGCGGATCCGAGACCCCGTAGCCCGGAGGCGCCGTGGCCACCGCCGAATCCTACCAGGACCTGCTGCGTCTCCTCGAGGAGTACGGCACCGTCCTCAACACCCCGGCGCGCAACGGCGATCTCCCGCGCGCATCCGAGCGCGACGCCGAAGTGGACAGCGTGCTGGCGCGGCTCGAGCAGCGCGGCAACCGCTCGCTGGTGCTGGTCGGCCCTTCGGGCAGCGGCAAGACCGCGATCGTCCACGAGGTCGTGCACCGGCTGAACGCCGCGAATCGCCATCCCACCATCGTCCTGGAGACGTCCACCGGGATGATGATGGCCGAAACCAAGTACATCGGGGAGTGGCAGACCCGCGTGCGCGGCATCGTCGAGCTGTCGCGCCGCCCCACGCGGGCCGTCCTCTACTTCACCGACATCTACGACCTGCTCGGCGCCGGGACGCACGAGAAGTCGTACGAGAGCGTCGGCACCTTCCTGCGCCCCTACGTCGAAAAGGGCGACATCGCGATCGTCGGCGAGTGCACCCCCGAGCAGTTCCGCCGCGGCCTCGAGCGGCATCCCGCCTTCAAGAAGCTCTTCTTCGTTCAGCAGGTCCAGGAGCCGAAGCCGCCCGCGGTGAGGGTGATCCTCGAGCAAACGGTCGCCCGCCGCTGCGAGGAGCTGCTCCGACACGACGGCCTCCAGGTGGAGGTCCCGGAGCCGGTGCAGAAACGGATCCTCGAGCTGTCGCGGCACTACTTCCCCGGTCAAGTCTATCCGGGCAAGGCGGTCCAGCTCCTCGACCAGGTCCTGTCGAGCCACGCCGACGGAGTGAGCAAGAAGCCCAAGGGCCCGCGGCACATCCAGGTCAAGCCGGAGGACGTCATCGCCGCGCTCGAGCGCTCCACCGGCGTGCCCGGCCTCCTCCTCGACGACGCGCGCACGCTCGACCTGAACGAAGTGCAAAAGTTCTTCGAGGAGCGCGTGCTCGGGCAGCCCGAGGCGATCCGCTCCGTGCAGGATGCCGTGACGCTGATCAAGGCGGGGCTCAACGACCCCGGCAAGCCGATCGGCGTCTACTTTTTCGTCGGCCCCACCGGGGTGGGAAAGACCGAACTCGCCAAGACGCTCGCCGAGTTCATCTTCGGCAGCGCGGACCGGCTCACCCGCATCGACATGTCCGAGTTCAAGGACTACCACTCGTACGAGAAGCTGATCGGGAACCCGCAGGCGGGCGGGATGAACCCCCTCCAGCACGGCACCCTGACCGCCGCGGTGCGCGAACAGCCTTTCTCGGTGATCCTGCTCGACGAATTCGAGAAGGCGCACCCGAACATCTACGATCTCTTCCTCCAGGTGTTCGACAGCGGTCGCCTGACCGACGTGGCGGGAAACACGACCGACTTCACGCAGACCATCGTGGTGATGACCTCGAACCTCGGCAACGAACTGATGGGCGAGCAGCCGATCGGCTTCAACTCCGAGCCGCGCATGCCGTCCATGGACGAGGTCACGCGCGAGATGCGCAAGTACTTCCGCCCGGAGTTCATCAACCGGCTCGACCGCGTGGTGGTGTTCCGGCCGCTCTCGCACGACCAGATGCGGCTGATCGCGCAACGCGAGCTGGGCAAGGTGCTGCTGCGCAGCGGGATCACCCGCCGGAACTCGCGCATCGACGTCGACCCCGCGGTGGTCGACCTCATGCTCAAGGAGGGATTCAGCACCCAATACGGCGCGCGCCCGCTCAAGCGGGCCGTGGAACGTCACGTCCTCCTGCCCCTGGCGCGGCAGTTGATCTCCATCACCGGCGACGGCGCGTCGCCGCTCCTGCGCATCCACGTCGCCGACGCCCAGGTGCGCGTCCGACAAATCCGCGACAGCGAGAGTCGCAAGACGGAAGTGGTCACCAAGGGAATCACGGTGGTCGACTCCCTGCGCAAAAAAAAGGTGCGGATGCCGGTGAACGCGATCCTGGCCCGCACCCTCTCGTTCCGGGAGCGGATCATCCGCCTGGAGGAGATCTGCGAACGCGAACAGCTGCGCGAGCGCAAGGCCGACCTGGTGAAACAGACCGCCGCGGTCACCTTCTGGGACCATCCCCAGCGCGCGCGCGAGACCCTGGCCGAGATCCACCGCATCGAGCGGCTGATCGACGCGCTCGACCGCGTACGCAAGCGCACCGACGACCTGATCGCCTTCGCCGAAGCGGTAAAGCGCTCCCGGGATCCGCACGCGGCCGCCCAGCTCGGGGAGCGCTTCCAGGAGGTCGAGCACCACCTCGAACTGGTCGGCTACAGCATCCAGTGTCGCGGCCCGGTCGAGCGCTGCGACGCCTTCGTGGAAATCGCCCTCGTCGGCGACCCGCAGATCGACGACGACCCCGTCTTCCTGCTCGCCGAGATGTACCACAAGTGGGCGGCTTCCAAGGGGTTCTCCGTGGCCGTCGTCGACGAGGAGCCCCACCCGGGCGAAAAACACGTGCTGCGCGCGATCCTCCTCCTCGAGGGGATCTCCGTCTACGGCATCCTCGCCGGCGAGGCGGGCCTTCACGAATTCGTGCGCGGCAAGAGCGGCTCGAGCGGCCGCCGCGTGCAACACGTGGGCGTGAACGTGCTGCCCCTGTTCGAGGATGAGGGCGCCGACATCCGCGCGGCCGACCTGCAGCCGGAAAAGCTCAAGCCGCGAGGGCGCGGCAAGCTCGTGCGGGCGCCGCGCGCGCGCCTGGCGCTCACGCACGCACCCACCGGCTTGCGAGTCGAGGCGCAGAGCGACCGCACCGCCGAGGATCTGGCCCCGGTCCTCGAGGACTACCTGCGCTCGCGGCTTCAGCTGCAGGGTCGCGCCGGCAAGGTCGCCGTCCCGGCCGTCGACCCGGATCGCCTCGTGCGACGGTACACGCTCGGGCCCAGCCCGCTGGTCAAGGATGACCGCTCCCGCATCTCCACCGGCGCCCTCCACGACGTCCTCGGCGGGGCGATCGACGAATTCCTCCACGCGCGACTGGCCCATCGCGGCGAAGACGGCGGGGCGGCCGTACCGGAAGGGGAGACGTAGCCATGGCCGATTGCATCTTCTGCAAGATCGCCGCGGGGCAGATCCCGGCGAAGTTCGTCCGCCAGGGGAACCGGCTGGTCGCCTTTCGCGACGTCAACCCGCAGGCGCCCACCCACATTCTGATCATCCCCAAGGCGCACGTCGAGACGGTCAACGACTGCACGGACGACCAGGCGCAGTTGCTTGGCGAGATGATCCTCCTCGCCCGCGACCTCGCGCGCGAGGAGGGCCTGGCCGACCGCGGCTACCGGCTCGTGCTCAACTGCAACCGCGAGGCCGGCCAGACCGTCTTCCACGTCCACCTGCATCTGCTCGGTGGCCGCGCCATGGCATGGCCCCCGGGGTAGCGGCGGGGGCGCGCCCCGCTCCGCGCGCCCGCCCCGCGGCCCGGCCGGAGTCTTTCCGGCCTCGGAACGTCCCCGTCTACCGCCCCGCCAGCGCCGACAGCGTCGGCAGCCCGGAGTAGCGGGTGCGCGACTCCAGGGCCAGCACCGCCATCGCCGTGGCATACACCGACCCGCCCCGGAAGGCCCAGCGCCCGTACCCCTGCCGGGTGTCCCCCGGCCAGCATCCCCGACCGCAGGCGTCCGGCCCGGACTGTTGGACCGCGAGAGTCGACTCGAGCAGGTGGCGCTCCCAGTAATACGCGTAGCGAACGTACTGGTCGACCGTCAACGGGAGTGCCAGCGCGCCGAACAGCCAGTACTCGTGGTCGATCGATTTCGCCTGGGGAACTCCGGTCGGCAGGTCGCAGACGATCACCTTCTCGGCCATCTGCGGCCAGGGCAGCCCTTCGCGCCGGGCGCCGAAGCGGTCGTCCACCAGCGTCCGAACCACGTGCGCCACCACCGTCCCGATCGGGTGATCGCGGTACTCCTCATTCCAGCCGTGGGTGACTTCCTTGGTCCCGACGTCCGCCGCCGTACGGAATCCGGTTTGCCCGGTCTCTCGGTTCGTCGCCCGGTCGATCAGGTCCCGGACGCCCAGGAAACAGGCGTCCGGAACCTCGAATCCCCCGAGGCGGCCCATGTAGAGGGCGAGAAAGGCCCAGCCTGCGGTGAGGGTATCGCACTCCCCGTGCGCGCCGGCGTCCCGCCAACCGCTCCCGGGGACCTGAGTCTCGATCAGCCGGTCGAGTCCCCGCTGCGCCGCGGCGCGCATCCCCGCGTCCCCGGTCAGGACGGCCGCTTCGACCAGCGCCTGAGTGGCCGCGGCGTGGGCATCCGTCCCCGTCGGGTCGCCGACGCCGACGAAGTTCCCCGCGTCATCCTGATGGGCGCGCAGCCACTGCAGGGCGCGGTGCAGGGCGACTCCGGGACGCATTCCGGGCCGCCCCTTGGCCGCCGGCCACTCCCGATCATCCCCCGGCTCGACGCCGTATCCCAGGATCGCCAGCGCCGCCAACGCCGTCGCCCGCACGTCTTCCTCGCCCTCGGTCGGGGCGACGCACGGAAACCCGCCGGCGCACGAGCCCGCCGGTTCCCCGGGATTCCACGATCCATCTTCGCCTTGATGACGGCAGAGCCAGTCGAGGCCCGACTCGATCATCGCGACGCTGTCCAGGCACGGTCGTTCCGTCCTGCGGCGGCTCAGGACGTCCCGGGCACGCGCCCCGACCGCATCCCCCGGCGCGGTCTCTGCGGCCGACCGGGACGAGTCGATCGAAACCACGTCGTTGCGGAACAGGCGCAGGCGCGTCCCCGGGTGGACGATCCGTTCCCGGATGGCCTTCTCGTCTCCGGAACAGTCCGGATTGCCGACTTTCACCCGCATGATCCGGACGTCCGGATGACGCTCTGGGTCGAAAAAGGAGGAGATTCTCCCTTGATGGGCCATGATCTGCAGCCCCTCCGGGACCCGGTATCCGTCCTTCCCGGTCGTGACCAGGTAGATCTCCCGGCCATCGTCACCGAGGACCGTGGCCTCGAGCGACGTTCCGTCCACGAGCCGAATCGTGTCGCCCGCCCCGGCGGCCGTCCAGGACAGGAAGAGAATGCCGGCCAGCAGCAGGCCCAAGACTGCGGAGCGGCAGGGGAGGGTCGTGCCCGGATTCGGCAGGAGTGCGCTGGTTCGCATGGGGAATGCCCTTTCCAATCGACACCACGAAGTCCACCACAGTCTCGCTCCATGCCGCTCAACGAAGCGGTCCCGAACGGGTTACCGGAATTCCGGAAAACCGACTACGATCGGCCGCGGCGGGTCCCTCCGGGCATCTTCGGAAGGCTCCCCCTTGCCAACCCGCTCCCCGGTGGATAGGATGGCAGGGAGCATCCCAGACACGGAGGAAACGCCCATCATGTCGGACCTTGCAGGGACGGGTTCGGCGGTATCCGTCGCCGTGCTCGCCACCGCGCTCAAGACCGCCGAGACGGCGGCCGCCACCCAGGTCGAGGTGCTCGACGGGCTTCTCGAATCGCAGGCCGACCTCATGTCCGAAGTCCTTCGCCTGCTGAACGTCGGCACTCAGGTCGACCTCACGGCCTAGCCCGGATTATTCGCGAACAGCTTCTCTGTTCGCGAATAATCCGGCTCCGTCCGGCCTGGAAGGCCGGCCGGAGCCGGACTGCCTCGCCCAGC
>CAZWCX010000084.1:0-32789 GCA_964632945.1 uncultured Planctomycetia bacterium | reverse complement strand
GCGCGAAAATCGCCTCGGCCGAACCTAGGATCTCAAGATTGAAGACCCACTAGGGACCGGTCGGAGTCGCGTACTTGTAACTCGACCACTCGCTCGGATTGGACGAGGTGTCATAGGCGCGAACCCAGTAGTAGTAGGTCCGGCCGTTCACCAATCCGCTGTCCGTGTGGGTCGTCGTGCCGGGCAGAAAGGTCCCGATCGCGACGTAGCCGGTCACGCTGTCGTATCGGACCAGATAGTAGTAGTCGAGATCCGGCTCCGGATTGGCGGCCCAGGTGACCTTGAGCTTTCCGCCGGTGCCGAGATTGGTCACCGACGTGATGGCGGGCTTGGACGGGGGAGTCGTGTCGGTCGCCGCCGTGACCGTGATGGTCTTCGTCGCGCTCCCGGTCGCTCCCTTGTCGTCCGTCACCGTCACCGTGGCGGTGAAGGTCCCCGCCGTGGTGTAGGTGTGGCTTGCGCTCGAACCGGTGCCGGTCCCGCCGTCCCCGAAGGCCCAGGAATACGACACGACGCTTCCGTCCGGATCGGACGCCGTGGCCGTGAAACTCGCCGTCACCGGCGCCGTGCCCGACGTCGGGGTTGCGGAGATGCTGACGGTCGGACTCTGGTTGGGCATGGACGCCAGGGCGGCATTGACCGCCTTGAGCGCATTGACGCGCCCGCGGCCGTAGTACTTGTCCTCGCCGGTTGCGCCCTTGTCGTCGCAGTTGTCGAGCAGCTTCGCCTTGACCTGGGCGGGCGTCAGCGAGGGATTGGCGCTGCGGATCAGCGCCACGACGCCTGCCGCGACCGGAGAGGCGGCCGACGTGCCGCCGAAGTACTCGTACCCGCCGTCCGAGGAGGTCGTCAGGATGCTCACGCCCGGGGCCACGCAGTCGACGTAGTTGCCGTAGGAGGAATAGGAGGCGCGCGTGTCGCCGGAACCGGTGGAACCGACATACACGATCGAGGCGTAGTCGGGCCACTGCGTGTACTCGTTGCCCTCGTTGCTCGACGACGCGCAGACGACCGCGCCTTTGCCCTCCGCGTACTTCGCGGCGCTGTCGAAGACCGACTCCATGAGCGGCCCGAACGAGCAGTTGATCACCTTGGCGCCGTGATCCGCGGCCCAGCGCCACGCGTCCGAGATGTCGCTGTTGTACGCGTCGCCGCTGCTGTCGTAGGTCACCCGCACGGGCAGGATCTTCGCCGACCAGCAGACACCGCTGCCGCCCGTGGAGTTGTTGCCGATCGCCGCGATGATCCCGGCGCACGCCGTGCCGTGCCCGTCGAGGTCGGTGGTATTGGTGTTGTTCAGCGCCGTGTTCCAGCCCGACAGCACTCGGCCGGTCAGGTCGGGATGGTCCGCCTTCACGCCCGTGTCCACGACCGCCACGATCAGGGTCGAGGAGCCGGTCGTCTTGTCCCACGCCGCCGGGGCGCTGATCTTGCCGTGATGCCACTGGTAGGAGTAGTACGGGTCGTTCGGCGACTTGGTCGGCCGCGCCACATAGTCGGGATCCGCCCACTCCACCAGCCCGGTCGCCCGCATCCGCTCGCAAAAGGCCTCTTCCCGCTCCCCCTTCGGGATGCGGAGCAGGTCCACCTCGAGCCCCGGAAGGCGCCGCTCGCGGCACGCGCCGAGTTGTTCCAGCGCCTGATCGACCTTTTCCCGAGATGCGTCGCAGGCGAACTTGACCAGCACGACGCCTTCCCGGCGATCCCGCGGTTCCGCGACGGTCCCGCCTCGCCCCTGGGCAAGAAGCGCGACCGGGTCGAGGAGCAGACAGATCATCAAGAGGAGCGGCAGGTGACGGGCGGACGGGCGTGCGATCATGAGACTCCCCCCTGAAGCGCGAGCGGGGGAGCACAGGGCCGCGTGGACCCCCGGCAGGGTCCGCCACGGCCTCCCGCCCTCGCCGGCGACCGGCGTCCGCGGGCACGTTCCTCCCCCAAGTACAGGGGGAGAGAGTGGCAACGAATGTGCCATTCGTAGCCGGAGGGAATGGGCATTCGCAAGGCGAATGAATATAGTTTCTTGGGGAAAATGAATTCGTGATATGCGTATACGAATGAGTCCGGGGGCTTGACAGGGAGATGTAAAACTGTAAGTGCGGGCTTACATCCTCGGCCCCCCCTGCGGTTTACAGGTTTGCATCGGTGGCGCGGGCGACGGTCCGAGGCGGTCGCCTCCCTCTGGGAACCCGGACGAGCCGCCCCCGCACGCGGCACCTCGTCCGGGCCTGCCGGTTCCGTCGGAGGACGGGCGGGGAGAAGACGGGATGGCGAGGCCGGCGGGACCGTGGGAAGAGGGGAGGGCGGATGCGGCGCCGGGGGGTGGGTCCGGAACTCAGCGGACGCCCCGCCAGCGCCGGATTTCGGTGTTCACTTCCTCCTCCTTGAGGACGTGACCCAGGATGGCGTACCGCCGGCCGGCCTCCTCGAGGAGGGCGAGCCCCTCGCGGCGAAGGGCGTCTCCCTCCGGGCCGTCGGCCGCGAGTCGGCAGAGGGCGATGCCGACGTTCCCCCGACCCGCAGCGCCCCCTTCCGCCCATGCGATCTCGTCGGCGAGGGCGAGGCTCTGCCGGTGAAGCGTGAGGGCGCGTTCGCGATCCGATCGCGCCGCGGCCTGCGCACCGGCGCCGGTATGCGTCTCGGCGCGATCCCCGTACGCGAGGCCCAGATTGAGGCAGGCCACGGCGATCCCCCGGCGGTCCGCCGCCTCTTCCGAGATGGTGCGCTTGCGCTCGAACATGTCGATCGCCCGGTCGAAGTCCCGCTGTTCGCGCGCGAGGGTCCCCAGGCCGGAGCAGGCCTGACCTTCGCAGCGGGAGTCGCCGAGTTCGCGGGCGAGCGCGAGTTGGCGATTCATGCAGTCCCGGGCCTGTCCGATCTCGCCCGATTCGTGGTGGACGAGGGACAGCAGGCCCCAGGCGTGGGCGGAAGCCCGCCGGTTGCCGATCTCCAGGCAGACGTCCAGGTAGGTCTGGAAGCTGCGTCGCGCGCTTTCCCGGTCTCCGTGCTCGAGTGCCGCCCGGCCCAGGTTGGCTTCCAGCAGCGCGGCCTGCGCGCGGTCGCCCCGTTCGCGGTGGATCTCCAACGCGGACTCAAAGTGGGAACGCGCGGAGGGCGGATCGCCCCGGTGCATGTGGAGCAATCCCAGGGCCAGGTGGGCGGACGCCTTCTCCTCCAGCCCTTCGACTCCGCAGGAGCGCGCCGACTCCAGGGCGTCCTGGCCGAGTCGCTCCGCCTCGGTGACGTGTCCCAGGAGCTGGCCTTCGAGGCGTGCGAGGGAGGTCAGCACGCGGGACTCCTCCAGCGCGCGCAGGGTAGCCCCCCCGGGGCAGCCGCGGACCTCCCGCAGGGCCTGTTCGAGCAGGTGGCGGGCTTCGGCAACGCGGTTCCGCGTCAACTCGAGGCGCGCCCGCTTACGCAGGAGCCGCGCGACGGCGATCTGGGTTGCGGGCGAGACCGGGCCGGGGCTTTCCCAGAAGCCGCGACGGGCGACATCGGCCATCGCCCCGTCGTACGCCCGCTCCGCGGCGTCCTGACCGCCCACGAGCGATTCGAGGTCGCCGATCTTCTCCAGAAGTTCGGCCCGCGGGGCGATCCCCTCGGCGACATGGACCAGGCGCCGGCCGTGCGACAGGGCCTCCGCGTAGGCGAACCGCCGTTCCGCCTGCCGCGCGGCTTCCTGGCCGTACTGCCGATAGCGGGCCACGTCTCCGGCGTCCCAGGCGAGCCGGGCCAGTCGCTCGATCTCCCCGTCTTCGCGCACCGGGTCCCGCCGCACCGCCTCCTCGAGCCGGGCGAGCAGGGCGGCGCACGCGGATCGCCACCGGTCCGGCGGGGCGCCTGCCCGCACGGCCTCCAGGGTCGCCGCGTTGGTCAGCCGCCAGCGGAGGCCGTCCACGCCGGACTCCTCCCGCAACAGCCCGCGTCGAACCAGGTCCGTCAGGTCCGGGGCGGCGTCGGCGTCGCGCACCAGGGCCAAGTCGCCTTCCGAGACCGGTCCTCCCCAGGCGGCGACCCGTTCCACCCAGTCCCGTTCCTGGGCGCCCAGGCGGATCAGGCGAAGGGCCACGGCGTCCACCGCCCCCCGCGGATTGGGCGCGCGCGCGAGCCGGTCGCGGTCGAGGATCCACCCCCACGAGCGCCGCTCCAGCAGCCGTTCATCCACCCAGAAGCGCAGGGTTTCGCCGAGCAGATGCGGGTTGCCGCTGCCGTCCGCGCCGAGCACCCGGGAGCAGATTTCGTCCGAGCCGGGGCCGAACATGGACCGCACGAGCGCGGTCTGCTCCCCGGCATCCAGCGGTCCCAGGTCATCGATCTCCGCCAATCCGGCGCGCACCCAGCGGTCGACCGCGGCCTTGGTCTCTTCCGGGCCCTCCCCGGAGCGCAGCGTCACAACGACGACGATGCGCGCCGGCCGGGGGCCGAGGGCGGCTTTGCGGGCGAGCGATTCCACGAAACTCACGCTCCCCGCGTCGGCCGCGTGCAGGGCCTCGAGCACGAGCACCAGCCCGCGCGTGCCGGCCGCTTCGCGCACGAATTCGCTCAGCCGGTCCGCGAATCGCTGCGCCGCCGCTTCGGGATCCAGCGGGTCCGGGGGCGGGAGCGGATCGAGCCCGTCGGTCTCCGCGCCGAGCGACGGCGCCACCATCCGCAGGTAGGGGGCGTAGCGGGCGGCGAGTCCCGGCGATTCTGCCGGTGCGCGATCCCGGATTTCGACCTGCCGCACCAGCGTCCGCAGGGCATCGCGGAGCAGGCCGAAGGGGGCTCCCGGCCACGACTCCGCCGAGCCCTCCGCCACGGCCACGCCGCGCGTCTGCGCCCAGATGCGGAATTCGCGCGCGAGGCGGCTCTTGCCGATTCCGGCCTCGCCGCGGATCACCCTCATTCGCGGGCCCGGAACATCCGCCTCGGCGCCTTCCCACATCGCGCGCATGCGCGCGAGGGATTCGTCCCGGCCGGCCAGCGCTCCGCTTCCGACATAGCCGCGCAGGGTCGCGGCCGTTTCCGGTTCGAACGATTCGCCGGCGATGGCCGCCAAGGCTTCGATCACCTCGTTCGCGCTGGCCGGCCGCTCGCCCGGCCACTTGGCCATCAGACGGCGCACCAGGTCCTCCAGGGCCGGGGGCACGTCCGCAATCCGCGCGGAGAGCGACGGGACCGGGGCCTCCAAGTGGGCGCGCACGAGGTCCCGCGGCCGCGGGTCGCGATACGGCAGGTCCCGCGCCAGCATCTCGAACAGGGTGACGCCCAGGCTGTACAGGTCGGAGCGCGGATCGGGGGGCTCCTCGCGAATCCGTTCCGGAGGAAGATAGGCCGGCGTTCCTGCCGCCGGCGTCCCGACCTGTGCGTGTCGCGGGCGCGCCAGCCCGAAGTCGACCAGCCGGACTTCCGGCCGGAGCCCGGCTTCGCCGGAGGGGGTGCGGACCATGACGTTCTCGGGCTTCACGTCGCCGTGGAGAATCCCCAGGGAGTGCAGGAACTGGAGGCCGCGGCAAAGGGGGACGAAGCGGTGCAGGATCTCTCGCCAGTCCAGCCCCGCGCAGGCCACGCGCAGGTCGTCCCCCTCGATCCACTCGCACGTGAAGAACGAGGCCCCGACGTCCCCCGCGGGCCCTTCCTCGACGATGCCGAAGTCGTACACCTCCTGCACGTTCGGGTGGCGGAGGCCGGCCAGCAGGCGGAACTCGTTGGCCAGGCACTCCCGCCCGTGCTCTCCGGCGCGATCGAGCCGGACCGTCTTCAGCGCGATCGGGTCGGCCCCCCGGGTGGTGTCCACCACGCGGTAGACCCGTCCCATGCCGCCTTCGCCGACCTGCGCCTCCACCCGCCAGCGGCGATTGACCAGGCCCCCCGAGTCCCCGCGCGCGGGGTCGGGGGAGCCGGAGGGCGGGGAAGTTCCTCCCGGCCCCGGGTGCGCGCCGCGGATCAGGCGCTCGTCGGACGGTTCGATCAGGCGCAAGTCGAGGGCGACTTCCGACGCCGACCGCCCGGTTCGCTGCATGACGCGACGGCACTCCTCCCATTCCTGCGGGGTCAGGAGCCAGCGCGCCCGGGCGCGGCGGAGGAACTCCTCGTCGGTCACGCCTTCCCTCCGGAGCCGGAGCGGCGCCGCCGGGCGCCCTTCTTTGCGCCGCGCCGGGCCGGTTTTCCGCCGTCCCCCAGCCGGTGCACGGCGATGCGGCGGATCAAGGTGGTGCGCTTGATGCCCAGCCGTCGCGCCGCCTGGGAACGGTTCCCGGCGCAGGCGGCGAGGGCCTCCTCGAGCGCGGCCCGTTCCACCGCGCGCAGTCGTTCCTTCAGCGAGGCCGCTTCGCGGCTCGCCCCCCGACCGGCGCGCCGGGGCCCCTCGTCCTCCGGCGGACCTCCGCGCGCCGCCGCGGCCGTGCGCTGCGCCAGGGAGCGCGCACCGAGGAGCAACGCCGAGGCCTGCGCAAGGAAATGGTCGACCAGCGCCAGGTCCTCCGGCGTGAAGCGACGAGTCCCGGCGACGATGTCGAAGTAGAGCACCCCGGGTCGACCGTTCCCGTCGGGCACCGGCACCGCCAGCTGCGAGCGCACCTCGCCTTCTTTCGATTGGGGACCCCCGCCGGACGCGGCCCCGACGTCGGCGACCAGGACCCCGCGTCGGGTGGCCCGCGCCCGCTCGACCGCCGTCGCGCATCCGGCGGGGGTTCGTCCCCGCGCCGCCGCTTCGTCGAGCCCCAGCGTCCGCACCGCCTCGACCCGGTCTTCCCGGTCGTAGAGGAGCGCGAAGCCGCGCTCCGCCCCGATCGCTTCCGCGATCAGCGCGAGCGCGCCGTCCAGCAGTGCGTCGACTTCCGGGGCGTGTTCGAGCAGGCGCACGAGCAGGCCGACCGCGCGGCGTCCCTCCGCGGTGTGAAGGAGCGCGTCGGTGGGGCAGGGGGCGGAGGCCGAAGGCTTGGGGGAGGCCGCCCCGCCGGCCAGGGCGAACCGGTTCCGGCCCTCCCGCTTCGCCCGATACAGGGCCTCGTCGGCGGCTCGGAACAGGGCTTCCGCGGTTGCGGCATGATGGGGGAAGCTGGCCCCGCCGATGCTCACCGCCAGCGGCACTTTGCGGCCGCCCGCCTCCAGGACCGTGGCCGTCAGCCGGTCGAGCGCGTGCGCGGCCACGATGGCGAGGCCGTCCGGACCGGTGTCGGGCAGCAGGACCTCGAATTCGTCGCCGCCGAACCGGCCGAGCGCGGGCGCCTGCTGGTCGCGACGCAACTTCCGGGTGCCGCCCGCCACCACGCCCACGACGTCGCTGCGACGCAGCCCCGTCGTCAGCGTGTCGACCGTCGCCTGCAGGACCCGGTTGCCGAACTCGTGACCGAACGTGTCGTTGACGGCCTTGAAATTGTCGAGGTCGACGACGAGCAGGCCGAGCGACCGGCCGTGCCGCTGCGCCAGTTCCACCGCCCGTCGCAGCTGATCCTCGAAGAAGGCGTGCGCGTACGCCCCGGTCAGGGCGTCGACGGTCACCCGCTCCAGCAGGCGCGCATGCTCGAGCGCCAGCGCCGCATGTTCCGCCAGGACTTCCGCCGTCTGGACCGTCGCCGTGGTGAAGACGCCCGCCGTGTCGGGATCGTCGAGATAGAGCGCGCCGAGCCGGCGTCCCTCCACGATCAGCGGCACCGCGAGCACCGAACGGACCCGCAGGTTCATCACGCTCTCCGCCTGGCGAAAGTCCTCGTGCGCGAGGGCGTCCTCCAGGTTCACCGTCTTGCCCTCGTGCGCCGTCCGCTCGGCGATCGTGCGCGAAATCCGCATTTCTTCCGGACGCAGGGCGCGTCCCTCGGCGTGCCGGCCCCGTTCGGCGCGCAGGTCGCCTTCCGAAAAGTAGACCACCAGCCCCCGCCGCGCCCCGCAAAAGCGGATCATCGCGTCGAGGACCGTGTCGAGCAACCGGTCGAGGTCGCCATGCCGGCCCAGGTCCCGGATCCCCTCGAGGATCCCCCGCACGCTCGCCAACAGCATCCCCTGCGGGTCGCGCGGCAGGAACGAGGAGGACGCGGAAGACGAGGGGCTCGGCGCCCCGGGCAGCGTCACCCGCCGCTGCGCCAGACGCTTGCGCGGTTCCGCCTCGCGATAGCGCCGGCTCTCCTTCGCCGAGGGAATGCGCTGCGCGATCGTGCGCACGACCCCGAGCGCGCGGTCGAGCCGCTCCACCGCAGAGGCCGTCTCGCCGCGGGCGGCGGCGCACTCGCCGAGGAGCGCCAGGGCGCGCCAGGTCGACTCCCGCCCCGCCGCCGCGTCCGCAGGCAACGGGATCTGCACCAGCAGCGTCTCTGCCGCCGCCGTCTCCCCGCGGCGCAGCGCGAGCTGCGCCGACCACAAACTGCGCCAGGCCCGCAGCGACTCCTCTCCCGGCGGATCGTCCCGCCGCTCGCGCAGGAAGGCCTCCGACTCGGCGTCGTCCTGCAGCCAGAGGCAGACTTCCAGGCCCACCATTCGCCGCAGCCGGATCAAGGGCAGAACCGGAGGGGGCTCCAGGCGCATCGCCAGCGCCTTGTCCAGGAATCGGCGCGCCATCTCGCGGTCGCCGGCCATCCGCTTCGCATATGCGCGCAGCAGGTGGGTCGTAAACACCCCCGGCGCATCCTCGTCGGCCACCGCCCGGGCGGTGGCGGTCTCGAGCAGCGCGCTCGCCCGCTCCACGTCTCCGGCCTCGATGTGCACCTGGATCGCGAACCCGCCGTCGCAAAGCGGGTCTTCTTCCCGCAGGCGCACGCGCAGGCGGCTCAACGTCGCCGGGACCTCTTCGGTCGGGATCCCCAACCGGGGGTCCACCTCGCGGGGTGCGTTCATGTCGAATCGCCGGCAGGGGGACGGGATGTCAGGAAGCGGACACTCGCGGCGAATGGCAACGTCCGTCAGTGTTTCAAATCGGCGGGGGGGTTGTAAAGATCGGAGTGTATCCGGCGTACCCTCCGACGATTCCGGAGCAGGTGTCCGATCCTGGACGAGCGCGCGCCCGCCGGGGCCCGGCGTGGGGAAGGGGGCGGGCGCGCCGGACCCCTGCGGGAGCGCGACCGTTCCAGGCCGGCGGGGCTGCCGGGGACCACGGAAGGCTTGTCAGCCCGGGATCCGCCCCCTTACGATCAGCACGGGTCGACCGAAGGAAGGCAGCGAAGTCATGGCAGCCAAGGTCGCGGACGAGGATTTCGCCCGGATCGCCGTCGCCGCGGGGCGTGTGAGCGAAGCCGCGGTGGCCGCGGCGCGCCGGGAAATCACCCTGGGCCGGCGGGTCGGGCCGTTGCCCCAGGCGCTGGTCGCGCTCGGGGTCCTCTCCGATGCGGAGGTTGCGCGAGTTCTGGAGGCCGTTCGCCTGCTCACCGGCGCGAGCGATGAAACGCAGTCGACCCAACGCGGCGGACGGCCCGACGTGGTCGCCCGTTCGCCCGCCACGGAGACCCTCGTGGGCGAGCCGGTCCCTGGTCTCGAGAAGTACGAGGTGATCGACGAGGTCGGCCGCGGAGCGATGGGGATCGTCTATCGGGCCCGCCAGCGCGGGCTCGATCGCCTGGTCGCCCTCAAGGTCATGGCGGCGGGCTCGCTCGCGTCCGCGGAAGACATCGAACGGTTCCATCGCGAGGCTCACGCGGTCGCCCGCCTGCGCCATCCCGGCATCGTCGAAGTCTATGACATCGGAGAAACCGGCGGACGGCCGTACCTGGCCATGGAACTGGTCGAGGGGGAGTCCCTCGACGCCTGGGTGGCGCGGTCCTCGCCTTCTCTGCGCGCGCGGGCGGAAGTTCTGCGCTTGGTCGCGGAAGCGGTGGAACATGCCCACGTGCAGGGCGTGATCCACCGGGACTTGAAGCCCGGGAACATCCTGATCGACCGCGAGGGCCGCCCGCGCGTGGCGGATTTCGGTTTGGCCAAGGAGGTCAAACCCTCGTCGCAAGACCCCGCCGCCTTCGCCCGGGTTGCGACCTTGACCCGTTCCGGGGCCGTCCTGGGTACGCCGGGCTACCTGTCGCCCGAACAGGCGGACGGCGACGCGCATCAAGTCGACGCTCGCAGCGACGTCTTCTCCCTCGGAGTGATCCTGTACGAACTCCTGACCAACCGGCGACCCTTCGAGGGGGAGGGCATACTGGCGATCCTGATGAAGGTGATGCACCACGACCCGCCGCCGTTGCGAGCACTGGAGCCGAAGGCGCACGTCGATCTCGAGACCATCTGCGCCAAGGCGATGGAAAAGGACCGCGGCCGGCGCTATGGTTCGGCCGCTGCGTTGGCCGCAGACCTGGGCCGCTTTCTGGCGGGCGAGCCGATCGAGGCGAGGCCGGTCGTCGGTGTGGCGCGCTGGTGGCACAAGGCGCGTCGAAGACCGGCGTTCGCCGCCGTGGCGGTTGCGGCGCTGTTGGCGCTGCTGGCGGCGGCGACTCTCGCCGTGGGCTACGTCCGCCAGGCGGGGGAGGCCCGGCGTGCGCGCGCGCGGGAGCACGCCGAGGAGCGCCGTCACGAGGCGCGGCAGCGCGTCACGCTCCTGGCGGAAGGCGCGCGGGCGGGCGTGTACGACGGCCATGCCGATCCGGCCGAGGTGCGCAGGCGGGGGGCGGAAGCGGCCGCCGAGGCGGACCGGTTGCTGGCGGAATTCCCGGGCGACCCGCGCCTCCTCCTGGGGCGGGCGCGGGCCCTGCGTCTGGCGGGGGAACACGAGGCGGCGATCGCGGACCTGCGGCAGGCCTCGGCCGCCGAGCCGGAGGACGGGGGGATCGATTTCGAACTCGGGATCCAGCTCGTCGACGTCCTGGTCCGCATTGCGTTCGAACGCGAATTGCGGGCGATCACGCCGACGGACTTGCAGGTGGAGGAGGGCGTGGCGCAGGCGGCGCGGACGCACTTCCGCCGCGCGGCCGCCGCGGCCGGGCTGCACCGCAAGGAGAGGGCGCTGAGCGAGGTCTGGGGCGCGGCCCTGGCGGGAAGGGTCCAGGAGGCGTCGCAGATCTGCGCCCACGAGATCGATCGCGGCGGACAGATCGAGGAATTCCTCATCGTGCGCGCCTCCCTGTATCCGCTCCAGACGGAGGGTCGCGCGGATGCCGATACGGCCGTCAGGCTGGCGCCCCATCATGCGTCCCTCCGGCTCGTCCGCGCCCAGGCCCGGGCCGCTTTCCGGGATTGGGAGGGAGTCGTTGAAGATCTGACGCACGCGCTCGCGCTCGGCTGCCCCTCCCCGGGCGGGGCGCATGTCCGCCGGGCGGTGGCCTACTGGCACCTGGGCCGCCCGGAACCGGCCCTCGCCGATTGTGATCGCGGTCTGGAAATCGATCCGGGGCTCGTGTACGGACTGCTGCTGCGCGCCTCGATCCATCAGACCGCGGAGAAACCCGCCCAGGCGGAAGCAGACCTGGACCAGGCGCTGGACCGGTTCCCCACCTACCTGCAGGCCCTGCGCGCGCGCGCCCAGACCCGAATGCTCCGCCGGGACTGGGACGGCGCGGCGGCCGACCTCGACCGGGCGGTCCGAGAGCATCCCGGAGACAGCGGCGCCTTCCAGCAACGCGCGCGTCTGCGGCTCGGGCGCAACGACCTCGAGGGAGCCCGGGACGATGCCGAACAGGCCGTGAAGCTGGATGCGGTCGCGCCCGAGAACTACGTCACCCGCGCGATGGTGCGCCTCGCGGAGGGCGACCGCGACGCCGCCCGGGCCGATGTTCGCCAGGCGAGGGCGTTGTCCCCGAACGATACCTCCTTGTCGGCGGCTCTCTTGGAGCACGGACTCGCGGGATTGGACCCATCCGACCCGGTCGTTCCCGACCTCGAGGCGGCCCACGACCCCGCCGGCCTCCAGGCCGGACTGAACCTCGAAGAGGCGGGGCGGTGGCGGGAGGCCGTCGAACACTATTCGCGGTTGCTCGTGGAGCGCCCGCACGAAGTGCGCCTGCTGGAAGCCCGGGCCCATGCAAGTCTCCAGGGCCATTCGCTCGACGCCGCCGAGGAGGACGCGAAACGGGTCATCGCCGCCGATCCGCACTGCGGACGCGCCTGGGCGGTCCTGGGTCAGGTCAGCTTCCTGCGCGACCGACATGAGGAGGCCGTGACGGCGTTTACGCGGGCCCTCGAGGGGGGCTTCGACCACCCCCGAGTCCGCACTTCACGGGGTCTGTCGTTCGTCCGGCTGCGGCGCGTAGACGAGGCCGAGGCGGACCTCCAGGCGATCCTCCAACAGGCTCCGCACTTCCCGGAGGTGTTCGTGCTGCAGGCCTCTCTCCAGGTGGCGCGAGGGAACTTCTCGGCCGCGGTCACCGCCGCGACCCTGGCTTTGAGCCGGGACCCGAGTTTGCTGGATGCCTACGTGTTGCGCGCAACGGCGCGGACCGCGGTCGGAAACCTGCGCGAGGCGGAAGAGGACTTCGGCGTGATCGTGAGGCTGCGGAAAGACGATCCCAAACCGCTCCACAACCGCGGAGTGCTGCGTTATCGATTGGGCCGCCTTCGGGAAAGCGAAGAGGACTTCTCGCGCGCGATCGAATTGAACCCGGAATTCCTGGAAGCCTACCGGACGAGGGGAACGATTCGCACCCTGCGGGGCGATCACGAAGGGTCCGTGGCGGACTATTCCCGTGCCCTCGAACTGCAGCCGGACCATCCGGCCACTCTGTTCGCACGTCACACGCCGCTTCTGGCGCTGAAGCGTACCGGGGAGGCCTTGGCCGATCTCGAGCGGGTGATTGCCCTGCATCCCGAGAGCGCCCAATTCCGGGGCGAGTACGGCAAGGTGCTGGCCGAACTGCAGCGCTGGCCGGAAGCCGCGGACCAATTGGAGCGCGCGATTCGGCTTCAACCGTCGCTCCGGGAAACTTTGGCCCCGCTCCTCCAGCAGGCGAAGTGGGCGGCGGGCCGGTAGGTCCGAGTCCCGCCGCCCCCGCCCTGCCACCCCGCAACCGGCCTCGATCCGCCTCCTCCTCGGGTTCGCGCAGAATCTAAATTCCTCCCGAAGTTCGGCCACGGATCCCGAACCAATGCCCCGTAGACGACCGGTCGTCCTTCCGTTCCGATTCGGGGCCTCGTCACCATGCGGTCCAGCACTCCCCGGCGTTGCCGCCGGACGATCTTCCTGGTTCGTACGCTGCTTTCCCTGGCCCTCTTCGCCGCCGGCACGCCACGCCCTGCGGCGGCTGACCCGGAAACGCCCTCCGCCACCGCCATCACCGCTCAGTGGGCGACCTTCCCGGGCACGGTCTACACCGCGCCGGATCAGCTCGCCGTGCCCGTCGTGATCGCCGTTTGTCCCGAGCACTACGGCAGCGTTTCGCACGTTCGCTTCGACATCCTGCGCAACGGGTCCCCCTTCGGTCTTCGGACCTCATACGCCCCATCCATTCACGTCCCCAACGATACCTCCACCCGGGCGCCCATCCATGGATGGCCCTTCCCGCTGCCCTACCCCGTCTTCGGCTACGGGCATGTCTTCCGCATGGCCGATCTTCCCGAGGGGGAGTACAGCCTCACGGCCACCGTGTATGTGAACACCCGTTCCACTTCCGCAGGCGCGCAGGCCGGGCTCGACACCTTCACGCTGCCGGACCCGTTCGTCTTCTACAACCATCGAGCGGGTGCCACTCCGCCCAGCACCCGGGTGATTTACTGCAGTCCGGCCGCGGCCGACGATCTCGGCAGCGGCCTGACCCCGGCCACGGCGGTGCGGACGCTGGCCAAGGCGATCCATCTGGCCAAGGTCGGCGACGACGCCGGCGGGGGGAAGGTGATCGCCATGGCGGGGACCCACGTGGGTCTCGGGCGCGCCGGGCGCTACCTCGGCAACGTCTTCACGAGCGGCCACTACTTCTGCGAGGTGGTCGCCGACCCGTCCGCCCCGCCGGGGTCCGTACGCCTGATCCGCGCGGAGAACGACGGTCCGTCCGACTGGCTTCCGGTCGGGGGCGGAGCGAACTTTCGGCTCAAGCTCCGCGGACTGCGCCTGCTCGACCTGGCGATCGTGATCAGCGCGTGGTCGGGTTGCCTGCCCACGATCTGGGTGGACGGCTGCGACCTGACCTCCCCCGAGGGGGTCTTCAACGCCCGCGTCTTCGGCCGCACCGGCAGCTGGCCGGTCTCGATCGACGGCCCCCAGGGCGAGATCTGGTACACCGCCAATACGTTCCACGACTCGCTCAACGCCCTCGGCGGCTTCACCCGCGCGCGGGACAATCGCATTTCCCGCTTCGTCGGCCAGGGGATCAACCTCGGATCCGTGGGCAGCCGCCGGCCCCGGCTCGTGCTCAACACCCAGATCGAGGGGCAGCGGTACACCGCGGGCAGCCTGCCCGGCGTGCCCGCGGCCACTCCGTACACGGGAATCGAAATCCAGGTCCCCGCCCCCGGGGTGATGCGGATCGTGGACGCGGCTTCGGCGCACGGACCGGCCTTTACCGCCCCCTGGACGCTCATGGCCGGCCACACGCGTCTCGGCCTGCAGATCGTCGGCACCGCGGCCAACCACGGAACCTACCCGATCTTGGGGACCGGCCCCAACTGGATCGACGTGGCGAATCCGGGCGCCGTGCCCGAACCCTCCAGCGGAGCGTCGACGCGGTCGCTTTTCCTCGCGGTCCTCGCCACCGGGATCCGCTGGCACGACGCCATCCATCCCGACATCCTGAAGATCGAAGGGGATTACGAGAATCTGGTGATCGCCCACCTGCGCTCCCACGACATCGCCAATTCCCAGGGACTGTACGACTCCTCCCGCGACCTGCGCCGGGTCGCCTTCATCGACCTCCTGATCGCCACCGGCGCCTCCATCGGCCAGAGCCCCCTGGTCGGCCGGTACCGGGACTCCGTCCTGTGGAATTGCACCTTCGCCGGATCCGTGCAATTCGGCACCCTGGAGGCGCCTTTCGATCCGCTGCGGCCGCTCCGCTCGAAGCTGGAAATCCGCAATACCGTCTTCGCCGGTCCCGTCGGGTTCTTGCCCGGACGATCGGCCGCGACCCTGAACCCGTCCTACAACCACTTCGTGACCGCGATCCCGTTCGGGACGTTCACGACCGGGGGAGCCTTTTTCCTCGACCCGTCCGCGCTCACCAGCGGCAACTACCGGATCGCCGGGTCGAGCGCCGCATACGGAACCGGCGGCCCTGGTTGGACCGGCTTCTTCCTGTGGTCGGGTGATCCCCTGCACCGGGGCGCCTGGTCCAACACCTCCTCCGGCGTCTGGTTCCGCCTGGCGTTTCCGGAGACCTAACGGGGCTTCCGCCTGGATTTCCTGGGTTGGTCCGGTCGCGGTTCGCGCCGGGCTCCGTTGCCCGCCGTCGGCGATGCACCGGGGCATCTCCGCCTGGTCGCGCCTCGCCGGGTGGGTTCATCACGGAGCCGCTGACGCGTCCTCGAGAATCACCCGGGCTGGGGTCTTCCCGCCGGTGGCCCGGAAAACTGCGCCGGGAATCTTCATTTGTCGCGAATCCCGCAGACCGGGTCCGAACAGTGTCGAGCGGACAGGTTCGTCCCCTCCCGGTCACCTTCGGAGGCTTCTTCGTTCATGACGGCGCACTCGAATACGCTCCGCGGGCTCCTCGTGGTTGCCGCGATCCTGGTCGTTCCCATGGCCGCGCTTCAGCAGTCAACCGTTCGCCGTGCGGTCCGGCCGTCGGAGGCCCCCTCCGCCTCGCGTGCTCCCGCTCTCCTGCCGGGGAATGCGTTCGTACCGCAGGCTCCGGATTGCAACCCGACCACGCGCCGGGTCGAAGGGACCGCCCCTGACCGCAGGGTCCCCGGTTCGCCGCCCGACTATCCGTGGCACCTCGATGCCGCCGTCGAAGCGACCCTCGCGCGCTGGGCTACCCCGGTCGAACTCCGGACCGGGAATGCTCCCCTTTCCGACCGGCTCGCCCGCGCCGCCGCCGACGCGGGGTTGCGGTTTCGCGTGGTCGCGCTTCCCCCGGACCTTCCGGCGCTTCCCGCCGGGGTGATCCTCGACCTGCCGTTCGATCGCCTCCTCATGGCGATCGAGCGGTACTACGGGCTTCTCCGGATCTCCCTCGCGCACACGATCGATCGGGACGGGACGATCCTCTTCGGCGCCGCGGAAGCCGTCTCCCCGCTCGAGACTCCCGCGCTGCGGGCGCGCCGGGGGCTCGCGTCCGTCATGACCCCCGAGCCGAACGCAGGCGACCGCGAGGATCTCCCGGTGCCCCCCGGGGGGCCGTCCGTCGGCGAGTCCGCCCCGCCGTCCATCGCCGGACTGGTCGTTCCCCGATCGGCGCCGGCGGGCGGCGCGGCCGGCCTCGCGACCGCGGCGGACGCCGGGACGGTGCAGGAGTACCTCCAGGGCCTCGTGCTCAAGGCGCAGGCCACGAAACCGGACGGGACCCGCGCCCCGGCAGGCGCCGGAGAGCCGGCGTTGACCGGGGCGGTCAGCTTCTCGGTCGAAGAACAGCGGATGTCGCGGTGGGTCGAGGCGATTCGCCGTCAGACCGGCCTCGACGTGGTGGCGGACCGTGCCGTCTGGGAGCGCGCGGAGGCGATCCCGCTCCCGAGCGGGCCGCGGCCGCTCGCCGAGGTACTCGACTACGTCCGGGCCCTGACCGGCCTGCGGTGGCAGGTGCGGGACCGGGTGCTCTATTTCTTCTGATTCGCAGGACGCGGATCGGGGGTCTGGTTTGCGGCACCATGCCGCGGCGGTCGGCGGCCCCGGGCCCCGGCCGGTTCTCGTTCGCATCGAGGGGAGGTTCGACATGACCAGGGGTGTTCCGCAAGGGAGATTCCGCCGGATCCGGCGGGCGCTCTGCGCCGCCGTGCTCGCCCAGGTGCTGTGCTGGGGAAGCCTGCTTCCCGCCGGCGCCGACGACGTCGAGGTCGTCGCCTTCAATCCCACCCCGTGGGCCCGTACCCAGTGGGTGCTCTACGGCTCGACCGACGCCCACGACGTCGTCTGGTCGCTCCCGCGCACGTCCATCAACGTCGGTCGCGTGGCGGTCCCGCCCTGGTTCCACGGCAAGGTCGACGTGATGCCCGACCTGACCGACGACGAATTCGCGCTCGGTCCGTTCGTGGAGGAGGCGGTGATGCACGGCATCGAGCCGTACATCATCATGAACGGGCAGAAGGAGGTGTTCACCCACTGGACCCTGCTCGCCGACCATCACCGCGTGAAGGTGTTCCTGTTGCAGGCCCGCACGGCGTCCGGATACGCCGAACTCATCCTCTACGTCTTTCACCGGCAGAACATCGTCCGGTACGAGTTGAGCGTCTTCTGCGAAAGCAAGACCGCGCCCCGGATCCCGATGACGGCCTCCTTCGGATTCAACGGTCACGCGACCTTCTGGAACTTCATGCGTCGCGCGGATCCGGCGCACCTGATTTCGGTGGCGGAGATGTCGGACGGGCAAGGGCGGCGCTTCCAGGGATCGCTGATCTTCCACAGCCCGGAGTTCGTCGCCAAGCCCGACAAGTCTCCCGAGGAACTTGCCGAGTTCCACTCCTGGTTCGGCGAGGCCGAGTACCCGCTCTACGTTTTGCATCCCTGGAAGGAGTGGGGCGTGTGGCGCGCGGCGCCGCCGGCGGTCACGGAACCCCAGCTCATGTCGGTATGGCGCGACAAGATCGCGAAGCCCTTCCATCTCCCCTTCGGGCACTTCGGCTACCTGGAGAACCGGAGGCCGGGCGACACGGGTGACCAGGCCGGCTTCGGCACCTGGCAGCACGTCGAAACCGTCGGTGCGGGCAGCGCCGCGAACATGTTTCTCGACCAGTTGATCACCGCCCAGGAGGCCTGTCGTCCGACGCACTTTTTCGAGTCCGGCCCGGCGGGCGGCTTCCGCATCGTCCGCGCGTCCGATCACCCGTCCTGGGTCACCTGGGACGAGGGAACCCACTACCACACCGGCGTGTCGCCCGACCGGCTCGGTCGGACCTTCAACTACACCGAGGGGGTCGGAGGCTGGTACGGCCATGACTACCAGCATTACGGCTGCCTCTGGTTGGCGGAAGACGTCCTCCTGAACGGCTCGATGGCGAGTTTCCGGCAGTTGCTGCACAAGCGCGAGAAGCTCCTCGCGGGCCTCACGCTTCCCAGCGTGAAGCCGGGGTGGTCGACCAACTCGGCCCTCGTCGGCCGCGCGGGCGGGCGAACCTTCCTGGGGATCGCCAACCTGTATCTGGCGACCGGGGACGAGGCGATCCTGGATCGGGCCATCGCCCGCATCCATGAGTGCTTCCTCGAGCAATGGCCCGGCAAGACGATCGTGACCGGTTCGATCCGCCCGAGCCGGATCATCTGGAACGACGCCCGCATCATCGCCGACGGGGCCGGCTGGGTGGTCTGGGAGGATTCGCTGGCGGTCAAGGGCCTGGACGCGCTTGCGAACGTGTGCGAGACCGCCGGGCGTTCCGCCGCCGCCGCCACGATCCGTGAGTTGGCGTGGAAGATCGGGCGCAGCGTAGTGATGCACGGCTTCCATCCCACGTTGCCCAAGATCGCCTGGGCGATCCGCTGGGATCCGGCTCGCGACGGCGTGCCGTGGCCGGCCGCGTCGTACGACAATCCGTACTACGTCGTCTATCCCACCAGCAGCGGGTTCAACACCTGGGCGATCGCCTGCCTGCAGGTGACGCTGCGCGAAGCCAAGGCGCGCGGGGATGCCGCCGTCGAAGCGCGGGCGGCGTCGCTGCTCGGGACCTTCCTGCCCGGGGCGAGCACGGATCTCTACGGGATGCGCTTCGTGGGAGCGAAGTAGCGCCCGCGGATCCGGGGGGCGGTCCTGCGCCGTCGAGTGCGGCGTCGGGACCGCCCTCCGTCCGGTCGCTCCGACGCCGGTGCGCGGCTCTACCGGCGGGGGAGTGCGGCCGTCGCCTACACGGGGCGCGCGCGCTCCCGCGAACCGGCGCCGGTTCGAAGCGGTTCGATCTCCTGACGCGGCCTTCGCCGAGCGAATCGCTGCGCCGGCCCTGCCTCCCCACGGAGGGCGGGGCGGACCGACGAGGGGCCCGGTCCGAAGGCATGCGCTCCGCGCCGCGATCAGCGTCGGGACCGCAGCGCCTCTTCGAATTCCTGCCTTCCGCGCAGGGGGGCGAGGTCGGGGTCCTGGCGGACGTGGTCGAGGTCGTCGAAGCCCAGGCGGATCGATTCGCGCAACGCGTCGAGGGCTTCGCGCGCAAAGGCCTCGCGCGCTTCGCCCTCGGCGCTCTCGGCCTGGCGGCCGAGGCAGCAGGCATGGTTGTACCAGGCGTGCACCCGGAGGCGCTCGAGGCCGGGGTTGCGGTCCACCGCGCGTGCGAGTTCCGGGTCCCGGGCCGCGAGCAGGGCCTGGACGACGGCGAGACCGGCGCGGTACTCGCCGGCGGCCGCGGCCCAGTCTTTCCGGCGGTAGGCGGCCTCCGCGCGCGCGCAAGCGTCGCCCAGCTGGCGGAAGGCGTTCTCGAGGTCGTGCCAGTCTCCGGGATGCGCGGCGAACCAGCGGGCATCCAGAAGGCGCGCCTGCGCGAGTTCGGCATCGATTCCCTCGGGGCGGGCCAGGAGGGCCGCTTCCAGGTCGGGAACGGCCTCGCTCCACCGCTGGGTGGCGAGATTGGCCATGCCCCGGTAGAAGCGGTGATCCGGCTTGTGCGGCTGGAGGCGGACGGCGGCGTCGAAGTCGGCCCGGGCGCCCCCATGGTCGCCGGTCATGCCGCGCAGGCGGCCGCGCAACTGCCGGGCGTCCGGATCGTCGGGCCGTCGCGCCAGCAGGCGGTCGAGGTCGGCCAGGGCGGCCGGGAAGCGATCGGCGGCGGCGGCGAGGCGGGCGCGGCCGAACAGGGCCGTCGGGTGGTCCGGGTCGCGGGCGAGAGCGGCCGCGTAGTCGGCGGCGGCGCCCGCGGCGTCGCCGTGCTCGCGCTTCGCTTCCGCCCGCAGGGTGAGATACTTCGGGTCTCCCGCGGCGCGCGCCAGCGCCTGGTCGTAGGCGGCCACCGCGGCGGCGAAGTCGCCCCGTCGCTCGTGCACCCAGGCCAGTCCCTCGCACAGCACCGGGTCCTTGCGGTCGAGGTCCACCGCGCGCTCGATGTCGGCGCGCGCCCCCTCCAGGTCGTCCGTCACCATGCGCGCCTGCCCGCGCATGAACCAGGCCCGGGAGTCCCCGGGGTCGAGGGCGACCGCGCGGTCCAAGTCCCGGAGCGCCTCGTCCTTCCGCCCGGCCTTGAGAAGGGCGGTGCCGCGATTGACGTACGCCGCGCCGTCGCCGAACTTCTCGACGGCGACGGTGTACCCGGGGATCGCGCCCGCCCAGTCGCCGGAGGCGGCGAGCACCATGGCCTTCCCCTCGATCGCCTGGCGTTGCTCGGGATCGATGGCGGCGGCGGCCTCGAAGTCGGCGACCGCCTCGTCCCGCCGCCCGCGCGCGAAGCGGATCACGCCGCGATAGCACAGACCCTCGGCGAAGGCGGGCCAGAGCTCCAGCGCCCGCGTGATGTCGGCATCCGCCGCGTCGGTCTCGTTGCGCATCAGGTGCGCGAACGCCCGCTTTTGGAACGCCTCCGCCCGGTACGGGTAGATCTCCAGGGAGCGCGTCAGTTCGGCGATCGCCTCGTCCGGATGTCCATCCACGACCTTCATCAGCCCCTGCACGAAGTGCGCCTCGTCCGGACGGACGCCGAGTGCGATCACCCGCGCGACGTCGACCTGGACGGCGGCCAGCAAGGCGTGGGCTTCCTCGTCCCTCGACAGGTCGCGAAAGTTCCACTGGATCGGGCCGTCCCCCTGGTCGACGATCATCCCGGGCGAACTCTTCTTGTGGTAGAGGTCGGCGCGCACGCCGATGCGCTCGAGGTAGGGGGCCGACCAGGTGTCGCGCAATTCGACCGCCCGGTCGAGGTCGGCGAGAGCGCGCGCCGGATCGGCGAGCAACCGGTGCCCGCGCCCGCGCGCGCCATACGCCTCGGCAAAATCGGGGTCTTCGGCGAGCGCCCGGTCGAGCAATCCGACCGCTTCCTGCAGGCGTTCGCGGCGCTGCCCGTACTGGCCGTGGCGCGCCAGCACGTCGGTGAGTTCCAGCAGTTTCTGTGCCGATTCCGCCATCGGCTGCGCGCGGTCGCGGCGCGCCTTCCGCTCCGCGGCCTCCGCCAGAAGCGCCTCCTCGCGCGCGCGCTCGTCGCGCGCCCGCAGGCCGGCCTGGCAGGCGTCCTCCAGCACCGGCAGGGCCGGGTGTGCGGGGTCGAGGGAACGCAGCCGGCCGACCAGCGCCAGCGCCTCCGCCGTCCGCCCGGCCGCCAGCTCGGCGCGCGCCCGCTCCCCGAGTTCGCGCGCGTCGCGCGCGGAACGGGCCGCACGCCAGGCCGCCGTACCCGAGGCCATCACGGCCAGGAGCGCCCCCGTGACCGCGAGCGTGAAGGCCACCGGATGGCGGCGCGCCCGCTTCCACGAGCGATAGACCACCCCGCTCGGGCGCGCGGCGATGGCTTCCCCTTCCAGGAAACGCCCCAAATCCTCGGCCAGCGCGCGCGCGCTCGGATACCGCCGCGCCCGCTCGCGCTCCATCGCCCGCAACGTGATCACCTCCAGGTCCCGCGGCACCGTCGGATCCAGCGCCGTCGGACGCGGCGGGTCGGTCCCCATCACCTTGAAGAGGATCTCCATCATGTTGTCCCCTTCGTACGGCGGCCGCCCGGTGAGCAACTCGTACAGGGTCGCCCCCAGCGAGTAGACGTCCGTTCGCGGGTCCTGGGCCGATACGTCCCCGCCCGCCTGCTCCGGCGACATGTAGACCGGCGTTCCCACCGGCCGCCCCGTCGCGGTCAGGCGCGCGTCCGAATGCGCCTCGCGCGCCAGGCCGAAGTCGGCGATGAACGGCCGCCCCGCGCGATCCACCAGGATGTTGCCGGGCTTCACGTCGCGGTGAATCACGCCGTGCTCGTGCGCGTGATGCAGCGCGAGCGCGATCTCCCGCAAGAGCGCCACCCCGTCGCGTCGCGACACCGCCCGGTCGTGGATCAATCGCGCCAGCGACGACCCCTCGATGAAGTCCATCGTGAAGTAACACGCGCCGTCGGTCTCGCCGACGTCGTGCACCGGCACGATGCGGGGATGCTGCAGGCCCGCCACCATCCGCGCCTCGCGGTGGAACCGCTCGATCATCTCGGCGGACGCGGAGGTGCCGCCGACCAGCACCTTGAGCGCGACCGTGCGGCCCAACCGCAGGTCGCGCGCCTTGTAAACCACCCCCATGCCGCCGCGCGCGACTTCCTGCACCACCTCGTAACGCTCGAAGGCGAACGGACGCCGCCCCGGCTCCGGCGTCGGCGCCCCCACGACGTGCGACGGCGGACGCACACCCGCGGAGGAGGAAGGGGCATCCACCACCGTCGCGGGCGCGTCGGCCACCGAGCGGAAGATCTCGGACAGGCTCGAGCGCTCCTTGTCCGTCCAGGGGCGCAGGTCGAAGAGCGAGTGCTGCAAATCGACCACCGGCCCGCAGTCGCGCATCGACGCCATCAGCTGCGCCGCCTCGCGAGCGGAAATCAGCTCGCGCGCGAGCAGGCGTTCGAGAATCAGCAAATCGGCGTCACGGACCATGAAAGGGATTGTACGCGCGTCACGCGGGGTTGGCAAATGGGAGCGGCCGCAGCCGCGCTACGGCGCGCGCCAGACCGGCTTGCTTCCTTCGCCGAGCACTTCGAGGACGGCCTGCTTCGCCTCGAAGTCCGCCTGAATGCGGACCTGCCGCCACCCCTTCCCCACCCCCGCGGCCCAATAGACGAGCTGGCCGTCTTCCTTGACCGTGGCCAGGGGGGAGGTTCCCAGAAGTACCTGGCCGCCCCCGCCCGGCCCGAGTTCGAACGTCCCGACCAGTTCGTTCGCGTCATTGACGAGGTGAAAGGCTTTCGCCCGGACGACCGGGTGGAGAAAAGACCCGGCCTGCGCGTGCGCCGTCGAGGCGTGGTTCACGAGCAGGCTTGCTCCCGCCCCGGACAGCGCGGCGGTACCGACCCACAGGATCCCGGCGGCGATCCGCATGCCGATCTTCCCCATGACGCGTACTCCTCCGTCTCGCAAGCACCCGGACGACGCGCCGGGCTGAATCCACATCGGGTCGCGCACCCGCGCACGTTTCCCGCCGTCCGGGCAACCCGGACGATTCCCGAGCATCGTGCAATCTCCCCGCGCCGGGCGTCAAGCGGGGGAGAAGCTCCCGCAGGGAGAAGGCGGGGGTCGCCGGAGGTGGCCCGCGCGACTCCCGTCGCCCCGGCGGCGGCGGATCCGGCGGCTCGCCGACCGCGGGCGCGCCGGAAGGTGTGGCACGGCGAGCACCGGGTCGAGGAGGTCGCCCACCGCCCGCGCGCGCGGCCGGGCAACGGCCGCCGCCCCGCGTCATTCCTGCCCGAGCGCGGCCACGATCTTGCGGCGCACCGCCTCGCCGTACTCGGCGGCGTCGCGGAAGCCGTCCGGCGGCACCGGGTCGAGCACCTCGATGCGCAGGTCCCCCTTCGGCGCGACCGCCGCGCCGTGCTTCGGCATCACCTGCGAGGTGCCGTGGATGGCGATCGGAATCACCGGCACCCCGGCCTCCCGCGCGAGCGTGAACGCACCGTGCTTGAACGGACCGACCCTCCCGTCTTTCGAACGCGTCCCCTCGGGGAACATCATGATCGACATCCCCCGACGCAGCCAGCCCCGGCAGGAGTCCATCATCCGCTGGATGCTGTCCTCCCTCCCGCGCACGAGCGGGACGTAGCGGCAGAGGAACATGTTCCAGCCCACCACGGGGGCGAAAAAGACGCTGCGCTTGCTCACCCACTTGAATTGCCGGTGCAGGCGGTAGCAGAGAATGATGTCGGCGAAGGAGGAGTGATTGGCCGCCAATACGTACGCGCGGCCCGGCACGATCTTCTCCCGTCCGGTCACCGTCAGGCGCCAGCCGGGATACGCCAGGATGTAGAGCGACGCCCAGTACGAGGTGAACCAGTGCGCCACGCGGCCCTGGCGGTCGAATGGGAGCGACACCAGCCAGAGGACGATGTTGACCGGCCACAAGAGCAGGGAAGAAACCGCGAAAAAGATCCAGAAGAGGACCGGGAACAGCGTGCCCATGCCCGGGGTCCTTCCTTTACGCCTCCAGCGCCTCGGTGAGCTTCGCCCACTCGTCCCAGAGCGGCTTCAACTCGCCTGCGACGGACTGGTATTCAGAGCACAATTGGCCCAGCGCGTCCATGTCCCGCCGCTCGCCGGCGCGGTCGATCTCGCGGGAGAGCTCCTTCAGTCGCGCCTCCAGACGCGGGATGTCCGCCTCGATCTCGGCGTGCCGGGTCTTCATGCGTTCGCGTTCCCGTTTCCGGCGACCCTCCTCCCGCAGCGCCTCGGCGGAAGACTGGCCGGCGGACCGCGTCGCGGTCCGCGCGGCCTCGGCGCGCGCCTTCCCATTCTCCCGCCACGCCCGATACGAATCCCACCCGCCCGGCACCACCTGCACGCGGCCGTCGGCCACCACCCACACCTCCGTCGCGAGCGCCTGCGCCAGCGACCGGTCGTGGGTGACGAACAGGATCGTGCCGGGAAAGGCCGTGAGCACCGACTGCAGTTCCTCCTGCGACCCGAGGTCGAGATGGTTCGTCGGTTCGTCGAGCACGAGGGTGTTGACCCCCTGCATCGACAGCCAGCACAGGGCCACGCGGCTCTTCTGGCCGACGCTGAGTTCGCGCAGGCGCTTGAAGACGTCCTCGCCGCGAAACAGGTAGGCGCCGAGGATCGTGCGCACCTGCTCGATCGTGCGCTCGCCCCGCACCGCCAGCACGGTATCGAGCACGCTGGCCTCGGGATCCATTTCCTCGTGCGCCTGCGACAGGTACCCGATCTCCACGCTCGCCCCGCAGCGGACCGCGCCGTCGAGCGGCGGAATCTCGCCCCGCAGCGTCTTGAGCAGCGTCGTCTTGCCCTGCCCGTTCGGTCCGAGGATCCCCACGCGCTGACCGCGCCAGACTTCCAGTTCGGGGACGCTTGCGAGCGGCCGTCCGGGCTCGTACCCGATCACGAGGTCGCGCGCGGCGAGCACGCGATCCCCGCTCCGTTTCACGCCCCCCAGCCGCATGTCGATGGTCGCGTGCTCCTGCGTCCGCTCCACGGCCTCCGTCTCGAGGAACCGCTGCAGCCGCGTGCGCCGGCCCTTCGCCTCCCGCGATCGCTGGCCGGCCAGGTTGCGCGCGATGAAGTCCTCCGTGCGCCGGATGAATTCCTGTTGCGCCTCCCACACCCGGTCGCGCTCCTTTTGCCGCTCCGCGCGCACGCGCACGAAGTCCCGGTAGCCGACCGGATAGGCCTCCAGCGCGCCGAAGGACAGGTCCCAGGTCCGGTTCGCCGTCGCCTCCAGGAACGCCCGGTCGTGCGACACGACCAGCAGGGCGCCCGGAAAGTCGCGCAGCCACGCCTCCACCCACTCGATCGCATCCAGATCGAGGTGGTTGGTCGGTTCGTCGAGCAGCAGCAGTTCAGGGTCCTCGAGGAGGATGCGCGCCAGGAGCGCGCGTGTGCGTTGCCCGCCGCTCAAGTGCGCCAGCGGCCGGGCGTGGTCTTCCGGCTGGAACCCCAGCCCGGACAGAACGCTCTGCACGCGCGCCTCGAACGTGTACCCGCCGCGAGCCTCGAAGTCGTGCTGCAGCGCCGCGTAGCGCTCCAGCGACGCCCCGGGGTCCGAGGCATGGCCCATCTCCTCGGCGAGCCGGTGCAACTCCCCTTCCATCCGGCGCAGCGCGTCGAAGGGGGCGTGCACCGCCTCCGAGAGCGTCACGTCCGCGGTCGTCGGCGGCTCCTGCGGCAGATAGGAAATGCGCAACCCGCGCTTGCGCTGCACTCCGCCGTCGGAGGGTTCCTCCATCCCGGCGATGATGCGCATCAGCGTGCTCTTGCCCGCCCCGTTCACGCCGATCAGCCCGACCCGGTCCCCGGCCTCCAGGCGGAAGGAGAGATCGCGGAAGATCACCCGGCCCGGATGGACCTTGCCGATGCCGTCACCGACGACCAGGGACATGGGGAACTCCGTAGCGGGACCGAGGGCGAGGAGACACTATACCCGCTCACGCGCGGATGGCAAGGAGGCATGCAGGCCGTCTGGCGCGGCGAATTGCGTTGCCGCGAAGCGGCCGGGCCTGCTACGATCCCCGCCCGGAAACGGTCTCTACCGCTTGGAGGCACGGCATGAACCTCGAGGGCAGGCGCATCCTGGTCATCGGCGGCGGCGGCTTCATCGGCTCTCACGTGGTGGAGGAACTGCTCGCCGAGGGGGTCAAGGAAGTCCTGGTCTACGACAACTTCTGTCGCGGGCGGATCGAGAACCTCGAGGTCGCCCTGCGCGACCCGCGCGTGAAAATCAACGAGGCCGGCGGGGACATCCTGCACACCGACATCCTCGGTCGCGCCATGAAGGGGATGGACGCGGTCGTCCACCTCGCCGCGCTGTGGCTGCTCCAGTGCCACGAGTTCCCGCGCGCGGCCTTCGACGTCAACGTCGCCGGCACCTTCAACGTCATGGAAGCCGCCCGGGACAACGGCATTCCGCGCGTCGTGTGGTCTTCGTCCGCCTCCGTCTACGGCGACGCCCTCCAGGTGCCCATGACCGAGGACCACCCCTACAACAACCAGACCTTCTACGGCGCGACCAAGATCGCCGGCGAGCACATGTTTCGCGCCTTCTATCACCGCTACGGCCTCAAGCACGTCGGTCTGCGCTACATGAACGTCTACGGTCCGCGCCAGGACTACAAGGGCGCCTACGTGGCCGTCACCATGAAGATCCTCGACCGCATCGACCAGGGACTCTCGCCGATCGTCTTCGGGGACGGCACCCAGTCGTACGATTTCATCTACGTCCGCGATGCCGCGCGCGCCAACGTTTGCGCCCTCAAGTCCGACGTTGAAAATCGCTTCTACAACGTCGGCATGGGCACCCGCACGACCATCCGCGAGCTCTGCGAACTGCTGCTCGAGATCACCGGGTCGAACCTGAAGATCCAGTACGAACCGGGCGGGCAGACTTTCGTCACGCACCGGGTCGGCTGCCCGGAGCGGGCGCGCAAGGAGATCGGCTTCGTCGCCGCCACGCCCCTGCGGGAGGGGCTGGAGAACCTGATCGCCTGGCGCAAGGAACACAAGGAGCGCACCGCGTTGGCCGGGCTGGTGCGTTGATCGGGGCGGCGCGGTCGCCCGGGGCGCCTGCCGCCCCGCGCGCGCCGGCCCGCGCGGGAGGCCGCCCATGACCTCCGCCGGACCTTCCGGCGCGTCCTCGCCGTTCGGCAAGTACCGCATCGTCGGCGAGCTCGGCCGCGGCGGCATGGGCGCCGTCTATCGCGCCCGCGACGACTCGCTCCAGCGCGACGTCGCCCTCAAGGTCCTGCGCGCCCCCGCGCCCGCCTGCCCCGGAGCCCCCACACCCGCCCCCGAGGAAGAGGACGTCCACCGCTTCCGCCGGGAAGCCCATGCGATGGCCCGCCTCGACCATCCCAACATCGTCCCCGTCTTCGAGGTCGGCGAGGCGGACGGCGTCCCCTACCTCGTCATGGAACACGTTCCCGACGGATCCCTGCGCGACTTCGCCCTCCACCCCTGGCGCCCCGGCCCGCCTTCGGACGACCTGCTCCGGCTCCTGGCCGAGGTCGCCCGCGCCGTCCACTACGCCCACGAGCACGGCATCATCCACCGCGACCTGAAACCCGGCAACATCCTCGTGCGCCGCGACCCGAACGGCATCCCCCACGCGGTCGTCGCCGACTTCGGCCTCGCCCGCGCGGTCGACGGCGCCTCCCAGCTGACTCGCAGCGGTACGGCCATCGGGACGCCCGAATACATGTCGCCCGAACAGTGCGAAGGCCGCCGTGCGATCGACGGACGCAGCGACGTCTTTTCCCTGGGCATCGTCCTCTACGAGATCCTCACCGGCGTCCGCCCCTTCACCGGAGAAAGCCCCGTCGCTGCCATGTTTGCCGTGATCGAACGCGAGCCCCACCCCCCCCGCGCGCGCAATCCGGGCATCTCCATCGACCTCGAGACCGTGGTCCTGCGCGCCCTCGAGAAGGAACGCAACCGCCGCTACCCGACCGCTGCCGCGCTCGCCGACGATCTCGAACGCGTGCGCGCCGGCGAGCCCGTCCACGCCCGGCCGATCTCCACCACGGTCCGGATCCTGCGGTCCGTGCGCCGGCATCGCGTCTCCTGGGCCGCCTCTCTGCTCGCGGTCGGGCTCCTCCTAGCGGGCGCCGTCCCCTTCCATCTCGCGCGGGAACGCGACCGGAAGGCCCTCGCCGACGCCCTCACCGAGGGGCGCGACCGGCGCGTCCGCGAGTTGCCCCGCGAGGCCCGCGACGCCTTTGCCCGCGCGCTCGCGCTCGAGCCGGCGCACGCCGAGGCCCGCGAAGGCTTCGCCTGGGCGGACGCCGCCGCCCGCCGGCTCGACGAAGCCGCCGCGGAAGAGGCCCGCCGCGCGCGCGAACGCGAGGCGGCTGCCCGCGAGGACCTGCGCAAGGCCGGCCTCGTCCAGCGCGTCCTCGCGCGCTGGGTCGCCGTCGCTCCCGCCCTCGAGGCGATGGAGGCGACGTTCCACGACTCCACCCTCGATGCCGACGGGCGGCGCCGGGCCGCCGCCGACCGGTGGCCCGAAATCGAGGCCTTTCTGGCCGGGACTCCCGACGACCCGACCTCGCGCGCAGCGGCGCGGCCGCTCGCGGCATGGGCCCGGCGTCTCGCCGGCTTCGAAGAGGAGGCGCGCGCGTGGATCGCGGCGGCCCGCGCCCTCGACCCCGACCTTCCGTATGCCACCCTCCTCGAAGCGCTGCTCGGGCTCTCCGACCTGCTGCTCCACTCCCCGTTGCCGCCGACCATTCACACGGCGACCGGCCTCGAATTCGGTCCCCTCCCCGCCGAGCCGAAGGAACGCGCCGCCGTCCACTCCCGCGTCGACGCCCTGCTTGCGGAGGCCTCCGCCGCGCGCGTGTGGGGCGAGGGGCTCGCCGAGGAGTTCCGCGACGTCCTCGCCGCCGCCCTCGCCTTTCGCCGCGGGGAGTGGCGCGAAGCCGAGGCCGGGTTCTCCCGCGCCCTCGGCGCCGCCGGACTCGCCATGTTCCGGCGCGAAATTCTCCATGCCCGCGCCAAGGCGCGCTACCTCCTCGGACGATTCACGGATGGCGTGGAGGACGCGGAACGCGCCCTGGCCGCGCGGCCCCGTCAGGCCGAACTGCGATTCCTCCTCGGCACTCTGCGCATCGGTCAGGCCGAGGCCGCTTCCGCGGGCGGCGTCGATCCGCGCCCGCTCCTGGCCCGCGCCGAGGACGACTTCCGCGCCGCCGCCGCCGGACGCGCAAGCTATCCCGACGCGTGGAACGGCGCGGGCGGCTGCCTCGTCCGCCGCGCCGAAATCGAGGACGAGGCGGGACTCGACCCCGCGCCGGCTCTCGATCGGGCCATCGAGTGCTTCGGCCGGGCCCTGGCCGCCGATCCGGCGCTCACCGAGGCCCTCAACAACCGCGGCCTCGCCCGCGTCAAACGCGCCCGCGCGGAGTCCGACGCCGGACGCGACCCGCAACCGCTCCTCGACGCGGCCCTGGCCGACCTCGACGCGGGCCTCGCCCTCGACCCCGCCAACGCCGAAGCCGAGGCCAACCGCGGTCTCGTCCTCGTCCTCGCGGGAGACGCGGCCGAGGCCCGCGGAGAAGATCCGCGCCCGCTGTACGTTCGGGCGCTCGCCGCCCACGACCGCGCGCTCGAGCGCCGGAGGGAGGGACCCGACCTGCTCAAGAACCGTGCCGCCGCCCGGCTCGCCTTCGCCCGCTCGGAACACGCCCGCGGGGGCGACCCGGCTCCCGTGATCGTCGCGGTCCTCGCGGACCTCGAGCGCGCCCTCGCCCTCGCCCCCGAGAACCTGGAAGCCCTGCAGGCCCGCGGCAACCTTCGCTGGTTCGAGGCCGACGTCGCGACCGCCGCCGGCCAGGACCCCGCGCCGTCCTTCGACGCCGCCCTCGCGGACTACGAACGCGCCTCCACCCTGCGGCCGGGCGCCGTCGGGCCGCGCCTGAATCGCGCCGGAGTGTGGGTGCGCCGCGGCGAGGAGGCCGCCGCCCGCGGCGAGGATCCGGACGAGTCGTTTCGCCGCGCGGAAGTGGAGCTCTCGGCCGTTCTCGAGCATGCGCCCGATCACGCCGGCGCGCGCGCCGACCGCGGCGCCGTGCGCGCCAAACGCGCCGAGTCCGCGCTCGCGTCGGGGCGGTCCGCGGCGGCGCTCTTTCGCGCCGCCATCGAGGACCTCGACGCGGCCCTCGCCGCTCGCCCCGATGCCGAGGTCCCGCGGCTCAATCGGGCCGCATCCTGGTGGAGTCTCGGCGAATGGATGTCCGCCGCCGACGCGGACCCGCGGGAGGCATTCGAGAGCGCGGCCGCCGACTACGGCGAGGCTCTCCGTCGCCGCCCGGGACGCGGCAATGCCTGGGGCCATCGGGGCGCCGTCCGGCTTTCGCTGGCGGAGGCCCGGCTCGCCTACGGCGGCGATGCCCGCGCCGCCGCCGAAGGCGCGCTCGGCGACTTCGACGAGGCCGTTCGCCGCGACCCCGCGGACGCGCGCGCATTCGAGAACCGGGGCCACGCCTGGAGTCTGCGCGGCGACATCGACGCGAACGACGGTATCGACCCCGCTCCGGCCTTCGCTCGCGCCCTCGCCGACTACGACGCTGCCGTCCGACTGGCCCCGGGCTTCTGGCCGACGCTCGCCAACCGGGCGGTGCTGCTGCGCCGGCTCGGCCGCGGCGCCGAAGGCCGACGCGACCTCGAGGCCGCGTTGCGCCTCGCCCCCGACGAGCCGCGCCTGCGCGCCCTGCGCGAAGAATTCGGCAAGGAGGAGTGAGCAGGCCCGCGGGAGCCGGTCGCGACGGGGACGCCGATCCCGCACGTCGTGGCTTCCCGGTCGGGGCCGCATCGGGTACGATGGACGCCATGGACGCAGCGGCTTCGAATCCCCGCCCCCCGTCGCCCGACCCGGTCCCTCCGGGCGGGGCGATGCGCTCCGGCGAACCGGGCGCGGGCGGAGACGCGCGAACCGGCCCCGCCGCGACGAGCGGCCGCGCGCGGAGAAATCCGGAGGGCACCGGCCCGTCGCGTCGGCGCCTGGCGGTCCTGGGCGCGGTCGGTCTCTTCCTCCTCCTGTCCGGCGCACTCGTCGGCTGGTTCCGGCACGCCCGTGAGGTCGAAAACCGGCTGGTCCGGGCCGATCGCCTGGAGGCGGCGGGAAGCCTCGCGGAGGCGCGGGAGGTCCTGCGCGCCGCGATGGATCTCGCGCCCTACAACGGCACGGTCCGGGAACGCTTCGAGCGCGTGGACCGGCGCATCCGCGCGGAACGCGAGGCGCAGGAGAAACGCCCGCAATCGCCCGAGGCGGCGCCGCGAGAACCGGCGCGCGCGGACGGGGAGTGAGATGACCACGTTGCTGGCCCCATTCCTCGACCGGCGCTCGCGGCGTGCCTTCGCGGCGGCCCACGGGGCGTGGTGGCGCGACTGGGGCGTCCGCCTCGTCGTCGCCGACGAAGACGTCGACGACGTCGACCGCGCCCTCTTCGACGGCGTCTTGACCGTTCCGCGGTACGACCGCCTCGATGAGGTGACCGCCGCGCTGGAGGCGTTCGCGGCCGCCACGCAGGTCGACGGCGTGCTCGCGCAGTCGGAGTACGGCCTCCTGCCGGCGTCGTTGGTCTGCCGCCGCCTCGGCTGCCCGGGACCGTCCCCCGAAGCCGCGTTCGCCTGCACCCACAAGGGGGAAAGCCGTCGCCGGCTCGCCGCCGCGAACGTGCCGGTGCCGGGATTCGCCCGCGCGTCGGATGCCGCCGGGGTATTGCGTTTCGCTGCGGAGCGCGGCTTCCCGGTGATCCTGAAGGGAATGGCGTCCACCATGGCCCGCAACGTCGTCCGGGTGGATCGGCCCGAAGACGTGCCGGCGGCGGCCTCCCGGCTGCGGGCCGCGTTGGCGGATTCCCCCGACGTTCGGCGGCTGGCGGACTTCGCGCGCAAGGCCGGATTCGACCTCGGGTGCGATCCGCGGCGGGATTTCCTGGTCGAGGAATGCGTCGACGGCGTCCCCGCGGAGACCGACGGGATCGTGCGCGCGGGCGTGCCCTGGACGTTCGGGGTGATCGAGCAGCGCTGGACCGCGCCGCCTCTCTTCTACCTGGAGGGGTACCTGCTTCCCGTCGATCCGGAAGTCGCGGACGCCGCGCGGGTGGCCGCGGCGGGGGAGGCCGCGGTGGCGGCCAGCGGACTCGTCGACGGCGGGTTCGCGGTGGAGTTCCGCGCCCGCGGAGGAGACGACGTCCGCGTCATCGAGGTGAACGGCCGACTCGGCGAGGACGACGGCTTCGGCCGGCTCTTCGAGACCGCGATCGGCGTGGAGCCGTGGCGGGAATGCGTGAAGGCGCTCGCGGGTCTGCCGGGCGGGGACCGCGACGGCGCGTATGCCGGCGCCGCCGCGCGGCCGAGCGCGCTCGCCTACGCGTGTGGGTTTCGCGAAGGCATCGTCCGGCGCGTCCCCGCCGCGGCCGAGCGGGAAGCGGCCCGCGGCGGCTGCGTCGAGGTGCAGGCGGCGGTGGAGGAGGGGACGCGGATGTTCGCGCCGCCGCATCCCGACGTCTTTCCCCACCTGGCCTGGGCGCTCGCGTCCCACCCCGCGGGGAGCCGCGCGGCGTACGCCGAGGCCCGTCGCGCGGTGGACGCGCTGCGGTTCCGCATGGAGTGACGGTCGCGGATGGATTCCCCCACGGGGCCGGCGGCCGCCTTCCACACCCCCGAAGAGATGAAGCGCGGGCCGGCCTCGGGGCTCCGAGACACCTGGTGGGGCTTCAACCTTGATTTC
>CAZWCX010000083.1:0-33388 GCA_964632945.1 uncultured Planctomycetia bacterium | reverse complement strand
GCGGATTTTTCACGAAGCCGCTGGCGCGGCTTCATGAATAATCCGGGCTAGCGGGAGGCGCGCGCGGAGGCGGCCGGAGCGGTCCCGGGGACGGGAACGGTGCGTCGGCTCATCGGTCGCCTCCTGAAAAGAGATGTCGAAACCGGGATCTCCTATACCGTCGCGTCCCGTCGGCGTCAAGGGCGAATCCCGTCGGGGGAAGCGCGTCCGCGGGCGCGGTACAGCGCGGCAGCCCATGCGTCGGGCCGGCTGCAGCGGAGGGGGAGGTCACGCCGGCGGAGGGGATCGGGAGGGGCCCGGCGCGCGGATCGCCGTAGCCGGGCTGCGCCGGGAGGTGTATACTGGTTCGGATCGAGCCGAGCGGGCGCCCCCCTTTCACCCGAGAGGGCGGCGCTCACGAGCAAGGAGAGTCGTGCCGCAGCCGAGTCGCCCGGCGCGCGCCATCGTGCCCTGTGCGAGGTGGCGCCCATGAATGGCCGTCGTTCATCCCCGACCCCCGACCCGGAGATGGTGGCTCGCGCGATGGACCTCGTGCAGTCGGGTCACCTCGCCGAAGCGGAGCGGATCTTCCGCCATCTCCTGCGCGCCCACCCGGACCGAATGGAGTTTCAGCTGTCGCTGGTGGCGATCGCCCGCGATGCGGGCCGGCTGGACGAGGCCCTCGACCGGCTCGGCAAGGCGCTGTCGATCGCTCCGGGGCGGGTCGACCTCCACCTGCAGAAGGGGGCCGTCCTCTTTCAACTCGACCGGGTGGAAGAGGCGGTCGCCGAGTACCGGCGAGCCGTCGATCTCGCGCCCGGCAGCGACGAGGTCCACGACATCCTCGGGGTCGCCCTGCTCCACGCCGGGCGCATCGAGGAGGCCCTGGCCGAATTCGCGCGCGTGGTCGAGATCCGTCCGGAGTGCGCGCAGGCGCACATGAATCTCGGCGCGACGCTGCACGAGCTCGACCGTCTCGAGGATGCGGTCCACTGCTACCGGCGGGCCCTGGAACTCGACCCGAACCACTCGGACGCGCACGAAAACCTGGGCAAGACGCTCTATCTGATGGACCGGAGCGGGAAGTCCGCGGAGGCGACCAGGATCGCCGGCGAGTGGCGACGCGACTTCCCCGACAATCCCTGGGCCGGTCACCTGGGCGCGGCCCTGGGCGGCGGCCAGGCGCCCGGGCGGGCCAGCGACGAGTACCTGCGCGCCGAGTTCGACGGGTGCGCCGCCGAGTTCGAGGAGCGACTCACCGCGCTGGGCTACTGTGCGCCGCAGGTGCTCGCCGAAGCGATGGCGCGGGAGCTGCCGCCGCCCGATCGGGGGCTGCAGATCCTCGACCTCGGCTGCGGCACGGGGTGGGGCGGGCGCCACCTGCGGGCGTTCGCGCGCCGCATGGTCGGACTGGACGTGGCGCCGCAGATCCTTGCGCGGGCGCGAGCCACCGGGATCTACGACGAACTGGTGGCGGAAGAAATGGGCGGATACCTGCGCGCCCACGCGGGAACGTTCGATGTCATCTTCGCGGCGGACGTGATTCCGTACTCCGGCGGGCTCGACCAGCTGTTCCGCGAGGCGGCCGCGGCGCTCCGCCCGGGTGGAACGTTCGTCTTCACGGCGGAGGGACACCGTGACGGCGCGGAGTTCCGCCTCAACCCCAGCGGCCGCTACAGTCACACGACCCCGTACCTGCGCGGCGCGGTCGCTCGCGCCGGACTGAGCCTGCTGGCGCTTTTCACCGGGCAGGGGCGTTCCGAAGGAACGGCCACCGGGGAATTCACGTACGTGCTCACGCGACGGTGCGCATGATCGACCCTCCGTCCCCGGTCGACCGCGGTTCGCCTGCGCCCAACGGATGGCGGTTCCGTTCCCCGGTTCGGGGAAGAGGGAGACTCGGGGGTCTGTCATCCTCCGGATGTTTCGATCCGGAAAGCGGCGGGGGATGGAGGATCCCGCCGGATCCCCGGCCGACCGCCCGGAGGCCGGGTCGACCGGGAACGTGGGGAGGGGTGTCGTGAGAATTCACGGGCTGGTCTGGGACCCGGAGCGCGGGGAGCAGGGCGGACGGAGGGAGGCCGACCTCGACGAAGCCGGCCTGAGCTTCGATGGCCCCGCCTCGACGCCGATCCCGCTCGCGTCCCTCCGATTGGACGCCGGCGGATTCTCCGAAGATCAGCTCCAGTTCCGCTGGATCGGCGCGGCGGGCGAAGCTTCGATGGTGCTGTCCGATCCCGACCTGGTTGCTGCGCTCTTGAGCCGTCCGCCGGCCGGCCTGGGGTCGCAGGTCGAGGCGTTTCGAACCCGCGTCGCGCGCGGCCGGGCGCGCGGGCGCCGCACACTCATCGCCGTCGGCCTCGTCTTCGTCTCCCCCGTTCTCCTCATCGTCCTGGCCTGGGTGTTCCTCGATCCGCTCGTCGACCTCGCCGTGAAACGCGTGCCGGTGTCGTGGGAGGAGGAGATGGGGCAGGGGACCGTGGATTCCTTCGCCGCGCGCGGGGAGGTCGTGGGCGCCGGTGTTGCGGTCGAGGCATTGCGCGGAATCGGCGAGCGGCTGATCGGGGCGCTCGGAGGCACGCCCTACACGTATCGCTGGCACGTGGTCGAGGACGACGACGTGAACGCGTTCGCGGCCCCCGGCGGTTTCGTCGTGGTGACCACCGCGATGCTGCGGGAGGCCGCCTCGCCCGAGGAGGTGGCCGGCGTGCTTGCCCACGAGATCCAACACGTGGAACTGCGGCACGGCGTCCGGGGAGTCCTGAAACGGCTGGGTTTCCGGGCCATCCTGGCGGTCCTGATCGGGGGCGAGGGCGGACTCCTGGAAACCGCGGGGGTCGCGGGGGCCCTCGGCGAGCTGAAGTTCGGCCGGGATCAGGAGCGCGAGGCGGACCGGCGCGGCTTCGCGTTGCTCGTGAACGCCCGCGTGGATCCGCGCGGGATGCAGCGCTTCTTCGACCGGCTCGCGGAACGCGGCGACCAGGTACCCGGCCTGCTGTCCACCCACCCGGCCAGCGCGGAGCGCTCCCGCGACCTCCAGCGCCTGCTCGACACGGTGCGCGATCGCGCCTGGGAGCCGCTGGCGATCGACTGGCCCGCGGTCCGGATGTCGGTGGGCCGGTAGGCGATTCCGCCCGTTCCCTCCGGCCGCCCGAAATCGTTGTCCGGGCGCCCCTGCCCCGATACCATCGGGACCTCGTCCCGGACCCGCCGCACCCGTCGAGGAGCCCCGCCATGCCGCTGCCGCCGATCGCGTTCCGCACCTCCTGCGTGGATCGCTTCCTCCGCTACGTGACCTTCGACACCCAATCCGACGAGAACTCCTCCACCTACCCGAGCACGCCCAAGCAGCTCGTCCTGCTCCGGCGCCTGGTCGAGGAACTTCGCGAGCTGGGGGTGGCGGACGCGGCCATCGACGAACACGGTTACGTCTTCGGCACAATCCCCGCTACTACGAAAAAAAAGGACGTTCCCGTGATCGGCTTCATCGCGCACGTGGATACTTCTCCGGAGATGAGCGGCGCCGGCGTGAAGCCGATCGTGCACCGCAACTACCAGGGCCAGGATCTGGTCCTGCCCGACGACCCGTCGGTCGTCCTGCGCCTGGCGGGCAACCCGCACCTGCGTGAGCAGATCGGCAACGACATCATCACCGCGTCGGGCACCACCTTGCTGGGCGCCGACAACAAGGCGGGGGTGGCCGAGATCATGGGCGCGGCGGAGTACTTGATCGCCCATCCCGAGATTCCCCACGGCCCGATCCGGATCGGCTTCACCCCCGACGAGGAGGTGGGCGCGGGGACGAAGTTCTTCGACGTGCAGAAGTTCGGCGCGCGCTACGCCTATACCCTGGACGGGGAGACGCTCGGAGAACTCGAGACCGAGACCTTCTCCGCCGACGCGATGGTCGTGACCTTCCAGGGGTGCAATACCCACCCCGGGTTCGCGAAGGGTCGGATGGTCAACGCGATCAAGGTCGCGGCGGATTTCCTGTCCCGGCTCCCCAAGGACCGGCTCTCCCCGGAGACCACCGAGGGGTACGAGGGGTTCGTGCATCCCTACGTGGTGAACGCCTCCGTCGACCGCACCAGCGTGAAACTCCTGATCCGCGATTTTGAAACGCCGAAGCTCAAGGAGAAGGAGACCTTCCTCGAGGGGCTCGCGCGCGAGACCGTGGCCGGGTGGCCGGGCGCCTCGGTCGAGGTGCAGGTTTCGGAGACCTACCGCAACATGCGGGAGGTGCTGGACCGGCACCCGCACATCGTGTCGCATGCCGAGGAGGCGGTGCGGCGGGCCGGACTCGAACTGCACCGGAAGCCGATTCGCGGGGGGACGGACGGGTCGCGTCTGTCCTTCATGGGCCTGCCGACGCCGAACCTGTTCGCCGGGGAGCACAACTTCCACAGCCGGTTGGAGTGGGTGTCCACCTACGACATGCACAAGGCGGTGGAGGTCGTGGTGCACCTGTGCCGGATCTGGGAGGAGAAGTCGGCGGGGTAGGGGGGAGACGCCCGCGATGACCCTGCCGATCCACGCCGTCGAGGATGAAATCGCGGCTCGCCTGTCCCGGGGCAACCGGCTGGTGATCGTCGCGCCCACCGGCTCGGGAAAGACCACGCAGGTGCCGCAGATCCTGCTGCGGCGCGTCGTGGCGAAGGGACAGGTGTGGGTGCTGCAGCCCCGCCGCCTGGCCGCGCGCCTCCTGGCCCGACGGGTCGCCGCCGAGATGGGCACCGTGCTCGGCGACGGCGTCGGCTATCAGACCCGCCACGACAGTCGCGTCGGCCCGCACACGCGCCTGCGCTTCCTGACCGAGGGGCTGCTGCTCCGGCTCCTGCGCGAGCGGCCCGGGCTGGAGGGGGTGGACGCCCTGATTCTCGACGAGTTCCACGAGCGCAGCCTGGCCCTGGACGCCTCGCTGGGGCTGGTGCGGCGGCTTCAGGAAACCCGTCGCCCGGACCTGAAGCTGGTGGTGATGTCGGCCACGATCGACGCCGAGCGCGTGGCCGCGCACCTGGACTGCCCGGTGGTGAACGTCGAAGCGCGCGCCTTTCCGGTGGAGGTGGGATACCTGGCGCACGCCACCGCCGCCCCCTGCTGGGACCTGGCCGCGGAGGCGCTGCGCGGGATCCTGCAGGCCCGCCGGCCCGGGGATGTGCTCGTCTTCCTGCCCGGCGCGTACGAGATCCGGCGCACCCTCGACGCCTTCCGCGCGACGGCGGCGCGCGCGGGCGAATCGCCGGCCCTGCTCGAATTGCACGGCGACATGCCGCCGGAGCGCCAGGACGAGGCGCTGCAGCCGCGCGCCGAGCGGCGGGTGATCGCCGCGACCAACGTCGCGCAGACGTCGATCACGGTGGACGGCGTGCGCCACGTGATCGACACGGGGCTGGCCCGCGTGCACCGGTTCGACCCCCTGCGCGGGGTGAACTCCCTGCGCGTGGAGCCGATCAGCCGGGCCGCGGCGGATCAGCGCGCGGGGCGCGCCGGCCGCACGGCCCCCGGATCCTGCGCGCGGCTGTGGACCGAGCGGCAGCACCGGGAGCGCGCGGAACAGGACGAGCCGGAAATCCGTCGCGTCGATCTGGCCGGCATGTGGTTGGATCTGCGCGGGCTGGGAGTGGATCGTCCGGAGTCGTTCGAATGGCTCGAGCCCCCGGAGCCCGCGCGCGCCGAACAGGCGGAATCGGTCCTGCGGATGCTGGCGGCGATCGACGTCGCCGGGCGGCTGACCCCCGCGGGCGAAACGATGGCAGCGCTGCCGCTGCATCCCCGTCTGGCCCGCCTCCTGCTCGAGGCCGCGAAGACGGGCGCGCTCGACCACGCGTGCCGGTGGGCGGCCTATCTCGGGGAGCGGGACATCCTCGACCGGCGTCGGGCGCGCGAACGGGCCCGCCGATCGCCCGAATCGGAGGCGAGCGACTTCGTCGTCCTCGACTCGGCCTTCGCGGACGCGGCGGAGCGCGGATTCCGACCCGACTACTGCCGCGAAGCCGGGATTCACGCTTCCGCCTGCCGTGAGGTGGAACGTACGGCGGCGCTCTATCGCCGCGCCTGCCGCGCCGCGGGTCTCGAATCCCGGCCGGGGGAGGGGAGGCTGGAGGACCTGCTCGGCGCGCTGCTCGCGGCCTATCCGGACCACCTCGCTGCGCAGCTCCACCCGGGGGCGCGCGGGTACGAGCTGGCCGGCGGCCGCACGGCCTCCCTCGATGAGGCCAGCGCCGTCCGCGACGCCCCGCTGGTCCTCGCCGTGGAGCGGGAGGAACGCGTCTCCGGCAAGCACCGCGCCACGTCGCTGTGGCTGGCCAGCCGCATCGACCCGGCGTGGGTGCTCGAGCGGTTCCCGGACCGCGTCGAGGCGGCCGAAGAGACCCGCTGGAACGCGGAGGCGCGGGCCGTGGAGCGCGTGAGCGGACTGCGATTCGACGGCCTCTGGATCGAGCGCACGGTCCGACCCGAAGGCGATCCCGACCGGGCGGCGGCGATCCTGGTCGAGCAGATCCGCGCCGGCGCGCTCCGTCCTGAGCGCTGGGACGACGCCGTCGATCAGTGGATCGAGCGGACCCGCTGCACCGCCGCTTGGTTCCCCGACCGCGGGCTGCCGGGGTACGACGAGTCGGATCTCCGCGTCGTGCTGCTGGAATGGTGCGCCGGCGCGACCCGGTTCAACCAGGTGAAGGACCGCCCGGTCCTCGAACCGCTGAAGTCCGCGCTGTCGTGGGAAGACCGGCAGTTCGTGGAGCGGATGGCGCCGGCCACGATCGTCCTGGCGGGCGGACGGTCGATGAAGCTGGAGTACGCGGTCGGACGTCCGCCGAAGGGAAGGGCAAAGATCCAGGACCTGTACGACACGACGGAGACCCCCCGCGTGGCGGGCGGAAAGGTCGCCGTCCTGCTCGAGATCCTCGGACCGAATTTCCGCCCCGTGCAGACGACCGAGGATCTCGCGGGATTCTGGGAACGGCTCTACCCGGAGGTCCGGAAGGAATTGAAGCGCCGCTACCCGAAACACGAGTGGCGCTGAGGACCGGCGGCCCGGGGGACCTCGATCCCGGGGAGCTGGGGCGCCTCCGGGTCCGCCGATCCCGCGGGATCCCCGCGGTTCCGCGCGCGAGGCTCGACGGGACCTACGCCGTCGAGGAAACCCGCGGGAGGCTATCGCAACGGAAACGGGACGGGCGCGTGCCGTTCCAGCGAGCGAAAGAGGTGTTTCCACAGGCCCACCGAGCGTTCGACGATGAGGGTCGCATCTCCGGCCAGGCCCGGCCGCACCTCGAAGCGCCGGCGCACGGAGTCCACCGGCGGTTCTCCGGCGTCCGGGGAAAGCGCGATCAGGACGCGAAAGGAAGTTCTCGCCCCCGGCCCCGTCCGGGTCGCGCCGGGGGCGGGGGACGACGCGACCTCCGCCACCCGGCCATGAAGGGAGCGGTACAGATAGGAGGGGTATGCGTCCAGCGCGATCTGGACCGGCTGGCCCGACTGCACCTTGCCGATGTCGCGCTCGTCCACCTCGACGACGAATCGGAGTTCGGAGGGTTCGCCCAGGACGAGCAGGACCGCCCCGGGTTCGGGCCGGAGTCCTTTCAATCGGGCGGGATCCGGCGTCAGCACGAAGCCGGAGCGGGGAGCGCGGACGACCGCATCGGTCAGGGCCTGCTCCGCCGCCGGCAACGACGCCTCCCCGGCGCGAAGTTCGGATTCCGCTTCCGCGCGCAGGGCCGATTCTTCCAGGGCTTCGCGCCGCAGGCGGGCGGAGAGTTCCGCGACCGCGGCCTCCTGCATCCGGCGCCTCGCCACGGCGATGACGTGAGCCTGTCGGGCTGCCTCCGCCTCCTGGCGGCCCAGGGCTCCGCGGTTCCAAAGGAAGTGGCCGACTTCCGCCTCCCGGCCTTTTTGCGCCTCCTCGGCGCGTGCCACCTCGAGATCGAACTCGGCGCGCTCCCGCGCGCGGGCGCGCTCCTCCTCCCGCGCGGCCGTCACCGCGTCGAGGGTGTGCAGGCGGATTCTTCGTCCCCGGATCTCCTCCGCGATCCGGTCCCGGCGGGACCGCAACTCGACTTCGTCCAACCGGAGCAAAACATCCCCTGCCGAGACGCGCTGGCCCTCGGCCACCAGGACCGAGGAGATTCGCGCCGGGACCTGGGCGATGACCGGACTCCAGTGAACGAAGTCCGTCTTTCCCCGCGCCACCACCGTGTCGTCGACGCGCGCGAGGAGCAGGACCAGGGCGGCGGGCGCGAGGAGCACGACGCCGAGGAGGGCCGCGTGCCGGACCAGGCGCGGGCCGCGGATTTCCAGGTCGTACGGACTGGGGGCCATGACGTCCTCCTTCAGGCGGCTTTCCCGGGCCGGATCGCGGTCTCCACGAGTCCCGCGCCCTGGCGGTCCCAGGGATGGCGCACTTCCAGGTGCCCGGCGCAACGGTCGATCGCGAGGGCCCCCGGGGGATCCACGAAATCGCGCTCGACGCCGACTTCGCGCAGGATCCGCTCCAGGCTGGGCCAGGCGGTGCGCAGGGCGAGCAGATGGTCGAACCCGTCCCGGGCCTCCCGCAGGATGAGTTCGGCGAAAGAGTAGACCGCGAGCAGGGCGCCCAGGGACAGGCTCCCCTCCCGGATCACCCGGATGCCTCCCCACAACAGGATGGCGACCAGCAGGAGGCCCTGGAGTCCGTCGATCCCGCGCTGGGCCGCCTGTCGGATCGTCTCCGTCGCGACTCTTGCCCTCGAGAGCGCCAGGGCCAGGCCGGCAAAGCGCGCGGACTCGTGCTCCTCGCGACCGAACAACTGGATCGTGAATACTCCCGCGAGTCGTTTCTCGAGGAAGCCGACGAGGGTCTGCTGCCGCTCGAGAGTCGCGGATTGTCGTCGTCGCAGGGCGCGATCGAATCGGCCCACGACCGGGGCTGCGACGAGCGGAATGAGCAGCAGGGTGGAGAGCAGCGGGTCCACCCAGAAGCACAGCAGGGCCAGACCGACGATGTTGACGATCGTGAGGGTGCCGAAGAACAGGGCGTGGTGGATCCCGTCGAGCGCTTCCGCCTCCACGCTGCCGAGGGCGAGTCGCCGGCCCGGCGACTCCGTCGCGAGACTCGAGGGAGGATGGCGGAGCGCCGATTCGAAGAGACGGCGCCTCAGGTCGACGACGACGGCCTGACCCAGCCGGGCCCGCTCGACCTTGGCCAGACCGTACGCGTACTGCGCCGCGATCGCGCACGCCACCATGGACACGACCAGACCGGCCAGCAGATCGAGGTTGCTCTTCAGGACGACCTCGTTGGTGAAGACCAGGAGGAAGAGGGGCTCGAGGGCCATCAAAACCGAGGCCAATCCCCCGAGGGCGAACACCGCCGCGGCGCGGCCGCCCTGCCTGTGCATCCACTCGAGGCAGGTTCGGCCGGCGCCGGGGACCTCCTCGGACTGCGCTTCGCGTTCCATGCGAGCCTCACGCATACGTGGTATGAACCTGCGATTCCCAACGGCCGGATCCGATCCTGCGGACCAGGAAGGTCGCGGCGCGACACTCCCGGTCATGGGTGCGGCTGACCCGTTGCAGTCGCTCGACACCCTCCGCGAGTCGACCAGGCGGCCACACGGATCCGCCCTCGCCGTCGGGATCCCGCAGGCGCCAGATGAAGTCGACCCGCGGGGATCCGACGACGTATTCAACCTCCAAGGCCGCCCCGTTCCAGGCGGCCGGGGCCGCGTGGATCAGGGCATCCGTGATCCAGGCGAACACTTCCCGATACTCCTCCGGCGGGCACGGATCCGGGATGCGAGGCATGACGCCACTCCAACTTGAAGAATCGGCGGGGGGCGAAGGGCCCCGGCCGCGTTCATGCCGCGTGCGGGACTGCGGCGACTCTCAGGCCGCGCAGGAATGCGCAGTCCGCCGCCGCCGCATATCCCCGCGCGAACATCTCCTCGCCGCGACGCAGGTCGAGCCACGAAAAATCGGGCGCCCCCAGGATCAGCCATCCGTCCGCGGGGGCGTCGGGAATGTGCGCCCGGCGCGGCCAGCGCGCACGCTCGAACTCCCGACGCCCGATCCAGCCGCCCGTGCCTCCGGGCAGGCCGAGCCGCCGGGCATCGGTCGCGCCGTCCAGCGCCAGGACGACGTCGGCCCCCAGCGCGCGCGCCAAGGCCACCGGAACGTTGGCGCACAGGCCCCCGTCCAGGCAGGGCCGGCCGTCCCCGAGATCGACCGGATGGGCCGGGGGAAGCGTGCACGAAGCCGCGACGGCGGTCGCCAGGGGGCCGCGGGTCACGAATCGCGGCCTCCGCGTCGCCGCGTCCGTGACGCACACGCCCAGTCGAATCGGGGCCTCCTCCACACCCAGGTCTCCCACCTGCTCCCGGACCCACGCGGCGGTCGGAAGAAACGAGATCAGTCCCCGCCCCCCCGACCAGCCGAACCGGCGAATCGCAGGCAAGCCCACGAACCGACGCCACCCGCGAATCCCCTCCCGGGAGAGATTCAGGGCCAGCTCCACCGCCGCCTTCACACCCCGCACCGCCACCACGGACGCGACCAGGGCTCCCGAACTGCTCCCGGTCAGCACCGCCGGCGACCAGCCCTGTTCGTGCAGCCGGAACAGGGCGCCGAGGGCGAGATAGACCCGGGCCAGCCCCCCGGCCAGCACCAACCCGAGCCGGGGCCGCGGAGATCCCGGGGCCATCCACGCGCGCGCAGCGTTCATCGCAGCACTCCCATCTCCCGCGCCAGATCCCGGCACGCCCGCCCGAGGTAATCGTCCTCGTCCGGCTTGCGCGCGTTCCACTGCCGCTCCCCCACGAACATCACGGCGGTTCCGATCAGGCTCAAGGCGATGATCCAGGTCATGACGGCACCTCCAGGCAAGCAGGATGATTTGCAACCGGGGAGCGACGCACGCCGACTCCCGATTCCGTCGCCTCACGCGGACTCGCGCAGAGGGTCCCGCGCGGGCGAGATCCGGTCGGATCCACCGACCTGGGTGAGCATCCGCTGGAAACGATCCTCCCGATCGAACTCCACCCACAGGATGGACTCATCGGGTGCGGCCGCGAAGACGAACCGGCCCTCCTCCCGGGGAGCGAGGCCGAGGAAAGCCGCGTAGGCGAGAAACGCGCGCCGATGGCTCGGCACCGGGAAGGTCCGAACGAAGCGGGGGAAGACGGCGGCCGCCCGCGCGATCGGATCGCTCACGCGGCGCCGGAACAGCGGATCGCGGAGGAGCAGATGCACCGCGCCGCCGCCGAAGCCGGCGCGGTAGTACCCGTCGGCCTGGAAGAGCCCGCTCGCCGTCATCGACAACTGGTGGGGGAACAAGCCGGCGGCCGCCAGGATCGGCTTGCGGAACTCCTCGATCCCCCGGCGCTCCCCGATCCCCTGCAGAAACCGGGCGAGCCGAAGCGCCCGATCCGGGAGCCGCTGGGCCAGTTCCTGCCAAGACCACACCCACGAGCGGGTCCGATACTGCTCCACCCCCAGCACCTGGACCGGACAGGAGTGCCGCGACGACGCCCCCGACTCGGTGGAACGCGACCAGGTCAGGATCCCCTGCGCCCAGTCGAACGTCCACGTGTGTTCCCCGAGCACCTCGCGCAGCGCGAGCTGCTTGTCATACTCGGCCGCCGCGAAGTCCTGGAAAATCCCGAGCAGGCGGTCCGACGGCGATCCCGCAACCGACCGGCGCTCCTGTTCGTGGTCCACCTCGTCCGCGATCCCGGTGTTCTGCGACCTCATGTTCTCAGCCTCCACTCGAATCCACGGGCTCCCATCTCCATGCAACGCACGCTCCTCCGCGCTCAGGCGGCGCGCCTCCCTTCTTCCGGCCGGTGGGCGCGCGCCAGCGCCGGGCGCCGGGCCCTGCCCCGCTCGTCGCAGAACCCGCGGCCCTGCGCCGAAACGCCCTCCCGCGACTCCCGCACCTCCCCGCGCTGGATCGGCGCCCCGGGGTCCGCGCTCCCGGGTTCCTCCTCGCGGGAATCCGGCGGCCCGTTCAACGCGCGCAGCGGCATGCGGGAGTGTTCGCGACGGCCGTACTCCATGATCAACGTCCGCAGGTTGATGGCCTCGACGCCGGGGGCCGCCTCGCTTTCGATCAAGTGTCTCATCGCGATTCTCCTGTTTCTGGGTTCCTCTGGGGTCACGACAGGGGAGCCTCAAGCACGCCCCGTGCCGCAGGACGGACCCGCGCCGATCGGGCAGAAGCCCGCGCGACCGTCGCGACGCATCTCCTCTGTAGGGGCCCCGAGTTCACTCCCGCCCGGAATGCGAACGCGTCCTCCGCCCGCGGATCCTTTTGCGCAGGGCCGCGTGGCCCCGGTTGCTCCAGTGGTGCAGGATGCACCAGGATCTCGCACCCGCCGCGGTCTTGCGCGGGGCGGAGCCCGGGTCGCAACAAGAGACGGCGCAAGGACATGGAGAGGGAGCTGCGGATCGACGCCCGTCGGCCCGAAATTCGCGGACCGGCGAGGAGACGTTCATGACCGATCCGACGAAGGGAGGACCCATGCCTGCGATGACCGCTCCCGTATCGATCCTGGACCTGGCCCGCTCCGGTCGATATCGGGAACTGGCGGAAGCCTGGAAGGCGCCCCGCGCGAAGACCCTCGCCCCCCGGGAGCAGGGACGGGAGGCGCTCGTACGGGCGCAGATGGCGTGGGAGTTCGGACTCGGGGAAGAAGCGCGCGGTTTGATCCAGGAAGCCCGCCACTGGTTGCTGGGGGCGGGGGAACCGCGCGAGGTCGGCCTGGCGTACCTGTGGTATGCCCGGATCCTGGCGACTTTCGGGGCGCGGACCCGGGGGGTGATCGCCCTGGACAAGGCGCGCGGCATCCTGGCGAAGGCCGGAGCGGCCGAAGACCACCTGTTGCTCGATCGGGTCGAGGCCGAGCTGGGCCGCACCGACGGGCCGGCGGTTCAGGAGGGGCGTCGTCGGGCGGAGGCCCGTGCGCGTCAGGGGGATGAAGAGTGGCTGGCCTGGTACGAGTTGGAGAGGGTCGTCGCGTGCGCCGGCCCCGGCGGCGGGGCAGTTTCGCAAGCGCATGCGCGGGCCCTCGAGGCGCGACTGGAGGCCGGTCCCGGGGGCGCGCCGCTGTCCCCGGACCTGGAGTGGCGGATCCGGGCGCTCCTGGGCTCGCTGCCGCATCCCGCGGGCGAGGATTCGCGAGCACGCGATTTCCAGACCGGCGCGCGCGCGGTCATGGACCAGATCCTGGAGGAGTTGCCGGCGGAGCTGCGGACGCCGTTTCTCGATCGCCCGGACCGCGCCCGCCATGCGGCCCTGCTTCCCCGGAGTTCCGTGGCGACGGATGCGTGGCTGGAGGACCATTGTTTCTCCGGACGCGAGATTCGCGGTCTCTTCCGGTCCATTCACGCGCTCAACCGGGATCGCAACCTGCAGTCCCTGCTGAGGACGATCCTGGATGCCCTCGTGGAGACGGTCGGCGCGGAGTCCGGCCTGCTCGTGTTGTGCGAGGGGGAAAAAGTCGAATGGTCCATCGGGCGGGGCGCGAACGGGGTATCGCGACCGCTGACGGATCTTCCCGCCGCGATGGGCTATGTTCGGCGGGCGATCGAACGCGGGGAAGCGGTGCGGGCGCTGGATCCGGAGGCCGAGTCCGGGGGGAGCGGCGACCCGGACGCGGTGCCGGCGGGAACGCGCTCGTTGTTGTGCCTGCCGCTCCGATTCCTGGATCGCACCCTCGGGGCCGTTCACCTGGAGCGCCGGGGTGAACCGGGGGGGTTCACCGACGTGGAGAGCCGGTTGGCGGAGTTGCTGGCGAACCAGGCGGCGGTCGCCCTCGAGCACTCCCTGCTGGTGGCGAAGTCCAGTCTCGATCCGCTGACCGGGTCGGCGACGCACGCGCACTTCGAACGCCGGACCGCGGAAGAGGTGGAGCGGTCGTTGCGTCACGGGCGGCCTTGCGGATTGCTCATGGTGGACCTGGACCATTTCAAGAAGATCAACGACACGTACGGGCATGAAGCGGGTTCCCGGCTGCTGCGGAAGGCTGCCGACGTGATGCGTCGCGCCCTGCGTCTCGGGGACGTGACGGGACGTGCGCCCGGGGTGAGCCTGGTCGGGCGATACGGGGGAGACGAGTTCGAAGTTCTGCTCCCGGACACGACCCGCGAGGGACTCGCGCGCGCGGCGGAGCGCCTGCTCCGCGCGCTCCGGGAGACCCGGTTCGAGTGCGGGGAGACGCGGGTCGAGATCACGGCGAGCATCGGGGGGGCGGCGTGTCCCGACGATGCCCGATCGGTCGAAGAACTGGTCTTGCGGGCGGATGAGGCCTTGTACGAGGCGAAACGGCGGGGGCGGAACCGCGTGCGCCTCTTCGGGGATCCGGGCGCGGCCCCGGCGCGGACGGAGGAGGAGGTGCGGGCGCTATCGCGGCACGGCCGGGACGTGCTGGAACGGCTCACCCAGATCCTCGACGCGAGCGGGGAGCCGCAGGAGACCCTCAATACCGCGCTCAAGACGATCGTCGAGGTGGCGGGGGCGGAGCGGGGATTCATCCTGCTGTTCGAGGGAAACGACCGGATCCGGCTGCGGTCGGCCTTCAACGTGCCCGAGGAACAGTTGACGGCGGAGCGATTCCGCGTGAGCTTCGGGCTGCTGACGCAGGCGTTGCGGGATGGCCGGCCGATGCGGATCGAGCACGTGGGGGCTCATCCGAAGTTTCTCGGCCACGACAGCGTTCGGGACCTGGGGCTTTCCTCGTTCGTTGCGGTCCCGATCCGACGGGACGGGTACACCCTCGGGCTGATCTATCTCGACTCGACGATTCACAACAAGTCGTTCACCTCCGAGGACGAAGTCTTGCTCGTGCGCTTCGCGGATTTCATGGCGCGCGCGCTGGACCTCAGCCTGGCCGCGCGCCAACGTTCCCTGCAACTGGAGCGGCTCGACCGCGTGCTGCGGGCGGGCTTGAAGGACCTCGAGGCGCAGTGGAAGTTCGACGCCCTGATCGGCGAAGGCCAGGCGATGCGGGACGTGCGCCTGAAACTGGAGCACATTGCCCGCTTCTCCTATCCGGTGCTGGTGCTGGGGGAGACCGGGACGGGCAAGGAAGTGGTGGCGCGCGCGCTGCACGCCAACGGCCCCCGGGCGGAATCCCCCCTGGTCAGCGTGAACTGCGCGGCTCTGTCGCGGGAACTGCTGGAGAGCGAGTTGTTCGGCCACGTGAAGGGTTCATTCACGGGGGCCGACCGGGACCGTCCCGGATTGTTCTCCTGCGCGCACCAGGGAACGCTCTTTCTGGACGAGATCGCGGAGACTCCCGAGGACCTGCAACGGAAGCTGCTGCGCGTGCTGCAGGAGGGGGAATTCACTCCGGTCGGAAGCAGTCAGACCCAGAAATGCGATGTCCGGATCGTGGCCGCCACGCATCGCGATCTCGAACGGGAAGTGAGAGAGGGCAGATTCCGGGAAGACCTGTACTATCGGCTGAACGTGTTTCGCGTCACTCTGCCTGCGCTGCGCGAGCGTTCCGAGGACGTCCCCCTGCTGGCGCGGCATTTCCTCGATGCCGCCGTGCGCGAGTGCGGGACCGCTCCCCGGACGCTGGCGGCCGAGACGGCGGCCGCGCTGCGCGGATACTCCTGGCCCGGAAACGTGCGCGAGCTGCGCAACGCCATGCGACATGCGGTCGCGTTCAGCACCGATGTCGTCCGCATCGAAGATCTGCCCCCCGAGATCGCCGGCACGGCGGGCCGAATCGCGTTCGTGGGGCCGACGGGTCCGGTGGCCGTCGGAGCGGGCGAGAAGCCGATCGACGGGTTCTGGCGTCAGATGATCACGGCGGCGCTCCAGGAAACCCGGGGCAATCGGAGCGCGGCGGCCGAGCTGTTGGGAATCTCCCGCTGGACGCTGACCCGGAAACTGCGGGCCTTCGGTATGGATGCGGACGACGCCGCGGAACCGGGGAAACCCCGCCCGACGAATTCGTCCGCATCCGCCTGAGGGGGCGGTGCGAACCGCGGTCGCTCTCCCTTGACGCCCCCTCGGCCGCCCAGTACCCTCGGGCACTGGAGGGTCGTCGAAATGCCCCAACGGACCGAACTCGTTCGCGCGCTGCGTCGCATCACCAAGGTGGTGGCCTCGGACCGGGGGCTCGACCCGGTCCTCCGCGAGGTCATGCGCCAACTTCTGCGCATGGTTCCCGCCGACGATTGCTCGGTCATGCTGACCGACGCGGCCGGCAAGTGGCTGATCTTCCGGGACGCGATCGGCCTCTCCAAGTGGGAGGTCCAGAACATCCGCTTCCGCGTCGGCGAGGGGGTCGCCGGCTGGGTGGCCAAGTTCCGCAGGCCCTGCCTGATTCGCGATGCCCGCAAGGACCCGCGCTACGTTCCGGTGGCCGGCCAGCGGACCAGCATCCGCTCCCTGATGTCGGTCCCGTTGATGGCGGGGGGGAAGACGATCGGGGTCCTCAACCTGACCCATCGCAGCAAGGTCAACGCCTTCAGGAAGGCGGACATCGAATTGCTGCTGCTGCTCGCCGACCATGTGTCCCTGGAAATCGAGAATCACCGCCTGTACGAACTCTCGATTTCGGACGGACTCACGGGGCTCTACAACCACCGGTTCGTCCTGCGCCGGACCCGCGAGGAGACGGCGGAGGCGAAGCGGTATCGGACGCCGTTGAGCCTGCTCATGCTCGACCTCGATCACTTCAAGCGGGTCAACGACACGCACGGGCATCCGGCCGGGGACCGGGTGCTGATGGGGATGGCGCAGATCCTGCGCGAACACACGCGCGAGGCCGACATCCTCTCGCGCTACGGCGGGGAGGAGTTTCTGCTCGTCCTGCCGAACACCGGGCGGGACGGGGCGCGGCACATCGCCGAGCGCCTGCGCCGGCAGGTGGCCGCTACGGACCTCGGGGGCGCCGCGCTGCGGCTCCGGATGACGGTCAGCGTCGGGCTGGCTTCGTACCCGGACGATGCCGAGGACCCGGAGGCCCTGATCAAGGCGGCGGACGACGCCCTGTATGCCGCCAAGCGCGCAGGCCGGGACCGTGTGATGGCGGCGGGCGAGCTCAAGGCCCCGCCGAAGCCGCCGCGCAAGCGCTCGCGCCGCCTGGCTGCGGACAGCCACGCCCGCCGGGCGGGTCGCTGAGCCCGCGCGCGCGGGGGGTGCGTCGCGCGTGGTCCCGCGGGGCCTTCGCGGGACGCCTCTCCCGCGGTCCGGCGCGGCCCCCATCGGGGATCGCCGGACCTCGTCGCGCCGGCCCCCGGATTCCGGGCTAGAGCCCCAGGGTGTATTTCTTCCAGTCGTCCTCGAACTTCTGGATGTCGAGGTCTCCGAACGCCGCCTGGTGCGCCTCGTCCTTGCTGCCGCTGCTCTTCAGCACATCGTAGTAGCGGTCCAGCCGGCCGACGTACTTGGGGTCCTTCGTCGTCCAGAGGAAGTAGGCGATCGCCCATCCCTCCGCGTAGCAGATCTGCGCATTCGCGTAGTACTGCGCCTGCGAATACTGGAAGATGTCCTTGAGCGGTACGTACGTACCGATCCGGATCGCCTCCTTGATGTCCGAAATTCGATCCTTGTTCTCCTCGATCCGGAACGAACCGTCCGGCTTGAATTCCCCGCCGTAGAAGTACTCGGCCACCCCTTCATTGAGCCAGATCGGCAGGTCCACCTCGCGGCCCATGTACATGTGCAGGTACTGGTGACTGGCCTCGTGATACATGATGTGGAAGGTCTTGTCCTTGCCCTGGTCGGTGGTCTTGTAGCCCACCAGCTCGTTCTGCATCGGGCTGAAGTAGGCCGCCGCGCCGCCGACCCCGTTCGACGCCGCGTAGGAATTGAACTCCTCGTACGTCTTGAAGATCTTCACCGTGAACCGTTCCAGCGCCTGCGTGACCTTGCCGGTGATCTCGTCCATCGAGGACTCCAGCGGCCAGCGTTTGAGGTATTCTCTCAGGATCGCCTCGAGGTGCTTGCCCACCTGGCGGGCGAATTCGTCGTCCGAGTTGTACTGCACTTCATAGTGTTCCGTGTTGTGCACCTTCCACCCCGGCGGCAGGTTGGTCAGGCCCTGCTGCTTGGAGCGAAGCAGCCGCACGTCGGCTTCGCAAAGGAACAGGAACGTGCGCGCGGTCTGCAGGAAAGTTTCCGCCTTCTTCTTCCCGTATCGTTCGCCGGACGAGAAGGTCATGACCGCGGCGCGGGATCCCTCGAAGACGGCGATGACGTTGTGGAAGAACCGCCCCGGGAGCTGGAAGAATCGGGCTTCCCACGGACCGATGCGCATCGGCTTCACGTTCTGCGGCTCGACCGATTCGCGCACCTGGGCGAGGTAGGTCTTGACCGCGTCCTCCAGCGAGGAAGCGCGGGGGATCACGTTCAGGTCCATGGAGATGGCGAAGTTCTCCGGATCCGCGCGCTTGTCGTCGAACCGAACGACGGTCTTGATCGACTCCTCGCGGGCGAATTCGGCGTTGACCTCCTTGGGCGCGGGGATGACCTTCCAGCCCTGCGGGGCCACGAGGGCCACGGCATGGTCCAGGTTCACGAAGTGGCGGCCGGTGGGGCGGGGCCAGCCCTTGGGACGCTCCGGCACGGGGCCGGCGGAACCGCCGCTCCCGCCGCTCCCGCCGGCGGATCCGCCCGGGGTCCGTCCACCGGGTCCCGATCCCGCGATCTCTTCCGGTTCGCCGGACTCGATGCCGAGCGCGGCGGGGATCTTCTCGGCTTCCAGCCGCAGTTCGTCCACGAACAGGACGGACCGGTCCGCGGCCTTGTAGGCCATCAGGCCGAGCCCCTGGATGTTCTTCAGGTCGGGCTTGCCGATGCGGCGGAACTTGTCCAGTCGCACACGCAACCGCTTCCAGCCGGTCCAATCCACGGGCTGCACGTGGCTCAGGCCGTCCTGGGCCCCGGTGGAGGCCCGCACCTCGAGGGAAAAGCCGGGCTTCTCCGCGTGCACCCACACCGACAACCAGGCGTATCCCGTCCAATCCGGGTGCTCGCAGGCGCCCAGGACTCCGGTCATGTCGCCGCCGGAGGTTTCCCAGCGCAGGGAGCCGGCGCCGGAGCGTACCCGGTCGGCCTGGGAGTTCCACTCCGCCTTGCCGTTGAGGGCCTGCCACCGCATGGCGTCGCCCTGCTGGTCGAAGGCGTCGAGGGTGCGGACGAAGCGCGCGGCGATGCGGTCCCAGGCCGCATCCAGGGGGGCCGCGCGGGGAGTGCCGCGATGGCGCTCGCGCAACGGCTTGAGGACGCCGAGGGCGTCGTCTGCTTTGCCGGCCTGGTCGAGATCGTTGGCCTTGGTCACGGCCGCGGCGATCTCCTTGGCGGTCGCGTCCTCCGCCGGGACGCGCTCGCCGGTCCCGCCGCTGCCGCCCGGTCCGCTCGTTCCGCTGCCGCCGGCGATCTCCTCCGGGGTCGGTCCGCCCGGTCCCGGTCCCTCCGGAGCCTCCACGTCCGCCGCCTGCGGCGCGCCGGTTCGGGCGGTCGGATACCACTCGAGGAGACGGGTTCGGTCCGCCTCGGACAGCCGGGCCAGCAAGTCCCCGAGGCCGCGCGTGGAATCGTACTCCGCCGCGTAGGCCGCCGCGCCGAGCGGTTCCTTATCGGCAGCGCCGGTGTCGACCAGCAGGCGGACGACGTCCCGCGCGCCCACCTTGGGCCAGGGAAGCGCCGCGGGGGTTTCGAGCGCCGGCGACGACACGGTGAGGGCGTCCCGGGTGGCCCCCGCGAGGCGGCGCGTGACGCCGTTCTCGAAAATGTGCTCCCGCGGCGAGTCCTTCTTTTCCGCGATCGCCACGATCAGGGCATCCAGGGCGCGCGCCATGGCGGCGACCGGCGCGTGGCGCCGCTCGATCTCCCCCCGGACGTCGCCGTCCCGCGGTCCTTTCCGCATCAGCGTATCGAACTTCGCCAGCGCACCGAACACGTCGCGCCCGCGCTGCGCGTTCTTTCCCTCGTGCAGGATGGAAGACGCCATCGCCGGCGGCAGCTGCAGATCCCCGGACGGAGCACCGCCCGGGTCGGCCTCCCCCGAGGATCCCCCCGCGGCGTACTTGGCGGTGTCGGGCCCGCCGGGCAGGACCGGCGCCGGCGTCGAGCCGAACGGCTTGTTCTTCATCACGAACCAGCCGACGCCCCCGAAGAAGGCCAGGGCCAGCACGGCCGGGAGGGCGGACAGGACGGGATTCCGGCGCCGAACCGCCCGCGGACGCGCCTCGCGCGCCTCTTTCGCGTCCCGCGCGTCGACGCCCGCCCGCGGGGTCGGTCGCGCCTCCGGTGCGGCCGCGGGAACCGCGGCGCGCGCTTCCCGGGGCTTCCGGCCGCCGCCGGCCCCGGCCTCGGGAAGGTCGTCGAGCTGGCTGCGCTTCAGGACGCCCAGGATCATCAGCACCTCGCCGACTTTCCGGTCCATCCCCAGCCGCGACATCGCCTGGAGCAGCTTCAGGCACTTCTCCATGTCGGCTTCGGAAACCAGGCCGGGTTTCTGCATCGCCGCGCGCAGCCGCGCCTCCTGCTCCTCCGTCGTCATCACCAGGTCGAACCACGCGGGATCGGCCTTGGGCAGCGCCACCCGCGCAAGCGAGATCGTCTCCTCGGCGCGACGGCGGTCCAGCTTCCCCTGGGCGGCCAGCACTTCGACCAGCGGCCGGCGCACGCGGCACTGCTCGTGAAGGCGACGTTGGGCGCCCAGCGCGGCCTGCAACGTCGAGGCGGTACACAGCTTCTGCTCCGCCAGCCGCTGCAGCACGTTCAGGTCGACCGGCGTCAGCGTATGGGAACGCCGACCCGGCTCCGCGATCGCCTCCGCGAACGCCTTCCCCGCGTCGCCGTCGAGCTTCTTGCCCTCTACCAGCACGTCGACGATGTCGCGGCGGTCCCCGGCGTCGAGCCGCTTCTGCGCCTCCTCGAGATCCGCGCGGGAGACGAGGCCGTGCTTGCGAAGGAGATCGCCCAGGCGGGTGTCCGCGGTGCTCGGCATGTGGGCCCTCTCTCGGGGAAATGGATTGTGATGCGCACGCCGGATTCGGCGAGGATACCAGCGGGGAAGGTCGGGGTCAAGGCGGACTCGAAGGGCCCACGCCGCGGTCCGGGACGGGAGGGTTGCAGGGGTTTCCGCCCGGGCGTATACTCTCCGGAGGAGCCGCTGCGAGGTCAGGACATGGGCCTGTACGACCGGGACTACATGGGGGACGCGCCCCGATTCCGCCTCGCCTTCTGGCGCGGCCGCTCCCTGACCTGGTGGCTCATCGTCACCAACGTGACGATCTTCGTTCTCTGGCAGTTCCGGACCCTCTCGCCCACCCTCGGCGCGGTCCTCAGTCAGCAATTCACCGTCAGCACGATCGGCATCGTCGAGCACTTCCGCGTGCACACCCTGCTGACGCACGCGTTTTCGCACATGGATCCCTGGCACCTGCTCTTCAACATGCTGTTCGTGTGGTGGTTCGGGCGGGAGTTGGAGGACCTCTACGGGGTCTGGGACTACGCCGCGCTCTATCTGGGGTCCGCCGTCGTCGCCGGGATCGGACACGTCCTGCTGAAGAGCGCGATCGGCGCACCCCAGGTTCCCGCGCTCGGCGCGAGCGGGGCGGTCATGGGCGTCGTGGTCGTGTACGCCTTCCTGTATCCCAACCGCCAGATCTACATTTGGGGAATCCTCCCGCTCACGATCAAGTGGGCCGCCATCCTGTACGTGGCGATGGACCTGATGGGGGTAGTCGGCGGCGGGTCCGGGGTGGCCCATGCGGCCCACCTGGGCGGCGCCTTGACCGGGCTGCTCTTCTATCGCTTCGATCTGCGCCCGTTCGGTCCCGCCGGACCGCGGGGGCGCTGGCCCTTCCGCCGGTCGGCGCCGCGCGCGCCGCGTCGCACCCAGGCGGAGGTCGAGCCGCCCCGCCTGGAGCCGCCTCCCGATCCCGCGGTGAGCGCCCGCGTCGACGCCCTCCTCGACAAGATCTCGCGCGAAGGGCTGCCCAGCCTGACGGAGGAGGAGCGCAGCTTCCTCCACGAAGCCAGCCGCAAGTACCGGAGATAGCCCGCGCGCGGCACCCGGCGTGGGGCAGGCGGGTGGCGCCCGGGGACGCCGAAGCGTGCGGTGCGGACCGGGAGGGCAGGGAAGGCCGACTTTCCCCGCGGCGACCCGTGCGCTACAATAAAGTCGGCCACGGAATGGAGAGGAGGAAGCCATGCTGCAGTTGCAACTCTCCGCCGATCAGGCGCGCGTGCTGCACGAAATTCTCGAGGATTTTCTCGGCGATCTGCGGATGGAGATCGCCGGCACGGACCGCTTCGAGTTCCGCGAGGGCCTCAAGCGGCGGGAGGAATTCGTCAAGGACCTGCTGGTTCGGCTGAGCGAAAAGGCCGTGTAGGGAACGCCCGGATGGCGCACGAGAACCTTGCGTTCCCCGGGCGGCTCTTCTACACTCCCGGACGGATCGGCTTCGCGCGACGCGGGGATGCGTCCCCGCGGTGGTCGGCTCGCGCCGCGCGTCCGACGTCTGTGGAGGGTGTCTCATGTCCCGCGCCGCCGTGTTTGCGCTCGCCGCGGTCCTTGCCGCGTCGTTCGCAGGGTGCAAGAACAACGTCACGCCGCCGCCCCTCAACAAGGTCAATACCGATCAGACCAAGTTCCAGTGGAAACACGCCAATCATCTGTTGCGCGAGCTCGAGGCCCGGGCCCGCACGGACGAATCCGCCTGGGGCGCCGTCTATGAGCAGCAGGTGGCCGTCGCGGACCTGGAGTGGACGTTGGGCTGGCTGCCGGTCAACACGTATCACACCCGCCGCCGCGACTGCCTGACCCGCCTGCGCGATTGGCAGCACGGCCGCATCAAAAAGGGCCTCAGCACTCAGACCGAACATGACGTGACCCATCTGCGGGTCTTGAGAGAGCGCCGGATCCTCGGCGACGTGCTCCCGGCGACGTTTGCCGCCGAGCGGACCGCCCTGCGAGGACGATTGGCCCAGGCCGCCGCCGCGGGCGGCGCCAAGGAAGCGGCGGCGCTCGCCGAGTTCGACCGGATCTTTGCGGAGTAGGGAAGAGGAGGGGTCCATGTTGTCGTTCTCCCGCGTTTCTTCTTCGATCGGGCTCGGGCTGGGCTCGCTCGCCGTCGCGTGCGTACTCGCCGGCTGCGCCATGCCGAAGATGAAGTCCCCGCACACCTGGATGTGGAACGATTCCCGCATCCAGCACCTCGTGACGGAAAACGCCGCGCACTCGGGATGGACCGGGTTGGTCTCCCATGCCGAGGACGGCCGCTATCGCGTCGAGTCGATCCCGATGTGGCGGAGTCGCGACCTGCGCACGATGAGGGTCGTCACGTTCACCTACGAGCGGCAAAAGGCCGACACCGGCACCGTGTTCGCCCGCGTGGTCGACTCCCGCGGCAAAGCGCTCGAACCGGTGGTCTCGCAAGTCACCTCCGGGGGAAACCCGGGATTGGGCGAGGAGTTGCTCACCGGTCAGCCCAAGGAGACCGTTGTCGAAGGCATGCGGGTCGTGTCGCGGATGACCCGGGGGGAAGAAGGAAAGACCGTCTACCTGTTCGAGAAGTGGTCCACCGCCGGCAACGACACGTTCCTGACCCACACCCGGGACAAGTAGCCGGGAAGGGCGCGCGCCCCCGGTCGTCGGTCGCACGGGATGCCGGTGACGTCCGGCATCCCGGATCGGGGGAGGCTGAGCCTCGTCCCGCACGTTCGCTGCCGCCCCTGCGGGTTTCCGTGGGGGGTGCGCCCTTCCTGCCGGGCGAGGCCCGCCGCCAGGAATTCCGCCTCTGCGCGGACTGCCGCCGGCCCCAGGCCGCGCAAGTCGTCGACGGATCCTCGCATCCGCCCTGCGTCCATTGCGGTTCGGCGCACACCGGTCCACTCGACCGGTGCCCGTCCTGCTCTTCCGGTGAAGCGGCCTGGTGGAGTTCGCCGCGCGGCCTCGCCGCCCGACGGGGGTCGGTCAGGGCGAGTTCCCGTTCGCTCCTGAATCCGCGTCGCCGCCCGCTTCCGCCGCCTCCTCGCCACGCGCCGTCGGAGCGAGGGCGCTGGGGAAGTCGAGCCGGGGATCGTGGGACTGCGCGTATCGGTCGAGATGGAGCCAGATCACCCGCGAGTACACGAAGACCAGCGGGAGCAGGGGCAGGGCCGGAATCCAGGCGGCCAGGAACAGGAGGTGATAGGGCCACCCGGGCAGCAGGAGCCATGCCGCGAGCGCCGACAGGCCGAAGATCGGCACCTGCAGCGCGTAGCTGACGTACATCGCTCCCGTGTAGTAGCCCGGCTCGGTTTCGAAGCGTGCGCCGCAGGCGGGGCAGCGTTCATGCGTCGACAGCCAGGAGCGGAACACGGAGCCGCCCAGGCATTCCGGGCAGCGGCGACGCAGGATGGCCGGGATGCGGGCGAGCAATCCGGGTTCGGGCGGCGGCGCAGGCAGATACAGGCTGGCCATGGTGCGGTCCATCTCCCGTTCGTGCGTTAGCCTCATTTTCGCTGTTTGGGTCGGGCAAGGGGAGTGCAAACTTCACCGGCGCGGTGGCGAAATCGGGGTCGGACGGTCCGGGGGATCCCGGAGGCCGCTCCCTGAGACGCCGGGCGACGGGCCGTTCCGGGGGGATTTCGGCGAGTCCATCTGGTCGTTGCAGTCCCCGGGCACGGTCGATATCCTCCTGCACATGGCACGCAAGCTTCCGGACCCCGCCGCGTTCGCGGCCCTGCCGCTCGAGGACCAGCTCGGCCGATTGCGCGAGGCGGTCGAACGCGAACCGGTCCCCGCCCTGCTCGATCTCTGCGCGTCGCTGCGCGACCACGCACCGCTGGCGTGGCTGGTTCGCCGGCTTGCCGAGGAAGGCTGGCTCGGACAGGAAAGGTCCCGCCGCGCGTTCGCCGCGTTTCTCGTCGGTCAGCCCGAAACGGCGGTCCATCACGTCCTCAAGTCGTTGACGGCGCGCCAGCCGCTTCCCGACGGGATCGTGGCGGCGCTGGTCGAGGCGCTGCGCCAGGTCCCGCTCGCGCGCCTCTCGTCGATGTGCCTCATCGATCGCGCGCTCAAGCACCAGGCGCCGGAGGTCCGGGATGCCCACGTTCGCGAAGTCGTGGACCGGATCGCGCAGGCCTTGCGTCGCGGACGCCCGGAGGAGGTGACGCTGGACCTGCTCGCGCAGGCGCCGGCGGCCGACCTGCCCGACTTGCGGGCCGCGGCGCGCGCGGGAGGCGGGGCCACTCCGGAAGCGTTCGAGCGGGCGCGGGAGCGGCTGGCCGCCGAGGCGATCATCATCCTCGGCAACGTGCCCAAGGCGGTTTCCCAAGCCAATGCGGAGGAACTGCTCTCGCGGCGGGTCTACACCGATCCGGGACACTTCCTGATCGAGTTGCTTCAGAATGCGGAAGACTCGGGGGCGAGGACCTGGCGCGTCGTGTTCGAGCCTGCCCGCATCTGGGTCTGGCACGACGGCACGCCCTTCGACGCCCGCGATCTCGTCGGGGTCACCTCGATCGGCCAGACGACCAAGCGGAAGCAGCAGATCGGCTTCTTCGGAGTCGGCTTCAAATCGGTCTACGAAGTGACGGAGCGTCCGCAGGTCTATTCGGACGTCTATCGCTTCGAGATCGCGGACGTCTCGCTGCCGAAGGCGCTGGCCGCGCGCCCCGCCGGCCTTCCCGCCGACGGTACGCTGCTCGTCCTGCCCCTGCGGAACCCGGCTGATCCGGTGCGTTCCCCGCGCGCGATGTACGAAAAGGCGCGCGCGTTGGACGCCGTGGTTCTCTTGACGCTGCGCCGATTGGAAACGATCCGGTTGGAACTGGCCGAAGGGGCGGGCGGGCCCGCGCTCCACGAGGTCGCCGAGACGGCCGCGCCCGGGGAGGCGCGGACGACCTTGCGCCAGCAGCCGGACGGGTGGCAGCGGGCCTACCTCGTTCGCGAAGGAGAGCACCAATACGTGCGCGGGAGCCGGGACGTCGGACGGCCCGACCGGACCCGCGTCATGGTGGGCGTGCGTCTCGACGATTCGGGCCGACCGCGCCCGCTCGACGCGGGAAGTTCGACCGTCTACAGCTACCTGCCGACAGCGGAGCATTCCGGGCTGCGCTTCTTCGTGCAGGGACACTTCGACGTGCCGGTCGACCGGGAACGCATTGCGCCGGAATCCGACTGGAACCGGTGGATCCTGTCGCACGTGCCGCTGCGTCTGTCCGAGATGGCCGCGGCGATCGAGGGTTGGGGGGGCGGGCCGGACGCAACGGCGGCCGCCGCCGGACTGCTCGGCGTGCTGCCGCTGGCGAAGGAACTGGGCGCGCCGGTCTACGCCCCGATCGTGGAGGGGTTGCCGGAGGCGATGGCGTCGCGGGCCTTCGTCCCGGGCGCGGACGGTCGATTGCACCGGCCCGCCGACGTGTGGGTGGCCTCTCCCGGCGTCGCCGCCCTCTTCGGCGCGGAGCCGGCGGGCGGGCACGCACTCCTGGATCCGTCCCTCGACGCGCGGTCGCGAGAAGTCGCCCTCGCGTTGGGATGCCGGCCATTGGGCCCCGCCGAGCTGGTCGGCCTGCTCGAGGAGGCGTTGCGCGACCTGCCGGACGGGGCGAAGCCCCGCGACGGATCGGTCCCGGAATTCCTGATCCGCCCGGAGCCCGACCGGCTCGAGCGGCTGTACGATCTCTTGCTCGAGGAGATCGAGGGGCTCGAGCGGCGCGGCGACACCGGCGCGGCCGGCGCGTTGGTCGCGAGACTGAAGCGGCTGCCGCTTCTGCCCGACGACCGAGGACGATGGGTTCGGGCTTCGGCGCCGGACGGGGAACGCCCGTGGCGGGCGGAGGAGGGGCTGCGCGAGGTGTACGCGGGAGTCCGCACCTTCCTCGACGCGCGCCTCGATGGGCCCGCGGGCCCGGGGGCGGCGTCCCGTTCCGCGGCGCTGTTCGATCGCCTGGGAGTCGAGCGCCTCGATCTGCCGCGACTGCTCGAGGATCTTGAAGCGGCGCTCGGAGATCTGCCGACCCCGCTGCGCGGCCCCGACGCGGTTCCCTTCCCGGGTTCCCGGGAGCGGCTCGATCGCGCCGTCGAGCTCCTGGCCGCGGGCCCGGTGCGATTGCAACCGCAGGCCGCCCGTCTGCCGCTCTTCCGCGCGGCGGACGGTCGCCTCTACCCCGGCGCGCGTTCGGCCGACGACCGGGAGGGCGTGCTGCGGGTGGCTTCGGGACCGGTGGGAGAGCGCTTGCGCGCCTTCTACGGCGACCGCCGGCCCTTGCTCGCCCCGGACCTCGCGGACGGACCTGCCGCCGCGCTGCTCGAGCGGGCGCGCATCCCCGACCTCGACCTCGACGTCCTGCTCCGCGATCTGACGGCGACGCCGCCCCGCGTCCCGCTGGATCCCGCTGCGGTGGGTCGACTCCACGAATTGCTGGAGGAGGTCGTGGGGGAGATGTCGGGCCGGCTGCGTTCGCGGCTTGCGCGACTGTCGATCTGGCCCGACCGGGCCGGGGAATTGCGTCCGCTGACCGGCCCGGGCGCCGCCCGGCTGGCCGCTCATCCGCTCGTCGCCGAGTTGTTTCCCGATGCGCCCTGGCTCGACCCCGCCGTCGCGACCCGCGCGCATGTCGCCGAACTGAATCCGGAACGCGTGGGCGTGGAGCGCGTCGTCACCGCGCTGGCGGCGTCGGCCAAGGCGCCGTTCCGGCTCACCGTCGACCCGCCGGTCGCGGAACGGATCCTGCGGCTCCTGCTCGAACGGTCGGCCGAGGTGGATCCCGAGACGCGGGAGAAGCTGAGGACCCGTCCCGCCTTTCTCTGCGATCGCGGACAGGTGAGACGACTCCACGAACTGTCGCAGGTTTCCCGAACCGACGTGCGGCGCGCATACGGGGACTTTCCGGGACGGTCCTTCGTCGATCCGCAAGGACTCACCCGCGCCGTCATCGACCGCCTCGACCTCGCCGGCCATCTTCACAAGGCGGACGCGGGAGGGTTGCTCGCGGACCTGGCGGATCTCGCCGGGGACCTCGACGGAAAGGACCCCGCGCGGGAGCGGTTGCCGCTGGTCGGCGATCGGGACGGTCTGGTTGCGCTGCTCACGCTCCTTGCCGAAGAGGCCGGGACCCTGTCGAGCAACGACCTCGAACGCGGGGTGCGCTTGCCGCTCTACCCGGACACCACGGGGCGCCTGGGGCCGCTCGGGGATCCGCGCCGCCCGCCGAGTCCGCGGGTCGTCTATGCCTGCGACCCGGACGTGCGCCCCGTTGCGGCCGCGGCCGGACTGCGGATCCTCGACCCCGGCCTGGAAGGCGCGGTGGCCTGCCTTCGTCGCGCGGCCGGCGTGCCCGCGGGGGACGTGCGGCTCGCCGTGCGCGCGTTGCGGGCGCTCGAACCCCTTGCGCCCGGCGTCCCGCCGTCCCCGTCCCAGGAGGCGGAGGCGCTGGTCCGCGCCCAGGAGCTGCTGGTCGCCCACCGGGACGCGCTGCTCGGCCGCTACCCGCCGGAGGCGCGGGCGGACGGCCCGGCGTGCAGTCCGATGATCTCCGCGCCCGCCCTCTGGCGGACGGCCGCCGGGGGCGTGGTCCCGGCCGCCGCCATCGTCGACGCCGCCCCGCTCGCCTCCCTGTTCGAGCCGGGGACGCCGGAGCGGGAGGAGGCCGAGGGACGTCGTTTGGCTCCCGAAGACGCCGGGCGATTCGCGGCGCTGGCTCCGCTGGTCGCGGCGCGCCCCGCGACGCGGTTCCTGCGGGAGTGCGTGGAGCGTCGCGGGCTCGTCGGCCGACCCCTGTCCGACCAGCCGCGGTTCCTGTCCTCCGCCGGGCGGGTCGCCGCGGTCGCGACCTTCCTCCTGCGGGAGTCGGAGCCCGCCGCCGAATCGGCGCCCGCGCCCGCCGTGCCGCTCGCCGACGCCAAAGGCAACCTTCGCACCGGGACGTTGCACCGCGCCGATCCGCTCGCGCGCGCCCTGGTCGCGGGATTGCCCCTCGAATCGGACCTCGTCCACGAAGGGGTTGAGCAGGCCCTGGGCGGCCTCTTGTCCGGGGACCGCCTGCCCCCGCTCCCGCCTCACCGCGTCCTCGATGCCGTGCGCGGCGCGCCGCTCGAGAATCCGGGTCGCCGCGCGCGATTCCATGCCTGGCTCGCGGAGCGGGAAGCGGAGATCTTCGCCTCGCCCGAGTGCCGCACGCGATTGCGCGAAGGACGGTTCTTCCGTACGTCCCGGGGGCGCCCGGCCGATCCCGGCGAACTCGTGCTCGATCCGGATCTCCCGGACCTCGGGATCGACTGGCGTCCCGATCCGGAGGTCCCGGCGCAAACTCTCGCGGCCCTGGGCCGACACCTCGATATCGGGCGGCCGCGACTGGAAGACCTGGCGGAGCGACACCTGATCCCGGCGTACCGGGCGGCCGTGGAGAAAAGAGATCGCGACTCGGCCGGCCGGATCGTCGCCTACCTGGTCCGGCGCGCGTCCGGGTTGGCCCCGGAGTCGGTGCGGCGGCTTCTGCGCGGACCGTCCGGCGCCGCGCCCTTCCCGCTCGAAGAGGAGGGAGGGACGTTCCGGCCGCCCGAGGAACTGCTGCTGCCCGCGCCCGAAATCGAGCCCTGGGTGGAGACGATCTGGGGGCGCGGCGCGTTCCGGCCTTCGCCGGAGCGATACCCCCGCTCGATGCACACGTTCCTCCTGGATCTGGGGGTGCCGCGCGTGCCGCCGGTCGAGAGGCTGCGCGCGGCCCTCGAGGACGCGCCGAGCGGACTCGCGGGCGCGTTGTCCCTCGCAGGCCTCCTCGGCCGGCTCTGGCGGGACTTTCCGGAGGCGTCGCGTCGCGACCTTCCCGTGGCGCAGGCCGCCTGGCTCCCCGACCGGGCCGGTTTCCTGCGCCGCGCCGCCGACCTGTTTCGCTGGAGCGTGGAAGTCGAGGCGTTGATCGGGACCTTCCCCGAGCGGTACCTCCACGAGGAGGCGGAGGCGCGCCTCGGACCGGATCTCTGCGCGGCCTTGCCGTTCCGATCCACGGCGGACGTGCGGCTCGAGGAGGTCGTGCGACATCTGGAGGATCGCGCGGCGCGCGGCCGCGCGGTCCCGTTCCGCGCCTATGCCTGGCTCGAGCAGGAGATCGTTGCCGGGCGAGTGAACGGCAAGGACCTCGCCCGGCGACTGGCCGGATCGGCCTGGATCTACACGGACGACGGGGAGTTCTTCACGCCGGATCGCGTGCTGGGGGCGCGCGCGCTGCACCTCTTCGGGACCCGCCGGGGCTACTGGGAGCGCGGTCGGGATCGTTGTCCCGCCTTGTGCCGCGTGCTGGGAATCCCGGGGGAGGTCGGTCCGGAGGCGGTGATCGCGTTCCTCCACGAGGTGGAGGAGGAAGCGCGGCGTGCCGGGGACGAGGCCCTGGTGGCGGGGGTGCCGGCGCTGCCGCGCATGGTGCTCGCCTGCACCGCGTTCCTGGGGCGGCTGGGGCGGAAAGGCGAGCGCGAGCGGATGCCGATCGTCTGCCGCGAATGCGGGCCCGGCGCGGGCTCGGGTCTGCGTCTGCGCGCGGCCTCCGACCCCGGTCTGTTCACCAGCGACACGCCCACGCTGGAGGCGCTGTTCGAGCCGGTGGGCCGGTTCTGGCTTGCGGAACCCGGCCTGGGCGAGGACCGCGGTCCCGTGGCGCGACTCCTGGCGGCGTTGGGCGTCCGCCGGTTGAGGGATGCGTACCGGCTGCGGGTCGCCGAGGGGGTCGGCCGGGAGCGCACGGCGGAATCCGCGGCGCCGATCCGTGAATTGCGTGGGGCCCTCCGCGCCCTGGCGGATGTGTTGCCGCGGGTGCGCCGACACCGCACCATGCTCGACGCGCGCGCGTGGGTCGACCGGGAACGCCTGGCCGGACTGGCCGCGTCGGGATCGATCCGCGCCATCGACGGACTCTCGGTGGAGTACGAACTGGAAGGCGTGGGCAAGGCGTGCAGCCGCTCCCCGGCCGTGTACGACCCCGCCCGCGGCGAGCTCCTCGTCGAGGCGCGCGCGCTCGAGTCCCTGGAAGGAATTGCTCCCGCGCTGACGCCCTGCGTGTACGAGGGGCCGGGGGAGGACCTGATCGTCGATCTGCTCGACCTGCTGCTGCCGCTGCGCACGCGGGAGCGGATGGACGCCTATCTGAACCGGCGGCACTTTCCTGCGGCGGAGGCGGAGTCCGGGCCGTTCGATGCGTTGTCGCGGCGGATCGGGGAGGTGCTGGATTTCGGGCTGGACCGGAAGCTGGCCGGACGCTTCCCGGAGCTTCGCGGGCGGGACCTGGCGGCATGGCGCGCGCCCGGTCTGCTGCGGGGTCTGGAGGCGGAGGAGTGGGGGAAAGACGCGACCCGCGATGCCGCGCGGGCGGCGGCCCGGCTCCTCGAGGTCGTGGGGCTGGAGGCGCCCGGGCGGGAGCTGACCGAGGTTCTCTCGGCCGTTCTGGCGGCGCCGACGGTCAACGACGTGCCGGCCTCGTTGCGGGACGCGGGGGGGGAAGAGGAGGCGCGCCCGACCGCGTCGGCCCCGGTCGCCGGTCCCTTCGACGGGGGCAGGTCGCAGGCGGTCGGGATCCCGTCCGGGAGCGAAGCACCGGATCCCCGGGGCGGGGACCACGGAATTCCCGTGATCGCCGGAGCCGGCCCGCTCGCCTTCGATCCTGCCGCCGGCGCAGGCGCCGGGATCGAGCTGCGGCCGACCTCGCCGCCGGCCGCGACCGGGAGGGTCCGCGAGACCTCGATGTCCGCCCCTTCGTCTTCCCCGTCTGCGGTCTCGGCTGCGCTCCCGGTTCGCGCCCCGCGCGGGCCGGGCTGGTTCGGCAGGCTGACGCAGTGGCTGGGTTTGCGTGAGCGGATCGCGGCGGTCCTGGCGTGGGGAGAGGCGCCTCCCTGGGCCCGCCCCGGGGCCAATCCCTTCGTGCCGGCGGAGGGGATCCCCGCAAATCTGTGGGCCTCGTACGACGAACGTCGCCGGGTCGCCGGGATCGAGCCCGCCACGCGACTGCGGTTCGCTCCCCAGGCACTGCCGCCGCCTCACCTGTACGCCGTGCACACGCTCGGCGTGGAGTTCGACCCCGACGGCCAGGGATGGCGGGACCGTTCCGTGCTCACGGGTCGTCCCGTTGCTCGCGCCGTCCCTTCCGGCCACGCCGTCGCCTTCCAGGGAGCACTCCTTCCCGGGGAGTCGTCCCTGCCGTTGCCGCTCTACTCAGTTCTGCGCGGCGGAGTGCAGGTCCTCGATCAGCCGGAATGCGACGTGGAGGTGCTGGGCGTATCTCCCGGAGGACGACTGCGGGTGCGAAATCCGGCGACGTTCCCGGTGATGGTGCGATACGAGGCCGAATTGTTGCGCCCGCCACCGCTGGCGGGTGCGCTGGAGGAATCGCCCCCGCCCGGGGAACTCCTGCGGACGACGGTGGCCCGACGCGCGCTCCCGCGCCCGGTCGACCAGTGGCTGTCCGACGAGGCGGGGCGCGGCCGTCCGGCCTGGGAACGCGCCTTGGCGGTCCAGGAGTTCGTGCGGGCGAACTACCGCTACGAGGAGCGCTTTCGCGAGCGTCCCGGCGTGCGCGAGCGAATCCCCCGATTGCGCGCCGGGGAAGGAAACCACCATCTCGATCTGCTTCACGCCGCGGGCGGAGACGGTTTCCTCGGTCGCGGCGTCTGCCACGAGCTGAACCTGCTCGTCGTCGAATTGCTGCGGCACCTGGGCGTGCCGGCCATGCCCGCCGCCGGTTGGCTGCTCGACGGGGGGAGCGTCGACCGCCCGGACCACCTCTTCGCCCTCGCGTTGCTCCCCGCCGCGGGAGGGGACGCGCTGGTGCCGCTGGACGCATCCGTAGGGGAACGGGGACCGCGGGCGCCGCTCGGCCCCCGCCCGGAGCCGCCCGCCCGGGAGACCGCCGTCGATCCGTGGGCGCTGCCCCGTCTGCCGGACGTCCCGCCGGTGGCCGGACCCTGGAGCATCCCTGCGGCTGGTCGGCAGCCCGAGGCCGAGACCGAAGCCCGCCTTGACGCCCTCCGGGCCGCCGAACGCGAGGCTCTGGATCGCGAATCGGCGCTGCTCGGCGCCGGCATCCGCTTGGCTTGCGCCGTGCGTGGGATCCCCCTGCCCGCCGACCTGGACGCGCTGGAGCGGGGGGAGGGGATCGATCCCCACGACCGGATCCGGCGCCTCCTCGACGCCGCGCAGCGAATCCTCGGCGATGCGGAATTGGCGGGCGCGTGGCTCGGGGTGTTCCGCGGCGACTTCCGGGGCATGCAGGACGTCCCGCTGCCGGTTCAGCGCCTGGTTCGCATGGGACTCGCGCGGGTGGAGTCGGAGCCGAGATACTCCATCCTCCCCGCCGAACCTCCCCGGCCCGGGCCGGTCGAGGAAGGCAAGCCGAAGCCGACCGACGATGCCAAGCCGAAGCCGGACTAACCCGGATTGTTCATGAAGCCGCGCCAGCGGCTTCGTGAAAAATCCGCCCGCGGGCTCCTGGCTG
>CAZWCX010000082.1:0-33486 GCA_964632945.1 uncultured Planctomycetia bacterium | reverse complement strand
GGCGGATTTTTCACGAAGCCGCTGGCGCGGCTTCATGAATAATCCGGGCTAGGGGTTCCCGCCGCCTTGCGCAGGCGTCGCGCCGATGAGGTGGCGCACGTCGCGGAAGCCGACCATCCGCTTCCCGTCCTCGTCCCAGAGACGATACCGCATGGTCTTGAGGCTCTGGAGAAGCGTCAACCGCGAGACCTCGTGGAACAGGGGATTGTTCCGGAAGCAAGGCTCGAGGAAGTAGTTCGGAATGCGCGAAGCCAAGTGGTGGATGTGATGATACCCGATGTTACCCGAGAAGAACCGCAACACGGGAGGCAGATCGTAGAACGTGGATCCGCGCAGCGCGGCGGTCGTAAAGTCCCACTCCGGATGGTATTCCCAGTACGTATCCTCGAACTGATGCTGAACGTAGAAGAGCCAGACCCCGGTCGCGAAGGCGACCACGACGATCGGCGTCTGCACGAGCAGAAAGGCCTTCCAGCCGATCGACCAGACCAGGCCGCCGACGATCACCAGCAGGGCCAGATTGGTAATGTGGACGCTCATGCGTTCCCGCGCCGATTCGCCGCGGAAGGGGAAGCGCTGCGTGATCAAGAAGTGGAAGATCGGCCCAATCAGAAAGAGTACGAGCGGATTCCGGTACAGCCGGTATCTCAGTCGCGCCCACGGGGTCGCGCGCAGATACTCCCGGATGGTCCAGGTTGTGATGTCGCCGGTTCCGCGCCGGTCCAGATCTCCCGAAGTCGCATGGTGCACGGCGTGTTCATGTCGCCACTGATGGTAAGGAGTGAAGGTGAGAACACCCGTGATGTAGCCCATCAGATCGTTCATCCGTTGCGACCGGAAGAAAGACCCGTGGCCGCAGTCATGGAAGATAATGAAGATGCGAACCAGGAAGCCGGCCGCCAGCACGCCGAGCCCCACGGTCGCCGCATAGGACACCTCGAGGGCCCAATAGGCCGCTGCCCACAGCGCCAGAAACGGGAGAATCGAGTTCGCGACCTGCATCCAACTCCGCCAGGCGACGGGATGCTGGTACGGCGCCACCGCCTTCCGCCATTCGGAGTCGAGATCCTTATCCTGTTCGAGGACCGGTGCAGCGACGGACATGGGAGTCTCCGAGCGGACGGTGGCGCAGGCGACAGGACGGGAACCGATCCACAACACCGGCTCGCGACCGCTGCGCAAACATGGATTCTGACATCCGGCCCGGAAAGCAACAAGGCTAACTCCGGCAGGTCACAAAGATATGGGGAATGTAACGACTGTGTGACATTCCCAATCCCAGTCGCCGCTTTGAATTGGAGGAAAGCCCGCCCCCGTCCGAAGGGTCCGGGGGGCGGTCCCGGAAAGAACGGGAAGCGCGGCGGAGGAAGCCCGGAACGGTCGGAGGCCGGGCGTGTCCGGTCCCCCCGTGGCCGGATCGGATCCTGGATTCACCCGCGGGGATCCGGAAGGGAACGGCGGGGTTCTCTTGCCCTTCCGGCCCGTCCCTTGCTAGAATCCCCGGCCACCGGTCGCACAAGGACGTTGCCGCAGGGTTTCGCTCATGCCCAGACTGATTGTCCGGGACGAGTTCGAAGAGCGGATGATCGAACTCGACCAGGACGTGTTGACCGCCGGACGCTCCAAGAAGAACCAGATCCCCATCCGCGACGAGCACTCCTCCCGCGAGCACTGCGAGTTGCGCCGGACCCAGGACGGCAGCTACATGCTCGTCGATCTCAATAGCCGCAACGGCACGCTCGTGAACGGCTGCCCCGTCCATCAGCATCGGCTGCGCCACGGCGACAAGATCGAGATCGGCGACACCCTGATGATCTACACCACGGGGGAAAGCCGGCTCGAGTACATCCAGCGCGACACCCCTGCCCATCTGGAGGCGATCGCGAAGGCGAAGGCGCCGCCGGCGAAGAATCAATTCTGCACCCTCACGGTGCTCGAGGGTGAACGCAAGGGCGACCGGTACACGCTCGAGAAGCTTCCCTTCACGATCGGGCGCAACAAGGGCAATTCGGTGGTGTTTCGGGACGACCGCGTGTCCGGACGCCACGCGGAAGTCGCGGTCGACGAACAGGGCCGGTACGTCGTGCGGGACGTCGGCAGCACGAACGGGACGTTCGTCAACGGCCAGAAGATCTCCAAGGGCGTGCTGAAGTCGGGCCAGGTGATCGAGGTGGGCGGCAATCACCTGCAATTCCAGGATCCGCAGTCCCCCGCCGCCGAGGAGCAGCGCAGGACGCCGCCCTCGCTCCCCGCCGTCGACGGAGGTGACGGCGGAGGCCACCCTAAGTCGCCCCCGCCCGGGGGATCGGAGCGGGGGCTGAATCGGGAGCGCCTCTCGATGATCATGGCCGGCGTCGTGTCGCTCGGCGTGATCGGGGCGATCTACTTCTTCCTCCCCGCCGTTCTCCGGGTGTTTCTCGCCCCCCCCGAAGCGGCGGCCGTCGATCCCACCAACCTGCTGGGACCGGACCCCTCCTTCGAGCGGCCCGATCCGCAGCGCCGCGACCTATTCGCGGGCTGGCGGATCCAAGGAACGCTCGGCGAACAATTCGCCGCGGATCCGGAGGAGTTCGCCCACGGCAAGTGTTCGCTGCGCCTGGACTCCCTCGATACCGTCGCGCGGCTCTCCGAGATGGCCGCCGTCCACGAGAAGGAGATTCCGGTCGCGGCCGGCGATGCCCTGCATCTGACCGGCCACCTGCGGGTCCGCAATGCGCGCGGCATCGTGGGGTACCGCATCACCTGGCTCGACGCGGCGGGAAAGGCGATGGGCGAAGCATGGTCCGGCACCGTCACGGGGGACGTTTCCTGGCAACGGGAGGAAGCGGTCTTCATTCCCCCGGCGCGCGCGGCCTCGGCCCGGTTGTCGTGCGTCGGGCGCGGGGCGTTCGGGCAGGCCTGGTTCGACGGGCTTCACCTGCAACGCCGCCCCTTCGACGCGGAGAAGGACGTCCTGGCCCTCCCGCACGATCCGCTGCGACTCGACTTCGATCGCCGCGGCGGATTCTCCCTCTTTCGAAACGCCGAACTCCGGTGGTGGGACGCCCGCATCCGCATCTGGACCGCGGGGGGAAAGTCTCTGGACCAGATGCTCGCCGCGGTCGCTCCGATGTTTCCCGCCCACTCCGGCGGCGACTTCCAAACGCAGGTTCGGCTGGTCGACCCCGACACCGGAAAAGTCTCGACGCTCTCCGTCACGACCCTGATCCTGCAGGGAAAACTGTCGCTGAACTGGCGGCTCGAACTCGACGCGGAGACGCACGTCGATCAGGTCGAACTGGTGATGACCGGCCCGCCGGAGCGGCTCGCCGAGGGTTTCCTCCTGGCGACCGAAGCGGGCGAACTGACGGAACCGGGCGCCTTCCCGCGCTGCGGCGGAATCGTCCGACTGGCCTGCGGCCCGGCCAAGGACCGACTCATCTTCTCCTTCCCCGCTCCCGCCGCCTGCCTGGTCAAGTCCGTGGACGGCTACGCGGAGCTGCACCTCTCCCTGGTCGACGAGCCGGACAAGACCGCGACGGCGCTGGAGTTCGGCTTGGACCTCGATTGATTGCGGTCGGGCGCCGGCCGGAATCAGTCCGACGTTCCGGCGTTCATCCGGTAGATGAAGGCGAGCACTTCGGCGACGGCCTGATACAGGTGCTCGGGGATCAGGCTGTTGAGATCGAGTTGCACCAGCACGTGCGCGAGGTCGCGGTCCTGGTGGACGGCCACGCCGTGCTCGCGGGCGATGCGCAGGATCTCCCCGGCCACGGCGTCGTGTCCTTTCGCCACCACGCGGGGAGCCGCATCCTCGCCCGATTCGTACCGCAGGGCGACGGCCACCTGACGGGGACTGGCGAGGCGCTCTTCGGCCATGGCTCCCTCTTACGCCTGAAGGTCGATGCCGGACGCGACGGGTCCCTCGGGTCCGATCAGCCAGTCGGCCCACTCGTCGCTGCCGTCTTCGCGTACGGAAACCGCCAGTTGCGGCGTCAATCCCAGGGCGGCGAGCGCGTCGTGCAGCAGGGCGCGACCCTCGGCGAACCGCTTGCGCACCTCTTCGTCCCGGACGCGGAACGCCACCTCCGCCCGCTTTCCCTGCACGCAGACCGCGCAGGTGACGAGCCCGATCCGGGTCAGGTCGACCCGCACGAAGACCGAGGCGGGAGCACCGGTCGAACCGGTTCGAGCGCCCCGTTCGTCGCGACGGACCTTGAGGGCGACGGCGAACGCCTGCCCGTGGAGCACCAGGGGAATCTCGAACACGTAGGTGCCGTCGGCGCGCGCGGCGGAAAGGAGGTTGACGGCGCGGTAGGCGACCGAACGGTCGCTCGCGTCCTGGAGGGCCGCGAGTCCCTGGCGCAGCGCGGGAAGGGCGGGCAGGCGATCGACCGCGTCCTGTTCGCGTTCGACCAGGAAGGCGACGGCGGCGGTGCGCGCGGACGGATTCAAGAGGGCGAGGCGGTCGGCCAGCGCGTTCGTCGCGCCGGGTTCGGGGCGCGCGAGCAGGGCCTCGATGGCGACGCGCACCTCCGCCGGCAGGATTGCGGGCCCGCCCGGCGGGACCAGGCGGCCGCCGCCCGCCCCGGTTTCCGCCGCCCCGGCCGGCCGTTCCCCGGCCAGGCGCGTCAACACCGCGTCGAGCGCCCGGAGCAGCGGATCGGCCGCCAGCGTCCGTTGAACCGCGGCCCGCAGCTTCCCCTCCAGGCGCGCGAGCGCCTCGGGAGACACGCCCCCGCGGGCGAGCGTTTCCGCAGGCGAAGTCACGCCGAGCTCCACACGGGCGGGCTGCGCCGTCCCCTCCACCCGCAGCGCGGAGTCGAGCCGCGTCAAGGCCTCCGCCAGGCGCCAGGGCACGGCCAGCGCGCGGGCAAGCGGTTCGGCCGCGACGTCCAGGTCGGTGACGCCGCGGGCGGACAGGGCAGCCGCCGCTTCCAACCGGGCCGGCACCGCCGCCGGGGCGCCGCGGGAGGCGAACCGCTCGATCGCCGCGAATCGTTCCACCGTCGGCGGCACCCCGTGGTCCATCATCGCTCGAGCCACCGCGCGCCGACCTTCCGTAGCAGGCAGGCCGAGTCTCGACAGCAGAGCGTCCGGGTTCCGGTCTCCCGCGCGGACGCCCCCCTCTCCCGGCCGGCCCCGGGCCTCGGCCCCCGGGGAGTTCCCGTCGTCCGGCGGAGTCGCCGGCATGAGCCGCAGCAGGTCACCCTCCCGGCGCAGGGAGATCCGCGCCCCCACCACGAGCGGCAATTCCGACACCACCTCGATCAATCGACCCATCGCCTTCAGCACGAAAGTGTCCCGCCCGACGGCCTGCTGGACGATCGCGTCGAAGGTCGTGGTCGGCGGCATCGGCGGGAGCGCCTCCCGGCCCGCGGCGGAGGGCGTCAGGGAAGCGGGGAACCCGGGGTCAGCCATTCTCGCTTCCCCCGCGCGACGCCCCCAACCGCCGCATGCCCAGGATCAACTCGACCTCCCCTTTCCCGATCCCCACCTCCGCTTCGATCTCCGGCAGCGTCAGGCCGCGATCGTGCAGTTCGCAGACCTTGCGATGGATGGGATGGGAGGGCAGAGACGGCGCCGAGCGCTCCGGGGCGGCCGACGGCGGCGGCATCGATTCCCGGTCCGCGACGGCAACCGGCAACCCCGCCTCCCCCCCGGTCGATCGTCCCTCGGGGACCGCGGGGGACGGTGGCCCATCCGGGGCAGGCCCGCGACGTTCCCCTTCCTCCAACCGCTGGATTCGCGCGTCGGCGTCCTGAATCAGTTGGTGCAACAGGCGGATCTTGGTGTCCAGCTTCGCCAGCGTTTCGCGGGAGTATTGCTGGAGGCGGACGAACACCTCGTCGATCTCGTCGCGAAGTTCCTGCGCCTCCCGCCGGCGCGCACCCGGACTCGGGTCCAGGTCCGGCTTCCCGCGCAGTTCCCGCCGGGGTCGCAGAAACGTCACGTAGAGAACCAGGAAGCCCATCACGATGAGCACGACCTGGAGGAGGATCTGGCCCATGGCGCGGGAACTCCCGACTATTCCACCCGAAGAATCCATTCTACGCCGGGAGATCGGCCCGCGCCAAGGGATCCGCTGCCGGGGCGACCCCGGCTCGGTACGGAACCCCCTCCCGCCCGCCGCGGACGGCGCGTGGGCTCGTCGTTGCGGCCGTCCGAGCGGGGTGGGCTCAACCGCTCCATCGGGCCGGCCCGGCGGTTCCTTCGCCGGTACGTGCATCCGGCGTGCGAAACACCGGCTCGCACGCCGGGCGAGGCCGTCCTGCTCCGGACGGCCTTCATGGCCGACCGGAACCGGATGGTTCGCGAACCGCGAAGCGGCTCGTGAACCGTCCGGACTAATCGTCGCCGGAATCGCGCATCCCCGCCGCCTTGGCCGCCGCCGCGCGGGCGCCGGCCTCGTCTCCCGCGCGCCGCCGCCAGTCCGCCAACAGAAGCCAGGCGTCCCGCTTCGACGGCGCCATCGTGACGAACGTCTCCAGGTAGGCGCGCGCCTCCCCCGACCGACCAAGCCGTTCGCTGGCGAGGGCCAGGTTGTAGGTCACGCCGGGATGACGCACTCCGAGCGCCAGAGAACGCTCGTACAGACGCGCCGCCGCCTCGAAGTCCCCCCGGGCGTAGGCGACGTTCCCGCGATCGAACTGGAAATCCGGATTTCGGAACGGGAAGATCGAGTATGCCAGTCCGGCCGCCAGCAGCACGGCGAAGCCGTATGCCCCCCAGCGCAGACCGCGGTCCCGGCTCGACCGGCGCAGGAAGTCGGAGGCGTAAAACGCGCAGGCCATGCCGCCGGTCACCCACCCCCCGAAGTGCGCCCAGTTGCACACCGGCGCGGTCAGTCCGTACAGAAAGTTGAGACCGGTCCAAAACGCCACCTGGCCGCCGACCGGGCTGCGCAGCACGGCGCCCCAATCCCGGTAGTACTCGTAGTACAGAATCGCCAGCACTCCCCCGAGCAGTCCGAAGAGCCCCCCCGAGGCCCCCGCGCTCCCGACGTCGTGCCCGAGAAGACAGGAGACCGAGCCGCCGAGCACGGCGAGGAAATAGATGCCCAGAAATCGGTACGTCCCCGCCCATCGTTCCAGGCTCGGCCCGATGAAATAGAGGCTGAGGGAGTTGACGAGGAGGTGCCAGGGACCGATGTGGAGGAACGCGGGGGTGAGGAAGCGCCAGTACTCTCCGCGCCAGATCGCGGAGCGGTAGACCGCGCCCATCCGGTCCAGGGCCTCCATGTTCGTGGAGCCGCCCGCCCGTTCCTGGAGGAGGAACACGGCGGCGTTGAGGACGAGCAGGGTATAGACGGCGTATGGACGGTCGTCCCGCGCCATCACACCGCCTCGATGAGCATGGCGATCCCCTGCCCGCCGCCGATGCAGGCCGAGGCGATGCCCCAGCGCTTCTTGCGGCGGCGCAGTTCGTGGGCCAACGTGAGGACGAGACGCGTGCCCGTCGCCCCCAGCGGATGTCCGATCGAGATCGCGCCGCCGTTGACGTTGGCCCTGGCGCGGTCGAGCCCGAGGTCCTTTTCGACGGCCAGGTATTGGGCGGAGAAGGCCTCGTTGATCTCGAAGAGGTCGATCTGCTCCAGGCGCATGCCGGCCTGGTCGAGGACCTTCCGGATGGCGGGAGCCGGTCCGATGCCCATCATGGCGGGGTCGACGCCGACGACGGACCAGGCGGCGATCCGACCCAGGACGGCGAGCCCGTCCTTGCGGGCGCGGTCGGCGGACGCGACCACCAGGGCGGCCGCGCCATCCACAATCCCGCTCGCATTCCCCGCGGTCACGGTGCCGTCCTTGCCGAAGGCGGGGCGGAGTTTCGCCAGCGCCTCGAGCGAGGTTTCGGGCTTGATGTGATCGTCGGAGTCGACGACCACCTTCTCCCGGCCCTGGGGCACCTCGACCGGGACGATCTCGGCCTTGAAGACGCCGGCCTTGACGGCCCGCACGCCCTCCTGATGGCTGCGCAGCGCAAACTTGTCCTGCTCCTCGCGGCTGATGCCGTATTTGCGGGCGCAATTCTCCGCGGTCTGTGCCATGTAGAGTCCGCAGGTGCCGTCCAGGAGCGAGGTCATGAGCAGATCCTCGAGCACGGGCTGGGTGCCGAGGCGGAATCCCTCGCGGGCGCCCCGCAGGACGTGCGGCGCCTGGCTCATGTTCTCCATCCCTCCGGCGAGGACGAGGGAGGCCTCGCCGGCGAGGATGAGATGGGCGGCCGAGACGATCGACTGGATTCCGGACCCGCACAGGCGGTTGACGGTGAGGGCGGGGACCTCCTGAGGGACGCCGGCCTTGAGGGCGACGTGGCGGGCGCCGTAGATCGCGTCGGGACCGGTCTGCAGGGCGTTGCCCATGACGACGTGCTCGATCGCCTCCGGCTTGACGCCGGCGCGTTCGAGCGCCGCGCGCGCCGCGGCCGCGCCCAGTTCGTTGGCGGTGAGGTTCTTGAACTTTCCGAATCCGGGCGTGCCCGAATACTCCGCCATCGCGGTGCGCGCGCCGGCGACGAGGACGAGGTCGTGGGCCATGGGGGAAACTCCTGAGAACGGGGTCACGGCGGTTCCGTTGCCGCCAGTGTATCAGCCGGACGCGGGGCGGGCCAAGCGTGCCGGGCGCCTATTTTGCCTGGAGTCGGGCCAGCAGGTCGCGGTAGGCCGGAACTTCCGGAGCGATCCGCGCGGCCTCCTCGGCGGCGCGTCGCGCCTCTTCGCCTCGTCCGACGGCGTGGAGATGTTCGGCCAGCGCGAACTGAAAGTCCGGGTTCTTCGGTACGCGCGTCACCGCCTCCCCGAGGCAGCGTTCGACGCTGGCCGGGTCGCGCTTGGGGTTCCCCGTCGCGGCGTGCCAACGCGCCTGCGTCATCTTGAGCAGACCGAGTTCGGGGTTCTTCGCAGTCACCCGATCGAGCAGTTTCTGGGCCCCCGCGAAGTCGCCGCGCGCGATCCGCGTCTGCGCCAGGTAACACTGGATCTCCAGGCTCTCCGGGGCGACCTCGAGCGCCGCCGAGAGGGCGCGATCCGATTCCTTCCAGTCCGAATTTCGCCACTGGGCGCGGCCCAGGAGCACGAGCGCCCCGCGGTGCTCGGGGTCCAGTTCAAGAGCGTCTTCCGCGCGCTCCACCGCCCGGGCGAAGTCGCCGAGGCGATAGCGGCACATGCCGTCCTGCACCAGGGACTCGATGTCGTCCGGATCGATGTCGAGTGCGGTCTCGAAGCAGCGGATCCCCTCGGCGAGTCGCCACGCCACGGCAAAGGCCACCCCCTTGCCGCGATGCGCGCGCACATCCTCCGGGTAGATCTCCAGGACCTTGTCGTAGGCGTGGCAGGCCTCGTCGTACCGTTCCAGGTCCATGCAAAGCGAGGCCAGTGCCATCCAGGCATTGCGGTCGTGCCCGTCGAGTGCGGTTGCCGCCTTGAGCTCATCGTACGCGCCCGGCCGGTCCCCCTGCTTGCGGCGGATGACCGAGATCCCGACGCGGGCCGGGGCGCTGCGCGGGTCGAGCTTCGCCGCGGCCTGAAATCGTTCGAGGGCGGCCTCGAGTTCGTCCGTGTCGAGCGCCAACCGGCCCGCGGCCACGAGTTTGGTCGCCTCGATCCGGTTGCGGTACACCCGGGAGGGCTCACCGTCCCCTTCCCGCAGGGTGCGCAGGACCTCACGCGCGCGGGCGAGGTGTTCCTCGGGGACGAGCACTTCGTGCGACCGCTGACCCACCGACTCGATCGACACCGGGATCTCGGCCTCCTCCATCGCATCGGCGGCGACTTCCGCCTCCAGCAGCGTGTCGGCCACCGTGACGATCTCCCACCCCTCTTCGGGTCCGTCGTGGGCGAGGGTCCCGTCCTCTTCGTCCGGGTGAATGGGCATGGACATCGGCTCCCTTGCGACGCCGCCCGACCGACGCCTCCAGGTCCGGACGATGGGTCCGGCGCCGGGGGCGGTCCGATCGGTCGGTCACTCTCCCTTGAACACCGGCTTGCGCTTCTCGAGAAAGGCGGTCAGTCCCTCGCGCGTGTCCCTCGTGCTCGCCAGCAGCCCGAAGAGGGTGGCTTCCAGGGCCAGCCCCTGCTCGATCGACGTCTCCGTGCCCCGGTGGACCGCCTCGAGGCAGGCGCGCACCGCCAGCGGGCCGTTGGCGATCATCCGGCGCGCGATCAATTCGGCCTCCCCCAGCAGTTGTTCGGGGGCCACCACGCGGTTTACCAGCCCGACCCGGTAGGCCTCCGCCGCGTCCATTTTCCCGCCCGTCAGCATCCACTCCAGAGCGCGCCCCTTGCCGATCAGGCGCGGCAGACGTTGCGTGCCACCATACCCGGGCATGATTCCCAGAGTCACCTCCGGCAACCCGACCATCGCCCGGTCGGAGGCGACCCGAACGGTGCACGCCAAGGCCACCTCGAGACCGCCGCCGAGGGCGTAGCCGTTGATCGCGGCGATCACCGGCTTGCCCAGGGTCTCGATCGAGTCGAGCAGGCGCTGCCCCTTCTCGGCGCTCGCCTTCATCCGCACCGGATCGAGCGCGGCCAGTTCGGCGATATCGGCGCCGGCGATGAATGCCTTCTCTCCCCCCCCGGTCAGAATCACCGCGTGCAGGTCGGCGCGCACCCGGATCGCGGTGAACGCCTTGGACAATTCGTCGATGGTCTCGTCCGTCAGGGCATTGAGCTTGGTGGGCCGGTCAACGGTCAGGACCACCAGAGCGTCCTTCTGGGTCCACTTGAGGTTGCGGAATTCCACGGCTTACCCTCCCTTGGTGTCGCCTCCGGCGGCCGGTGGGGGAAAGTCGGCGCGAGTTCCGACCTTCACCTCCAGGATCTTGACGTCCTCCAGGGGCAAGTCGCGGTGATTGGCCCCGCACTTCCCCTTCAGCGTGTGATGATCGGTGAGCACCTTCTCCACCTGGAGGAGGGTTTCGTCGCCCCAGATCATGCGTCCGAAGATCGTATACGTGCCGTCCAGCCAGGGGGACGGTCCGAAGTTGATGTAGAACTGGCACCCCGCCGAGTCCGGATTTTTTTCCCGCGCCATCGCCAGCACGCCGCGATCATGCTTGAGGCTGCCGAACTCGCCGGCGAGCCGATACCCGAGATTCCCGTTGCCGCTCCCGGCCGGGCATCCCCCCTGCATCATGAATCCGGCGATCACCCGGTGAAACGTCTTGCCGCGATAGTACCCGTTGCGCGACAGGTTGAGGAACGACTGCACGCTCACCGGGGCGAGTTCGGGGAGGAATTCCAGCGCGAGGGGGCCGTGGGTGGTCTCGAACCGGACCACGGTGTCCTTGATGGCGGCGAGCGTCTCGGGTTTCCAGACCGCGAAGGTGGCCATCTTCGCGTCCGCCGCGTCGGCGCTCTTCCACCCGACCTGGTAGGCGGCCTCTCCGCCGAGTTTGGCGGTGATGTCCGCCGTGCCGCTCCAGGATTGGCCGGGGGCGAGACTGGTGGATTCCTTCCCGGCTGCGGGCGCTCCCTGGACGAGGGTCTCCGGCTTGCCGTCCGTGATCCGCATCACGGTGAAGCCGCCGAGGAGTTCCTCGGGAATCGTGTAGGGGGCGGCCTTCTTGCCGGCGTTGGTTGCGGTCACCGTGAGAACGACCGATTCCCCCGGGACAAACACGCGCTTCTCCGCGCTGACCACGATTTCGACCTGAGCGGAAGCGGTGCCGGCGAGCACGAGCATCCACCCGAACACGGACAGGCACCGTACGCGGGGCATCATGGGCGGTGTCCTCGGCATGCATCTCCCGCGCGGACGGATTCCGCGCGCACAAACCGCGGCCCGGGCAACACGACGTGCGTCGCGTTCCCGGGCCGACAGGGAATCGTCGAACGAACCGGTGCGCGAGCGCTACTCCTCGGCGTACAGCACGCGAACGAGCGCCTCGGCCACCTCCTTGGGGAACTGCCCGTCGACCTCCACCAGGCCGTCTTCATCCGTGCCGGAGATGCGGATGATGGCGACGAGGCGGTGGTTGACGACCACGGCCACGCGGCGGCCGTTGAATTTCCGCGTCACCGCGGTGTAGTCGCGGCTGCCGGAGGCGCTGAACCCGATCACCACCACGTAGTGCTCGCCCGACTTCTTCACGCCGGCGAAGTTGACGTCGTGATGGTTGAGCACCCACGGCACCTCGCAGAGAATGCCGTCCGCGCGCTTGCCGGTCGCGGTCAGATAGCGCTGGTAGCCGCGGGGCAGGTCGTCGCGATTGCGGAAGCCGGTGAGCACCGCCGGGTGCGCCTCGACCTTGAACTCGAGCCGGTCGCTCGGGGCGCCGGTGCGGCTGAACGTGTACTCCCAGGCGGAATCGGCCGGGACCGGCAGGAACGTCGCCAACGCCACGGCGAATGCGATCATGCTCACGACGATCGAGAGCCTCTTGGCCATGGTGCACCCTCCTCTGTCTATCCTTCCTTCACCACGCTCAAGGCCATCCCCATGCCGCCGCTGATGCAGAGCGTCGCCAGGCCCGTCCGGGCGCGACGCCGCGACATCTCGTGCAGCAGGGTGACCACGATGCGCGCCCCGGTGCACCCGATCGGGTGACCCAGGGCGATCGCGCCGCCGTTCACATTGAGGCGGGCGCGGTCCAGACCCAGGTCGCGCACGCACGCGAGCACCTGGGCCGCGAAGGCTTCGTTCAACTCGACCAGGTCGAAATCGCTCCCCTTCCGCCCGGTGCGCTTTTCCAGCGCACGCACGGCCGGAACGGGGCCGATCCCCATGATCCGCGGGGCCACCCCCGCCGTGGTGAATGCCTCGAAGCGCGCCAGCGGCGTCCATCCGTGCGCCCGCACCGCCTCCTCGGAGGCAAGCAGCAGCGCCGCGGCGCCGTCCGTGATCCCGCTCGAATTGCCGGCGTGGATCGTCCCGTTCTCCTGAAAGACCGGGGGCAGCTTCGCCATCCCCTCCACGGTCGCGTCCGGCCGCGGATGTTCGTCGGTTTCCACGCGCGCCGGCTTTCCCTTGTCGTTCACGCCGTCGAGCGCGAGCCACTCGTCCCTGAAGCGGCCGGCGGCGAGGGCCGCCCCGGCCTTCCGCTGCGACTCGACCGCGTATTCATCCTGTTCGGGACGGCCGATCTTCCACTCCGCCGCGATGTTCTCCGCGGTCTTTCCCATCAACTCGTCGGCCAGCGGGCAATGGAATCCGTCTTTGTACATTCCGTCGACCAGGGTGCCGTGCCCCAACCGGTACCCTTCCCGCGCGCGATCGAGGAGAAATGGGACGCGAGACATGCTTTCCATGCCCCCGGCGATGGCCACCTCCGCCTCACCGCCCGCCACCGAGGCCGCGGCCAGGGCGATCGCCTTCAGACCGGAGCCGCATGCCTGGTTCACCGTCCAGGCCGGGGCCGTCTCGGGAATCCCCGCACGGATCGCGACCTGCCGCCCCGGGTTCGGCCCGCAACCGGCCTGACGCGCATGGCCGAAGATCACTTCTTGCACGCGCGCCGCCGGCGCCCCGGTCCGTTCGAGCAATCCGCGGACGGCCGCGACGCCGAGGTCGACGGCGGTGAGCCGGGAAAGCCCGCCCATGAACTTCCCGATCGGCGTGCGAACCGCGCCGACAAGATAGACCTTGCGCATCCCCGGGTGCCCCTCGCAACACGGACGATCATCGCGGAACGTACCACGGCAAGAATCGGGTGTCAAAGGATTTGCGGCACACTCCCGCGAACATCCCGGGCCGCGTCTGGAACCGGTATCCCCGTCCGCCCGGCCCCCTCAGCCGCCGTCCGACGACGTCGAACCGCGGCCGGCCCGATGCTCGGCCACGACCGCCAGAAGATTCTGGACCAGAGTGATCGGCAGCAGGAGCGGCATGACCAGCAGCATGACCAGCCCGGCAAACCGTTCCGCAAGCTCGATGGGTCCGATCGGGGGGATGTTTCGATAGCCCGGGCGGCGGCGGATTCCCAGGCGCACCAGCACCTCGTCGCGCAGGATCCCGAGGGTCCAGCGCGTCTTGTGCGCGAGCTTGCGGGCCAGGGGCAGTTCGCGATGCTCGTCCAGCCAGCGACGGGGGGCCGATTCGGGGGGGAGCCAGGCGCTCCCGGAGACCTTCCCCACTCCCTCGCAGGACTCGATCACGGGCGTTTCGGACCACCCCGCGGGGGGTTGGACGTCCGCCCGGGCGGCCGCGGGGGTCAGGCCGTATTCGGCGGCGCCGACCCACAGATTGTGGTGGCGGGGGTCGACGGTGAGCAGGACGTAGTCGTCGGCGCCGACCGAATTCTTGAGGAGGCGGTGGACGACGATGACGTCCATGCCCGCGATTTCGTGGAAGCGCCGGACCTGGTGCAACACCGCGCGTCCGCTGTGGACGATCACCTTGACGCGCAGGTCCTCGATCCCCCGGCAGGCGTCGCAGTCGCAGTAGCGGGATCGGGACAGTTCGGCGACCGTCCGGCGGAAGCGCTCGCGCACGGCGGCCACGCGCTCGCCGAGCGCGCGGCGGCCTTCGCCCGGGACGGATTCCGGGACCGGTTTCAGGCAATAGGCGAGGACGGCATCGCCCTCGAGTTTGGAGACTTCGATCGGGGGAGTCCATTCGTCGAGAATCGACTCCAGGAGGCGAGTGATCACGGTCTGGCTGTGAACGATGGTTTCGGCATTTGCGCGCAGGAAGGAGGTGTAGCCGCTGATGTCCGCGATCAGCAGCACGACGTCGTGCAACCGCTCGGTCATGGGGATTCCTCACGGCGGTTATGGCACGCGGATGCTAACGCGTTTGCGGTTGGCGCGCAATGGGCAGGCCCGCGGCTTGCGGGCCGATTTGCCCTTCCCAACCGGCGCCGCCGCTGGCACAATGCCGGTCTTATGATCTGCCGCGACTGCGCCCGGACGATGACGCCCTCCCGTGCCGCGCCCCCCGTCGACGGTCGCTGCGCGGCCTGCCGCGCGTCGGACGGATCGGGGCCGGATGCACTGCAGACCGTGCCGTCACCGGCTTCACCGGCCGGGGAACGGGGGGCGACCCCGGGGCCGGTCCGGGAGACTCCCGTCCGAACTCCAACGCACACGGGCGGCCCGGAGTCGAAGGTGGCGACCCGCGGCACGCCGGCGGGCCTGCCCGCCCCGGGGGCCCTTCCGCCGCTCCGGCCGGGCGAAACCGTCGGGCGCTACCTCCTCGTCGAACCGCTGGGCGCCGGCGGCATGGGGGTCGTCTACCAGGCGTGGGACACGGAACTGGACCGGCGGGTGGCGCTCAAACTGATCCGCATCGATGCCCTGGAATCGGAAGCGTCGCTGCCGCGATTCCTGCGCGAGGCGCGGCTGGCCGCCCGCTTGCGGCATCCGCACATCGTCGGGGTGCACGACGTCGGCGAAGCCGGCGGCCGGCACTACATCGCGATGGATTTCGTCGACGGAACGACGCTGGAGGAACGGCTCTCGTCGGAGCGCCTCGCCACGATCGCGACCGGCGACGCCGCGATCGGACGGATTCGCGCGAATGTGGAGCTGCTCGCGCAGGCGGCGGAGGCGGTCGGCTGCGCGCACGCGCAGGGAGTGGTGCATCGCGATCTCAAGCCCGCCAATGTCCTGATCGACGAAGAAGGTCGTGCGCGCGTCTCCGACTTCGGCCTGGCCAAGGAAACCGTGGGCGACGGGGGGGTACAACGGTCGAACCTGCTGACGGCGGCCGGTCAGGCCATGGGGACGCCCGCGTACATGAGCCCGGAGCAGGCCACGGCGGATCTCCCGGCCCTGGGCCCGCACAGCGACGTTTGGTCGCTCGGCGTGATCCTGTACGAAGTCCTGACGGGCTCGCTCCCGTTCGACGATGAGGACGTGATGCAGGTCCTCGTGAGAATCGTGAACGAGGATCCGGTGGCGCCGCGCGCCCGGAATCCGGAGATCCCTGCGGATCTGGAGAAGGTGTGTCTCAAGGCGCTCGAGAAGGGCGAGGGGCGGCGATACCCGAATGCGGGGGCGATGGCCGAAGATCTGCGCCGCTGGCTGCAGGGGGAGCCGGTGCGGGCGCGCGGCGTCAACGCGACGCAGCGAGCGGCGCGCTGGGCGGGACGCCGGAAGTCCGTGCTGATCCCGGCCGCCCTCGCCGTCCTCCTGCTGACCGCGGCCCTGGGGTGGGCCGACCGGGAGCGGCGGCGCACCCGTGAGCAGGTCTTTCGTTTGCTGGGCGACGTCGCGGGCGCGGTGCAACGGTTCGAGGACCAGGTGCGCCGCACCGAGATGCCCGCCGAGGCGCGCGCCGCGCTGGCCGCGCAACCGCTCGGCGTCCTGGCCCGCCTGATGGACCTGGCGCCCTCCTTCGGCCCGGCTTACTCCTGGCGCGGCCGCGTCCGACAGATGCTCGGGAGCCAGGAAGAGGCGGACCGGGACTTCGATCAAGCCGTCGCCCTCTCGCCCGATTCTTCCCTGGTATGGATCCTGCGCGGGATGTCGCGGATCGAGCGGTACGCGCTGCTCCGCTCGCTGCCCAGCGTCGGCATGGGACCGACCGGAATGAAGTTCGATCCGCCGCGCCCCGAGACGCCGGCGGAACGGCACCTGCGCGAGTCCGGCCTGCACGACCTGGCGGAGGCCGACCGGCGTGCGGGGGCGGACGAGACGATCCGGCCGGAGGAACTCGCGATCGGTCGCGGGTTGGCGGCGTTGCACGGCGGCGCGGGCGACGGACCGACGCGGGCGCTGGCGTGTCTCGAGGGAATCGACCGGCTGGACGCCGCGTTCGCGCGCGGCATGGCGCTCTATCTCCTGCTCCGCTTCGAAGCCGCCGCCGAGGTCCTCGACCGCGTCGTGGCCGAATGGCCGATGCACCTCGACGCGCTCTATACGCGCGGGATGTCCCGCCAGGCGATCGGCCTGGCCCTGCAGGCGCGGGGACGGGACGGGGCGATCGAGCAGTTCGCCGCCTCGATCGAGGACTTCACCCTCATGCTCCGGCGCGAGTGCGCCGTTCCCGCGGTGGTGCACAACGCCCGCGCCGCGTCCTGGACCCATCGGTCGAAGTCCGAGTCGGAGTGCGGCCTCGATCCGGTGCCGTCGCTGCGCGCCGCGATCGCGGACTATGCGGAGGCGGTCCGGACTCTCCCCGGGTACGCCGCCGCGATCCTCAATGCCGCGGTGACGTACCGGAGGCTCGCGGAGGCGCTCGGGGACCGCGGCGAGGACCCCGGTCCTTCCTACCGCAGCGCGATCGCGATGGCATCCCGTCTCTTGGAGGCCAATCCGAACGACGCCTCCGCGCGGAACACGCGCGGGATGGCTTGGCTTTCCCTCGCCTCCCGCCAGGCCCACGCGGGCGAGGATGCGCGCGACGGGTTCCGGAGGGCCCTCGACGACCTCTCCGCCGGGCTCGCCTCGATTCCGGAGGACACGTTGTTGCGGGGAAACCGGGGGCTGGCCTGGAAGGGACTGGGGTCGGCGCAGGCCGCCCGCGGCGAGGATCCCACCCCCTCCTTGCAACGCGCGATCGAGGACCTCACGGTGGCGCTCGACCGCGAGCCGAATCACTTCAACGCCTGGTTGAACCGGGCGGGCGCCTGGAGCGAGCTGGGCGATTGGACGGGCTCCCGGGGAAACGACGCCCGGGCTCCCTATCGCCGCGCGATCACCGACTTCGCGGAGGCGATTCGGGTGAATCCGCACTCGGCCGCCGCCTTCAGCAACCGGGGCAACACCTGGGGATCCCTGGCCCAGTACGAAGAAGAGTCCGGCCGCGATGCGCGTGAACTCCGGCAGAACGCCATCGACGACCATACCGAAGCGATGCGGTTGAATCCGGGGTACCGGGTGGCGCAACACAATCGGGCGGAGGCATATCGAGCCCTGGCCGAACACGAAATGCGCCGCGGGCGGCCCGCGCAGGAGGCCCTGCGGCGGGCCGAGGCGGACGCCTCCGAGGTCATCCGGCAGAATCCGGCGTTCACGGCGGCGTGGATCAGTCGGGGGATGAGCCGCATGCGGGCGGCGCAAGTCCGGGAGTTGCTCGGGGAAGACGCGCGCGACGCCTATCGGGAAGCGATCGGCGATCTCGGGGAGAGCCTGACCCGCGGATCGGTCCACCCGCTCGCCCGCACCAGCCGGGCGGCGGCCTGGCAGGCGCTGGGCCGGGCCGAGGAGACCCGGGGCGGCAACCCCGGGGAGATGTACCGGAACGCCCTGGTCGACCTGAACGCGGTGATCGCGGAGTATCCGCGCCACGCCCCCGTCCTGACGTCCCGCGCATCGATCCATGAGGATCTGGCCCGGACCGACCGGCAGCAGGGACGGGACGGTCTGCCGCATCTGCGCCGCGCGCTCGCCGACCGGGAGTCGGCGATGGCCTTGCAGCCGGCGCTTCCGCGCGCGCGGGGGGAGCGCGCCGCGCTCCACCTGATGACCGGCGATGCGGAATGGAACCTGGGGCTGGATCCGCGCCCCGTCTGGTCGCTCGGCGTCGCGGACGCGACCGCGGCGATCGAGCGGGATCCGGAGACGGCCGCCTGGTGGAACGTGCGCGGATCCTGCCGGCTGGGCCTGGCCGACGTGGAATGGGCGCTCGGAGGCAGGCCGGACGAACTCTGGTCGGCGGCGGAGGCGGACCTCCGTTGCGCCGCGGAACGCGGGGATTCGTCCGCCCTGGAGAATCTCGCCACCGTGCTGCGCCTGCTCGGCCGGGACGAAGACGCGATCCGGATGCTCCGGGAGACGGGCAAGCGAGTACCGTCGCGCCGGGACCTCGTCGAGGCGAAGACGGAGGAGATCCGGAGCGGCGTGCCGGGCGTCCGCGAGCCGTGGACGGCCGCCTGGCGCGAGAGCTCGTCCTGGCTGACGGCCGGGCGGAGCGACCTCGCCCTGGCCGGGTTCGCCCGCGCCTTCGCCGCCTTCGCGCGCTTCCAGGCCGGGGTGAAGGCGGACGACCGGGCGCGCCGCCGGCTCCATCCCGAGCGGTCGGCGGAAACCGCCGCCGCGCACTACAACCATGCGTGCGCGCTCCTGCGCGCCTTTCCTCTGGACCCGGCGCAGCGGGATCGGGCTTTGCTGGAGCTCGAGTGCGCCCGGGACTGGGGCTGGCGCGACGCCCGTCTTTCCCGGCAGGATCCGGACCTCGCCCCGCTGCGCGGAGAGCCGCGATTCGAGGGGTGGCTGCGACGGCTGGACCGGTGAGTCCCGCCATCCCGGGCGAATCGAAGCGGACGCGCCGGCGGCCGTTCCCCCCCATGAGGCCCGCGACCGCCGACGCCGCAACCGGGGCGCAAACCTTCGCTCCGGCCGGAGCCGGATGGTTTGCGGAGCGCGAAGCCGTTCCTGAGTCATCCGGGCTATCCCTTCCCCACCACCTCGTCGATCAGCCCGAGCACGACATTCAATTCGTCGAGCGTGGTGTCGGCCATGTGGGCGATCCGGAAGGTCTTTCCCTTGAGCTTGCCGTACCCGTCGGAGATGACGTAGCCGCGCTCGGAAAGCCCCTGGTTGAGCCGCCCCACGTCGATCTTGCGCGTGTTGGCCACCGTGGACAGGGTGACCGACTCGTATCCCTTCTCCGGAAACATGGCGAATCCCCGCTCCGCCACCCACTTCCGACACGCGTTCGCCATGGTCTGGTGGCGCGCGCAGCGCTGGTCGAATCCCTCCGCCTCGATCCGGTCGAGGGCCCGGTCCAGGGCGTAGATGTGCGAAATCGACGGCGTCGATGGGGTCTGATCCTTCTGGTCGAACTTCTCGAACTCGAGGAAGTCGAAGTAGAATCCGCGACCCGGCACCTTCCGGGCCCGTTCCATCGCGCGCTCCGAGGTGGCGAAGACCGCCAGTCCGGGAGGCAGACCGAAGGCCTTTTGTACGCCGGCCAGGAGCACGTCGAGCCCGAGCCGATCGAACTCGATTTTCACCCCCGCCATCGCGCTGACCGCGTCCACGACGAACAGGACGTCCGGGAATTCCCGGATCACGGCGGCGATTTCCTCGACCGGGTTCATCACCCCGGTGCTGGTCTCGTTGTAGACGAGCGTGACGACGTCGTACTTCCCCGTGGCGAGCGCGGTCTTCACCATCTCCGGCTTGATCGCCTTTCCCCACTCGACCTGGAGGGGGTCCGCCTCCTTGCCGCAGGACTTCGTCACTTCGTGCCAATGGTCGCTGAACGCGCCGCACATGAGATTCAGCGCGCGCCTGGCCACCAGGTTGCGCACCGCCCCCTCCATCACTCCCCACGCCGAGGACGTGGACAGGAAGACCGGGCGCTTCGTGAAGAGCATCTTCTGCAGCTTGGTCTTCACCCGCTTGTGCAGTTCGGAGTACTCGGGATCGCGATGTCCGATCATCGGCGTCGCCATCGCCTGGAGCAGCTCGGGATGGACTTCGACCGGACCGGGGATGAAGAGCTTGCGGCGCATGACCGACTCCTGCTTACGACACGAAATTCACGCGGTTCATCACGAACCCCGACAGCAGCTTGGGATAGAAGTCCGTCGACTTCTGGGGCATTCGCTCCCCCTTGGCGGCGATCACCCGGACCTCTTCGAGCCGGGTCGGGTTGAGCAGCAGGGCCAACTGAGCCTGCCCCGACCGGACCATGGCGAGTGCATCGGCAGCGTGGCGGATGTAGTGAACGTGGGTTTCCTTGGCAAGCTTCTCGGCGGTGATGCCGAGCCGCACGTTCAGGATCAGCTCGGTCCCGATGGTGACGTCCAGCCGTTTCCACTCCGTGGACTGCCCGCCCGAGACGACGCGGTCCATCACCGCAGGATCCTTGAGGAGGAGCAGGCGGTAGGAACGGGAGCCGGCGAGCGCGATTCCGAACGCCTTTCGCGTCTGTCCCTCGATGCGCAGATCCTCGAGCCATTCTTCGCGCATCCGTTCTTCGTCCCCGTTGTCCTTGTACGGATACTCGCGGACGTCGAAGTGCTCCCCCAGGCCGGCGAGGAACGTCTTCGGCTCCCAGTTCGTCAGCGCATGCACCACCCGGTGGGTCGGGAAAATCACCAAGCCCTCGTCGGCCATGTTGAAGTAGGACATCATGCGGTTTTCGAAGCTTTCGGTCCCCTCGCACTTGCGTCCCAGTCGGCGCATCTCGTCCCGGTACTGGAGGGCGACCTCGTAGCGGTGGTGACCATCGGCGATGAAGAGGTCGAACCGCTCCATCTCGCGCTGGATCGCGCGGATCCGTTCGGGGTCGGTGATGCGCCACAACCGGTGGGTCTCACCGTAGTCGTCGCGCGCTTCGTGCGTGGGCGCGCCCGCGGCGGCCTCGTCCAGCAACCGGTTCACGCGCCCTGCCGGGTCGTGGTACAGCATGAAGATGTGACCCTCGGTCAGTCCGCGCGTGGCGGTCATCAGGCGGTAGCGGTCCTGCTTCGGAGCCAGGAGGGTCTTTTCGTGGGCGTGGACGCCGCCCTTGCCGAAGTCCTCCACCTGTCCGAGCGCCGCGAAGCCCCGACGCACGCGGGTTCGGCCGTCCGGACCCTTGAATTCCTGCGCCGACACGTAGATCGCGGGCACCGGGTCGCGGAGGATCACTCGCTCGGCGATCCACTGGTCGATCAAACGGCCGGCGCGCGCGTACTTGTCGGTTCCCTCGCCATCGCCGGGCTCGTCCTTCCCCTTCGAAATGCGAACGATGTGTTGCGGGTGCCGGGCGAGATAGGTCTCGCGCAGGGCATCGTCGATCTTGTCGTAGGGCTGCGCCACGACGGAATCGAGCGAGCCCACCCGGGCAGGGTCGAAGAAAAGGCCGCGGAAAGGGAAGATCTTGGCCATCGGTTTCCGGTCTCCTCAACGCGGGCGTGAACGGTCCAGCATCCGGTAATAGGCCTGCTCGTAGGCGGCCACGGCGCGGTCGCGCCCGAAGGTCTCCAGGGCCCGGCGACGCGCGTTCGCCCCGAGGCGGTCGCGCAAGGCTTGATTCCGACCGATCTCCAGCACCGCGGACGCGAGCCGGGTCACCTGGCCGGGCGGGGCGAGGAAGCCGTCTTCGCCCTCGCGTACGACTTCCTCGATCCCGCCGCATCGGCTCGAGACCACCGGGACGCCGCAGGACATCGCCTCCAACGCGGCCAGGCCGAATCCCTCCTGTTCGCTGGTCAGGAGGAAGACGTCGGCGGCGGCGACCACGTCCGAGGGACGGAGCCGCTCCCCGGCGATCGTCACGGACTTCTCGAGGCCGCAGCGCACGACGTGATCCCGCACGCGGCCCAGTTCCGGCCCGTCCCCGACCAGCACCAGGCGCGCCTTCGCCTGCGCCGCCACCAGGCGGAAGGTTTCGATCACGTCGATCGGGCGCTTGATGGGACGGAAGTTGGACACATGCACCACCACGAACTCGTCCGGCGCGGCGAGCGCGCGGCGAGTGTCGTCGTCCGTCCGGGGTCGGAAGGCCTCCGCATCGACGAAATTATGCACCACGTCGAGCTCGCGATCCACATCGAAGATGGCGCGCGTCTGATCGCGCAGGTAGGCGCTGACGGCGGTCACCCCGTTCGCCTGCTCCAGGGCGAACCGGACCAACCGCTCGTGGCACGGTTGTTCGCGCGCCAGGATGATGTCGGTGCCGTGCAGCGTCGCCATCACCGCAGGCTTCGGGGCGGGGGTCATCTGGACCGCCAGGTAGCCGCTCACCGCATGCGGGTACGCGTAGTGCACGTGGAACAGGTCGATGCCGTACTTCTGCGCGACCTCCGACATCACACAGGCGCAGGACATGCCGTAGGAGGGATATTGGAACAGGTCATACGAGGGGATGACGACCGGGTGGTAGCGAATCCCCTTCGCGTCCGCGGGGATGCGAAACGGGCGGGCGGTGGCGATGAAGTGGATTTCGTGTCCGCGGGCGTGCAGGGCGAGTCCGAGCTCGGTCGCGACCACCCCGCTGCCGCCCACGGTCGGGTAGCAGCAGATGGCGATCTTGAGGGTGCGTTCGGCGCGGTCCATTCAGTGCCGGAAATGCCTCATGCCCGTCAGGACCATCGCGGCGCCGCGCTTCTCCGCGACCGCGAGGACGTCCTTGTCGCGGATGGAGCCTCCCGGCTGCACGGCGGCGACGACGCCGTGGTCCAGCAGCACCTCGAGTGCGTCCGGGAAAGGGAAAAACGCGTCGGAAGCGGCGACCGCCCCGGCGGCGCGCGCCCCGGCCTTGCGCACCGCGATCCAGGACGAATCGACGCGGCTCATCTGGCCCGCTCCGACGCCGACCACCGCCTCGTCCCGGGCGAGGACGATGGCGTTGGATTTGACGTGCTTGCACACGGTCCAGGCGAAACGCAGGTCCCGTTCCTGCGCGGGGGTGAGCAGGCCGAGGACCAGGCGCCAGCCGTCGTTTCCGGGCACCAGGAGGTCGTCCGGGGTCTGGAGCAGCGCGCCGCCGACCAGGCCGCGCACGTCCGCTCCCCTCGAGCCGCGGGCGCCGAGTGCCCCGGCGCGCAGGATGCGCAGGTTCTTCCCCCACTTCGTCCGCTCGACGAGCGCCTCGGCCGCGCCGGGCTCGAATTCCGGCGCGATCAGCACTTCGAAGAACTGTTCCGGGGACGCGATCGCCGCCGCGGCGGCGGCATCGAGGGGGCGATTGACGGCCAGGATGCCGCCGAAGGCCGACACCGGGTCCCCCGCCAGGGCCTTGGCGAATGCGGCCGTCAGCGTGTCCGCGGAGCCGACGCCGCAGGGGTTGTTGTGCTTCACGATCACCGCGGTCGGCCGGGAGAATTCCTTGGCCAGTTCGAATGCCGCGTCGGCATCCAGGAGGTTGTTGTACGAGAGCTCCTTGCCGCCCAGCACGTCGCTCCAGGCCACGCACGGCTCCGGTGCCTTTCCGGCGCGATAGAAGGCGGCCTTCTGGTGCGGATTCTCGCCGTACCGAAGGTCCTTCACCTTGGCGAACCCGAGCGTGACGGTCTCCGGGAATCCCGCTTCCGGCTCGAGCCCGGCCAGATACGCGGTGATCGCGGCGTCGTACCGGGCGGTGGTGGCGAACGCGGTCCGCGCCAGGCGGCGTCGGGTCGCGTCCGAGAGGGTCGCGCCGCCGGCGCGCAATTCGGCGAGTACCTCGTCATACTGCGCCGGCTGGGTCACCACCCCCACGTGCGCGAAGTTCTTCGCCGCCGACCGGACCATCGAGGGGCCGCCGATGTCGATGTTCTCCACCGCATCCTCGAGGGAAATGCCCGGTCGCGCGACGGTATCCTCGAATCGGTAGAGATTGATCACCACGAGGTCGATGGGCCGAATGCCGTGCTTCTCCATCGCCTCGACGTGCGCGGGGACGTCACGCCGCGCGAGAATGCCGCCGTGTACCTTCGGGTGCAGGGTCTTGACGCGCCCGTCCATGATCTCGGGCGAGCCCGTGTACTCGGAGACGTCCACCACCGGGATGCCGGCGTCCCTCAAGGCCTTGGCGGTCCCGCCGGTGGAGAGGATTTCGACGTCCAGGGCCACCAATCCGCGCACGAACTCCATCAGGCGGGTCTTGTCGGTGACGCTGACGAGGGCGCGACGAATTCGATTCATGGCGGAATCCGGTCGTTGGGGAGCCTGGGGAAACGCCCGGGAAGCGAGATTCGAGCGTACCCCCGCAGGCGGAAGGGGGTCAAGGAAAAGGCGGGAGCGGACGGCCCCGGGGCGCGCGCGACCCGGCGAGACCCGGGTCCCGACGAATGTGGCGACCGGAGGGGCTCGGAGGTCCGGGGGCATGCCCGGCTTCAGAACTCGTGGGCGTTGACGATGGCGCTCACGGCGAACGCGTCGATCTCGGTGTCGATCCCCACGAACTGGGTGATGACGAGCCGCAGCATCACCGTGCGCGAGCCGGTCGAACCGATCACCTGGATTTCGAAGCCGTGCGGGAATCCGTCGCCCAGGCCGTCGGCGATGGCGAACGCGGGCACCCGTTCGGGTACCCAGTTGACCCCATCGAAATTCCAGGCGACGCCGGCGAATCCGAAGCCGAGGTTCGGAATGACGTTCGTGTTGGAAGCGCCGACCGGCCGATACCCGGGATCCGGCGCCCCCGCGACGGCGCCGAACGAGTCGATGGCATAGAACGCGGCCGTTGCCGCCTGGTCCATCCGCCAGAGGTGGGTCACCCCCCGCACGGTGAACAGTTGGGCCACGACCTGGCCCCGCTCCACCACCGGAAGCGCCATGACCTGGGCATAGTCGGCGAACTCCACGCTCTCCCAGCGCGCCAGCACCAGGCTCCGCGGCCACGGCCCCATCGGCCGGTTCACCGGACTCAGGTAGTAGGCCACCAGCGTCACGACATCGACCCGGCGGACCTGAAGAGTCACGAGGGTGGCGTCGAACGGGTTGCGATCGCGGCAGAACAACAGGGTGTTCCCGGTCTGTTCCGCCCCGGCCGTGTCGCGGCGCAAATTCCCGTTCACCTGCGGCGTCGGCAGCCGGCCATTTCCGAGCCGCGGGAACGCGACGGGCAGCTGGGTCTGGTTCAGGTAGCCGTTTCCGATTGCATCGTTGCCGTAGAGCTTCCGCAACGTCGAGGCTTCGTTGCCGATGTTGTTGATTCCCTGCTGTCCCCACTCCACCAGATTGGCCCAGGCCTCGGTGTGAGCCGAAAGCCTCGCCGTGGTGAGCATCAGCTCGTAGAGCGCGTAGATGACGAACGACAAAAGGACCGTCACGATCATCAACTCGACGATCGTAACGCCCGCCCGGGGATTCCGGGAAAGCCCACCGCGACGGACCATCGGCATCGACCTTCTCCCTTCGCTTTGCTACCGGTCCACGAAGATCTTCTGCTGGTGAAAGGCATAGTGCGGCGAAAACTGGTTCGGACCAAACTCGCGGTACGCTTCGACGCGGATCAGGTAGCTGGCTTCCACGAGCGGGGACCCCCCGACGACGTCCCAGTCATACCACTCGCCCGCGCCGGGATTCAGGTCGGCCCGCAGCAGTGCGGCCGTCGGCGAGCCCGGCGTCGCCGGGCTGTTGTCGATCATGTGTTGCCACGACTGGCCGTTGTCGGCCGAGTAGAGCAGGGCGTAGCGGAGGTTGACGTCGGTTTCCGGAATCTCCGCGACGGTATAGCGTGGATCACCGAAGAGCGGATCCGGCCGGCCCGGATCGTTGAGGTAGCCCGGCGTGTACGGCTTGCCGTCCCACCGGGCCCAGTGGGTGCCCCACATGACCTGGATGACCGCCGGATTCCTGAGCTCCGTGGCGTCGTTCGGGCTGTCGATCACGAGCTGCGGAAGCTGCATGACGCGGCTCGGCGTCCCCGGGAGACCGGCGGAAAGGAAGGTGTGGATCAGGGTGAGAGAGGAGAAGGTGGCGATGAACGCGGACCCGGTTTCCACGGTGCGATCGATGCCGTTCACCGCGATGAACGCATTCTGACCTCCCGGTTCCGCGAGGCGCACCATCGCGCTGCCGAGCCAGGGGGGCGTGCCGTCCTGGTGATCGTAGTAGGTCAAGAGGTTCGCGATCGTGCACTTGTTCGCCCCGGCGTACTCGGCCAGGGCGAATTCGTCCCCGACACCGCCCGCGCCCAGGTTGTAGTCGAGCCGGAACGGTCGGCTGATCAAGGTGTTGGTGGGCACGGGGAAGTTGTAGGTGGCGTCGAGTTGGGTTCCGCCGGCGGCCACGTTGCCGCTCGTCCCGTCCCGGCCCTGGTGGCGGAACGTCGAGGCGGTGGTGCCGCTGTTGAAGAAGGAAACGCACCCTCGGGAATTGAGCCGATGAACCGTGCGGTAGTCGTCGAACCTCGTTCCGCTGGGCAGGCTGTTCGCGCGGGCCAGGGGCGCGGCCCCGGCGAGGCGAATGTCCTGGCGCCGGATGCGCACGAACGTGCCCGGCTGCGCGGCACCCCCGATCGGCGTCGGGAGGTTCCCGGTCGCCTGCCAGGTTGCCGCCACCGGAACCAGGCCGGTGGAGTCGCGATCGGGGTAGAGTTCTCCGAGCCAGGGCTTCGCCCACCAGTAGGGACTGGTGAACTCGCGAATCAGTTTCACGCCCCCCGTGTTGATGGTCGTGATCGAGTCTTCGAAACGGCTGCCGGCGCCCCCGTCGAACGGTCGTCGGTTGACCGGGATGCTGTTGGCGAACCCGTTTGCGGCGTCGTAACCGATTTCGTTGCCGATCCCCATGTAGTAGTACGAGAACCCGGTCAACGTCGTATAGATGCTGTTGCTGCGGGTCAGCGCGGTGCGCAGGAACTGGAAGCAGCGCGGCACATCGATCTCGCAGGAGTCCGCGCCCGTCCCGTTGGTTCCCGAACCATGCCACCCGTCAAAGTTGTCGCCGTTGGAATTGCGGATGCGTGCGGCGTCGAATCCGGGCCAGTTGGCGATCCGGTTGGTCGCCCCCTCCCGGAAGTTGTCGAAGTACCAGTTGTAGCCGTGGGCGGCCTTGACGTCGAGGTAGGGGAGATGGCGCGGATCCCCCTGGTATTGAAACCGCTCGGAGAACGGCACGAACTCCGGGTCATTGCTCCGCCACACGTAGGTGGTCGACAGGTTCGTCGGCTGATTCGTGACCGGCCAGATGGCCCCGGTGCCCAGGTCGAGCCCGATCCGCGTCTGCACGCTCATGAGCACATCGTTGCCGGCCCCATACTCCCGATCGAGGGCGGCGCGCGAGATGTTGATGATCCAGCGCGCCGTGTTCTTCGGGGTGGCCGTGGTGTTGGTCAGATTCTTGCTGAAGTCGTTGGCCGCCTCGACGGTGCAGGGAATGTAGTCGTTTCCGTACAGGCGGCTCGTCGCATCCAGCCCCGCCCCGCCGACGGCGGGACAGCGCATCGGGGAGTTGTGCAGTTCGATCAGCGTCCCGGGGGAAGCCCCGCCGACGAAAGTCACGCGCGTCCACATCCGGTTGGGCGACGTCGGATCGATCGCACTGAGGTTGGTGAAGGCCGGGGTGCGCGCCAGATAGGTGTCGGCGGCCGCGTTGGCGGGCTCCTGGTCCGTGCCGCCGCGGATCGACGTGATCGTGATGTCCCCCGGGGTGGTGAGGTTGATCATGGGGAGGAAGACGGTGACCGGCACGTTCAGGTAGGGGGGCAGCGCGGCGTTGCGCGCCTCGTCCTCATAGTACGAGTAGACGCGCAGCAGGACGTTTTCCACCTGGGGCGAACGCAGCTTCTGGGGGTGCGTCACGACGCGGGCGAACGGGCGCCCGATCCCCTCGCCGGCAGCGTCGGAGTAGTTCCGCAACGGCGGGAACGGCACCAATTCGCCGTGGAGGTTGATGAAGATGGCGTTCCGGTACCGGTCCGGATTCCGGATCATGTCGTCCAGCAGGAGGCGATACGTGGGCGTGTCGGCGGAATCGTTGCCGGCGGTCACGCGCGCGTTGAAGATGGCCTGCTCGCGCGGTTGGCGCATCGCGTGGTTGTATTGATCCGCCATGGTGTAGGGGAAGGGATTCGTGGCCGCGTCGTAGTCGTTGCGCGTGGCGCCGTCCACGTTGATGCGTGAGGTCATCTGTCCCGGCACGTAGTACTGGTCCACGGCGGATCCCGCCGGCATCAGTCCCGGATAGAAGTAGACCCCGGGAATCGCGGCGTTCGAGTCGACCGCCTCGTTGAAGTACGGCTGATAGAGCTGATCCCGCCCGAAGCCGCTCTTCGTGATCCAGTGCCGCCGGAAGACCAGCCCGGGCTGTCGCGCCTGGAGATCGTCCAGCGCCGTCTCGATGAAGGGGCGGATGTACGACATGTATACCCACCAGCCCGGCACGTTCTCGATCGCCAGCAGGTACGTGTCCACCACCTGGGAGGGCGGGTACGCGTCGGCGATCGTGTTGATCACCGAGGCCACGTCCGCCAACACGACGGCGTCGTTGACGCCGCTCGGGTCGGTCAGGAACACCCGCACGGTGACGATGCGCACGTCGCGGCTTTCCAGGCTGGTGAATTTCCGGACGGTGATCCGCCGCGCGAACTTCCAGCGCGTGGCCGTCCACACGTTGCCGGAGGCCTCGTGGGCGGGATCGACGATGGTCCGGTCCGCGGCCAGGATGAAACTGGTGCCCGCGCCGTCGTCGTAGGCGTCCAGCGTGCTGGCGTCCACGGTGGCGGGATTCTCCGCCACGCCGCGCAATTCCGCGAGGATTCCCGCGGCCTTCTGAACCGCAAACGCGCGATCCTCGTTGAGGATCACCTCCCGCTGGTTGGTCGCCACGAAGACCAGCGATATGGAGATCAGCGTGGCGATGAGGCCGATGGCAATGATCAATTCGAGAATGGTCAACCCATCCTCGCGGCGGCTGATGCGCGTCATCCTCATTATTGCACGACCCTCATCGGCTTGGCGTATCGATACTGTCCCAGTCTCTGCAACAGGTCCCCGAGCACGTCGGGATCGTAGTCCACCTCCACGTAGTCCCCCGACCCGATCAGGTTGATGGAGGAGCCTCCCACCACCACGCCGCGGATCAGCGTGGGTGCGTTGATCTGAATGTTGCCGGTGCAGTAGATCAGTCCGTTGAACACCGAATTGCTGCTCGCCGCGACCGTCAGATTGCCGTTCACGACGAGAATCGCCGTCCCTTCCAGGGACCGGGAACTGTTGAACGTGATGTTGCCGTCGACATACACGATCTTGTAGGACGGCAGCGGGGACGCGATCGTCGTCGGATCGTTCGTGAAGATGTCGGCGGTGGCACGCAATTCCGCATCCGAGATCCCGAAAATCTCCTGCACGGTGCCCCGGTACGGGTTGACCGCGCTCTGCGCCGGGGACCCCTGGAGCGTCCCGGAGACGCTGGGCGTGCCGACTCCCGGCGGGTAGACCACCCCGATGCCGGCGCCCCCCAGGACCTTGGTACGATTGTTGAAGTTGGCCGTCGACGGCGCAGAGGTGCAGATCGCCGCATTCCCAGGGGGAACGATCGACAGTCGCCGCAACTCCGTCAGCACGCGAACCGAGCTCATGACCTGGTTCGGCCACTGGTCGTGGGCGAGCGCCGGATTCTCGTTGCGGTAGATGATTCCGACCGACTCGATTTCCCAGACCGTGCCCGCTCCCGCCAGACCCCGAAGGGCGGTCACGTCGCGAACCTGCGTCCGCCGCACTTCGTACCGCGCCCAGATCCGGTTCATCGCACTGATCTCGACCGACCGGACCAGTCCGATGGCCGGATCGTCGGTCTCGTTCACGGGCGGCACCGCGGCGAGATTTCGCACCGGTGAGAAAACCGTCACCGGCTGCGTGGTCTGCCGCCGGAACCAGGAGAGCGCGTCGGCGATCCCCGCGCGGGCGATGTTCAGCGCCTGACCATTGAACTGGAGCTGAAACTGGATGGAGTCGCGCGCCCGTTCCGCCGCGGAGAACGCCAGGAGCAGGGCGGAGGAGAGCATCACGAGGGCGACGATGACCCAGACCAGCGCGACCCCGCGCCGGCGAGCGTGGCGTAGGCGATGGCAGATTTCCATTCCAGAGTCCTCTCAGAACCACTCCCGTGGATTCCTCATCAGGGGTTCGGACTCTCCGAGCCCGGTGAGAGAATTAATATACGCTCGCCCCCCCCTCGGTCAATGAATTCCTTCACCAATCGGAGCCACCTTCGCATACTTTGCATTCGTATTACTTCTATCATACGTTGCACTGGTTGCATTGGTTGCACCGCCGGCTCCACACCCCCGCGTCGTCGACCGCGAAGAGGGTGCCTCGCGCGACCCGTTGACGCGCATCGGCACGGGCGCTACTATTTTCGGGGCGGCCTGATCGCGACGGAGCACGATCCCCCATCCGAAATCCGAGACGCGATCCGAGCCGTGGATCCGCTCCGCACCTCCGCTTGCCGCATGAGTGCCGCCATGAACGACTCCTTCCTGATCCCCGACGACGCCGGCCGGAGCGTCTCCCACGGCGGGGCGGAACTCGTCGTCTCCTCCGGGGCCAATCAGGGCTACGCGGTTTCGGTCCACGACGAATTGTGGATCGGTCGCGATCCCGCAAGCGGCATGCAGCTCTTCGATGAGGCGGTTTCCCTCCGTCACTGCCGGATCCATCGCCGCGGCGGTATCTACTATCTCGAAGACAACCGCAGCCGCAACGGCACGCTGCTCAATGGAACTCCGATCCAGAGCCACCTCCTCTACCATCGCGACCGGATCCTGTGCGGCACGACCGCTCTCCAGTTTCTCTGTCCCTCCTGCCCGAACCCGCGGAAGACCACCGTCATGGCGGTCCCCGTGTCGAATTCGCCGGCGGTCGAGCGGTTCGAGTCCCCGATGGACGTCGAGCTGATCGAGCGCGCCCTGCTCCGCGAGACCCGCCGAACGGACGGCATCGATTCGGTGGCGCAGTCGCTGATCGCGGGGTACTCGGTGATTCAGACCCTTGCGCAGCCGGGCAATTGGGAGGAGATGTTCCAGCGGCTCCTGGAGGAACTGCCCCGGCTCGTCCCGCACGAGATCGCGGTGATCTGCCGGCACAACCCCCGGACGCACCGGATTTTCCCCGTCGTGCACCGCCGCCCACCCGTCACCGGGGCTCCGCCCCGGATCGCCATCGACGAGGAGCTGATCTCCCGAAGTTGCACCGAGCGGCGTTGCATCGCGCAACGCCGGGAAGACGGTCGCTGGACTCTCATCGCCCCGATGTCGGGTCCCGACGCGGTTCAAGGGTTGCTGTACCTGGAGACCTCCTCCCTCCCCGACCCGGAGACGGCGCTCGCGCTGCTGGCCGGCGTCTGCCGGCAGGCCGGCATGGTCCTCCGACACGCCGACCTTCTCAACGCGCTCCGGCAGAAGACCATGCAGTTGCAGGAGGCGTCTCACAAGCTCGAGCGCGAACGCTCCATATTGGGCTCGCTTCTCTCCTCCTTGCGCGAGGGGATCGTGCTGGTTTCTCCCGACGGCCGGGTCCTGCTTGCCAATTCGCGGGGGGAGCGTTGCCTCGAAACCTTGTGCCGGCGCGACGAGCAGGGCTCCCTGCTGGAGGTGGGCGGATTCCCCTGGCCGACCCTGGCGGCCCGCTGCACTGCCGAGCAGACTCCGGCGCCGCGCGAGCTGATCTCGGAGGCGGGCGGGAAACGTTTCGAGTTCCGCATGATCCACGTGCCCTTGGCGCAGGATGGAGCCGCGCTCGAAACCCGTCCCCCCTCCGCCGCGCAGGCGCTCGTGTTCCATGACGTCACCGACCTCCGGCAGCAGGAGGACGCCATCCGGCGCATGCAGAAGCTGGAGGCGGTCGGAACCCTCGCCGGCGGGATCGCCCACGAATTCAACAACATTCTCGCCTCGATCGGCACGGAGGCCGCCAGCGCACTCGAATTCGGCGAATGGGACTATGCCCGGGATTCGCTGCAGAACATCCTGGAGGCCCTGAAGACCGCGACCGGACTGACCCGCGACCTGCTCAATTTCGCCAAGCCCCAGGATCTTCAGCGCGAACCCGTCGACCTGGCGGAACTGCTCGGCCGGGCCCTCCAGTTCATCCGCCAGGATCTGCGCAACCGCCGGATCGAGGTCGTGACCTCGCTCGACCCCGTGCCTCGCGCCAGGGTCGACGCGCGACAGATTCAGCAGGTGCTCATCAATCTCCTCACCAACGCGAGGGACGCCATGCCCGACGGCGGCACGATCACCCTCACGCTGCGGTCCTCCGGCGAGTGGACCGAAATCCGCGTGACCGACACCGGCCAGGGTATCCGTCCGGAGCACGTGGACCGGATTTTCGATCCCTTCTTCACGACCAAGGGGCCGTATGGAAAAAGCAAGATCCCGGGGACCGGATTGGGCCTTTCCGTTGCCCTGGGGATCGTCCGCCAGCACGGAGGGAAAATCGAAGTCAGGAGCGAGTTCGGTCGCGGCACCGAAGTGACGATCCTGCTGCCCCCGGCTGGGGCCTGACGGACCGTCTTCCAGGATAGACATCGGTCGAAACCCGGGGGACGCGACCCCGGCTCCGGGTGAGGACAGGAACGACGCGCACCCGTCGAAATCGGGAAGAAGCTGCAAGAGGGCCGGTAGATGCTGGAATACCTGACCGTCGAAGAATTGGCGCCGTACTGTCGGACCAGCGTACACACCCTGTACCGGCGGATTCGCGCGGGCGCCCTGTCCTGCATTCGCGCCGGCGGCGGACGCAAGGTCCTCATCCCCGTGGAGGAGGCCCGCCGGTTTCTCGCCCAGCACGGGATTCCCATTCCCGCCCCGCTCCAGGAACCCGTGGAGGGTCCCACCCGCATCCTCGCCGTGGACGACGACGAGAAACTGGTGCGATCCCTGACCCGCTACTTCTCCCGCAAGGAGGGGTTCGCGTTCCAGTCGGCAACCTCCGGATTCGCGGCGGGTCTCGCGCTTCCTTTGTTCCGTCCCCACGTGGTGCTCCTGGATGTGATGCTGGGGGACATGGACGGACGGGAGTTGATCAAGACCGTCCGCGGGGATTCCCGGCACGGGAACCCGCGGATCATCGCCATGTCCGGGTTCGTGCGGGATGACGAGGCGGCCGCCCTGCAGACCTTGGGATTCGACGACTACCTGGCCAAACCCTTCACGCTGCCCGATCTCCTGGAGCGGATCCAGCGGGTGCTGCGGAAGGGGAGGACCTAGTGGGGCTTCAACCTTGATTTCCCAGGTTGGTCCGGTCGCTTTTCGCGCC
>CAZWCX010000081.1:0-33609 GCA_964632945.1 uncultured Planctomycetia bacterium | reverse complement strand
ACAAGGCGAACATCATGAAGCACTCGGACGGGCTCTTCCTCTCCACCGCCCGGGAGGTCGCCAAGGAGTACCCGGACGTCCCGTTCGAGGACCGGATCGTCGACAACATGTGCATGCAGTTGGTGCAGAAGCCGCAGGACTACGACGTGCTGGTGCTGCCGAACCTCTACGGCGACGTCATTTCGGACCTGGGCGCCGGGATGGTCGGCGGGTTGGGGGTCGCCCCGGGCGCGAACATCGGCGAGAACGGGTCGGCCCTGTTCGAGGCGACGCACGGCAGCGCGCCGAAGTACAAGGGGCTCAACAAGGTCAACCCCACGGCGGTGATCCTCTCGGGCGTGTTGATGCTTCGGCACCTGGGCGAGACCGACGCGGCCGAGCGCCTGGAGGGCGCGGTGGCGCGGGTGATCCGCGAGGGCAAGCGGGTGACCTACGACATGAAGCCCGATCGCAACGATCCGACCGCGGTGGGTACGCGCGAGATGGGTCAGGCGATCATCGATGCGATGAAGGTATGACGACCGTCCCGCTCACCGAGGAGCAGATCCGCCGGTACAGTCGGCAGATTCTGCTCCCCGAGGTGGGGGGGCGGGGACAGCGTCGGCTGCTCGCCGCGCGGGTGTGGCTGGCCGGCTCCGGGGGGATCGCGGAGTTCGCGGGTCTCTACCTGGCGGCCGCGGGAGTCGGGAGGATCGGGGTCACCGGGGGAGCCTCCGGTCCGGAGGCGGGCGCGGCCGGGAGTCCGGATCGTGCGGCGGAGCTGGCGCTGCGCCTGGCGGGGGTCAATCCGGATGCCCGCGTCACGGCGTGGCCGGAGGTCGCGGGCGCGGAAGATCTCACTGCCCGGTTGGCGGACCTCGACCTGGTGCTCGCGGTTTCCGGCGAGGTGCCGGCGGACCGGCGGTTGCAGTCGGCGGCGCTGGCGGCCGGGCGGACGGTGGTGTGGACGGACCGGGTCGGCGATGCGTTCCGGATCGGGCGCCGCGGCGGGGGGCGTGTTGCCTGCGCCGAATGCCTCACGGCGGGCGTCGGGACCGGCCAAGCGACTCCCGGCGCGCGCGCGATGGAAGGCGCGATCTCCCGGTCGGAGACGGACCCGACCGCCGCCGCTTCCGCCGTGACCCTCGGCGCGCTCCTGGCCACGGAGGCCCTCGGTGCGCTTCTGGGTCTCGGCGCCGGACTCACGGGAAGAGTGCTCGAGTACCGGCCGGAGCGCGGGGAATGGGCGGTCCGGGATCTGCCCGGGCCGCCGGCCTGCCCGATCTGCGGCGGCTTCGGGCCTGCGGAATGATTCGACCATGAAGACGGAACCGGTTCTCGACCTGCGCGCAGAGACGTGTCCGTACACGTTCGTGAAGACGCGGCTTTGCCTCGAGGAGATGGCCGTGGGCGAGATTCTGATCGTCGTCCTGGGCAATGCCGAAAGCGCCGCGAGCGTCCCGCGCAGCCTGGCGCGCGCGGGGCAGGACGTGCTGGAGGTCGTGGAGGAAGCGGGACCCGTCTGGCGCGTGCGTGTGCGCAAGGCGCGCGAGGAGTGGGGTCCCCGATGAAGCGGACGCTCGCCTTTCTGCTCACGACCGGGCCCGACCGGGAAGACGGCGCCACCGTGTTGTCGCTGGCCCGCGCCGCGCTGGGCCGGGGGCATGACGTGCGGCTGTTCCTCATGGCGGACGGCGTCGAGGCCTTGCGGTCGGGCGGGCTGGAGGACCTGTTCCGGCGCGGAGCGGAGGTCTCCGTCTGCGCGCAAAGCGCGTCGGCGCGCGGCATCGCGCGGGTGGATTGGACGGTGTGGGGGACGCAGGTCGAGAATGCCGGCAACCTGGTCGAGTGCGACCGGTTCCTGGCGTTCGACTGAGAGGGGTCGAGGCGAGCGCTCGACCGGGGCTCGGTTCGGGCGGCTCAAGGGGATGGGCCTGGACGTGAAACAGGTGGTCGTGGTGCTGCGCCGTCCGCCGGGGAAGGACTCCCGGCTTGCGGAAGGGTTGCGCAACGCCCTCGGCCTCGCGGTGGAGCGGGATCTGGACCTCGTGGTGTTCCTGGTCGGCGATGCCGCGCGTTGGTTCGCGCCGGCGCGAGAGATGCCGGAGGAGTTTCGCCGTCCGCTCGAGGCGTTGGGCTCGCTGCGCCGCCGGATCGTGGCGGAGGCGGAGGCGCTGGCGGAGGCGGACGCGGGGGGCGGCGCAGGTGCGGGTGCGGGACTCGAGGGCCCGAGCGGGAAAGTGCAGGTCGCGCCCCGCACGCAGATTTTCGACGAAATTTCAGAGGCCGCCGCGGTCGTCGTGTGGTGACGGCCGCCCGGGAGTTCGGCCCGGGGCGGCGTTCACTCCGGTACTCCCCATCGAGGACCTCGCATGTACCGCTTCGCAGTCTTCCTGGCCATCACCGCCCTCTGGGCCCTTCCGGGTTGCGGCAAGGGCGCTCCGACGACCCGTCCCGCCACCGCCGACGCGGCGCTCGCCGCCGTCCAGGCGCTCGACTGCGCCGGCCTGAAATTCCCCAAGGACGTGTCCGGCGGGCAGTGGATCCGCTTCGACGCGAAATTCGTTCGCAAGGAAGCGGATCACTCGGTGTTCCGCGGCTTCGCCGACTTTCATGACGTTTGCCTGGTGAAGACCGCCGAGGAGACCGGGCGGCTCAAGGCCGACCAGCCGGTCCTGATCGTGGCCCGCTACGATGGCTTCTCGATGCCGAAGGGCGGCGGTGGGGGCGACGACGAACTTGCCGGAGTGCTCGCGCAGCGGAAGTTCAGCTCGGCCTGGATCTATCCCCGGTAGGACTCCCATGACCTGGCTTCACCTGATCCGCGACGGCACGGACGCCTGGGTCGCCGCGCTGGTGCAACGGCAGGCGACCACGGGGCGGCATCGGCCCACGGTGGCCCTGCTTCATGAGGCCGTGCGCGCCCCGATGCCCGTGCCGCCGGAGGTCCGCGTCGTCTTTCGCCGATCCGACGTGGAAACGCGCGGACTCCACCCGGCCGGGGAGCTCGTGGACGACGAGGGGTTGGTGCGCTTGATCGAGGAGCACGACCGGGTGGTCGTCTGGTAGGGACGCGGCATGGCCGATCGGACTTCCGCCAATCTCGCCCACCTCGGGCGGTGGGTGCCCACCCTTCCCGACCTGCTTGCCCGGGAGTCGGGCGAACTCGCCCCCGAGCGCGAGACCGCGCGGAGCGGGGCGCCGAGCGCCCGGATGCGCCGCGAGGACGGCACGGAGGTCTGGCTCCACAGCCGCAACGACCCCGAGCGCGAGGCGGCACGCTGGGCCGAAGGGTTGCCCGCCGCGCCCCTCGCGACCTACGTCCTGCTGGGCGTCGGACTCGGTTATCCGCTGGCGGCGCTCCTCCGGCGCATTCCCCCCGGGACGCCCGTCGTCGCGGTCGAGAGGTCGCCTGCGCTGGCGCGCCAGGCGCTTGCGCGAGTCGACTTCACGGCCCCGGCGGACCGGCCGATCTTCTTCCTGCCGGGCATCGCGCCCGAGGAGATCTTCCCGCTCCTGCGGTCACACAACGAAATGCTGCTCGCCGGTCCGGTCCTCTTCGCGGAGCACCCGGCCTCGGTGCAGGGATTTCCGCGCTACTACGACCCGATGCGCACGGCGGTGACCCGCTGGGTGCAGGCCGGGGCGATGGGGCTGCAGACCGGGATGGCGCTGGGGGAGCGGTTCACGGGCAACCGCGTGCGCAACCTGGAGGCGTACCTCGACTCGCCGGGGATCCGGCCCTGGCAGGGTTGCGCCGCGGGGTTTCCCGTGATCGTGGTTTCCGCAGGACCCTCCCTGCGCAAGAACATCCACCGGTTGGCGGAAGCGCAGGAGGGCGCCGTCGTGATCGCCGTCAGCACCGCCCTCAAGGCCGTGCTCGGCGCCGGCGTGCGTCCCGACTTCACGGTCCTGATCGACTACCACGAGGTGTCGCGGCGCTACTTCGAGGACATTCCCGCCGGACGTCCGATCCCGATGGTGACGGAAGCCTGCGCCGCGCCGGCGGCGGTGAGCGCGCACCAGGGACCGCGGCTCTTCGCGGAGGACCGGTTCTACTCGCTCCTGATGCCGTCGCTGGAAGATCGTTACGGCTGGCTGCCCAAGGGATCGACGGTGGCCCACACGGCGGCGGAGTTCGCTTTGTACCTGGGCGCGGAACGGGTGGTGCTGGTCGGACAGGACCTCTCCTACTCGCACGGGATCACCCATGTGCCCGGCACCGCGATTCACGCCGAGTGGCTGCCGCGGACGAACCGGTTCGCGACCCTCGAGACGCTGGAGTGGGAATCGCTGATCGCGGCGCGCGAGCAGAAGGTGCGGGTCGCCGATCGGGCGGGCAAGCCGCTCTACACCGACCAGAGCATGTTGACCTATCTGAAGGAGTTCGAGGCGATGGCCGCGCGCCATCCCGGCCGGTTCGTGAACGCCACCGAAGGCGGGGCGCGGATTGCGGGGATGGAGGATCTGGATCTGGCGGAGGCGTTGCGGCGCCATGCGCGCCCACGGCGGCCGGATCCGCTCGTGGAGGTGCGCGGGGCGCGACCGGCCGGAGAACGGGATGCGGCGCGGCGCGAACTCGCCGTCGCCCTCGCGGACCTGCGCGGGTTGATGGACGGCCTCGGACGGTTGCACGTGGCCATCGAGCAGGTGGGCGAAGCGCTCGCGGCCGGGCGCGACGCCGATCCGTTCGTCCACCAGGTCAGAGCGGCCGACGACGCGCTGCGCGGCGGCGACCGGTTGCAACCGATCCTCAGCGCCATGGGGCGGTCGGCGGAATGGCAGCGGGAGCGGGCGATGCGGGAGATTGCGGCGGCCGCGCCGACGGGCCGGGACCTGCAGGCCGCCCAGGTGGCGCGGGACCTCGAGTTCGTCGGCGCGCGCCGCGATACCTGCCGGGTCCTGATCGACCTGCTGGAGGCGGTCGCGCGATGAAGTCCATCGCCTGCGTGGAGATCGGCGCGGCCAGCAACGGCCGGGGTCTGCGCCCGCGTCACCGGGATCGGCTCGGCGGCGTCCCGGTTCTCGCCCGCGTGGTCGCCCGCGCGGCGCGGGTCTCCGGCATCTCGTCCGTCGTCGTCATCTGCCCAGCCGCGGAAGAAGCCGCGGTCCGCGCCCTGGTCAGCCCGCTCGGGGCGGACGTCGCGGTCCGCGATCTTCCCGACCTGCCCCAGCGGACGCACCTGCGCCGCCGCCGGCTCTGGGCCGCGCACGCGTGGCGCGGCGGCATCGGCGGCGGCTTCTTCTTCGACGAAGAGGGCGACCCGCGAGCCCTGCTCGAGGCGGCGACCCGGCACGAGGCCGACGCGGTCCTGGTCTGTTCGGCTGCCGCACCCCTCATGGACGTCGACCTGGCCGAGCGCGTTCTCCGTAACCTCGCGCGCACCGACCGTGTGATCCAGGCCTCGTTCGCTCCCGCCCCCCCCGGGCTCGCGCCCTGGGCCCTGACCCGCACGATGGCGGCGGCTCTGGCCGAGGCCCCGGCGACGCTCGGCGAGGCGATGGAGAGCGCGCGACGCCGTTCCGGCGCGGTCCTCGACTTCGACCTCCAGGGCGAGAGCCTCAGCCTGCCTTCCGCCGTCATCGCGTGTCCGCAGAGATTCACCTGGGATTCGGACCACGCGGTGCGCTTCACCGCCGCGTTGTGGGACCTCCTCGGCGCGGACGCGGAATCCGCGAATGCGGAGGCCTGGGTGCGTGCCGTGGCCGCGGCGCCGGACCGGGTCCGGGGGGACTACCCGAGGGATCTCGAACTCGAGCTCACGACCGAAAGCCCGGTGCGATGCCGGGCCTGCCTCCAGGGCTGCCTCGCCGACTCCGGCGGCGGTCGCATGGACCGCGCGCTGGCCGTCCGCCTCCTCGACCAGGCGGCCGAGCATGACGACGTGCGCGTCACCTTCGGCGGAACCGGGGATCCGCTTCGACATCCCGAGCTGATCGACCTCGTGCGCCATGCGCGCGCCGCCGGCGTACACGGGATCCACGTGCAGACCCAGGCCATCGACCTCGATGCCGGTCGCGCCCGCGGGATTCTGGAAGCGGGACCCGACGTGATCTCCGTCTGCCTCGATGCCCTCGCCGCGCCCCGGTACGCCGCCCGGAAGGGAGTGGACCGATTCGATCTCGTGCGGGCGAACCTGGAAGCGTTTCTCGACCTGCGCGCCGGCGCGGGCCGACGCGACCCGCTACTGGTCATCGAGATGGTGCGCACGCGGGACAACGAGGAGGATCTGGAGCCGTTCTACGACCATTGGAGCGCGCGCGCCGACGCCGCGGTGATCCGCGACCACGACGCCTTCTGCGGCCAACGGGCGGACGAGAGTCCGATCCACCTCCATCCGCCCGCACGGGGCGTCTGCCGCCGATTGACCACGAAACTCACCGTCCGATGGAACGGATCCGTGCCCCTTTGCGACGAAGACTTTCGAGGCCTGCAACCCCTCGGGGACGCCGCGAAGGAGCGCCTGGCGGCGCTGTGGTCGGGCCCCGCCGTCGAGTCCGTGCGACGTGCGCACGGGGAGGGGAGGTTTCGCGAGCTTCCGCTGTGCGGCGCGTGCACCGTTTGGCATTCGTTGTAATCCCGGGGTCCGCCTTCGGCCCGCGGCGCCGTGGTCATCGCCGCGAAGAGGAAAGGAATCTACCCATGACGCTGTCCGACGATGCCACCCCGGCGGGCAGGCCGGCCCTCGGCGACTTCTCCGGTCGCTGCGGGTGCGCGAGCGCGCGGTCCGCCGACGCTTCGCCGGGGTCCGGGTCACTCCGGCGCGCCGCGCTCGCACCTGGGTTCCGGTCCCGGTCCGCAGTCGCGCCGCGCGGGTCACCGGGGGGCCGCGCGCGCACGGCGATCGTCGCGCTCGGGCTCGCCCTCTTCGTTCTGGCTTCGGCCGCGTCGCCGGTCGCCGCGGAACCCTGGTTCCCCGATCTCACGACGCACCTGACCCTTGCCCCCGAGGACGCGGAAGCCGTCGCGCGGCACATCGCCGACTCCGTCTTCCGTCCGGAGGCCCCGGCGACGCCGTTGCCTGCCGCCGCCGCGGCGGACGGCGCCCCGCGGATGATCTTCCTCTCCGTCAGCGACGGCATGTCCCGCGCCCGAATCGCGTGGGTGACCGGGGCGGGAGTCCCCGCGGCCGCGGCCCGCGCCGTCGAGCGGGTGCGTGCCTTCGAGGGGACGGGATCCCCCGTGCGCTGGCTCAAGATCGACTTCGTCCGGGAGACGGTGGCGCTCCCCCCGCCGGCCGCCGACGGCTCCCTCGCGCTCGAACCGGGTCTCGACGGCCTCGCCTTCGACGCGGAGTCGGGCATCGCCTTTCTCCCCGACGAGGTGGTCGCCCGCGCGCTCGTGGACGCGAAGGCGCGGTTGCATCCCAACGCGTTCGCGAACTACCTGGCGCGCCGGTTCCCGCGCGCGGGGGCCTTCGATCCCCGGCAACCGGGCCGCGCGGCCTGGCGCTTCACCACCGCGAGCTTCTTCTGCGACGGCCGTCAGGTGATTCCGCTTGCGTACGGCCATCGCACGTTCGAGGACCTCGCGCCGTCCACGCTGCTGTCGTCCGCGGCGGCGGGATTGCGGTATCTGACTTCCGCCATCGACGGGGAAGGGAAGTTCGTCTACCTCTACCGCCCGCGCACGAACTCCCCGGTCGAGGATTACAACATCCTACGTCACTCGGGGACGATCATGGCGATGCTCGAAGTCGTCGAGGCGGGAGGAGACCGCGCCGCTCTCGGCGCGATCGAGCGCGCCGTCCGGTATCTGCTCGGCCGGATCGTCCCCGCCCCCGCGTCGATCCCGGACGCCGCCTGCCTCGAGGAAGGCGGGTTGATCAAGCTCGGCGGGGCGGGCTTGGGCACCGTGGCGCTCTGCAAGTGGGTGGCGGTGACCGGGGACCGGGCCCCGTTGGACACCGCCATGCGGCTCGGGCGCTACATCGAATCGCAGCAGATCCCGGGAGGCGAGTTCGCGGTGCACACGCGGACCCACCCCGGGTTCGAACCGGACAGCTTCCGTTCCGAGTACTATCCGGGCGAGGCCCTGCTGGGTCTGATGCGGCTTCACGCCCTGGCGCCGGAGGCGGGTCCCTGGGCGGCGACCGCGGAGAAGGGGGCCCGGTGGCTGATCGGCGTGCGGGATGCCGGCAAGACGATCGAGACGCTGGAACACGACCACTGGCTCCTGTATGCGCTGAACGAATTGCACCGCGCGCGTCCGCGGCCGGAATTCCTCGAGCACGCGCGCAAGATCGTGGAAGCGATCCTGTCCCGGCAGCATCGCCGGCCGGCTCGCGCGGACTGGCGGGGGGGATACTATCATCCTCCGCGCTCCACCCCCGTGGCGACGCGTTCGGAAGGGCTGTGGGCGGCCTGGCAGTTGTTCCGCGACTTCGGCGCGCCCGGGGAGACGGCCCCGATCCTGGAGGCGCTCGATCTCGGCGTGCGCTTCCAGTTGCAGACCCAGTTCCATCCGGAGCGGGCGATGTACTTCGACGATCCGCAGCGATGCCTGGGGGCGTTCCACCACGACCTCGAAACGTTCGATGTCCGGATCGACTACGTGCAGCACAACCTGTCGGCGATCCTGGGCCTGTGGCGGGCGTCCGGCGGGGGGAAGTGAGCCGGACGGGAGGGGTGCTGGCCCGGCGCCGCCCCCCCTTGACGGCCTTCCCCGGCTCTGGTAGGGTCGCCGCCACGCGCCACCGGATTCCACCGGGAGACCGCCGCAGGAATGAAAGAGCTTCACTACTGCAGCCGCTGCGAGAAGAAGTTCGTCGCCCGGGTGGTCGCCGAGGTGATCTGTCCTCGCTGCCATGCCACCTCCGGCGTCTCCCGCCTCGCCGGCGCGTTCCGGTCCCGGCGCCTCAAGCAGCTCCGCCTGGCCGTCTTCCTCGTGGTCGTCGGGTTCGCCGCGGCCCTGTATCTCCTGCGCGAGCAACGGATGTCGCTCGCGCGCAGTTCCATCCTGGTCCGGCTCACGGATCAGGAGATCGAACGCAAGTATCTCAGCGACATCCGGTACCTGCACATCTATGCGGACGGTCTCGACCGCGCGGTGGGCGTGGCGGAACGCAGCCCGGAATTGTTCCGCACCACCCGCCTGACCGAACTCGATCTCGGTCAGCGGCGTCGGCTGTACGGCATCTGGAGCTCGATCCTCGACTACTTCGTTGCGCTCGACGCGCTCAAGGACCTGTACGCCGACTTCTGGCGCATCCATCCCCTCGAGCGCCGGCCCGCGCATGCCCGCGCCTACGCCCTCACCTATGGCGCATTCCTCGTCCAGTATCACCTCGGCATGCGATTCCTGCGGGTCACCGGGGAGAACGCCACGCTGGAGAGCATGCTCGACGAGGCCATGCCCGAGCTCGGCATTCCCGCGCGCGCGTTCGCCCGCTTGAAGTGGCGGGTGCTGCACCTCCTGGAGGCGTCGCGCGTGTTCGCCGGGCACCAGTACTTCAACGTGCTCACCGACCCGCAGGCCGAGCCGGTCCTGCCGGACGACCCCGATACCGCCCGCCTGCTCGAAAGTGAGCCGAAGTGGCACGCCGCCGTGGTCGAGGCGTACAAGCTCGAGGCGACCGCGGAACAGTTCGCGCTCAATGCCCTGGACATCCTCCGGGACGAGACCTTCGAGAAGTGGTTTCCGATCCAGAAGGAGGTTGCCGAGTGGATGGGGGATACCCGCTTCGTCTCCCACCATCACGCGCTGATTTCGCCCGACCAGTTGCAGGAGCTGCTCCGGCACTTGCAGCCCGGGGACATCCTGGTGGAGCGTCGCAACTGGTTTCTGAGCAACGTGGGATTGCCCGGATTCTGGCCGCACGCGGCGCTGTATGTCGGCGATGCGGCGCAGATCGATGCCCACTTCGACGACCCGGACGTCCGGCGCTGGCTTTCGACCCTGCCCACCGGCGCCGGCAGCCTGCTCGAGCACGTCGCGCGGGCCTGGCCGGACAAGGCCGCCCGATTCCGCCGGCCCAACCCGCGCGATGGGAAGACCATCCGCGTGATCGAGGCGATCAGCGAAGGCGTGCTGCTCAACTCCCTGGAGGAGTCGTGCGGGGCCGACTACGTCGCCGTGTTGCGCCCGCGACTGTCCAAGGCGGACCGGGCCAAGGCGATCCTCAAGGCCTTCGAGTGGGTGGACACCCCGTACGACTTCAATTTCGACTTCGCCACCGACGGCACGATCGTCTGCAGCGAACTGGTGTGGAAGTCGTACCGTCCGGAGATGGGGAAGCGCGGCCTGGAGATTCCCCTGGTCGAGGTGATGGGACGCCAGACCCTGCCGGCCAACGAGATCGTGCGCGTCTTCGATCTCCAATTCGGCACGCCCGACCAACAGCTCGATTTCGTCTGGTTCCTCGACGGTCGGGAAGGGAGCGGCAAGGCCGTGGTCGGCGATCTCGCGTCCTTCCGCGCGAGCCACCGGCGTCCCAAGTGGGACATCCTGCAGCAGTGAATGTCCCCGGCTGGTTGGACCGCCTGCTTCCCTTCCGCGCGCGGGAATCCTCCCGGGCCCTTCTCGCCTTCCTGCTCTTCTTCCTGGTCATCTTCGGCTACTACATCCTCAAACCGGTTCGCGACTCTTTCTTTCTGGAGAAGCACGGCTGGCACCAGTTGCCGCGCTTCTACCTGACGACCGCGGTGGTGATCCTCGGGGTCGCGCGTCTCTATCAGGCGCTGGTCGATCGTCTTCCCCGTCACCGGCTCGCGTTGCTGGTCTACGGAGTGGCGGTGGGAAGCCTGGTCTGTTTCTGGGGGGCCTTTCGCGCCGACCTGGCGGGGACCACGGCGGTCTTCTTCGTCTGGCTCGGGATCTTCAACCTGTTCGTCGTTCTGATGTTCTGGACGCTGGCCAACGACGTGTTTGCGCCGGAAGATGGGAAACGGCTGTACGGGTTCGTGGGCGCCGGGGGGATCGCCGGCGGGATGGCCGGCGGATTCCTCGTCGATGCCGTCGCGGTGGCGGTCGGCACCGCGAACCTGCTGCTGGTGGCGGCGGCGATCTGGAGCGCGTGCGGCGGCGTGGCCGTGTGGCTGCATCGGGTCGCCGGCGCGCGCGGGAGCGATCCGTCCGCGGAATCCACGGCCTCGCGTACCGGGAGCGGGGGGCCCCCGGCCGGAGGGGCCGTCGCCGCGCCCCCGCCGGCGCCGATCTCCTGGGCGGAGCGGTGGCGGTTCCTGCGCGATCCGTACGCCCTGTGGATCGCCATGATCGTCACGGGCGGAACTTTCCTCGGCGCGGCCTACGACCTCGAGTTCAAGCGCACCGTCGGGGAGTGGCTCACCCTGCGCGATGCCCGGACCGCCTATTTCGGGTACATCGGCGCACGGATCGGGATGGTCGGGATCCTCGTGCAGTTTTTCGTGACGCCGATCGTGCATCGGAACTTCGGTCCGGGCGGCGGGCTGGTGGTCCTGCCGACCACCTACCTGGCGGGTCTCGGCGTGATGGGCGTTGCGCCGGAACTGGCCGCCCTCGGGATGATCGGGATCCTGATCGGGGCGTTCGCCTACTCGATCCAACAGTCGTCGAAGGAACTTCTCTACACCGCCACGTCGCGGGACTTCCGCTACAAGGCCAAGGCGGTGCTCGACACCTTCTGCTTCCGGCTGGGAGAGGCGCTGGTCTCGATTCTGGCGATGGCCTGCGCCGCCGTCGGGCTCTCGCTGCGATGGCTGTGGGTCCCGGGCGCGATGATTCTGGTTGCCTGGTACTTCGCGGCCTGGTGGCTCGGGAGGGAGTTTCGCCGCAAGGCGGCGATGGAGTCGAAATCGGCGGGCGCGGACCCGCTGCGGGACTGACGTCCGCTCGGGAGCGGGCGGAGGCGTGGTCGGCCGTTTCCGCGCGGGGGCGGCGCTACTCCGGTCCGAGCCAGGCGTCCAAGGCGGCCTTTTCCGGCGGCGTGATGCCCGCGCGCAAGCGCAGTTTGTACGATCCAGACGGGCGTTCGCCGAGCTTCACGCGCAGGCGGCGCAGTTCATCGTCCCGGAAGAACGACAACGTCACCGACCGGCCCGGCTTCGCCTGCGCGATCCGCTCGGTGAGCGAGGCCGCGTCCACGCGCGATCCGTTCCAGGCGACGATCTCGTCGCGTGCGTTGAGGCCGTCGCGATAGGCCGGACCATCCGCCAGGACGGTCGAGACCACGGCCGGGCCCGCGCGGTTGGACAGGCGGATGCCGAGGGTGGGTTCGGGGCCCTTCTTGCCGTCGTCGGAAGGTTCCAGCCCCACGCGGGCGAGGGCGGCTTCGAACGGCAATTCTCCGGTGCCGCGCACGTAACGTGCAAAGAATTCGTCCATCGGGCCTTCCGCGACCTTCTCCACGATGCGCGGGAACTCCGCCTCGGGAAACCCGCGGTCGCGACGGCCGTAGCGGTCCCAGAGGAGGCGCAGGACATCGTCGAGCGACTTGCGGTCCGCGGTGCGGTTGCGGATCTCGTGGTCGAGCAACAATGCCACCAGTGCGCCCTTCTCGTAATACGAGATGGTGGCGTTCGGCGTGTTCTCGTCGGTCTGGTAGAACTTGATCCAGGTGTCGAAACTGGAGTCCTCGAGGCTCTGGACCTGGCGTCCGGGCGTGTCCCGGTGGCGCTGGATGAGGTCGGAGAGCCGGCCGAGGTACTCCGTACGCGTGGAGATCCCGGCGCGCCGCAGGATCAGCGCATCGTAATAGCTGGTGAAGCCTTCCATGACCCAGAGGAGGCGGGTGTGGACTTCGCGCAAGTAGTCGAAGGGCCCCAGCGACTCCGGACGGATGCGCTTGACGTTCCAGGTGTGGAAGAACTCGTGCGAGACGAGTCCGAGGAATTGCAGGTATCGGGAGCGGGCGGCGAATCCCTGGCGGGAGGAGATCAGCGCGCACGAATTCCGGTGTTCCAGGCCGCCGCCGCCCTGGGCGTAGAGGTCGAGGAGGAAGGCGTAACTCCGGTAGGGGAGCCCGCCGAACATCTGGGCCTCGGTGGCGATGATCCGACGGGTGTCGTGGAGGAGGCGGCGCACGGGGAGGTCTCCGCGGCCGTGGATGGCGAATACGTGGGCGCGACCGAGTTGGCGCCAGCGGTAGATCTTGTGCGTGCCGATCTCCAGAGGCGCATCGACGAGTTCGTCGTAGTCGGTCGCCCGGAAGGCGTTCGCGCCCCGGTCGGGGGTCATGCCGGTCGAAGTTTTCCAGCCGCGCGGTGCGCGGATCCGCACGCGGGCGGGGCGGTCCTTTTCCCCTTCGACGTAGAGGAATACGGCGGGACCGACCAGGAAGGCGTGGCGGTCGTCCACGTGGCAGGTGCGCACCGATTTCTCGTTGGCGTACAGTTCGTACGTGAGCACCACGGTGCCGGCGCCGCCGCGATCGACGACCCAGGTGCTCTTGTCGCGCTTGGCGACCGGGAGGCGCGCGCCGCGGCCGTCGTGCGCCTCCAACCGGATGACGTTGCGGGCGTAGTCCCGGATCTTGTAGGAGCCGGGCGACCATGCGGGCAGGCAGAAGACGGCCGGCCCGCGCCGGAATCCGCGCGCCCGCAGTTCCACGCTGAACCGGTGGGTGTGCGGGTGCGCGATCGTCACCACGAACTCGAGGGTCCGGGCGCGGGCGGCGGAGCGTCCACGGGGCATGCGCGGTGCGCTCCGGCTACTTGCGCTTGTAGGGCACGGGGACGTACGGGTGCGCGCGCTTGCGGTCGACCTTCACCTCGGTCATCTTGTCCCCTTGCTGCACCGCATCGACCACGTCCTGGCCCTTGAGGACCTTGCCGAATACGGTGTGCTTGCCGTCGAGCCAGGAGGTCGGCTTGTGGGTGATGAAGAACTGGCTGCCGTTGGTGTTGGGGCCGGCATTGGCCATCGACAGTACGCCGCGGTCGTGGCGGCGGTTGGAGCTGCACTCGTCCTGGATGACGTAGCCGGGGCCGCCGGTTCCGGTGCCGGTGGGGTCGCCGCCCTGGATCATGAAGTCCTTGATCACGCGGTGGAACATGAGGCCGTTGTAGAAGCCCTTCTCGGCCAGGCTGACGAAGTTGGCCACGGTATTGGGGGCATCGTCCTCGAACAGTTCCAGGACGATGTCGCCACGTGTGGTCTTGATGGTCACTTGCGGGAGGGGCTCGGCCACGGCGGTATCCTTTCAAGGCGGAAACGGAAAGTCGCGGCATTCTAGCACCACCGGGGGGGGCGTCAAGGTTCCCGGGGCGCGGAGCGGGACGTGCGTCCTACCGTCCGGAGGAGAGGATCCGCTCGAATCGCGGGTCGTTCCGCAGCGATGCCAGGTCCGGCTCCGTACGCAGGCCGGCAAGTCCGTCCCAGCGGCGGCGGGCCAGTTCTTCGAGGTGGGCGAACGCGCGTTCGCGTCGGTTCGCGCGGTCCGCGGGAGCGACTGCGGGCGGCGGGTCGCCGGGGGGGCCCAGACGCCCCTCGGAATTCCGGGCCTCCAGGCAGGCCAGCGCGTAGTGCGCGTGGAGGTACGCTGCGCGGATCGCCGGATCGGAGAGCCGGCGCTCCCGGGCTTCGGCCCCGTCCGCGTCCAGGGCGTGCAATCCGCTCTGGAATCGCTCGAGGGCGAGGGCGAAGCGCCCGAATTGCAGCGACAGGTCGGCGTGGCGCCACGGAGTCGCCCACGGGCCGACGTCGGCGGCGGCCAGATTTCGCAACTCCGCCCGGCGCGCTTCGATGGTTCGGGCTCGCGCGGGGTCGGCGGCGGCGGAATCGAAGGCGCGGGCGGCATCGTCCCACCGCCCCTGGCTGCGAAAGAGCAGACCCAGATTGAGCCAGGCGGCCGTGTATCCGCCTTCGAGGGCGGCGCGGTACTCCGACTCGGCGGCGGCGTACGCGGGTCCCGGGTCCTCCCCCCATGCCTGCGTGGCGTCGCCGAGGTTGAGCCGGGCGTTGCCGCCGGCATTGCGCAGGACCGGATGAGAGGGGTGGGCGGCCGCCGCGGCCGCGAAGTCCTCCGCCGCTCTCCGGAAGAGCGGCCGAGGGTCGACGCCGCGCGGCGCTTCGTCCTGCCCGAGGCGCACCAGCAGGGAGCCGCGTTGCGCGAGGGTTTCCCAGCGGACGTTCCCGCGCGAGACCTGGGCGTCCCGGTCGGCGAGGGCGCTCTTGCGGTCCTCGCGCGGGTCCCCGCCGGCCCCGGCGGCGATGCGGGCGCGCGCTTCGTACGCGCTCGCGCGCGCCTCGAGGGCCCGGAGGGCGGGCATTCCGATCTCCATCGCGCCGGTGAAGTCGGCGATCGCGGTCGTGAGGAGGTCGGTCGCGTCCCGCCCCCGGGCGGTCTCCAGGTCCGCCCGCGCCCGGTGCGCGATGCCCCGGTCGATGCGGTGCTCCGCAGAGCGGGGAAACAACTCGATCGCGCGGTCGAAAGCCGCGATCGCCCCGGTCAGGCGCGCCTCGGGATCGGCGCCTCGGGCGGACTCTGCCTCCGCGATCCGAATCAGCGCCGCGCCCCGGCCGGCCCAGGCTTCTCCGCTACTTCCGTCGGTCCGGAGGGCGGCATCGAACTCCGCGAGCGCGCGCTCCCAGCCGTCCCCGGGATCCTCGCCGCGTGCACGCCGGGTCTCCGCCGTCTGGAACTCCGCCTGTCCGCGCAGGACGCGGAGGTCCGTGAAGTCCGGCCGCTGCTGCAGGAGCGCGCCGGTCTCGGCCGCCACTGCGGCGTACTCGGCGCGGGGGTCGCCCCCCCGGTCGGTGATCGACTCGGCCAGGAACATCCGAGTTCGCATCCGCGCCGCGCGCGCGGACAGATCGTGGGGAGTCGCCGCCAGCACGCGGTCCCAGTCGTCGATCGCCGACCGAAAGAGATCGGCAGCATCGTTCCCGCGGTCCCGGCGGCTGCTGCCGAGGCCGGACCGGGCCACGGCGCGCCGGGCATGGCCGGGGACGTGAGTGGGATCGAGCGCGAGCGCGACGTCCAGGTCCTCGAGGGCGCCCGTGTAGTGCGCGCCGCCGTCCTGCCCGCGCGCCTCCGCCGCGGCGCCGAGAGCAATTCGCACCATTCCGCGGTACATCCGCGCCTGGCCGTCGTACGCCGCGTTCGTGAGCGAGAGGTCGAGCGCCGCGGCCGCCTCCTCGTGGCGGCCGAGGCGGAACAGCGACAGCCCGCGGAGTCGGCGCGCCACGCCATCGGCCACCCCGTCGAGTTGCGCGGCCGCTTCGGCATACCCTTCCGCGGTTTCGGCGCAAAAGGCCAGCATGGCGCGCGCCGTCATCCGCTCCGCATCCCCGACGGCCGGATCGCGCCGCGGCGCGGACTCCGCGGCGGACAGGTCCGCGCGCGCCGATTCCAGAAGCGCGGCTTCCTCCGGGTCGACCGGACGCCTTGGACGGAACTCCGGACCGGCAGGGCCCGGAATCGCCTCCGGGAGTCCGCGGCGGGCCACGTAACTCTGCAGCGAACTCGCGCCCCGCAGCCAAAGAGGAAACTCCCACTCCGGGTCGATCGCGATGGCCCGGTCGAGATCCTCCCGCCCGCGCCGGGTCTCCCCAAGCAGAATCCGGAGCTTGCCGCGCCAGGCGAGCGCCGCCGCGTGTCTATCGTCCTCCGCGATCACGGAGTCGAGCAATCCCAACGGCTGTTCCGCCAGGTCGATCAGGGTCTGCAGCTCCGTGTGCGCGCGACCGACCTCGGCTTGCAGCCGCAGAACGGACTCGGCCACCTGCGCGATCAGGCGCGAGGTGCGTTGCCCGCGGGCGCGGGACTCGAGGCGACCCCAGACCCCGATCGCCCCCAAGCCGACCAGCACGCCGGCGGCGAGGGCCAGCACGCCACGACGGCGCCGCCATCGCCGCGCGAGTCGGCCCGCCCATCCCACCCGCCGCGCCTGCACCGGTTCCCCGGCCAGCCACCGCCGCAGATCTCCCGCCAACTGCCCCGCATCCGCATAGCGCAATACCGGATTCTTCTCCAGCGCCTTCATGCACACCGCTTCCAGTTCCAGCGGCACTCCCGGCGCCACCCGCGACGGCGGGTCCGGCTCCCGCATCATCACCGCATTCAAGAGCTCCCAGGGGGTGGCCTTCCCGAACGGGACCTGGCCGGTCAGCACTTCGTTCAGGATCGCCCCCAGGGCATACACGTCCGTGCGCGGGCTGAGCGTGGTCACATTCCCGTTCGCCTGCTCCGGACTCATGTACGCCGGCGTGCCCAGGATCTGGCCGCTCAAGGTCACGAGCGACGCCGGTCCCCCCGCGGGGGGATCGGACTCGCCCAATGCCTTGGCCAATCCGAAGTCGGTGACGAACGCCTTGCCCCGGTCGTCGAGCAGGATGTTGCCGGGCTTGAGATCCCGGTGCAGGATGCCCTGGCGGTGAGCGTGTCCGACCGCCTCGGCGACTTGCGCGAGGATCTCCACTTCGGCGCGCAGCCGGTCGGCGGATGCTCCGACGGAGCATTTGGCGTCGAGCGACTCCGCGAGGAATCCGGCGAACGTCGTGCCCTCGACGTACTCCATCGCCAGGTAGGGCGCGCCCTCGACTTCCCCGACGTCGTGAACCGCGACGATCCCCGCGTGCCGCAACCGCGCCGCCGCCCGTCCCTCGCGCAGGAATCGTTGCGCGGCTTCCTGATCGATCAGGTCGGGCAGCATCTGCTTCAGCGCCACCCGACGGGCGAGGACCGGGTCCCAGGCCTTCCAGACGATCCCCATCCCCCCACGCCCGAGAACGGCGTCGAGCACGTAGCGGCCGAACATGTCGCCGGACTTTCGCGGGCGCGCGCGCGGGCCGCCCCGGGGGGACGCGACCTTCGCCGTACCGGCATCCCCGGAGGCGAAAAAGGGGGTCGCGTCGGGATTCGCCGGCGGAATCAAAGGCGTCACTCGCGGAGTGGGTCGATCCTCCGCTCCGGAGGACCCGGGCGGGCGCAGCATCGTCGCATCGGCGGAGCCGGAGCCCTCCGGGCAGGCGGCGCAGGGTTGCGGCGGCTCGACCGGCGCTCCGCAACGGGGGCATGGAGTCACGGATCCGGGCTCCGTCAGGACAGGGAGGATCCAGGTCCCGGTTCCCGGGGGCGTACCGGATCCCGACCGGTCCGATATTCTCCCACGGCTGCCGGCGGTGAAAAAGAATTTCCTCCGGCGCCGCCCGAGGCGCATCATCGAGGGCAGGGGACCTCCCGGCCCCCGCCCGGGCGAGGGGGCACCCCGCCGACCGACGGGAGTCCGTCGCCATGGATGCGAAACGCGAGCCGCAGGAATCGGACGTGCTCGCCGCCCTCGACGAGATCATCCGCGGGATCAATGTCCGACGCTCGCGCCATGACCTCGTCCTCGACGGACGCGACTACACGGAAGCCTTTCGCCGTCGCCTGGCGACCCAAGGTTTCGTGCCGGCCGCCGTCCGGGACGTGGACCTCGCCGTGGACGAACGGATCCCCGCCTTTCGGGTCGAAGCGGGCTGCGCCACCTTCGGCCATGTCTTCTGGGAAAAGTTCACCGACGTGAAGAAGCGCAAGCTGTTCGGGTCGGTGATCCGCGATGCCAAGGGCGACTGGGCAGTGATCCTCGGCGTCCAGTCGGCCGAACCGGTCTGGATCCAACCCTCCCGGCGGGAGAAGATCGACCCCGACCGTCCGACCGACCTGTGACGTTCTTTTCGGAAACCCGGACAAAAGGGTTGCCTGGGAGCGGCCATGTTTCTAGGATACGGGGCCAATGCGGGACGCGTGCACCCGGCATGGAGGGTTTACCGCATGTTGGCAACCCCGCGGCTGTTGGTCGGCGTGCTCCTGGTCGCCCTGCTCGGCTGCCGCGCGCTGCCCGAGCGGAAGCCCGCTCCCCATGTCGCCCGCCTCGAGGCGTTCTGCTACGTCTGCCTCAAGCCGATCAACGGCGACGGCGGCGTGCGCGCCTTCCTCGCCCACGGCTTCGAGCGGCAATACCGGTGCATCCACTGCGCGATGACCGACTTGCGTTACACTCGCCAGCCGGTGACCGTGCGGACCTATTCGGTTGTTTCCCACACGAAGATCGAGTTCAAGCTCGGACCCGGCGAGTGGATCGCCTATCCGCCCGATCCCGTCTTCCTGCTCCTTCCCGAGACCAACGGCAACTGCCGGGAGGTCCACCAGACCTTCGTCAACGAGGCGGAGTTCCACCAGTACCTCGCCGAACGCCCCGACCTGGCCGACCAATCCCCCCAGCCCCTGTCGTTCGTGGCGTACGAGGAACGGCTCAAGGGGAAGGAGTGGCGGTAGCGGGATCCCGGAACCGCCCGGTTTCCAGGAAACGGATGGTCGCCGCGATCGTCTCCCGTCCATTCATGATGAACGTATGGCGTTGGTGGACGAGCAGGAAGTCGGCGGCGCCGTCCAACCGGGTCTCCTCGACCCGCACGGTCCCGTCGTTGTCCCCCTCCAGGAACGGCGAGTAGCCGCGCCCGTCCGGCGTGCCGCCGGCGATGATGCCGAACTCACGCGCGGGAATGCCCGCGGAGCGGAAGGCCGCCGACTCCCCCTGGCCGAGGTCGACTCCGGCGTGCGGCCCGAGGAAGAGGCGGAAGATCGGGATCCCGGCGACGATGTCGCAGGCCCGCGAGCCCTGGTTGGGCGGGGCGAGCATGACGAATCGGCCCGGAATCTCCAGCCCGTGGCGGGTCAGGAAGTAACGCACGACCAGGCCGCCCATGCTGTGGGTGACGAAGTGCGCCTCGCGCGCCGGGCGCTCTTCCAGGGTCCGGCGCACGAGGGCCTCGAGGTCGGCGGCATGATCCGGCAGTGTCTTCTTGGTGGTGGGATACGACCGGTTGACGACCGAGAATCCCGCGCGGCGCAGGCAGATCTCCATCTTGAGGAGGGAGAAGCGGGTGCGCCAAAGGCCGTGCACGAGGAAGACGATGCGCTCGCCGGTGCTCACGTCACGCGCTCCCTTCCGCAGTAGACGTTGCACCCGTCGCCGCGGACGAAACCGGCCAGCGTGAGGCCCCCGGCCTCGGCGAGTTCGACGGCGAGCGTGGAGGCGCCCGAGACGGCGGCGACGATGGGAATGCGGGCGGCCAGGGCCTTCTGCACGATCTCGAAACTGATCCGACCGCTCACCGCCAGGAGGTGACCCGTCAGGGGCAATCGCTCCTCCATGACCATGCGGCCCACGACCCGGTCCACGGCGTTGTGGCGGCCGATGTCCTCGCGGGCGAGGAGGAGGGTCCCGGCGGCGTCGAAGAGGGCCGCGGCATGGATGGCGCCGGTGAGCTGGAAAAGGGGTTGGATCGCCCGCATGCGCCCCGGCAGGCCGAGCAGGGTGGCCAGCGGGATGCGCACCGGATCCTCGACCGGGGGCAGGCGACGCCGCACCTGGTCGATCGAGGCCTTGCCGCAGATGCCGCAGGAGGAGCCGGAGGGGAAGTCGCGTCGGAAGCGTTCGATGTCGAGGGTGCGGCCCTCGGCGGGGAGGACGTTGACGACGTTGGGAAGCGGTGCGCCGTTCGCGCCGCGGCACGCGTGGATGGCGCCGAGGTCGGCCGGGGACTCGAGGAGCCCTTCGGTGAAGAGAAACCCCGCCGCGAGTTCGTCGTCCCGCCCGGGGGTGCGCATGACGACGACGACCGGCCGGCCGGACACGTGGATCTCCAGAGGTTCCTCCACGACCAGGGCGTCCTCGGCCTCGACCCTGCTTTCACCCCGCACGCGCAGGATCGGCTGGGATCGGGAGCCGGCCGAGGGGGGGGCGGTCTCGCTCATGAGACGCGGGCCTCCGCTCGATTCCCCAGCCGGACGGGCCTTCGCGGCGGCGTCCGTTCGATCTGTCCGGCGGAGACGACCAGCCAGCGCAGGAGTCCTGCGCCGAGCAGGGAGCCGACGATCAGCAGCCACTGTTCCGGGCCGAGCTCGCGCCACCCCTTCACTTTGTCGAGGTTGTAGAAGTGGAGCAGGAGGGGGGCGAGGAGGCCCAACCCCATGACGCCGCCCCAGTAGGCCGGCGCGCGCCGGCCGGTGATCAGGTCGTTGCCCCAGGGGCCGAGGAGGACGAGAAGGGCGACGAGGAAGAAGATCACCTGGACGCCGACGTACAGGCCGATGCCGCCGAGCGGGACCTGGAGGGTGCCGAACATGAAGGCGGCGTAGCGGAGCGCGGCCAGGATGGCGCCGAGGGCGGCAAAGACGCCGGTGGTGAAGAAGAGGGCGCCGAGGACGCGCGACTGCAGCCACACCGGGCGGGCGCTCGCGCCCAGGGCGACGCCGGGGGCGGCGCCCGCGAGCGCGGCGGGGAGGGTGCCGATCAGGCCGACCCACTTGCGCGGCGCGACCCCGTCCAGCCACGCGGCTGCCGGGGCCCAGGCCGCCGGCCACGGCAGCGACTCGTGCCAGGTTTGGAAGGCGGCGAGGGAGACGAACCCGGCCATGACGACCAGCCCCCAGGCGCCCAGGGAGGCCGGGGAGGCGGTCCGGAGGACGCCGAGCGGGCGCCAGAATCGACCCGGCCGCCCGAGGTCCAGGATCAGGCAGGGCGCGCATGGAAGCAGGGCGAGAAACGAGACGGCGTAGCCGTAGCGGACGATCGGAACCGTCCAGGTGACGGTGGCGAAGAAATCGAACAGGCCCGCGATGAAGAAGGCTCCGGCGGAGACGCCGCCGAAGAAGAACCCCGCCGGCAACCAGGGCCGCCAGCGCGGCGAGCGCGGGCGCATGGTCGGGTCGCCCGCCGCAAAGGCCGCCATCGCATCCCGCGCCGCGAAGGCGCAGGCGAGCGCCAGCGCGGCCAGCGCCGCTCCCGCGCCTCCCAACCCGAGCGTCCGCGCGTTCCAGCCGTGCCCGGCGGCGGCCAGGATCGTCGCCGCAGTCATGAGCACCGCCCCCAAGGCCATCACCCCGTCCATGAACCCGGAACCCGGCGCCGCGATCGGCGGCTCGGGAAGCCCGTAGATCCCGGGGCGGTACTCGAGCACGTGGAGCACCCCCATGCCGCCCGCTTCGTCCTTCCCGTAGACCTGCGCGCCGGCGACCCCGCGCGCCTTCAGTGTTTCCACCCGCGCTTCCGCGTTTCTCAGCAGTTCCTCCCGCGTCCCGAACGTGATCGCGTCGGTGGGGCACACCTCGCTGCAGGCGGTCTCGCGCCCGTTGGAGACGCGGTCGGGGCAGAAGGTGCATTTCTGCGCCACCCCCGCCTTCGGGTCGAAGTCGATCACCCCGTAGGGACAGGCCGGAATGCAGGCGCGGCACCCGTTGCAGACGTCCGCGTCGACGAGCACGGTGCCGTACTCCGTGCGCCGGATCGCGCCCGTGGGGCAGGCGTCCATGCAACCGGCGTCGGCGCAGTGCTTGCACGAGTCGGTGAGAAAGAGCCACTGAAGTTCCCCTTCCCCGCGGACGATCTCGATGAACTTCACGCGTCGCCAGGTGTCGGCGGAGAGGCGCGCAGGATTCTCGAGGCCGTCGGTGAACTCCGTGGGTTCCGCGGGAAGCCCGTTCCACTGCTTGCACGCGACCTGACAGGCGCGGCAGCCCGTGCACCGTGAGGTGTCGACGAGCATGGCCAGGGCGGCCGACGGCGCGACGGCGGCGTTCATGGGCGGTCCCGCATCAGAGGTTTCGCTTCGCGATCTTTTCGACGTTCACCCGGCAGACCTTGGTTTCCGGGGTACCGGAGCCCGGTTCCGGCGCCGCAATCGTCAGCGCATTCGCGCCGGCGCCGCGGGCGAGGCCCTGGAAGCCCCATCCCCACGGGAGCGCGACGATCTCCACCGTCTCCCCGGAGCACGCGATGGGACGGAGGCGCGGGGTCACCAGCGCCCGCGTGTCGAGCGAGCCGCGATCCGAGATCACGCGGACCGGGTCGCCCGAGCGCAGCGCCAATCGTTGCGCCAGGGAGGTCGAAATCTCCAGGAACGGGGCAGGCACGAGTTCCGACAGCCAGGGCTCGTGGCGTGTCGGACCGCTGCCGAAGTGCTCCGCGAGATCGAACGTGGTGAGCAGGTACGGGAACTTCGCGGGCTCGCCGGCCGCCGCGACTCCCGCCTGCCGCGCGCGCGCGACGGCGGTCGGGGACGGGTCCTGCGCGTGGGCACCGGCGACCACCGATTCGATCGGTTCGTAATGTTCCGGGAACGGTCCATCGGCGGGCGCGGCGGCAGGCCGGGTGAGTCCGTCCGGCCCCCGCGGCGGCGACGGCGAATGGCCGGCGAAGAGCCGGGCGACGCCGGCGGGGCATTCGGGGAAGGCCGGCTCGGCGTTCGGACCTCCCGCGGACTCGCCTCCGACACGTTCGTGGAGGATGCGCGCGTTGTCCGGCCAGGACCAGGACCAGCCGGGACGCGTCGCCGCCGCTTCCGGGCCGCCCACCTCGCGACGCGCGGCGCGATTCCCGTCGCCCGTCACGCCGGCATAAAACCGGCATCCGCACGCGGTCTCGCCCTCGCCGTCCCGCAACAGATCCGCGGTGCCTGCGAGCGGGCGGCCGTCGGCGATTCGTTTCCCGCCGATCTCCGCCAGCACCCGCTCGGGGTCCGCAGGTTCCCCGTACTCCCAGGCGGCCGCGCGGATCGGAGCGTCCCGCGCCTCCGAGCGCTCCGCGACCAACGCGCGCACGCGGCGGAAGATGCGGTCGATCACCTGCAGGTCCGCGGGCAGTCCCGCGGGCGCGGGAAGGGCCTGCGCACGCCATTGGATCCAGCGCGAGGCGTTGGTCAGGCTCCCCGCCTTTTCGTACGTCCACGCCGTGGGCAGGTGAATCACTTCGGTCTTCACACCGGCCGGCTTCACCCCCGGAGCGCGCCAGAACGCCGCCGTTTCCGACTCGAGCGGGTCGATCACGACCAGCGTCTCCAGGCGGGCGAGCCCGGCGGACACGGCCCCCGCATCGGCGGCCGAGACCAGCGGGTTGCGGCCGAGAATCACCGCGGCCTTCGGCGCCTTCGCGTCCGCGCGCCGCCAGAGCTCGGTCGCCCCGGTCGGGTGGCGCCCGTCCCGCCGCGGCAGCCAGCCGTACCCCCAGTCGTTTTCCCGCGTCGCGGCTTCGCCGAACCAGGCCCGCAGGAGGGAAATCAGGTGCCGTCGCGCGGCCGTCCCGTGCCGGCGCGTCCAGACGCCGAGGTCGGGTTCCTCGTGCGTCGGCAGGGGAAGATGTCCGGGCAAGAATCCGGCGGCGGAGCCGACGTCGCTCGCGCCCTGCAGGTTGGCGGCTCCGCCCCCGACCCCGACGCCGCCGCCGGGCGCGCCCGCGTTGCCGAGCAGCAATTGCAGGATCGCCGCCGCCCGCGCCGCCGCGCCGCCCGTCGTGTGCTGCGTGACGCCGGCGGCGATCCACACCGCGCCCGGACGTCGGTCCGCGAGGAGCCGCGCGGTTTCCTCGATCTTCGCCCGCGGGATGCCCGTCCGTTCCTCCGCGTGCTCCAGGGTGAAGCGCGCGAAGTGCCGGCGCAGGTGGGCGAAGACCGTGTCCGGCTCGTCCAGGGCGGCGGCGGCCTGCGGACGCCCGTCCGGGCCGTCGGCCAAGGTCCACGAAGACGGGTCGTACCGGCCGGTCCCCGGGTCGAATCCGGAAAATCGCCCCGACTCGAAGCCGAACCCGGGCGCGACGCGGAACAGGGCGTCGGTGCGGCTGCGCACGAAACCCTCGTCGATGCGCCCGTTCTCGATCACCCAGGAAATCAGGGCGCCGAGGAACGCGACGTCCGTGCCCGGCCGGATCCGACAGTACAGGTCGGCCGATGCCGCGGTGCGCGTGAACCGCGGGTCGACGACGACGACGCGCGCCCCCCGGTCGCGGGCCCGCAGGACCCACTTCATGAGCAGCGGTTGGGTCTCCGCGGCGTTGTGCCCGAGCAGGAGGATGGCGCGTGCGTGCGCGAGGTCGAGGAAGCCGTTGGTCGAGGCCCCGAGGCCGAAGGTGGCGGCCAGACCGGCCGCGGCGGGGGCCTGTCAGGGTTCGGCCGGGTGCGGGGCCAGCGTCACGCCGAGCAGGCGACCGAGCTTGCCGAACAGGTACGCCTCCTCGTTGTCGACCCGCGCCCCCGCCAGGAACGCCAGCCCGCTCGTACGGGCGACCGGTACTTCCGCGGCGCCGTCGGTTTGCGCACCCTCCCAGCCGCCGTCGCGGGCCGCGAGCAACCGCTTCGCGACCCGGTCGATCGCGGCTTCCCAGGTCAAGTCCTCCCACCGGTCCGCGCCCGCCCGGCGGACCCGCGGCGAGAGCACGCGTCCGGGAAGGGCGTGGAGGGCCGACATCGCGGCCCCCTTCGCGCACAACCCGCCCTCGTTGATCGGATGGGCCGGATCCCCTTCGAGGTTGACGATCGCCCCGTCGCGCACCGTCACCTGCAGGCCGCAGCCGCAGCCGCAGTGGTGGCAAAGGGAGGGGAAGGTCCGCGCGCCCTCGGCGAGGGTCTTCAGCGGGAGGCCGCTGCCGACCGGGCGTCCCGCCTTGCCCCCGCGGAGGTCGATCCCGGGCATCGGCAGCAGGGAGATGCGGCGGGCGCCTTGGAGGATGCGCTGGAAAAGCCCCATGGCCGGACGTCCCGTGGATCGCGATCCGATCCGGATCGGGCGATTATCGTAGCACGCAACCCGAGACGGCCACCACCTTTTCCGCCGCCCGGCCGGACGGTTCCGGCGCCCTCCCCGCGGCAATTCCGCTTGCATGCCTCGACCGGCGCGCCCATAATCGATCGATGACCCTCGCGAGGAGATGGGCGGGATGAAGCGAAGCTACACGCGGCTCACGCAGCCGATGGTGCGGGACGACGGGCGCCTGCGACCGGCGACCTGGGACGAGGCCCTCGATCGCGCCGCGGCGGGGTTTCGCGCGATCCTCGACCGCCACGGTCCCGACGCGATCGGCCTCTTCTCCTGCTCCAAGGCGACCAACGAAGTCAACTACCTCGCCCAGAAGTTCGCGCGCGCCGTCCTCGGCACCAACAACATCGACTCCTGCAACCGGACCTGACACGCTCCCAGCGTCGTCGGTCTGACGACGGTGTTCGGCGCGGGCGGCGGCACGAGCTCCTATCGCGAGAGCGAGGAAACCGACCTTCTCATCCTCTGGGGTTCCAACGCGCGCGAGACGCATCCGATCTTCTTCCATCATGTCCTCCAGGGCGTCCGCAACGGGGCGCGACTCTATACGGTCGACCCGCGGCGCACGTCCTCCGCTCAATGGGCCGACGTCTGGCTCGGCCTCGATGTCGGCTCGGACATCGCCCTGGCCAACGCGGTCGGCCGGGAGATCCTCGCGGCCGGCCTGGAGAATCGTGCCTTCATCGAGCGCGCGACCGTCGGGTTCGAGGCGTACCGGGAGGGGGTGCAGAAGTACACGCTCGAGGTCGCGGAGCGGGAGACCGGCGTGCCGGCGGCCGCGATCCGCGAAATGGCGCACGCCTACGCGCGCGCCGACCGCGCGCAGATCTGCTGGACGCTGGGGATCACCGAGCACCACAACGCGGTGGACAACGTCCTGTCGCTCATCAACCTGTCCCTGCTGACGGGGCATGTGGGCCGCTTCGGGAGCGGGCTCAATCCGCTGCGCGGCCAGAACAACGTCCAGGGCGGGGGCGACATGGGGGCGCTGCCCAACAAGCTGCCGGGCGGCCAGGACGTCGAGAACCCGGCCTTGCGCGCCCGCTTCGAGCGCGCGTACGGGGTGACGCTGCCGCCGAAGCGGGGCAAGCACCTCTCCGAAATGTTCGAGGCGATGGACCACGGCGAGTTGCGTGCGCTCTACGTGATCGGGGAGAACCCGGCCCAGTCGGAGGCCGATCTCGCCCGCGCGCTCCGGCTGCTCGGCGGTCTCGAACACTTCGTCGCGCAGGACATTTTCCTCACCCGCACGGCGGAGATGGCGCACGTCGTCCTGCCGGCTGCGGCATCCTGGTGCGAGTCCGAAGGGACGGTGACGAGCAGCGAGCGTCGCGTGCAGCGCGTCCGCAAGGCGCTCGATCCGCCGGCGGGCGCCCGCGACGATCGCGAGATCCTTTGCGAACTGGCGCGGCGGCTGGGTCGCGATTGGGGCCGGCCGACCGCGCCCGAATTGTGGGACGAATTGCGTTCGCTCTCCCCCTGGCATGGCGGGATGTCGTATGCCCGCCTGGAGGCGCTGGGCGGGATTCCGTGGCCGTGCCCGGATGAGAGTCATCCCGGCAGTCCGTTCCTGCACGGACGGCTGTGGAAGGACCCGATCGAGGGGCCGCGCGCGCCGTTCCACGCCGTCGAGCACGATCCGCCGGTGGAGCGGTTGACCCCCGAGTACCCGCTGCGCCTCACCACCGGACGCCGGCTGGAGTCGTTCAATACCGGCGTGCAGTCCGGCGGGTACACCTCGCCGTTGCGCCGCGGGGAGACCCTCGACCTGTCGCGCGAGGACGGGGAACGGTACGGCATCGCCGACGGCGAGACGGTGCGCGTGGTTTCGCGGCGGGGGAGCGTGGAGGCGCCCGCCCGCTACGACGAGACGCTGAGGCCGGGATTGGTCTTCATGTCGGTGCACTTCCACGACGAGGTGATGACCAATCTGCTGACGATCGACGCCGTGGATCCGAAGTCCGGCACGGCCGAGTTCAAGGCCGCTGCGGTTCGCATCGAGAGGCTCGGCGCAGCCGCTCCGGCGGCCGCGGGCGTCCCGACGAGGTGATCCCGCCCCGGCGCGGGGCAATTCCGCTTGCAAGCGCCGCGCGGGCCCCCGATAATCGCGCCCGGGTCGCCCGCCGGCGGCGGCCGGCACCGCGGGGCGCATCACCGGAAGGACGGCATGGACCTTCACCTCATTCCCGGCGCGGTCCCCACACCGGCGGAAGAGCGGGCGATCGATGCCGTGCTCGGCGCGCCGGCGCTCGCGACCGCCTTCCTGGCGCGCGGCGGACACGACGAGGCGCGTCGGCAGCGCACCCGGCTGCTGCCGGTGCTCAACGCCGTCCAGGACGCCGTCGGCTGGATCAGCCCGGGGGCGCTCAACCACCTCTGCCGCCGGCTCGACGTCCCGCCCGCCGAGGCGTACGGAGTGGCCACCTTCTACGCCCTGCTTTCGGTCCGGCCCGCGCCGGCGCGAGTGGCGCACGTTTGCGACGACATCGCCTGCCGGACCCGCGGCGCCCGCGAGTTGTGCGCCGAGCTCGAGCGGCACCCGGAGATCGCCTCCTGCGTGCGCCGCAGCCCGTGCCTCGGGCAGTGCGAGCGCGGCCCGGCCGCGCTCTTCCAGCTCGCCGGCGAGGGGATGTCCGCGCTGGCGCCCGCGACGGCCGAGTCCGTGCGCGCGGTGCTCGGCGGCGGAACCCCGCCCGCTCCCGCGCCCTCCCGTCCGATCGGTCCGCGCCTGCTGCGACGCATCGGCCGCGTCGATCCGGAGAGCCTCGACGACTACCGCGCGCACGGCGGATACCGTGCGCTGCGCCGCGCCCTCGAACTCGGCCCCACCGGCGTGATCCGCGAGGTCAACGACTCGAAACTGCTGGGACGAGGCGGCGCGGCCTTCCCGGCGGGGCGCAAGTGGGACGCCGTGGCGCGCGCGCCCCAGCGGCCTCACTACGTCGTCTGCAACGCCGACGAGTCCGAACCGGGGACTTTCAAGGACCGGGTGCTCCTGGAGGAGGACCCGTTCGCGATCCTCGAGGCGATGACGATCGCAGGGTTCGCCGTGGGCGCGGAACACGGGTATCTCTACCTGCGGGGCGAGTATCCCCTGCCGGCCGCGCGCGTGGATGGGGCGATCCGATCCGCGCGCGCTCGCGGGCTCCTCGGTCCGGACGTCATGGGCGCGGGATTCGCCTTCGACCTCGAGCTCCGGCGGGGAGCGGGCGCCTACATCTGCGGCGAGGAGACCGCGCTCTTCAATTCGGTGGAAGGCCTGCGCGGCGAACCGCGCAACAAGCCTCCCTTCCCGGTCGAGTGCGGGCTCTTCGGCAAGCCCACGCTGGTGAACAACGTCGAGACGCTGGCCAATGTTCCCGACATCGTGCTCGAAGGCGGTCCGGCCTTCGCCGCCGTCGGTACGCCGCAGTCCACCGGGACCAAGCTGTTCTGCCTCTCCGGCTGCATCGAGCGTCCCGGAGTGTACGAGGTCCCCTTCGGCGCCACGCTGCGCGGCCTCATCGAATCGGCCGGGGGAGTGCGCCGCGGGCGGACGCTCAAGGCGGTGCTGCTCGGCGGCGCGGCGGGCACGTTCGTCACCCCGGACGAACTGGATCTGCCGCTCACCTTCGAGGGGACGCGGGCGGCGGGCGCCTCGCTGGGCTCCGGCGTGGTCATGCTGTTCGACGACACGATCGACCTGGCCGACATCGTCCTGCGCATCGCCGCCTTCTTCCGCGACGAGTCGTGCGGCCAGTGTGTCCCCTGCCGGGTCGGGACCGAACGGCAGGAGGAGGTGCTGCGCCGCCTGGCCGCCGGCAAGCCGCTCGGCAGCCTCCGCGACGAGACCGCGCTTCTCGACGACATTGCCCAGGCGATGCGCGATGCATCGATCTGCGGCCTCGGACACACCGCCGCCTGGGCGGCGCAGTCGGCGATCCGCAAGCTCGGATTGTTTGGAGCCCGGCCATGACCGCCCCGCCGCGACCGGTTTCGATCACCCTCGACGGGCAGACCGTGACCGCGTCCGAGGGGTCCACCATCCTCGAGGCGTGCCGGCGGAACGGAATCGATACGCCGACGCTCTGCTACCTGGAAAACCTGACGCCGATCAACGTCTGCCGCGTGTGCGTGGTCGAACTGGAAGGCTCTCGCGTGCTCGTCCCCGCCTGCTCGCGCAAGGTCGAACCCGGGATGGTGATCCGGACCGACTCGGACCGCGTACGCCTGAGCCGGCGGATGGTCCTCGAGTTCCTCGCTTCGTCCGCGGACCTGTCGACCGCCTCGCCGCAGGTGAAGGGATGGATGGACCGGTACGGGGCACGTCCCGACCGCTTCGGTCCGCCCGCGCCGCCTGCGGAATGCCCGGCGTCGCCCGCCGGGGGGACCGCGCCGGCGCTCGGCGGCGCGACCGGCGCCGGCGCCGCCGCGCGCGACCACGCCCAGGCGGGACACCACCACCCGGTTCCCGCCGGCTGCACGGAAACCGTCGCCCAGCCGGTGAAGGTGGACAACGACCTCTACGTCCGCGACTACGCCAAGTGCATCCTCTGCTACAAGTGCGTCGAAGCCTGCGGCGCCGACGCCCAGAACACCTTCGCGATCGCGGTCGCGGGGCGCGGTTTCGACGCGCGGATCTCCACGGAATACGCGCTTCCCCTTCCCGACTCCGCCTGCGTCTATTGCGGAAACTGCATCGGCGTCTGCCCGACCGGCGCCTTGATGTTCAAGAGCGAGCACGACCGGCGCCGCGACGGGACCTGGGACGAGGCGCGACAGACGGTGACCGACACGATCTGCCCCTACTGCGGTGTCGGCTGCACGCTGCAATTGCATGTGCAGGACAACCGCATCGTCAAGGTCACTTCGCCGCTCGACCATGAGGTCACGCACGGGCACCTGTGCGTGAAGGGCCGTTTCGGCTGGCAGTTCGTGCAGAACCGCGCCGGGGCGGGGGACGCCGGGGGCGCAGCCGGCGCCTAGCCCGGATCGTTCACGAACCGCTCCGCGGTTCGCGAACCATCCGGCCCCGGCCGGCCATGAAGGCCGTCCGAAGCCGGAAGGCCGCGCCCAGCACGCGACACCGTGTGTCGCATGCCGGTCGCCCCGCGGTCCACCAGGAGGCGTCGGCATCCCGGCCGGCGCGGCGAACGGCGAAGCCGCTCGTGATTCACCCGGGGCCGCACCGGGTCAGGAACCGGGACGGGCGCGGCAGGGCGGGACTCCCCGGCCCCCGGTTCCGGCGCGGGCGGGCTACTTCGGCGGCTCCGGCGCCTCCGGGGCGGCCGGCTCCGGCATGGCGAACACCGCATCGTCGAGCTCCACGTTCGGCTCGAACTTCTCGACGACGATCTCCTGAGTCATCCCGGCGGCGGTCTGCTCGTGCTTGAACGGCATCCGCCAGGTTCCGGCCCCCGGCACTTCGATGGCGCGGTGGTCCATGTACTTCAGCGCCACCACGAACCGCCCCTGCGGCGAGTCGTGCTCCATCTGGCTGCGGATGGGAAGATTCGTCTCCGCATCGACCCACTGCGTCATCGGCGACAGTCCGTCGGCGTGGAGGACCAGAACCCAGGCCTTCCGGCCGTCGACGACCTCTTCCGTCTTCCGCTCGACCTTCGAGTAGCGCGTGCGCCAGTGGAGGTCTCCGTAGAACTCCGCGCCGAACCGGGCCATCGTCGCTTCCGCCCCCTCCTTCGCGCGCAGGCCGCTCATCGCGTCCTTGGCCCAGGCGGTCTGGCCGTCATATCCCTCTTCCATCTTGCCCATGCCGGGGATGTCGACGACGGTGAACAACTTGTTGGGCGCCTTGGCGAGGATCGTCATGCGGGCGCGCAGGCCCTGCATCGGCACCGCGAACGTGCCCTCGATGCGGTACGACTTCAATCCCTCGGGAGTCTCGCCGTACTGGGTGCGGACGGAGCGATCGAGGATCTCCTCCGCGGACGGGGCGGCGGGCGCCTGCGCTCGGGCATTCGCGCCGGCGGCGATCAGGACGAGAGCGGCAAGCCACGGGGTCGTACGGAAACGGGTCTTCATGTCATACTCCTGCTCAAACATGCGCCGGAGCGGCGCGCGTTACTTGCGGGGGATGGTCTTCAGCCACTCGCGGGCGGCGTCGAGCGCGGGATCCCGGCCCGCGAGGCAGGCGGCGCGGGTCCACCCGACCGCCACGTCCGGTTCCACACCCTTTCCCTCGAGCGTCTTGCCGCCTTCGGTCACGAAATCGGCCATCGGGAACTGCAGGATGCCGCCGTCGGGCAGTCGGTGAAACACCGAAGGCAGCACCATGCCGGCGGTGCGCCGGCCGAAGACCCGGGCGCGTCCCGATTCCTGCAGGGCCGCGGCGAGGATCTCCGACGTGCTGGCGGACGATTCGTCGATGAGCACGGCGACCGGACCGAGGTAGGGCTGCGGGCGGGGAAAGACGGGAAAGCGCATCTCCGCGTCGCGGGTCTTGCTCACGCCGAGGTTCATCCGGGTCGAGACCAGGAACCCGACCATCGCCGGGGCGATGGCGCCGAGTCCGCCCGGGTTGCCGCGCAGGTCGAGCACCAGTCCGACGGCGTCCGCATGCTGCCTCAGCGCGGTCTGGAAGGATTCGAGTACGGGGAGGAAGAAGGAGCCGAGGCGGAAGTGGACGATGCCGTCGTCCAGCCGGCGGGCGGAGAAGCCCGCGGGGATGCCGCGCATGTGTCCGAGCGACGAGGTGGGGACCGGGGCGCGATCGACCTCGATGTCGCGGCCCGGGTCCTCCGGGGAATCGGCAACGCGCAGGCGCACGCTTCGACCGGCCGGGCCGGAGAGGCGCCCGATGATGCCGTAGACCCACTCGACGCGCTGCCGATAGGGGGCGTCGGCGGCGGGCGCCGGCGGCACCGGTCCGCCGTCGATGGCGCGCAGGATCGTGCCGGTCGGGACGGCGGCAGCGGCCGCGGGCGAATCGGGTTCGACCGCCGCCACCAGGACGAGACCTTCGACCTCGCGCACGATGACGCCGGGATCGCCTGCCTGTTGCAGGCCTCCCTGCGGCGCCGGGCCGGCGGGGGTCGCCTCGGTGGCCGAGGCCGAGGCCGCGCCGCCGCGCGGGATCGCCGCGCAATGGGACTGGCCGAGTTCCTCCAGCATCTGATTGAGGAGCCGATAGAAGGTGTCGTCGTCGGGCGCCTGCGCCGCGCGCGGGGCGTACCGCGCGAGGACTTCGTCCCAGTTCACGCCGCCCGGGGCGGGTCCGAGACCGAGATCGCGGATGGTGCGCCAGACGCTCTCGAACGTCGTGCGCCGGTTGGCATCGGTGAACGCCGCGAGGGGATCGGCGACGGCGGCGCCGCCGGCCGGTTGCGGCGGCTCGGGGGCGGCCTGGGCCCGCAGCGAGGGGGACAAGACCGCGAGGGCGAGGAGGAGCGCGCAGGCGGCCCGCAGGCGGGCGCGCGGCGACAGCGGGGAGCGGATGGGCTTCACGGCGAGGTCGGGCTCCGACCGGGGGCGAAGGGAGGGAGGGCGACCCGGCAAAGGCGCCCCGAGTTCCCGCACAAGCTAGAGCCTGGGCCTCTTCCTGTCAAGCGCCCCCCCGCCGGATCGCGGCGGATTCCGCCGCCGCGGAAAAGCGGGGTCGAAGCGCGGGAATCCCGGCGCTGGACCGTCCGGTCGCCGGGCCGTACACTGCGGTCCGGGCGCCCGGAGTCCCCGCGCGGATTCGACCGCCCGGACCGCATTCGGAGGCCTGACGTCGATGGCGTTCAACGAGAAGTCCGCCGCTCGCGTGCGCAAGGTTCTCGCGCCGGAAACGCCGGTCGAGAAACGAATGTTCGGCGGTCTCGCCTTTCTCGTCCGGGGGAACATGTGCATCGGCCTGGTCCGCGACGATCTGGTCGTTCGGGTCGGTCCGGAGGCGGACGCGGAGGCGCTCCGTGAACCGTACGCCCGGCCGATGGACTTCACGGGGAAGCCGATGAAGGGCTGGATATTCGTGGGCCCGGAGGGCTTCCGCACGGCGGCCGCGCTGGGGAAGTGGATCCGCCGCGGCCTGGAGTACGCACAGCGCCTGCCGTCAAAAAAAGAAAAGTAGCGGCGCGCGCCCTTCTCCGCGCCGGGCGCTCCCTAGCCCGGATTATTCGCGAGCAGCTTCGCTGTTCGCGAACAATCCGGCTCCGTC
>CAZWCX010000080.1:0-33637 GCA_964632945.1 uncultured Planctomycetia bacterium | reverse complement strand
CGACTCCGGCGCGACCGCGGGCGAGGCGGGGCGAACCCCGAACCCGTGCACACGGGAGCGTACCCCCCGTCGAACGCTGCCGAACGAGTCGTCGTGGGACCGCGCCCCCCCTCGTCCGACCGGCGGTGACAACCGTGACGTCCGCGTCATTGCGCCGGGCCTGACGAACGTCGGGCACGGGCTCCCCAGGATCCCAGCGGTCACGTTTCCCGTGGGGACCGGATCCCGTCGCCCTGGGAGGGGACACGACCTGCGGCCAAACCCCGGAGGACGGACGGGCGGTGGTCTATCCCGGGTTGGGGGGGACGGCGCGGACGGGGATGGTCCGGGGGAAGCACCGTGAGCGGGGGGTCGTGTCCGGGGGTCGGGCCGGTCGACGCCTAACGGGCGGACAGGAGAATCCGCCCGTCTGCGTCCAGGACGTCGAGGAGAAGGCACTTCACCGTCAGTTGGTAGATGCAAATGTCCCGTTCGACTTCGGGGAGGACCTCTTCTCGCGCATCGACGACCGAATAATAGATGCGCACGACGGCGCCGGGGGTTCTCATGGCCTGCTCGAATTCCAGGCGGCGGGGGACGGCGATTCCCTCTGCGCCGGCGTCGGCGAGCGTGACCCGCGTGGTGCTGTAGGTTCGGCTCCATTGGACGAGGATGGGGCGGAGGAGTCCCGTCGCGGGGTCGAAGGCGGCATGCGCGCCCACGGTGCCTGCGCCGGGATCGGGGAGGAGGGTGCCGAACTCGGTCACGCGCACCGATTGGGCGACCGCGCCGGAGACCGTACCGGCGCCGAAGGTGCCGCGCAATCGCTCGAGAAAGGACTCTGCGGCGCCGCCGGAGGGTTGGAGCGGTTCCGCCCGGCCCCGGAGTGCGTCCGTCCATTCCGCGGCGGCCCGTTCCTGTTCCTGCGCCTTGGGGTCCGGAACAGCTGCGGCGTCGGCCGGTCCCCACCGGTCGCCGAGCCAGAGGGGGGTGGCGGCGAACTCCTCCGCGCCATCGAGCGGGACGGCACCGCCCACGAACAGCATGCGGGTGTTGCCTTGCTCGTGGAGGGAATGCGCGCCGCTGCCGACCCGCTGCTGGAGATAGGAGACGGCCGCATCGACGGCCGCGGGTTGCACGGGGGCGGCGCCGAATCCGGCGGCCGCCGTCCGTCCCTTGCAGGTCGGGCAGGGGACCTGCCCGGCGGGCGGGGTCGGGGTAGCGCGCGGATCCCGTTCCGGAGGGTTCGCCGGCCGGCATCGCGGGCACGGGGTCTTGCCGGTGCCATGGCAAGCGGCGCACGGGGCGCTTCCGGTGCCGCCGGGGCTCGTCCGCTCGACGTTCCCCGTGCCGAAGCACGCGGGGCACGGGAGCGAGCCGACGCCCCGGCAAGGACTGCAGGGGATCGAGCGCGAGCCCTGGCAACCGCGGCACGCGACGCGCGAGCGGGCATACGCGGTCAGCGCATCGACCCGCTGGTTCAGCCGTTCTTCCACGCGGGCGCGATGGGCGCTGCGCCGTCCCGCCCCGAGCGCCGTGGCCGCTTCCGACCAGTCTCCCCGACGGTAGGCTTGCAGCCCGTCGAGCAACAGCCGGTCGTCGGCGACGAGCACCTGATCGGTTGCGTCCTTCACGGAATCGAACCGCCGGTTGCACTCGGGGTCGTGCGGCGCGGCGAGCAGGGCACGGACGTACCAGTAGGCGGCGCGGGACCGGTCGCGCCGGGTCTGGAGGAAGTAGTCGCCGAGGACGATACCGCCCCGGACGATGCAACGGGAATCGAGAGCCATCCCCGTGGCCACCAGGCGAACGCCCAGGTCTTCCCGTTTCATTTCCCCGAGGCACCAGGCTCCGGCCTCTACGTAGGCCTCGGGTCGCCCCGGGTGCAGGGCGCCCAGCCGTTCCTCGAGCCGATCGAGATTGCTCTTTCCGCGCTCGATGGAACGGACGTCCTTGCGCGGCACCGTGATGGCTCCGCCGCGGGAGAGCTCGAGCTTGACCTCTCGGTCGTTCTCGAGGACGATTCGCCCCTCCAGGACCCGCCCGTCGGAGAGGGTCACCTGGTCCGCGAAGGCGGTTGCTCCGAGGAGCAGCGCGATCGCCGTCGCCAGGGAGGCCGCGGCGGTTCGCCATCCGGTTCGCGTCATGGTCGGTCTCCGGGTCAGGGGCGCAAGGCGGGGTCCGCCGCCAGCGCGGCCAGCAGGTCGCACAAGGTGGTGGTTCCGTTGCGCAGTTGTTCCAGCACGGTGCGTGCCTGCGCTTCACGCGCTTCGAATCTCCGCATGGCCTCCGCGCGCCGGTCCTCCTGGGTCTTCCGGCGGTCGAGTGCGGAGAGCAGGATCTCGGCGATCCGCGCGGACGCGTAGGACTCGGCGCAGATCCGCTGAAGCGGGTTCGCGCAGACGCGGATCTGGGCGCGGTGCAAGCGCCGGACCTCCTCGAGCCGACCGCGCGCCGAGTCGCTGTCGACGACCGCCTTCACCAACAGCTCGAGGCTGCGGGTGAGCGCCCGGGCTTGCGTTTCGACGCGCGCTTCCACGGCGGACTCGGCCGCCGTTCCCTCCGTGAGGTCCTCCCGGATCCGTTCCAGTTCCGCGGCGCAGGCGCGGGCGGGGTCGCGTCGTTCGATCACGATCCCCAGCGACTCGACCAGCCCCGGGTAGAGGGTACTCCAGGCGGACACGGCGCGATCGAGTTCCACGGCTTCGGCGTCGACCCGGCGGGCGCCGGGATCGGTGCCCAGACGATCTACCGCCGACTGGGTCGACGCGATGCCGGCGGAGGACCGAGGCAAATCGCCGGCGAGCACCCAGGCATGGGCGCCGGCCGCGTGCAGCGCCGCGGTGACGTACTCCCAGGGACCGGTGTGGGCGAGGACGCGGGTGGTCAGCTTCCGGACCGGCTCCGCGCCCTGGCGGATCACGGCGGCGAAGCGGTCGGACTCCGGTCCGCCGGCGGTGGCGGAAAGCAGATCGCGGGCCCGTTCCGCGGAGGGGCCGAAGGGAACGGCCTCGAGAAACTCGCGCAGGAGGGCATGCGCGGCGGATTCCTTCTTCAGGGTCAGGTAGGCCTGGGCCATTTCGAATCGGGTTTCCGGATCCGCGTGCCCGGCGAGGGCCGCGCGGAATTCCTGCAGGGCGCCGATCGGGTCGCCGGCGTCGCGGAGGCTGACCCCGAGCCGGCGGCGGGCAAAGGCGCAGTCCGGGTGTCGGGAGAGGATCCCGCGGAGGGCGGCGATGGCGCCTGCCGCGTCGCCGTCCCGGCCCAGGACCTGGGCCTCGAGCGCGGCCAGTTCCGGATTGTCCGGCTCGAGGGCGCGGAGTTCCTTGAGGGCTGCGCGCGCCTTCCGCGAATCGTCCAGTTGCGCCGCCGCGCATCCGATCCGGAAGTTCACCCGGGGATGCGAGGAGTTTACGCTGCGCAGATCCTCGAAGGTCGCGCGCGCCTCCTCGAATTGATGCAGGACCAACAGCGTGTCGCCGAGCTTTTCGAGGACCTCCGGCTTGCGCTCGCGCTGGAGGGACTGACGGAGCAGCGCGATCCCCTCCTGGGGTTCCCCCAGGCGGATGGCGAGTTCCCCGGCGAGAGCGGCCAGCTCCGGATCGGTGGACCCCGTGAGTGCGGCCCGAGCGGCGACCAGGGCTTCCCCGGCCCGACCCAGCCGGTGGAGGCAGATCGCCTGGATCCTGCGCGCGTCGAAATCGTCCGCGCGGGCGGCCACCTGCGGTTCGATCAGGGCGAGCGCCTGCTCCCACGCCCCCTGCTTGAAGTGGAGGAGCGCGCGCTTGGCGGCCAGAGCGGTGGCGCCGGGGCTTCGCCGCTCCACCTGTTCCAGCACGTCGAGCGCATCGGCGTACTTCCCCTGGTCGATGAGGACCTGGACGAGCCGCCCCGCGGCGACGGCGTCCTGGGGGCGCGCGTGGACGACCGCGCGCCACTCGCGTTCCGACTCCGCCCGGCGTCGCGGATCCCCATCCAGGAGCACGGCCAGAAGTTCGTGCGCCTCGACGTTTCCGGGGTCCGCTTCGACGGCTTTGCCGAACCAGTGCTCCGCGTCGATCGGATCCGCGCGTCGGAGCGCCGCGCCCCCGAGGAACAGGAGCGCCGGGACGGCGGCCGGCTGAAGCTCCAGGACCTTCCGCATCGCCTCGGCGCACCCCCGCCCGTTTCCCCGCGCGAACTCGATTCGGCCGATTTCGAACCAGGCGTCGGCGCAGGCGGGGTCCCTCCGAACCGCGGCATGGAAGTGTTGCATCGATCGCTCGCCCCTGCGGACCTCTTCGGCGGAGGGAGGCGTCGGGAGGGAGGGGTCCGGGTCCGCTCCGGCCGGAAGGAAGTCGGCCGCGCGCCAGGGGCGCCGCGTCGCCGGGTCGACGCCCGCCGCCTCCAGCCCGCGCCGATAGTGCCAGCGGGCGTCGCGCACGACGTGAAGGGCGAAGATCACGGCGCCGGTCACGAGGAGCGCCAGCCCCGCGACGGCGCCGAGGCGGATGCCCAGGCGGCGCCTTCGAGCGGAGACCGATCGGTCGATCGCCGCGCGGCCGGCCTGCGTCCGGCGCTCGCGGCAAGCGGCCCGCGCGCACCCGGCGGACTTTTCCCAGCAGTCGGCGTGCTGGATTCCCCCGCAGTCCGGGCACGGGACGCGGGCGGCCTCTTCGTGCATCGCCAAACCGCAGTAGACGCACACGGGGCGCGACGACGCCGGCGCGGGCTCCCGCCGCCGGACCGGCTCGGGAGGCGGCGGAGGAATCCGGAACGGACCTGGAGCCGGCGGGGGGCGGGCCGGGCCCCGGTCCTCCGGAGCGGCGAAGCTCCGATCCTGCCGCCCCGCGGAGGGGGCCGGGAAGGCGGGCGCCGCGTCCGGCACGACGGGGCCGGGCGTGGAGACCGTGGCGCCGGGCTCCTCGTCGTCCATCGAGAGGATCCGGTTGATTTCCTCCTCGGTCACGTATCCCTTGGACAACAGCAGTTGACCCAGGCGGGGGATTGTGGCCGCGCCCTTGCGACGCAGGTCCGCGATGACTTCGAAACATTCCTCGATCTGTCCGGGGGTCGTGAATCCCTGCCGGGTCAGGGCCTGTCCGAGTTCCCGATCCTCGCGCTCTCGCGCGTCGCCGGTGGTCTCTTCGCGCAGGACCTCCGCCTGGCCGGCCGTCACGAGCCCACGTTCCGCCAGCAGGTCGAGGAGGGGGCGCGGCAGGGGAGAGGTCCGCAGGTCCTCGAGGCAGCGGGCGACCTGGTCCTCGGTGGCGAAGCGACGCGCCACGACGAGGCGGGCGATGCCCAGATCGGTGGGGGTCGGCATGCCGGCTGCCCTTCGGGTGGGTTGGTGCCGGGGAACGCAGGTCCCCCGAGGGCGCGGCGTGCCGGGAGGGGGAGGCCACCGGGAGGATAGCCGCTCGCCGCGGGCGCGTCAAGTCGGTCGCCCGGATCGGCGTGCGGATCGCCCCCCGAAACGCGAAACGCCCCCTGCGCGGGCTGCGCAGGGGGCGTGCTGCACCTCCGGGATCGGCCTCAGCGGCTCTCCCCCTCGGCCTCGGAAACCTTCGACGGGAGATCCACTTCGGTCGTGGGCTGGCTGAACGGCGACTTGTACTCGATGGTCTCGAGCGACCGGCCTTCGCCCTTCACCTCCTCGCGGACGCCGCGCCACTTGCCGCGCGTGCGCTCTTCCATCTCCCGGCTGCGACGCTCGGTCTCTTTCATGTAGTCCTCGAAGTTCTCATCCTTGAGGATCTTCGGGGTGATGAAGAGATAGAGCGTGCTCTTCGCCGAGGTCCGGGTGGTGCGCTTGAAGAACTCGCCGAGGATCGGCACATCCCCCAGGAACGGGATGCGGCTGATCTGCTCGCGGGTCACGTCACGCACGAGGCCGCCGATGATGGCCGTCCGGCCGTTCGGGATCGTCACGATGTTGGTGATTTCGCGACTCGTTTTGGGCGGCGGCACGGCGGGATTCGTTTGTACGCCTTCGAACTGTTCGATTTTCTGCGAGATTTCCAGTCGCAGGTACTCCGCCTCGCTGATGTGCGGGGTGATGTTGAGGGTGATGCCGGCCTCCTGGAAGTTGTTGAACGTCTGCACGTTGTTGCCGGCCTGGGTCTGGATGAAGGAGACCGTCGGGGCGCTTTCGGTCACCTTGAGCGTCGCGCCCACGTTGTCGTTGGTGGTCACCTGCGGAAGCTGCAGGACGTTGGCATCGCGCGTGGTCTTGAGCATGTTGACGACCGCGCCGACGTTGGGCGCGTCGGGTCCGCGGAACAAACCGAAGGTGAAGCCCGGGTTCTCGACGAGGGCGCCCGAGGCGGCATCGACGCGGAAGGGCAGCTTGACGTCCGGGATCGCATCCCCGTTCGTGTCGGAGAGCGTGGACAGGCCGAAGGCGCTGGCCCCGAAGCCGCGCAGCTTGTCGCTCGGGCCGTCGGTCGTCGCGATCTCCACGCCCAGGTCCAGGCTGCGGTCGCCGGACACTTCGACGACGGCGCCCTCGATCAGGACCTGCGGCCGGCGGATGTCCAGGGCTGCGATCGTGTCTTCGAGTTCGGTGTACGTGCCGGCGTCGGCGACGATGATCAGCGCGTTGTTCGCCTCGTCCGCGACGATCGACGGGGTCAGCGTGGCCGCGCCCGGAAGTCCGGAGCCGGTCGGCGGGGCGGCGCCGGCGGCGGCGGCGGCGCTCGACGCCACCGCGGCCGCCGAGGCGCGACGCGCCTCGCCGACCACCGTGTAGATCTTGTTCAGGTTCTCCGCCATCGTCTTGGCCTGCGCGTGCTTCAGGGGGCGCACATGCACGAGACGGGGCTCGGCCTGCAATTTCACGTCCAGTTCGTGGACGAGGGAGAGGATCTGCTTCAGGCGCGACTCGGTGGCGACCAGAATCAGCTTGTTCGTGCGCGGATCGGCGACGATCTGCAGCACCTCGGGAGCGGCCTGCGCCCCCGGTCGCTTCTGGATCTGCGACATGGCGGCCAAGAGCTTCGTCAGCTTGGACTCCACGTCGGCCGCGCTCGCGTACTGCAGGGCTACGACCTCGGTCAGGATCCCGGGCCGCTCCCGGTCCATGAGCGCCAGCACCTTCTCGATGCGCTTCACGTTCAGGGCGTAGTCGGTCACGATCACCGCCCCGACGTCTTCCACCACCACGATCCCCTTGGGATCGCTGATCAGCGGCTGCAGCGCGGTCTGCACCGAACGAGGGTCGGCGTAGCGCAGCGGAATGACCTCGCTGATCATCGTGTCCTCGTTGGGCACCTGATCGCGCTCATGCTCGCCGTACGTCGGAACCGGGGACTTGGTCGCATCGATCTGCTCGACCACCTGGTAGATCTCGGCGTCCGGACTGCCCTTGCGGACCAGAATGAACTTGTTGGCCTGCAGGATCGTCTGGAAGATCTCGAACACACGATTGCGCGGGATCTCCACTTGGGAGATGACGTAGATCTTGCGCTTCTTGATCTTCTCGTCGTAGAGGAAGCGCTTCTGGGTGACCTTGCTGACCCAGTCGAGCACCAACTCCAACTCCGTTCCGTTGAAGTTGATGGCAATCTTCTCCTGGGCGCGGGTGGGAGGGCAGGATGTCCCGGCCAGCAGCAGGGTGAGGAGACCGACGGCGAGAGCCTTGCGCATGAATGACGACCCTCCTGAACCAGCTCTGCCGCGTCGGAACCGAGTCCCGCACGCGGACCAACCGGGATCGAGGCGCAGCCTCGCCCCGGATGGATCACCTTGAGGCGCTGTATTATACATTCCGACTTTCGCTTGGCAAGAGTTCCGTATCAAAATCGAGAAGCCGTACGTGCGGGCGCGTCCCTGCGTGCCCGGCGACCTCCCACCCCCGATGCCGTCTTTTCCTTGATCCCGGCCGGGCCGAGGCCTAGGGTGGGCATCGATCCCCGCCGCGAGGAGTTGCCGCCATGACCGAGCCCCGGATCCGGAAGACCTTCAGTTACGGCTTCATCACCGGCTGCACCGGGATCCTGATCCTGGCGGCGGCCGGGGCGGTCGGGTATGGAATGCGCAATTACGTCCGGACCCTGCCCCGGCCGGTTCCTCCGCACGGGGAGAACCCGGGGGGACTCGGTAAGGAAAAGGGCGTGCCGCCGGGGGATCCCCAGGTCCCTCCGTCCGCCCATGACCCCGGTTCGGGGAAGCCGGAGTCCGGCGGAACGGGCCAGACCCCGCCCGGCTCAAAGGGCGCCGCCACCGGACTGCAGATCGAGGCTCTCGCCCCTCAAATCGAGCCTCTGGGCGAGGGTGCGTTTCGGGTCGTCCTGCCCGTTCGCGCCACGGGATTTCAGGAGCGTGACGACGGCGGGAGCTACGGCCACGACCTGGCGCTGGACGTCGAGTCCGTGGACCCTGCCGGGTCCGTTGCGGAGGACTTGTCGGGAAAAGACTCCGTGCAATTCTGGGAGTCGACTCCCGAGCGGATGGCGAGCCTTCCCCTCGAGGTCAAGGTCACGATCCCCGTCGGCAGGGAGTTGGGCCCGTGGCGATTCCGGGTGACCGTCCGCGACCGGATTGGCGGGACATCCGCGACCGCGGAATACGCGGCCCTGTTGTCCGAAGCGCCGCCGGGGAAATGACCTGCCTCAAGCGCGGAGATCGATCCGCTGACCGGGACGGACGTGCTGGCCGGGATCGGCCCCCGATCGGATCAGGTCGTCCAACCGTTCGGTCTTGACCGGGGACCGTTCCCGCGCGGCGGCGGCTGCGTTTCGCCCGGGAATCGGGACCGGTCCGTCGAACGGGCGGGAGACTCCATTCGTCCCCGCTGCAGAGACAGAAGCCAGTGCCATGGGCCGTCCTCGCTCCTCGATCCGTTCAGCGACAGGCGCAGGATACCATCCTCCGGCGTTCGATCGCAAGGGAACCTCGGGTCGGAGGGGGGGGCGCTTCAAGGTGTCCCGGCCCTGGTTCCGATAATCGCTCTTGACGGGGTCTTGCCGCCCCGGCTATAAATGTCGCCCATTCGAGGCCCGGCGGCTCCGATCCGGAAGGGGGTCCATGATCAAGCTCGACGTCGTTCCCGCCCCGGCCGCACAAAAACCCGGGATGATCTCCGGCTCGATCCAGAATGCCGCCACCGGGCAGGTGCTTCACTTCCAAACCGAGGCCCCGCCGGTCAAGGAGACCTACCCGCGAAAGAAATGGTGGAACCACCTCAAGTTCGGCGTGATGCGCTGGTGGAATCGAAAGATCGCGGAGCGTGAATACAAGCAGAAGCGGGTATTTCTCCGCTCCTACCCCGAGATGCTGTGCATCGACCCCACCAATGTCTGCCAGCTCAAGTGCCCCCTCTGCGCCACCGGAACGGGGGCGGCCCGCGACAAGAAGGGGATGCTCCAGCCGGGAACCCTGACCCGGGTCCTCGACCAACTCGGCCCTTATCTCTACCAGGTCCATTTCTACAACTGGGGCGAGCCCCTGCTCAATCCGAAGCTGCCCGATCTGATCCGCTACGTGAAGGAGAATTACCCGGCGAAGGTGTTTTTCAGCACCAACCTGAATCATCTACCCGAGGATCTGGCGGAGCGAACCCTGCTCTCCGGTGTGGATGAGATCACGTGCGCGGTGGACGGGCTCACGGAGGAGACCTATCAGAAGTACCGGGTCGGCGGGTCGTTCGCCGTGGTCCTGGAGAACCTCAAGCTGCTCCTGCGCAAGCGGGAAGCCTTGGGGTTGCGCAAGAAGGTGAAGGTCATCTTCCGTTTCATGATCATGCGGCACAACGAGCATGAGCTCGAGGCGGCGCGGAAGATGGCGAAGGAACTGGGAGCGAGCTTCCGCAGCAAGACGGTCCGGATCGACATGTCCGACTTCAATCGCGGGTCCTACGAGCAGAAGCTGGCGCAGCGCGCCGAATGGCTGCCGGTGGATCCGAAGCACAATCGATACGAGAAGCATCCCGAGCGACTGAGCTGGGGACGGACCTGTCAGGATCTCTGGAAGCGGACCTTCGTGACTCCCGTGGGCGCGGTGCATCCCTGCTGCAACACGTTCGACCCGGGCGACCACTTCGCCGGACAGTTCCCCGAGGACTATTACCGGCAGGTGTGGAACGGGCCGAAGTACACGATGGCGCGCGCGATTTTCCAGGGGCTGGACGTTCCGTTCGATCCCTACATCGCCTGCAAGAGTTGCGTGGCGCAAGGGAATCACCTGTTCGTCAGCTGATCGCGCCATGTCCTTCCGGCACGCCCTCCCGCGCGGAGGGCGTTTTTGTTTTCGGGCGTGGCTACCCCCACGGGTGCTCGCAGGGCATCCAGCCCGGCGGGCGTGAAGGGTCGGTCCATCGATCCTGGCCGCGGGCGAGGTCGAGTCCCGGCGGTTCGGCGACCGGGGCCGGAGTGGGCCCGCTGCGGCCGGAGACCGGGAGCGCGGAATCCGTGGGGAAGCGGTCCGGGCCGTGGCGCGGGGCGGCGGAGGGGGAGGAGAGCGTAGGGCAAGCGGCGTTCAGCGTGGGTTCGAACCGGTTCATCGCGACTCCCTTCTCCCGCGGCTGGGCGGGCGCACTCGCCCGGCGCAAATGAGGTGCCCCAATTCGAACCGGCCGCGCGACCGGTTCGGCGCCTCCGGGTCAGGCATGCCGGTTGCGGGATTCCCCGCGGGGAAGCGTAGACCGGAGGTGATGCCATGGCTGCCCTGTCGGAATTGATGGATCTTCATGCCTCCTTGCACGAAGCGCTCGCGGTGCACCGCGACCGCGTCGTGGGCCTGGAGTTCACCCGGGCCGCGGAGGCGCTCGAGGCGTTTGCCCGGGATTTGCGGCGGCATATCGAGGACGAAGAGACCCGCATCCTGCCGCTGTACGAGGCGCGGGTGCCCTCGCCGCCTCGCGGCGGGCGAGCGGAGTATTTCCGCCTCGAGCACCAGCGCATCCTGGCGCTCCTGGACGAGCTTCTCACCGAGGCCCGCGAGCTGGCGCGGGACCCGGCGGCGGGCGCGCGCCAGGCCCACGAGTTTCTGCATCGCCAGGGGCCGCTGCTCCACATACTGGACCATCACGAAACCCGGGAGCGGGCGATCCTCTATCCCGAACTCGACCGGCGGGTCGGTGCGGAGGAATCCTCACGAATTCTCGCCCAGTGCCTGCGGGCGGATTCGCACGGACCGGCGACGGGGGAACCCGCTCCCCCGGCGGGCGGGACGGAGTAAAACTCCCCGCCGGGCAGCGGATTCCTGCCCAGGGGGATGCGCCCCCGGTCGCGGCGGAGGCCCCCCCGAGGGGGTTCCGGAGGCCCGAATGGGGGGATTTCAGCCTTCCTCGGCCATGCCGGGGATCGGGCCCACGGATTGCTTTCGATGTGAAGGAACTACCGGTCCGGACTCTGTCCCGGGAAGTTCCTGCATGAAAATCGACCCGTCGCGGGCCGCCTACGGGGCGGTGTTCCAGACCCTGTCGTTCTGCATCGCCCCCCGTCCCGTGGTGCTGGTGGCGACGGTCTCGCGGGCGGGGGTGGCGAATCTGGCGCCGTTCAGCATGGTGACGATTCTCTCGGCGTCCCCGGCCCTGCTCGGGATCTCGATCCTGCCGCGTCACGGTCAGGTGAAGGACACGCTGCGCAATCTCGAGGAGACCGGGGAATTCACGGTGAACGCGGTCTCTCCCCGGTTGGCGGAACAGGCGGTTCTGGCCTCCGTGGACCACCCGCCCGAGGTGAGCGAATTCGAGGCGTGCGGATTGCGGCCGGTCGCGTCGGAGTGCGTGCGGCCGCCCCGGGTGGGGGCCTCGCCGGTGTCCCTGGAGTGTCGCCGCGCCGACGTGTGGCGGATCCCGGGGTCCGAGGCGAGTTTCGTGGTGGGGGAGGTCCTGCTCGTGCACGTGGAAGACGACCTGGTTCGCGACGGGGCGCCGAGTGCGGAGGACTTCTGTCCGCTGGGCCATCTGCACAGCGGTCCGTCCGGATACGTGTTTTCGACCGTCGGTCGCATTCTTCGGTTTGCGCAGCCCCGGCGGCCGGGAGGTGAGAAGTGAAGGTCTTCCCCGAGGCCGACGGAAAGCCGCTCGACGAAACCCTGCTCGCCTGTCGCGAGCTGCTCGAGGATGCCTCCTTTCCGACCGTGCAGCGGTGGCGCGAGCGCGGGGGCAAGGTGCTCGGCCACTTCCAGGTCTACTTCCCGGAGGAGATCGCGCACGCGGCCGGCTGGCTGCCCGTGAAGGTGCGCGGGGGGCCGGTGGAGCCTCGGCAGGCCGACAGCCGGTTCGGTTCGTATCTGTGCTCGATCCTCAAGACCTCCCTGGAACTGGCGTTGAGCAAGCGTCTGGTCCTGGACGGGTTCTTCGCGCCCCCGATCTGCGATGCCGCGCGCAACCTGGCCGCGATCTGGGGGAGAAACGTCACCTACCCGAGCCAGGTGCTCTACCTGCCCCAGAACCCCAACTCCGCGTCTTCGGTGTCGTATCTGGCGGACGAGTACGGTCGGGTGCGCCGGGAGCTGGAGGCGTGGGGCGGACGGCCGATCGCGGACGACGATCTGCGCCGATCGATCGGGGTGTTCAACCGCAACCGTTCGCTGATCCGGGAACTGTATCAACTCAAGCGCGAGCGGCCGTGGCAGGTCCGGATCGACGAGGCGTTCGTGCTGGTCGCGGTGGGAGGGCTGATCCCGCGCGAGGAGCACAACGAGATCCTGAAGCGGTCGATTCGACAGTTGCACGATCGCGCGGCGCGGCTGCAGGACAAGATCCGCGTGGTCTTCATGGGGGGATTCTGCGAACAGCCCCCGCTCGACCTGCTGCGCGTGGTCGGGGAGTCGTGCTACGTGGTCGACGACGACCTCCTGATCGGCCTGCGCTGGATCCTCGGGGACGTGCCGGCGGAAGGGGATCCGCTCGTGAACCTGGCCCGCGCGTACATCGAGGACTCGACGTTCAGCCCGGTGCAGCACGATCTGCGCAAACCCAAGGAAAAGATGCTGATGGCCTCGTTGCGCGACGCGGGCGCGACCGCGGCGATCATCACGGCGGCGAAGATGTGCGAGCCGGGCCTGGATGAACAGGTGGCCTACGCGAAGGAGCTGGAGGAGGCGGGCGTCCCGTACTTCGTCAGCGAGTTCGAGGAGAACATGACCACCTTCGATCACCTGGGGATGCAACTCGAGACGTTCGCGGAGAACATCCTCTTCGACTGAGTCGGGGGAAGGCGCATGGGCGCAACGGAGCTGAACGAGACGATCGTCGGTCGCGGTACGCGCGACGGCGCGCAGGGATTTCGCGACTGGTTCGCCGGCCTGGATCCGGCGGCCCGCCGGGGCGAGAAGATCGCGTACGTGTTCGTGATGGGGAGCCTGGCCGAGGTGCTGCGGGCGTTCGGGATCCATCTGGTCTTCCCGGAAATCAACGCGTTGCAGACCGCGGTGCGGCGGGTGGCGCACGAGTATCTGAACGCGGCGGAGGACTGGGGCTATTCACCCGACATCTGCGGCTACGTCAAGGCCGACGTGGCGATGCAGCTGGACGGAGGCAAGCACCCGATGGGCCGCATTCCGCCTCCGTCGATCGTGGTGCTGACCAACGCGTGCAACACCTACCTCAAATGGGCGGAAATCTGGGAGCGGTTCTACCCCGTGCCCACGCTGACCGTGGACGTGCCCGGGACGCGGCAGGGCGGGATCGTGAGCCGGCCGGGGGACGCGGACTTCGAGCGCGATCGCAAGTACGTCGAGGCGCAGATTCGCGAGCTGATCACCGCCTGCGAGACCCTGACGGGGACGCGGCTCGATCCGGACCGGCTGCGCGAAACGATGGGGTACGCCAATCGGATGAACCGCGCGTGGCGGCGTGTGCTCGAGCTCAATCGCAGTCGGCCGGCCCCGTTCAGCGCCCTGATGGAAGGGACGGTCTACCTCGGGATGATGAACGCCTTCCGCGGTACCGAGCAGGGGGCGGTCTACTTCGAGGAGCTGGTGGAGGAGATGGAATACAAGGTGGCGCGGGGGCTGGGGACGCTGGAGGACGAGAAGTACCGACTCCTGTTCGTCGGCGTGCCGTGCTATCCGATCTTCCGCCGCTTCAACGAGCTCTTTTCCGGCTGGGGCGGGACGTTCGTGAATTCCACCTATCTCTGGTTTGCGGCCGGGGGCGCCAATACGGGGCACGAGTACGACCTGGCCCGGCCGATCGAGAGCCTCGCGGAAGGTCTGCTCGTGCAGGTGCGCTCCGCCATGGACGGGATGTTTCATCCGGTCGACTCGCTCGCCGCGATGATCCAGGACCACAAGGCGGACGGCGTGGTGTTTCACCCGATCAAGAGCTGCCGCACCACCTCGACGGGCATGGCGGATCAGCGGCGCGCCCTGATGGAGCAGAACGACGTGCCGAGCCTGCTGATCGAATCGGACATGATGGACAAGCGCGTCGTCTCGGAGGCGCAGCTGAAGAACCGGATCGACGCGTTCTTCGAGGGGCTGGCGACGCGCCGGCGGATGGCGGCAGCCGATGGGGGGGCGTCATGAAGACCTGCGCAGGGGGAGTGGACGTCGGCTCCACCCAGACGAAGGCCGTGCTGGTCGATGAAAGCCGCCGCATCGTCGGGCGCGCGCTGATCGACACCGGTGCGAACGTGGTCCAGGCCGCGGAGCAGGCGTTCCTGCTCGCGCTCAAGGACGCGAAGCTGGACGAGGGAGACGTCGCCTGGGTGATCGGGACCGGCTACGGCCGGTACCGGGTCACCTTCGGCAACGCGCAGGTCACCGAGATCACCTGCCACGCGCGCGGCGCCGTCCACATGTTCCCCGCCACGCGGTCGGTGGTGGACATGGGCGGCCAGGACACCAAGGCGATCCGGGTCAGCTCCGCCGGGGAGGTGATCGACTTCTGCATGAACGACAAGTGCGCGGCGGGGACCGGGCGCTTCCTCCAGTCTTCCGCGGCGGCGCTCGGCATCCCGCTCGATGAGCTCGGCGGGGTCGCCCTGCGCGGTCATCGACCGGTCAAGATCAGCACCACCTGCACGGTCTTCGCGGAGTCGGAAGTGCTCTCCTGGCTCGGCAAGGGGAAGCAGGTGGATGACATCCTGAAGGGGGTGCACGAGTCGATCGCATCCCGTTCCGTGGCGCTCCTGCGCCGCGTCGGGATCGAGCCGGAGATCACCTTCACGGGCGGCGTGGCGAAGAACCCGGCGATGGTGAGCACGCTGCAACAAGTGCTGGGGGGGGCGGTGAACGTGAGTCCGGACTCGCACTACATGGGGGCCCTCGGAGCGGCCTTGTACGCCCTCGACCATGTGGTTGCGCGCCGGAGCCCCCACGGGGACGGGCGCGGGACGGACGCCGCCGTGTCGAAGGAAAGGAGTGGCCCGTGAGGATCGTGACCGCCGGCATCGACGTCGGCTCCACGTACACCAAGACCGTGCTCATGGATCAGGACTTGCGCATCCTGGGCCGCGATCTGCGTCCGACCGGGTTCCGGCTCGACGAGGCCGCCCGCGAATCGTTCCGTGCCGCCCTGGCGGGCGCGGGCCTGATGGAATCGGAGGTCGCGTACATCGCGAGCACCGGGTACGGGCGCTTCCAGGTGTCGTTCCGCGACGTCCAGGTGACCGACCTGACCGCGGCGGCGCGGGGCGCGCGGCAGCTTTTCCCCGCGACGCGCACGGTGCTCGACATCGGCGGCCAGACGATGAAGGCCAGCCGCCTCGACGACCGGGGGAAGGTCAAGGCGTTCCGGCTCAATGACAAGTGCGCCGCGGGAACCGGGGCGTTCGTCGAGAAGGCGGCGCGCTACCTCGGCTTTCGCACCGAGGAGATCGGGCCGCTGGCGGCGACGGCCCATACCCCGGTGCCGATTTCCGGGGTGTGCGCGGTCTTCGCCGAGTCGGAGGTGATCAACCACGTCTCCTCCGGCGCCGCGCCCGCCGACATCATGCAGGGCTCCATCCTTTCGCTCACGGATCGTGCGGTTCAGCTGATGCGGCGCGTCCAGATGGAGCCGGAGTTCACGCTCGTCGGCGGCATCCTGCGCTTCGAAACGATGGTCGCCGCCATGCGGGAAAAGCTGCCCGGGCGGGTGAACGTTCCCGAGGGGGACGGGATGCAGTTTGCGGGGGCCGTCGGGGCGGCGTTGCTGTCGCAGCAGCGGCACGCCAAACTCCAGGCCCAGGGGTTGGGCCGGGAGCGCGGCGGCATCGCCCGCGCGGAGGCTTGAGGAGGACCGGCCATGGAATGCGGACATCCCCTTGCCCAGGAACCCCCGGACGTGCCGGCGCGCGCGGACTTGCTCGCGGAGGGGTGGGTCCGGCGCTTCGTGGCCGATCCCGTTCGCGCCCGCGAGGCGATGGAGCTGTATCCGCGCATGGGGTTCGAGGTGCGCGCCGAGCCGATGTCGCCGGCGGAGGTCGGTCCCGCCTGCGCGAGCTGTCCTTCAAACTCCTGCCCCCTGTACGTCGTCCTGTACACCCGGAGGAGAGCATGAGCCACTTCCGAAACGGCCGCCGGACGCCCCACTTCGAAGAGATCCTCTACGAGGTCCGGGAAGGGGTGGCCACCATCACCTTCAACCGCCCGAAGTTCTACAACGCGTACTCCACGCAGGCGCTGGAAGAGACCGCCCTGGCCTTCCGGGAGGCGTCCTGGGACGACGCCGTCGACGTCGTCGTGCTGACCGGCGCGGGGACGCGCGCCTTCTGCACGGGGGGCGATGTGCGCGAGTACGAGGCGGAATACGTCGCGCGTCCGCGCGACTACTGGAAGTACATGGGGCTGTTTCGTGCCTACATCGAGAGCATCCTCCACTGCCCCAAGCCGGTGATCGCCCGTCTCAACGGCATCTGCGTGGGTGGGGGAAACGAGTCGCAGCTCGCCTGCGACCTGACCGTCATGGCCGGACACACCTACCTGGGCCAGGTCGGCGTGGGGGTCGGCTCCGTGGCCTGCGGGGGCGCCACGCAGTGGCTGCCGCTGGTCGTGGGCGACAAGCGGGCGCGTCAGATGCTTTACCTGAATGAGCGGATTCCGGCGCAGAAGGCCCTGGACTGGGGTCTGGTCAACGCCGTCGCGCCGACGGTCCGCAACGGCGACGGGTTCATCGAGGACCCCACGCCGGAGCAGGTCGAAAAGGCGCAGCGCGGGGAGGCCGGGTGGTCGATCGACTTCACGCGACTGGATGAAACGGTGCGGGATCTCGCCCTCCAGCTCAAGAACAAGTTCCCGGAGTGTCTCCGCTACACGAAGGCGCAAACCAACTTCTGGAAGGAGCTCGCCTGGCACCAGACGGTGTCGCATGCCCAGGAGTGGCTCGCGCTTCACTACGTATGTCGCGAGCCGAACGAAGGGATGAAGGCATTCGTCGAGAAGCGGCCGGTGGACTTCGCGGCCGTGCGTCGCGCCTGGGCGGAGGACCGGGGACCCGAGTTCGTGTGGGGTCCGCCGACCGGGAAGTGTCCGAGTTGCGGCGCGTCCGGCCTGCCGGGTGATTTCCGCCATTGTGGCCGCTGCGGCGCGGCCCTGCAGCCGGCGCCGGTGCCGGCTCACCCCCGTCCGTCCGAATGATGGCTGCACAGGAGGAACCTTCATGAACGAGTGCACGATGTCCACGTCCACCGGCCCGATCCGGACCACCCTGCAGGACGGCGTGGCGGAACTCATTCTCCATGAACCGCCCAGCAACGTCTTCAAGATCGCGACGCTGGACGCGCTGACCGCGGCGTTCCGGGAGGTGTCGGCGGACCGGGGCGTTCGCGCGGTGCTGCTGCGCGCGGAAGGGAAGCACTTTTCGGTCGGGGTCGACGTCGGGCAGCACATCGGCGAGCTGGGGGAGAAGATGCTCCGCTCGTTCCATGCCGCGGTGCGGTCCATTTGGGACTGTCCGGTCCCGACGGTGGCGGCAGTGCACGGCGCCTGCCTGGGCGGGGGGCTGGAGATCGCGCTGGCGGCGGACTTCACCTGTGTGGCGGCCGACGCGCGCGTCGGGCAGCCCGAGGTCCAGGTCGGCGTCTTCCCGCCCATGGCGGCCGCGCTGATGCCCGCCGAGATCGGCGCGAAGAACGCCCTCGATCTGCTCTTGACCGGGCGGACTCTTTCCGGCGCGGAGGCGCACCGGATCGGCCTCGTCCAGCGATCGTGGCCCGTCGAGAAACTCGCGGCCGACGCGCTGGCGCTCGCTCGCCAGCTCGCCGCCCTTTCCCGGCCGGTGCTGGTCGCCTGCAAGCGCGCCGTGCGCGAGGCTTCCGCCCGCCCGTTCCCCTGCGCGCTCGAGCGTGCGGAGGCGGTGTACGACGGAGAACTGATGGTCACCCAGGACGCGCACGAGGGACTGCGCGCGTTCCTGGAAAAGCGAAACCCGGTCTGGAAGCACGCATAGGAGGCGCTGCCCATGAAGGCGGCTTTGTTCCGCGCCGCGCACGAGCCCCTGAACGTCGAGGACGTGCCGACCCCGTCGCCCGGGCCCGGAGAGGTGCGCATCCGCGTCGCCGCGTGCGGCGTCTGCCACACCGACCTGCACTATGTGGATCACGGCACTCCGACCTTCCGCAAGCCCCCGATCGTCCTCGGGCACGAGGCGTCGGGCCGCGTGGAGGCGCTCGGTCCCGGGGTTCAGGGCTGGAAAGAGGGGGACCGCGTGCTGGTTCCCGCGGTCCTCACCTGCGGCTCCTGCCGCTCCTGTCGCCTGGGCCGTGAGAACATCTGCGCGAACATGCAGATGCTCGGCAATCACCGCGACGGCGCGTACGCCGAGTACCTGGTGGCGCCTGCGCGCGATCTCTTCCGGTTGCCGGAGAACATTCCGCTGGAAGAGGGCTCGATCATCGCGGATGCGGTTTCCACTCCCTACCACGCCGTCAAGAATCGCGGCCGGATCCGCCCGGGGGACACGGCCGTCGTCTTCGGCGTCGGCGGCGTGGGAATCAACCTGGTTCAGCTCTCGGCGCTGGCCGGGGCGCGGGTCATCGCCGTGGACGTGAATCCGGAACGGCTGGCGCTCGCCCGCTCCCTCGGCGCGTTCGCGACGCTCGACGCGCGGCAGTCGCCGCGGATCGACAAGGAAGTCCGCTCCCTGACCGGGGAGGGAGCCGATGTCGCGTTCGAGGCCATCGGCAAGGCGCAAACGCTGGAAGCGGCTCTCTCGTCGGTTCGCCGGGGCGGGCGCCTGGTGGTCGTCGGCTTCAGCGCCGAGACGGTCGCCTGGCCCGCCGGGAAGGTGATGTTCAACGAGATCGAGATCGTGGGTTCGCTGGGCTGCCGGCCGGTCGACTATCCCCCTCTCATCGAGCTGGTGGCGGCCGGCCGGGTCAAGCTGGCGCCGCTCGTGACCGCGCGGTTCCCCCTGGAGCGGATCAACGACGCGCTCGATGCCTGCCGGCAGGGAAAGGGAATCCGGAGCATCGTGACGCCATGAAGTCCCGCCCGCCGGTCGAGCCCTACCGCATCAAGTCCGTGGAGCCGATCTCGCTGCTGTCGCCGGCGCGGCGTCGCGTCGCCCTTCAGCGCGCCGGGTGGAACGTGTTTCGCCTGCGCGCCGAGGAGGTCTTCCTCGATCTCCTCACCGATTCCGGCACCGGCGCCATGAGCGCCGCCCAGTGGGCCGGCATGATGCAAGGCGACGAGTCGTACGCCGGCAGCCGGTCGTTCTATCGTTTCGAGGCGGCCGTGCGCCGCATCACCGGGTACGCGCACATCCTGCCTACCCACCAGGGCCGGGCGGCCGAACGGATTCTCTTCGAGAGCCTGGTGAAGCCCGGCGACATCGTCCCCAGCAATTCCCACTTCGATACGACGCGCGCCAACCTGGAATTCCTCGGCGCGACCGCGCTCGATCTGGTGGTCCCCGAGGGGCGTCTCCCGGCGCTGGACCGTCCCTTCAAGGGGAACATCGACTTGAACCGGTTGCGCGCCTTGCTGGAGGGAGACCGGAGACATCGCGTCCCGCTGGTGATGGCGACCGTCACCAACAATGCCGGCGGGGGACAGCCGGTCTCCCTGGAAAACTTGCGCGCCGTCTCCCGGCTGTGCCGCGAATTCGGCAAGCCGTTCTTCCTGGATGCCTGCCGGTTCGCCGAAAATGCCTGGTTCATCCGCTGCCGCGAGCGGGGACAGCGAAGGCGTCGACCCCTGGCGATCGCGCGCGACATGTTTTCGCTGGCCGACGGGTGCACGTTCAGCGCCAAGAAGGACGGCCTCGCCAACATCGGAGGGTTCCTGGCGCTCCAGGACGACGAGGGGGCCCTCCGCTGCCGCAATCTCCTGTTCCTGACCGAGGGGTTCCCCACCTACGGCGGGCTGGCCGGATATGACCTGGAGGCCATCGCCCAGGGGCTTCGCGAAGTGCTGGAGGAATCGTACCTGCGGCATCGGGTCGAGACGACCGCATGGCTGGCGGGGTTGTTGGAGGCGGCGGGCGTTCCCACCGTCAAGCCGCCCGGGGGGCACGCGGTGTTCCTCGATGCGCGCGCGATCGCCCCGCACCTGCCCGCAAAGTCGTTCCCCGCCCTGTCGATCGTCAACGAACTCTATCTGCGCGCCGGCGTGCGCGCCGTCGAAGTGGGCAGCGTGATGTTCGGGGCGAGCCGCCGCGGCGGCGCCGCGGCGGAACCGCCGCTCGAACTGGTGCGGCTGGCGATCCCCCGGAGGAGCCTCACGCAGACCCATCTCGAGTACGTCGCCGCAGCGGTGGCGGACGTCGCCCGGGATGCGGCCGCCCTCCCGGGATACCGGATCGTGTGGGCGCCGGAGTACCTCCGCCACTTCTCCGCGCGTTTCCAGCCCGCCCCCGTGAACGACGCGCGTCCGCCCTCCCGCCAGAGAAAGGCGGTCGTCTGATGGATCCCGCGCGTCCGGAGCATCCGCCGCCGCCCTCGAACCCGTCTTTCCCGCAGGACCCTCTCCGGAGTGTGCCGTCGATCGACTCCGAGCAGCAACCGGAGCTGGTCCTGCTCAACGAGATCACCCAGAAGATCAACCTCGGACGGTCGGTCGAGGAGGTGTTCGACCTTCTGCACGAACGCCTCCGGGGTCGGATCCCGTACGACCGGGCGGCGATCGCGCTCCTGGATGAGTCGGGGGAACTGCTTCAGGTCACCGCCGTCCGACCCCTCGGGCGCCGGGTGGTCGCCCGCGGATACACCGGCCGGCTCTCCGGCTCGGGGCTGGAGGACACCTTCCGCGAGGGAAAGCCGCGCGTGATCGAGGACTTCGAGAAGGCCACCGCCGGCGAACACCGGGGCCACTCCACCGGCATCATCCTCAAGGAGGGATTCCGGTCCGGTCTGCTCCTGCCGCTGCTCGTCGAAGGGAAGCCGATCGGCATGATGTTCTTCCTGTGCCGGGAACGCGACGCCTACCGGGCGAAACACGTCGAGTTCCTGGGCGCCATCGCCGGCCACATGGCGATCGCCGTCGAGAAATCTCGGCTCCTCCAGGCCCTTCGCGACAAGACCTGCTACCTCGAGAACATCCTGCGCTCGTCGGACGACGCGATCGTGGTGCTCGATTCACGGGACCGGATCACCAACTGGAACGAGGGGGCGCACCGGATCTTCGGCTGGTCGGCCGTCGAGGCGCTCGGCCGCACCTGGGCCGAACTCATCGGCGTGGACCTCCTCGGCGACTCCGGCTGCGGAAACCTGAAACCCCGGCTGGCCCGGGACGGATTCATCAAGGATCACGAGTGCGCGTGCGTCGCCAAGGATGGGCGCCGGCTGGTCGTGAATCTCACCTGCACCCTCCTGCACGATCCGGCCGGACGGCCCGCCGGCACCTCCCACATCCTTCGCGATGTGTCGCATCTGAAGCGACTCGAGGGTGACCTCGTGCGTTCCCAGAGCCTTGCGGCACTGGGGGAGATGGCGGCCATGGTGGCCCACGAGATCAAGAACCCGCTGGCCGGGATCAGCGGCGCCGTGCAGGTGCTCGGCGACGCCATCCCCCTGACCGACCACCGGCGTTCGGTCGTGGGAGAGATCCTGGAGCAGATCGATCGCCTGGACCACATCGTGCGCGACCTGCTCGCGTTCGCCCGTCCGACGACCCTCAACCGGCGCCCCACCGACTTGGTGGAGGGACTCTGGCATGCCTGGTCCCGGATCGTTCAGACGAATCCCGGGCCGGGCGTGCGCTTCGTCCTGGATGTCCAGGGCCCCGTGATGGTGGAGGCGGATCCGGATCTCCTGCACGAAGTCTGGCTCCACCTCTTCCACAATTCCGTCGAGGCGATGCCCGTCGGCGGGGAGATTCGCGTTCGCGTGCTGGACGGGGCGATGGTACGGATCGAGATCTGCGACACGGGGGCCGGCATCGAGGAGCGGGAACTGGAAAAGCTGTTCCGGCCGTTTCACACCACCAAGACGAGGGGCACCGGTCTGGGGTTGCCCATCTCGCGCAAGATCGTGGAGGGTCACGCCGGCACCATCCAGATCACGAGCCGGCCGGGGCATGGGACCATCGTGACCGTGGAGCTGCCCCGCTAGTCCGACTCCGCGCGCCTCTACGCCCCGGGGTCAGCGGGCGGGCGCGGTCGGGGAGCGCCCGCGCCGGCGGGTCGGAGATGCGCCCCGTCCAGCGGAGGGATCGCGGGGGCGAGGGCCGCGTTGCCCGAGCGATCCCCGGTGCCCGCCGCCACCCCCATGCGCGCCGGTTGTCGCGCATCCGGGGGCGCCACGCGGATCCGGGCATCCACGATGCGGCAACCCTGTCCGGGAGGGAGGGCAAAGACCGGATTCAGATCCACCTCGCACACTTCCGGGATCTCCTCCACGAGCAGGGAGACCCGCAGCAGCGATTCCTCGATCGCCGGCACGTCCGCGGGCGGGTGGCCCCGGTATCCCTGCAGGAGGCGGAAGCCGCGGATGCCCCGCACCATCTCCGCGGCTTCCCGGTCGGTGACGGGCGTTACCCGAAAACAGACATCCCGAAGCACCTCGACGTGGATGCCCCCGAGTCCGAAGGCGATGAGCGGGCCGAACAACGGATCTTCCGCCATCCCGATCATGACCTCGACGCCGCCGGCGAGCATCGGCTGCACCAGGACGCCTTCCATCGATTCCCGTTCGCCCAGTTTCGTCATGGCGCCGCAAACCTCCTCGAACGCGCGGCGCACGGCGGACTCGTCGACGAGGTTCAGATGGACCCCGCCGGCCTCCGTCTTGTGCACGACGCGATGGGAGGCCAGTTTCACCGCCACCGGGAATCCGACCGAACGAGCGAGCCGGGCCGCCTCGTCGGCCGTGGCGGCGACGCCGCCCGGAGGGATCGGAAGCCGATAGGCGGACAGCAGGCGCCGGGTCTCCTCGGAAGTCAGCCACCCGGGACCCCGGAGCGCCAGGGCGTTGCGGCAGATCGCGCGCGCCTCCTCGGGCCGTACGTCCTCGAAGAGAGGGATCATCCCGGGCGGCTGCCGCCGCCACTCGGCGTAATCGGAGATCTTGCCGAGGACCCGGGCGGCGCTCTCCGGGAACGAGTAGGTGGGTACGGTCCCGCGTTCGCTCCGGATCGGCGTCCGTTCCGCGTCGTCCCCCATGATCACCGAAATGACCGGGACCTCCGTGACTCCCGCCGCGCGGGCGGCCGCGACGCCCTCCATCACCGCTGCCCGCACGGGCTCCTTCCCGGCGAGGCCCACGGGGATGTGGATCACGACCAGCGCATCCACCTCCCGCGACGTCAGAACGGTCTCCACCGACCGGCGAAAGCCCTCCGGCCCGGCGGATGCGATCATGTCCACGGGATTGCCCACGCTCGCCGCGGGGGGCAGGAAACCGCGCAGGCATGCCCGGACGGACTCGGAAAGCTCCGGAACCGTCAGGCCCGCCGCCTCGCACGCATCGGCACACAGGATGGCCGGACCGCCGGCGTTGGTGACGATGCCGACGCGCCGACCGGTCGGCAGCGGCTGAGTCCCCAGGGTGAGGGCGAGATCGAACATTTCGCCCAGGGTCTCCGCCCGAATCACCCCGGTCTGCCGGAACAGCGCGTCGACCGCCGTCTCGCTCGCAGCCAGGGCGGCGGTGTGCGAACTCGCGGCCCGCGTCCCCGCCGAGGAGCGCCCGCCCTTGACGCACACGATCGGTTTGGTGCGGCTGACCCGCCGGGCGATGCGCGCGAACCGGCGCGGATTCCCGAAGGACTCCAGGTAGAGCAGGATGACGTCGGTGGCCGGATCCTCCTCCCAGTACTGCAACAGGTCGTTGCCCGTCACGTCCGCCTTGTTGCCCACGCTGATGAAGGTCGAGATCCCGAGGTCGAGCCGGCGCGCGTGGGCGAGGATGGCGAGGCCCAGGGCCCCGCTCTGGGAGGACATGGCCACCCGGCCCGGCGGCGGAAAGATCGGCGAAAAGGACGCATTGAGCCGCACCGCAGGGTCGGCATTCAGCAAACCCAGGCAGTTGGGGCCGACCATGCGCATCCCGTATCCGCGGACGCGTTCCACGAGGGTTTCCTGCAGCTTCCGGCCCGCCTCATCCACCTCCGCGAACCCGGCCGTGATGACGACGATCGCGCGCACCCCGCGGGCCGCGCATTCGTCCACCGTGTCCAGGACCGCGTCCCGGGGGACCGCGATGACCGCCAGGTCCACCGCCTCCGGGAGTTCACGCACGGAACGCCACGCCCGGATGGAACAGAGCACGGGGGCCTTGGGGTTCACCGGATAGACCGGCCCCTGGAACCGGTTCATGATCAGCCCTTCGAGGATGCGAAAACCGATCGCGGACGGATCCCGGGAGGCGCCCACGACCGCGACCGATTTGGGCTGGAAAATCGGACGGAGCGAGGCCGCCGTGAACACCCGGTCGCGCACTTCGGAGCGGGCCACGCTCTCCTCGCGCGGGAGCACCAGCAGGTCCACGTCCACGGTGTCCTGATCCCCGCGTTGCTGCACGGGGAACCCGGAGTGTTCGAAGACGTCGAGCATGGCGCGGTTGTCCGCCCGCGTCACGGCCCGGAGTCGCTGGATTCCGTGCATGACCGCCAACAGGGCCAGGCGTTCGAGCAGGATGGTGCCCAGGCCGAGACCCTGGAACTCGTCCTCCACCGCGAAGGCCACTTCGGCCGTGTCCGGCGCGCACGCCAGGTAGGAGGCGGCCGCGATGATGCGCGGCGTTCCGCCCCGGAGGCGCGAAACCAGCAGCGTCCGCTGCCGGTCGGGATCGGAGTCGTCGCAGAAGCGCGCCACCAGGTCCGCGCCGGGGGTCTGGATGGAGAAAAACCGCGCGAGCCTCGACTCCGGAGACAGACGTTCGAAGAAGGCGGACAGGGCCTCCCGGTCGGACGGCCGGGCTGCGTGCAGTGTGGCGGTCGAACCGTCCCGCAGGATCAGGCGACCGTGATCCACCGAGTCCTGAAACAGCGGCGGCAGGTACAGGGGGCGGATCGGGGTCATCTTCTCTCGTCTCCTTCGCTCATTGCGGGATCAGTCCCGCGATGACCGCCCCGGCGCCGTACGCCACCGCGGCGGCGATCATCCCGACGGTGAACATCTCCATGCCGCTGCGCACCCAGCCGCCGTGTGTCAGCGAGGTGCGAAGTGCGCCGACGAGAAAGAGCGTCAGGCCGCTCAAGCCGACACTGATCGGAAACGCCAGCGAACCGCCTTCCAGGAACAGGTAGGGAAGGAGGGGGATGGCGCCGACCAGGGCAAAGGACAGGCTGGTTGCGCACGCGTGATAGAACGGCTCCCGGCGGCCGCGGTCGGCGGCGTCGACCATCGCGGCGGAACGGATCGCCAGGTAGTTGGACGCCCCCATGGAGAAACCGTCGGCCAGCAAGTTCACGATCCCGAGGACCACGATCGTGAGCGGCGCCAACTGCGCCCCCGTCACGCCGCTGACCACCGCGAAGGTCGTCACCAAGCCGTCGTTGGCCCCGTACACGAGATCCCCCAGGTAGTGCCGCAGGACGTCCCGCGTGCTTCCCGACTCGGGGTCGTGATTGACGCGGGCGACCTCGGATCCGTTCGGATCCATCATCGGCACCCTCCGGTGGAAGTCGACGATCCGGTCCGGCGCAGGACCTCCTCCTCCAGTTCGTGGGCGAGCGTGACCACGCCCCGCCGGAGCTTGCGCGACGGGGTCGCGTCGGCCAGCTCGCGGGAGCCTTCGACACCGTAGAGGAGAAGCACCGGGGGAAGTTGTCCCAGAGCGCGCGACCAGCCGACGGCCTCGGCCAGATCGGCGGCATGCCGCGAACCCTGGAAGGGGCAGTCCGCAACATCCTGCGCGCGCGCATCCAGACGGTGAACGGTGCCGGGGGGCGCGCCGGTGGAAACGACATCCACCACGATCGCCACGTCGGCGCCGCCCCAGGCATCCATGAGCGCCGTCCCGTCACCCTGCGATTCCACCACCCGCACCTCGGTGGGCAGCCGCGCGGCCGCCCGGCGCACCGCCGCCAGCCCTGCGGCTTCCTCTCCCGTATCCCCGATCCCCACGCCGATCAAACGCACATCCGTCATGGCTCTCTCTCCCGATACCCGTCCGCAATCGTCCGGGAGCATCGACCTCCCCCGGTCGCATTCCCGCGCGATTCGCCCGCACCTGAAGCCGCCCGGATCGTTCCGGCGACGCCGGGGGGACTCGATTTCCCGCGGGCGGATCGGATTCGATCCTAGTGGGGCTTCAACCTTGATTTCCCAGGTTGGTCCGGTCGCTTTTCGCGCCGGGCTTCGTTGCTCGTCGTCGGCGATGCAATGGGGCATCGCCTCCTCCTCGCGCCTCGCCGGGCGCGAAAATCGCCTCAACCGAACCTGGAATCTCAAGATTGAAGACCCACTCGTGTGGCCCGGCCGAAAGGAGGCCCGCAAATCCGTCCGATCACGGAGGCCTGTCCGAGTCTCCCGAGCCGGCGGCGCCGACCCGGCGAATCCGGCCGCCGGTCGCCCGGGGACCGCATCCGATGTCCGGCCTCCCGGGATCGCGCCGACATCCGGGCGCGGCACGGGCTCCTCGCCCGCGTCGTACCCGCCGCGAGCTGCGCGCCTCGCCTCCCCTCCGGACTACGGGCTTCGACCCCCCTTGCGATGAATCAGCAGCGGAACCCGACACTGGCGCAGAACCTTCTCCGCCACCGACCCGAACAGGAAGCGGCTCAGTCCGCTTCGTCCGTGGGTCGTCATCGCCACCAGATCGGACTGCTCCCGGTTCGCCGCGGCAAGGATTTCCTCCGGCGGATAGCCGAGGGCGGTGACGACACGCACGGGAATCTCCGCCTGCTCGAACCGCTTCCGATGAGGTTCGAGCACCGGCAGCGCCTCTTCGGCCGTGAACTCCCGCGATACCTCGAGATGAACCGCGGACGGAAGATAGAGCGCGCAGTAGAACAGCGTCACGTCCGATTCGAACAGGCGCGCAAACTCGATGACCGTCGGAATGATGCTCGTGCTCGCCTCGGATCCGTCCAGGGGCAAGAGGATCCGGCGGAAGGGCCCGGCATTCTCCGGCTTCGCTTCCTTCAGCCCGAGCGGATTTGCCAGCAGGATCGGGAACGGAGAGTTCTCCAGGATGCGCTCGGCCACGCTGCCGCGTACCCACCGGTCGATTCCCGTCCGACCATGGGTGGACATGGCGATCAACGAAGGTCCGTAGATCTCCGCGAATTTCAGGATCTCTTCCGCCGCGTCACCGACCCGGACCTCCTCGGAAACCCGAGCGCCCTCGCGGTTCCACGCCTCCCTCAGGGAAGTCAGATGCCGGCGCCCCCGCGCGCACTCCTCTTCCCACTCCTGCGCCCGATCGGCGCGAGGCTTCGGAGGCAGAATACGCAAAAGGACCAGTTCCGCATCCGAGCGCGTGAGCAGTCTGCGCGCCTGCTGGAGGATGTGATCCGCGAGCGGGGATCCATCCACAGGCACGAGGATCTTCTTGAACATGACCGCCTCCTTCAGGGGAGCCGACCTTCTCCTCCCGACTCCCCGGGGGAGATTGTCCGCAATTGGAATGCCAAGACTGCCGTCCCGGGGAAGGGAACATGACACGCGCAGCATGATATGAGTCTTCAAGATCTTAGGTGATCTTATCCGGGTGGTCGGGGGGCCCCATCGGGCTTGGAGTTGCGGCATGTGCCCCAGTAGAGAGAGCCGAATGGGGAATATGACGCACCCATGGGAAGGCCTCCCACCCCCGCCGGTGCGGGGGCGTGCGCCCGGGTGCGGTCGCGGTGGAGCGAACGACCGGGGATCTCCGTGGCGAGACGTTGGTCTCGGGGCGCGGACGCCTCCCGCAGCGGCGTGCCCCCTGGGGCGGTGCGCACCGGGCTCCGGGATCCGGATTCACCTCCGGAATCATCCCGCCGGGAATTCGGGAGCCGGGTACGGGAATTCACGGATCGAGGTCGGGGAGTGCCTGAAGGACACCGGAAAAGTCTTTCTCCCGCCCGCAAGGAAGCGGATTTTTTGGGGCCGGAGCGGGAGCGGAAACCGATCGCGGGGGGGGCCGGGCGCGGCCTGCGAAACGCGGTGGAATGGGGCTTGCGCCCGATTTCGGAGTCGGCGGTTCGGACCGTCCCGTGGACCGCGTCTTCCTGCGGGGCGGAAAGGATGAAAATAATTGGTGAACTGTTGGGGGGTGATTTGTATAGTACTCGCGCCCACTGTGGGTGCAGCAAGGTTCCTTTTACCCTTACTCCGGATGTCCAATTATGCCGACGGACCAGCAGATCACGTGTGCGGATTGTGGCGCGACCTTCACCTTCACGGGCGAGGAGCAGGAGTTCTTCGCCTCGAAGGGATACAGCTTCCCGAAGCGGTGCAAGTCCTGCCGACAGGCCCGCAAGGCCCAGCAGGGCGGGGGCGGGGGCGGCGGGCGCGGTGGATATGGTGATCGTCCTCCCCGGACGATGCACGATGTCGTCTGCGCCGAGTGTGGCGCGAAGACCCAGGTGCCTTTCGAACCGCGGGGTGACAAGCCCGTGTACTGCCGTGACTGCTTCCGCAAGAGGCAGGGCGGTTACTAGCCGGACTTGGGCCGGGCGCACGCCCGGTTGAACCCCGGAAAAACCACCGGTTTGATCCCGACGGGCAGGATTCCGATTCTGCCCGTCGCTGGTGTTTTCGGGCCTGCCATCCTTCGGGAGGCGGCGCGGAGCGGCGGGGGACGCCCGCCGCGGCGGCGCCTTGGGGGCGCGCCTGGAGCCTCACGAAGAGGCGGGCGAATCTGCGCCGGTCGCTGACGCAGGGGCGTCGGCGCCGACCGTTCGGAAGCGGAGGAAGTAGAGAATCGGCACGGTCATCCGGCTCAAGAGCATGGCCGCCACCTCGCCCGCGATCAGGCTGATGGCGAGTCCCTGGAAGATCGGGTCGAAGAGGATGACGCCTGCTCCGACCATCACGGCGGAGGCGGTCAGCAGCATGGGGCGGAACCGGACCGCCCCCGCGTCCACGACCGCGCGGTCGAGAGGCATGCCTTCCCGGAGTCGCAATTCGATGAAATCGACGAGGATGATCGAATTGCGGACGACGATCCCGGCGCCGGCGATGAACCCGATCATGGAGGTGGCGGTGAAGAAGGCGCCCATGGCGGCATGGGCGGGCAGGATGCCGACGAGCGAGAACGGAATGGCCGCCATGATCACGAGGGGCGTGGAAAAGGAGTGGAACCAGCCGACCGCCAGGGCGAAGATGAGAACGAGCACGGCGGCGAACGCGAATCCGAGATCGCGGAACACTTCCAGGGTGATGTGCATTTCGCCGTCCCACTTCAGCGAGACGGACTCCGTGGAGAGCGGGGACTCGAGCCAGTGTTCCCCCCATCCGGGCGGCAGGACGGCATCCAGCTGCCGGCGCAGGTCGAGTACGGCGTAGATCGGACTCTCCTTCCCTCCGTACACATCCGCGGTCACGTACACGACGGGCAGCAGGTTCTTGTGGTGGATGCCGGGCTCGCTGCGGGTTGGTTCGACGCGCACCAGTTCGCCCAGGGGAACGAGGGGGCGGTCTGCGCCATCCCGACCGGTTTGCACCCGCAAGCCGAGGACGGCATGGAGGGTTGCCCGCGAAGACGAAGGCATCCGCAGGACGATCGGAACGTCTTCCCGTTCGTCCTCGTCATGCAGGAGGCCGCTCGGGCGTCCGTGCAGGGCGGTGCGCAGGGTTTCCTTCACTTCGCGAACGCTGACGCCGCTCAAGGCGGCCTTCTCGGCGTCGACCCGCACCTCGTGACGGTCCTGCGCGTCCTCGACGAGCCAGTCCACATCGACGATCCCGGGCGTGGCTTCGAAGAGGTCGCGCACGCGGCGCGCGAGCGCGGTTCGTTCGACCGGATCGGGGCCGTAGATCTCGGCGACGACGGTCTGGAGCACCGGCGGCCCCGGGGGGACTTCGGCGATCTTGATCCGCGCGTCGTACCGGCGGGCGATGGCCTCGAGGGGGGCGCGCACGCGCCGGGCGAGGTCGTGACTCTGGGCGGCGCGTTCGTGCCGCGGAGTCAGATTCACCTGCAGGTCGGCGACGTTTGGGGCCTGGCGCAGGAAATAGTGCCGCACGAGCCCGTTGAAGTTGAAGGGTGAGGCCGTGCCCACGTAGGTCTGGACATGGGCGACTTCGGGTTCCTTGCGGACGGCGGCGGCGAGTTCGCGGGCGACCCGCGCCGTCCGCTCGAGGGTCACGCCCTCCGGCAGGTCGATGATCACCTGGAACTCGTTCTTGTTGTCGAACGGGAGCATTTTCAGGGTGACGGCCCCGAGCGGCACGAGGGCGATCGCGCCGGCGAGCAGGAGGGCGTTGGCGGCCAGGAAGAGCGTTCGCAGTCGCGGCCGGTGGATCAGGGCGCCCATCGCCCGCCGGTAGGCCCGCGTCGTTGCCCCCTCGGCCTCCCCGCCCTCGTGGTTGCCGATCGACCCGCGCTCCACTGCGCCGCGCAGCACGCGCACGGCCGCCCAGGGCGTGATGACGAATGCGACCAGCATGCTCACCGCCATGGCCACCGACGACCCGATCGGGATCGGTCGCATGTAGGGTCCCATGAGACCGCGCACGAACCCCATCGGCAGGACGGCGCACACCACCGTCAGGGTGGCGAGGATCAGGGGGCTGCGCACTTCATTGACGGCCTCGAGGGTCACGGTCAGCAGATTCCGGCCGCGGTTTCCGGGCCTGCGGAAATGGCGCACGATGTTCTCGACGTCGACGATCGGATCGTCGACCAGGATCCCGATCGAGAAGATCAGGGCGAACAGCGTGATGCGGTTGAGCGTATAGCCCAGCAGATGGAAGGCGGCCAGGGTCAACGAGAGGGTGACGGGGATGGCGATCGCGACGATCCCGGACTCCCGCCAGCCCAAGGCGATCCAGATCAGCAGGCTGACGGAAACCACGGCGATTCCCATGTGGAGCAGAAGTTCATCGGACTTGGCGGCGGCCGTCTCGCCGTAGTTCCGGCTCGTGGTGACCCGGACGTCGGCCGGGAGTCTCACCCCCCGGAGGCCCTCGACGACCTGGAGGACGCGGTTTGCGACCTCGACGGCGTTGGTCCCCGCGCGCTTGGCGATCGTAAGGGTGACGGCAGGATGGGGCCCCGCGTCCGCCGCATCCGCCCCCGCCGCCGGTCCCGGTTCGTGAAAGACGTAGTCGGACGGTTCATCCGCCCCGTCGAGGACGCGCCCGACGTCGGCGACGTGGACCGGTCGGCCGCCGTAGACGCCGACGACCACGCTCTCCACCTCCCGGCGGGTGCGCAGCAGCCGGCCGGTTTCGACCAGGACCTCGGTGTCCTCCCGCACGAGCGCCCCGCTGCGGGAACGCCCGTTGGCGGCCTCGAGTCGGGACGCCAGCCCGGAGACGGTGACTCCGTGAGCCGCCAGCGCCGCGGGATCGAGCACGATGCGCAGGCGGCGCGGCCGGCCGCCGATCAGGGACGTCTCGGAGACGTCGGGGACCGATTTCACCGCATCGGCCACCTCGGCCGCCAGGCGCCGGAGCTCGTACGCGCCCCGCCGCGGGCTCCAGAGCGTCAGGGTCAGGATCGGCACATCGTCGATGGACCGGGGTTTGATCAGGGGCGGACTTGCGCCCGGGGGGATTCGGTCGAAGTGCATCGCCATCTTCTGGTTGACCTTGACGATCGCGTCCTCCTCGTCGTGACCCACCTCGAATCGTACGACCGCCAGGCTGGTTCCCGTGTTCGAGGTCGAATAGAGGTACTCGACGCCGGGAATCTCCCAGAGGAACTTCTCCATCGGCTTGGTGACCCGCTCCTCGATCTCGCGCGGGGACGCGCCCTCCATCGACACGAAGACGTCGATCATCGGGACCTTGATCTGGGGCTCCTCCTCGCGCGGCAGCCGGAGCACCGCGAAACCGCCCACGAGCAGGCTGGCGAAGAGGAGCAGCGGCGTGACCTTCGAATCGATGAAGGCGTTCACGATCGCGGTCGCCCAGGTCAACGAATGCCGGTCCGTCACTTGCCCGGCTCCCGGGCGGGTTCCACCCGCGCTCCATCCCGCAGCGAGGCGTCCCCTGCCCGCACGACCCGCTCGCCGGCCTCCAGACCCGAGAGGACCTCGATGTCGACCGGGGCGCCGGCGCCGTCCGGGATCGGCTCACCCAGGCGGACGAGGCGCATCTCCGCGCGTGCGCTCTCCGGGACGACCACGAACACGAGTTCCAACTGCCCCCGCGTGACCACCGCATCCCGCGGGATCACGACCGCCGAACGTTGGGCCAGGACGATCCGGGCGCGACCGAACATGCCGGGACGCAGATCCGGATCCCTCGGCAGGTCGATCTTGACCAGGCCCGTGCGCGAGGCGGGGTCCACGGCGGGGACCACTTCGCTCACCGACCCCTGGATGATCCGTTCGGCCGCTTCCACACGGACCTCCAGCGCATCCCCGACCTTCAGCCGCCAGAGGTGCCCCTCCTCGACGACCGCCTCCAGGCGCAACAGGCGCGGATCATAGACTCCGAGGATCGGCCGCCCGGGCATCGCGAGGTCACCCGGTTCCGCCAGTCGTTCGAACACCGTGCCGGAAAACGGGGCTCGGATGCTCGCGTAGCCGCGTTCGATGCGCGCGACCTCGAGGACCTTGGCGGCCGCTTCGAGTTCCGCGGCGGCGGTCGCCAGCCGAAACGTCGCGGTGTCGACTTGCTGCTGGGTCCCCGCCCCGGAGGGAAGCAGGCCGCGCGCCCGTTGCGCCTCGACTTCGGCTTCCGCCCGGGCCTGCTCCCGCGCGCGCAGGTGAGCCTCCGCCTGCGCGGCCCGAGCGACCAGGTCGCGATCATCCAGCAGCACGAGGACGTCCCCGCGCGCGACTTCGTCCCCCGGGACGCAGCGGATCTCCAGGATGTCCCCCAGGACCCGGGAGGAGAGCTGCGTCTGGTGGCGGGATCGGACGGTGCCGATGGCGTCGACGACGACGGGGATCGATCGGTGGGCGGCGCGTGCCGTGGCGACCCGAACCGGAGGCGCCTCCGACCCGGAGGGGGCGATCCGCCGAGCATGCGGCCGCTGCGACACCCAGAATCCGAGCCCAAGGAGGATCAAGACCCCGGCGGCAACGATCCGATCGGTCCTTCGCATCCGAATCGCCTCCCCCTGTGCAGGGAGCTTCGCCCCCACCCTGGAGCCCTTCCGCGGCTCCAACGATCGCCCGTTAGTCCGGGTGATTCACGAGCCGCTTCGCCGTTCGCGAACCATCCGGCATTGGCCGGCCGGGAACCGGACGGAGCGGGACGCCCTCGCTCAGCGTGCGACCCAGGGTGTCGCACGCCGGTCGCCCCGCGGTCCTGGCTGCTGAC
>CAZWCX010000079.1:4705-34126 GCA_964632945.1 uncultured Planctomycetia bacterium | reverse complement strand
CGGCCAGGGACAGCAGGCGATCGCGGGCCTCGCCCCGGCGCCGAAGCTCGCCCTCCGCGGCGACCTCCGCGTCCGCGTCGTGGGCCTGTGGCATGAATCCCTGGAGTGGTTGCGTGAATCGGTTGGTGGCCCGATTGCGCGCCTTCGGAGACAGCCGACGCCGCTTTGCTGGATCGGTCCCTATGCAGGCGCTCCGGGCGCAGCTCCCCACGGGGTCTCGCATCGCAGCAGGATCGTCGAGGCATGCGTCCCCCGCAGGGACTCGCGACACAGGGGGGTGAAGGGGAGCTCTCGGCGATCCGCCGAGACCTGGCAGAACCGGTAGCCGACGAGCGGGTGCCCGTCATACACTGGGTCGCATCGGGGGCGGCCGGCTGCGACCGGGGGCTTCCGAACCCGCGTCGCCGGACGGAGATTCCCGGTCACAGCGGCGCAGATGCCGCGTCTCGAGGTCGACGGACCGGGCCGACGGGTTGCGGAACGCATCCCGGCACGCCGGCCCCCGGCCGCCCTGGTTGCGGAGATCGGTCATGCTCCTTGCTCGATCCTTCCCCCGAATTCTCCTGGCCGCCGTGCTCCCGGGGTTCCTCGCCGCCTCCGTCTCCGCGGAGCCGCGGCCCGGCTTCGTCCGCGCCGACGGTCCGAACCTGGTGGTCGGGACGGACGCGCGGCCGATCCGGCTTCGGGGCGCGAATTTCCAGAATGACCTCCTCGTCACGCCGGCCGGAGAATGGACCCGGGAAGGGGCGGACGATCGGGCGCGTACGGTGACCGACTGGTACCGCGAGGAACACGTCCGCTTGGTTGTCGACCTGGGAATGAATACGATTCGGCTGATGCTCCACTACCGGTCGTTCGAAGACAATGCCCGACCGGGCCGGTGGAAGGAGGAAGGCTGGGCCCTGATCGACCGGTACGTCGAGTGGGCGCGCCGCCATCGACTGTACCTCATCCTGGATCTGCACTCGCCTCCGGGAGGCTTCCAGTCCTGGGGTGGCGGCGGTGCCCTCTGGACGTCGCGAGACCATCAGCAGCGCCTGATCTCCCTCTGGCGCGAAATCGCCCGGCGCTACCGCGACGAACCCGTCATCGCCGCGTACGACCTGCTCAACGAGCCGATGCCCTACCGTCCGGACCAATGGAAGATGCTCGCGCAGGAACTCGTGAACGCCGTCCGCGAAGTGGATCGAGACCACCTTATCCTGGTGGAGCACGTCGCCTGGGTGCTGGAAGGCGCCTCGGAGTGGACCGCGGAGTTGTTGAACACGTTCCAATTCACCGTGGACGACCCGCGGGGCGGCGGCAACATCCTGTACGACGTCCACTTCTACGAGCCGATGGCCTACGCCCTCCAACTCACGCCGGCGACGCAGAACCGTGACGGCGGGATCTATCCGGACCCACGGACGCAGGACCGCACCGTCGACGGCCGACACCTGCCGCGCACGCGAGCCCTGCTCGAGCACGAATTGCGGAGACGGGTGGTCGACTTCGGTCGTCGGCACGGCGTGCCGATGAACGTCGGGGAATGGGCCCCCGGGGACGTCACCTTCGGGGCGAAGGGGGGCCTGGACTACGTCCGCGACCTGCTGGAATTGTTCGACGAACACGGGGTGCACTGGCAGTACTACAGCATCAACGAGTTCCACACGGACGGATCCCTGGGACAGGTGAAGCCCGAACCGGCGGGGACGTTTCGGAACCACCTGCGGGGGCGAAAGGACTGACCGGAGCGGGAGGGGCGCGGGCGAATGAGCCTGTTCGATGAATGGGATCGCGCGGGATACGCCGTGGTGGAGCGTCTGCTCGACGACGGCGCGATCGCCGGCTTGAGGAAGACGCTGGAAGCCGCCGGGGCCGGCGAGCGACATGCCTTGCGGGATCTCTTCCAGGCGATCCCGGCGGTCCGGAGTCTTTGCGCGTCCACCGCGTTTCGCCGGCCGGCGGCCGCCCTGCTCGGCCCGAACTGCTTTGCCGTGCGGGCGCTCTGGTTCAACAAGACCCCCCGCGCCAACTGGGCCGTGACCTGGCATCAGGACCTGACCATCGCCGTCCGGTCGCGGGTGGACGCGGAGGGGTACGGGCCCTGGTCGGAAAAGGCGGGGATCCTCCACGTTCAGCCCCCCGAGAGCGTGCTGGCGAACATGGTCACGGTCCGTTTCCACCTGGACGACGCCGGGGCCGACAATGGTGCGCTTCGCGTCGTCCCGGGAAGCCACCGATGGGGGCGCATCCCTCCCGGCGAGTGTGCGGCGCGTGCGGCCGCATCGACTCCCGAACTCTGCGCGGTTCCGCAAGGCGGGGCCCTGGTGATGCGGCCCCTGCTCCTGCACTCTTCGGCGCCCGCCGTGTCGCCCGCCCGACGCGGCGTGATCCATGTCGAATTCGCCGCGGCGGACCTCCCCCCCCCGTTGGAGTGGCACGAGCGGGTGAGAGGCGAGTCGCCGGGGGCCTGCGACCGCGGGGACGCCTTCCGCTCCGGATCGTGACGACCTCCGTCCGGTCGATCGGAGGCAGACCTCGTGCGCGCGCCGCGTCCCGGAGCCTGCGCCTACCGGGCGGACTCCACCCGAGGCTTGCCGCCGGGGGCGCGCGGGAAGAGGATCCGGGTACCGGAGATCTCGACGCCGGTCTCCGGGCCCGAAGCGCGTTTGGGCCGTGGCGCAGCCTGGCCCGCGTCGACGGCCGTGAGCACATGGAGGAAGACGGCTCCTCCCGTCACTTCGACGCGATGCCCGCCTGGGACGTGGAATTCCCCGGGGCTGTCCGGGGGATAGTCCTTGCCGTCCGCGATCCATCCCTTCACCGCCTGGATCCGGGGCTTTTCGGGCAGGAGTGTGGTCACGGCCAGCGACGACTTCTCCCCTTCCGCCAGGAAGGCATTTCCGTCGATCCGGGGAGCGGCCGCGAGATGCAGCAACCAGCGCGCGGGCGCGGCGGCCTCGACGCGATCGAGCACGATCAGCGTCCGTCCGTCCAGCCAGACCAGTTCGCGCGTGACGCGCCGGGCCATGTTCCGCTCGTACGCCGCAGTCAGGTCGGCGGCGAGGTAGGTCCACCCCTTCTGCGCCTCCCAGCCGATGACGTCGCCGGTCTCCAGGTCCTTGGCCTTTTTCTTCGACTGGTAGTCCGCGACATCCTGGCTATCCTGGGAGCGGACGATGCGCTGGCCGCCGACGGCGTCCCCGGCGCCGATCAGGAGCGTGGAGTGCGCGACGGTGCGCCGTCCGAACTCCAGCCGGTGCGGCTCGTTGAACCCCCCGTAGGCGAAGCTGCGCACGGCGAGATGCTCCCGGCGCCAGATCGTGAAGGAGCCCTGGTCGAAGTGGCCGTGGTCGTCGAAGTAGTCCCCGCACTTGAAGAAGACGCAGGTCGCGTCTTCGTCCCATCCCGAGCGGAAGAACGCGTGTCCGACCGAATCCCGACCGAAGAGCGCCGTGGGCGGGAGCCGGACGACATCGTTCCGGGACTCGCGCGCGAAGAACGGCGCCAGCCAGAGGACTTCGGCGTGGTATCCGTGCGACGGCCAACGCCGGTCGATGCCGGCCGAGGCGGCGAACCCGTCGCGCGAGTCGAGTCCGCTGGCGAACATGTCGATCACGCAGCGGGCCTCGTCGCGGGTGGACGCGCGACCGCCGCCGACGATGTCCCCCCAGCGGAGGAAGGTCTGATCGGGCAGGAGCGAGTGGATCGTGTACTCGAGAATCCGTGCGAGGGACTTCTCCCGGGCGAAGTAGTCCAGCCCCTTGGCGGACTTCAAGGCGGACAGGAGGACGCCGAGGGGAAAGAACCCTTCGTTGACGGCGTAGGACATTCCGGCCACGGCCCCGCCGTCGAGAAAGCGGATGGCGGGCAGATAGGTCTTTTCCAGGTATTCGCGGGTGAACGCGAGCCATTCCGCCGCCTTGGCGTGATGTCCTTCCAGAACCAGGGCGGCGAGGCCGACCCCCATGACCGCGCGCGGGGCCGAGGTGTGAAAGACATGATCGTCGCGCCCCGCCAGGAAATCGCGGCACGACTCGGCGGTGCGCTCGATGCGGCCCTCGATGGTCTTCCGGTCGGCCGCCGTCCACCCCTTCCAGGCGTACAGCCAATCATACGCCACCGGCAGGTAGAGCACCGCCCCCGCCGCGGACAGGCCGTAGCCTTCGTCGCCCTCCATCGCCAGCAGGGCCGCGCGGCACGCCCGGGCGGACGCATCGTCGCCGGTGTAGGCCCAGTGAAGCGCCAGTCCGGGGGGCGTCTCGCGCAAATCGTCCAAGCGATCGCGCCAGGGGAGCTCGGGCGGCTTGCCCCGGAAGAGCACGCGCGGATGCGCCTGGGCGCTTGCTTCCGAGGCGAGCGCGAACGCGACCAGCGCAAAAAGGGCGACGCGCGGGAGAATTCCGGGCATGCCTGGCTCCCGAATCCGAATCAATCCTCGCGGACGAACTTCGGTCCCGGCCGCACGAGCTGCCGGAACTCCTCGTTGTTGCGCACGGCGCGGAACTCCGCGGCTTCGAGCGCCTCCCGTCCCAGTCCCGGCTCGCGCATCACCGCGCGCTTCAAGGACTCGAACGCCTCCGCGCGCTGGCCGTTGGCCATGAGTACGCGGGCATGGTGGAAGGCCAGGTCGGGGTCGTCCGCCGCGAGGCGGCACGCCTGACGGAGCAAGTCCAGCGCCTCCGGGAACCGTCCGAGCCGGTACAGGATCCAGCCGACGGTGTCGAGGATGGCCGGGGACTCCGGCGCCGCGCGCAGCGCGCGCTCCCCCAGTTCGAGCGCGAGCGGGAGCGCGAGGTCGTTCTCCACCATGTTCCAGGCGAGCAGGTTGAGGATTTCCGGGGAACTGTTCATCAAGGTCTCGGCCTCGGCGATCTCGCGCTTCGCGCTCGCCTCCTTGCGCTCCTTCAGGGCCTGGAGGGCGCGCGCGGCGTGGGCGTAGGCGCGCAGCGTTTCCACCGGGACATTGAGCGTCGGGCCGATCTGCGGGTAGCGCTCCGCGGCCGATTCCAGGTGGCCGGCCGCCGATTCGAAGCGCGCGTGATGCAGGTCGATGTACCCCAGGTAGAAGCGGGAGGCCGCATCGGCCGCCGAGTCTTCGGGCGGCGCGGCCAGGACCGCGGCGAACGCACGATGGGCCGGTCCCTCGAGTCCGAGCCGCATGAGGAATTGCCCGGCGCGGAAGGAGCGTTCCTCCCCTTCCGGGGCCTCGCGCTCCACTTCCTTCAGGGCCGCCTGGAGGGCCGCCTGCTCGGCGGCCGGTTCCTGAAAGGAGCCGACGGCCAGGAGCGCCCGACGGCGCACGGCGGAGTCGGCGTCGAGCAGGGCCTCGAACAGGACATCCCGGGACTCGGCGGCCGCCAGCGCGGCCAGCGCTTCCACCACCGCCAGGCGAACGCCGGGGTCGGCGTCCTTGACGAGGGCGCGCAGCGCGTCCGCGGGCAGGGGCGGCGGGAAGAGCCCGAGCACGAGCGCGGCGGTGGCCCGCACCATCGGTTCCGGATCGCGGGTGAGGGCGATCACCGCCTCCAGGGCGCGCCGGTCCCCGATCATTCCCAGGGTATAGGCGAGGTTGTTCTTCACGAACACGGCCGACTCTTCCCGCACGCGCGGCAGCAGGGCGTCGACCACGCGCGGATCGCGCACCCGCTGGAGGAGGAGCACCGCGTGGGAGCGGATCGCCTCCGATTCGTCGGCGGTGGCGCAGCGAAGCAGGACCTCGACGACGCGATCGTCCGTGTACGAGAGCAGCGCGTCGAGCGCCTCCCGCCGGACGACGTCCTCGCCCGCGCTGGCCGCCTCGAGCAGCGGAGGGATGGCGCGCGGATCGCGGCGGAGGGCGAGCGCCTTGATCGCCTTGTCGCGGACGTCGAGATCGAGGTCGCGGGCCGCCTCGACCAGGAGCGTGAACACGCGCTCGTCGCGGATCTCTGCGAGCAGCCCGAGCGCCCCGGCCCGGATGCGACCGTCGGCGTCCCCCTTGGCCAGGGCGAGCAATTCCTCCAGGAACACGGAGGGACGGCCTCGTGCCGCGCCGACCATCGCCCGCCGGACCTCCGCATCGGGATCCGCGAGTTTCCGGCGCACCCAGAGTTCGGCCTCGCGGTCGGGCCGCTGCGCGATCGCCTGCGCCAGGTGGACCCGCGCGAATCCCGCCGGCAGGGAGTCGTACAATTCGACCAGCGCGTTGGTCACGGCTACGCCCGGCCGGGCGATCAAGAGGCTCACGACCACGGAGAAGACGCCATCGTCCGCTTCGTTGCGCAGCCGGTCGAGCAGCGCGGGGAGCGGAGGCTCCAGCCCGGAAGCGTAGAGGGCCCGTCCCGCGGCCTTGCGCAGCTCGGGTTCCGGATGGGCGAGGAGTTCGAAGAGCACCCGAACCGCCTCCGCTGCAAAGGGGGAACTCGCGCCGACGGTGCGCCCGAGCTCCAGCATGGCGATCGCGCGTTCGGAGGGGTTCCCTTCGCGGGCGACCCGAAGCAGGAAGGGGGGATCGGCCGCCCCGAGGTCGATGACGGCGCGCAGGATCTCCTCCCGACCGTCGTCGGAGACCGTGGAGTAGACCTCGAGCACGTCCGCAGCGGCGGCGCGGACCTGTCGGCGGGCGACCAGGAGCATGACCTGTCTCCGCACGGCGGCGTTCGCATGCCGGAGCCCGCCGCGCAGCGGCTCGGCGACGGCCTCGGCGTGCTGCTCGAGGAACCCCGCCGCGTAGGCGTAGCGCGGGTCGTATGGCTCCAATCCGAGCCATGCAACCAGTTCCTCCACGGACGCACGCACGGCCGGGTCGACGACGCCCAGGCGGGCGACGACGGCGTGCAGCGCCTCGATCCGCACGGCCATGTGCGGATCGCGGACGAGCGCGACCGCGGGAGTCGGGTCCCCCTTCCCCTCGGCGCCGAGAATGCCGCGCAGTCCGAGCCGGCGGACCTCCGGGTCCGGGTCGTTCAGAAGGGGGGCCAGCTTCGCCTTGGCCTCGGGGACCTCGAACGAGACCAGCGCCTCGAGCGCCCCATAGCGCACGTCTTCGTCCGGCGAGTCCGCCAGGGCGAGGATGCGCGGCAGCGCCGCGATCTCGCGCCGGAGCGCGAGCGCATCGAGCGCGGCGACCTTCACGCGCCAAACCGGGTCGTCGAGGGAAGCCAGCAGCGCGTCCCGGCCGTGTTCGCCGGTGAAGCGCCCCAGCCCGTCGACCGCGGCCTCGCGGACCGACCAGTTGGGATCGGCGAGGAATTTCAGCAGGGTCGGCACGACCGGGGTGAGGCGGATCCGCCCCAAAGCCTCCGCGGCGGCGCGCCTCAATTCCCAGGGTTCCTGCCCGAGCAGTTCTGCGAGGGCGCGGTGGGCCGGCAGGCCGATGCGCGCCAGTTCGAGGACCGCCGCATCGCGGTCGATCTCGTTCCCCGCGCGGAGGGTGCGCACGAGTTCCCCGAGGCGCGCGGAGTAGGTGGCCTCCAGTTCGCGCAACTCCTCCGCGGTCGGCAGCGCCTCCGGGCCGGGTTCCTGCGCGGCCGCGGTCGGAATCGCCCCGGCCAGCAAGAGCGTCAGCAGGACGGTTGCGGCGACTCCTCCAACTCCCGATCCATCCTGAGTAGACACGGATCCCTCCCGGTTCCGGGCCGCTTCGGCCCTGCGAGCGCGGCCCGAAGGCCCGGATCCCATCCCGGGGACGCCCGGCCGTTCGCCGCGATCATCTTCCCAACGGCTCCTGCGCCGCACGGTTCACCCCCCCGCCGCGCGCGGCAGGGCCCGGAACGCCTGCGGCAGATGGTCGAGCAGGTCGGTCGCGATCAGCGACTCCTCCCCCACCGCGGCGGCGGCGATGTCTCCGGCCGTGCCGTGCAGCCAGACGCCCAACACGGCCGCATCCAGGGGCGCCAATCCGCGCGCGAGCAGGCCCGCGAGGATGCCGGTGAGCACGTCCCCGCTTCCCCCCGTGGCCATGCCGGGATTGCCGGTGCGGTTCCGATAGAGGGCGACGCCGTCGGTGACCAGGGAGTCCTGCCCCTTGAGCACGACGATCTTTCCCCAGCGCGCGGCGAAGGCGACCGCCGTTTCCTCGCGCGCCGCCTGCACGGCGGCGGAGGTCGTCCCGGCCAGCCGCGCCATTTCCCCGGGGTGCGGGGTCAACACCACCGGGACGCGCATGGCCCCGAGCGTGTCGAGGCGCCCGGCGAGGAGGTTCAAGGCATCGGCGTCGATCACGATCGGGACTGCCGCCCGGGGCAGGAACGCGTGGACCAGGTCCGCCGTTCCCGCGCCTTCGCCCAATCCGGGGCCGATCGCCGCCGCCTGCGCGTCCGCCAGGGCCGCGCACAGCGGCTCCAGCGCCGCCGCCGCCAGCGACCCGTCCGCGTCCGCCGGGAGCGGCGCCACCATCTCGCAGGTCAGCTTCGCCATTGCCACCGGCGCGACCGAAGCGGGGGTCGCCAGCACGCACAGTCCGGCGCCCGACCGCAGTACGGCGCGGGCGGCAAGGCAGGCCGATCCGACCATGCCCGGGCTCCCGGCAACCACCACGGCGCGCCCGAACGTTCCCTTGTGGCTGTCCGGACGCCGGGGCGGCAAGGGCGGAAGCGCGGCGATGCGTCGCAGGCTGGTCATCGGATCATTTCGACCCCAGGCTGGTCTCGAGGGCGTCGAGCTTGGCGAGCAGCGCGGCATCCGGTGCGAGGGAGCGCGCCTGCACGATGGCGCGGAGGGCGCGCGCCGGATCGCCCTGGAGCGACAACGCCAGGGCCATCCGGTAGAGAAAGAGGGCCTTCCGCCCGGACTGCGCGGGCGGCAGCGTCTGCGCCGCCTGATCCCACGCCATCACCGCCCCGAGATGCTCCGCGCCGTAGAAGTGACTCCACCCCAGCGTGGACCAGCACTCCGCGAGCTCCACCTGCAGGCGGTCGACGTCGGCGGCACGCCCCGCGGCCGAGGCGCCCTGAAGCTGGACGCGCGTGAGGTCGATCGCCTTCTGGGCCAACTCGGAGGCCCGCGGCAACTGGGTTCGCGTCGTCACATAGAGCCAGGCAAGGTTGTTGTGGGCGGTCGCCGAACGGGCGTCGTACTTGAGCGCCGCCTTGTACGCGGATTCGGCCTCGGCGTAGCGCTGCTTCATCAGGTAGATGTTGCCGATCCCCACGTGGGCGGCGGCGTAGCGGGGGAAGACCTTGACGGCGGAGCGGTAGTTCTCGAACGCCTCCTCGAGCCTCCCTTCCTGCTCGAACCGGGCCGCCTTGTCGTACAACCGGGCGGCATCCCGGCGCTTGAGTTCATCCTCCGGAGGGAGCACGTCGGGCTCCACCGCCGCGCGGGGGGCCACGCCGGGGACGTCCCGCGGGGCCGCCGGGACGGTGCGATCCGCGCGCTCCGGCTCGCGATTCGGATTCTCGGTCGCCCCGCCCTTGCCGGGCGTGCCCTGGCACCCGCACAGGAGCAGCCCCGCCAGGAGCATCGCCGGGCGCCAGGCGATCGCGGGATTCCGCATCGTCGACGTCTCTCCCTATGCCGGCCGCGGCCATTCGGGGGGCGACACGAGCAGCATGAAAAATCCGGCCTTCTCCCACGCCTTGCGCAGGTAGCGGTAGTGGATCAGGACCTTCTGCCCCTCGTACAGTTCGCACATGATTTCTTCCGTGTTGTCATTATAGCCCGTCACCGCGAGGAAGTGGAATTTGCTCTTGGGGTCGGCGAACTTGATGTTGTAGATCGGCAGGGTCGCGACATCGAGCATGATGATGGGCGGGATCCCCTTGAGGATCGCCTTCTGCAGCCCGAGCAGGCTGCCGCGCTGCATCTCGGCGTGAAAGCCGCGCCGCCGCGAGAAGAGCATGAGGTCGATGGACAGCGTCCCCTTGTCCTTGACGCGATAGGTTTCCTTCGCCACCTCCTCGATCGACAGGGGCTTGCCCCAGTGGGTGAAGACGGCCGTGAGGGTCTCGGGTCCGCAGTCGTAGATCACCGTGCCTTTGGGCAGGACGATGCCCGGGATGTAGACGAGGCCGACGGCGGCCTCCCCTTCGGGCATGGCATCGATCACCTGCATGTACTGCTTGGCGATCTTCGACAGGACCATCTGCGTCGCGCAACCGCAGGTGAGCAGGAGGGGTGCCACGAGCAGGGAGGCGCGGGCGACGGCAGCAAGCGGGGAGGCGCGGCGCATCATGCCTGAACTCGGGTGTCGCGGACGGGCGGGAGACAGGAACGGGGCCGGCCTCCCGAAAGAGGTCGGCCCCGAGGGCTTCCGGATCGGTCGCGCCCGGAGGCGCGGGTTACATGTTGGGAGTGATCGGCTCGGGCTCTTCGGCCTGGCTCGTGCTGTCGAGAATGACGACCAGCAAGATCAGGGCCAGCAGACCCCCGACCACGGCCACCAGCGGGGAGGTTCCCGCCATCTGGACCTGCTGGGGGTTGTCCGCCAGGACGGCGACGTCGGCGGCGTCGAGCGAATCGAGGCGCGCCGCGATGTCCGCGGAGGAGAGGCCCATCTGGGCCAACTGGAGTTGCACGGCGTCCCGGTCGGCATTACCGGCGGCGCCGACGGGGGTGGTGCCCGGCGTCGACGGGATCAAGTCCGCGTACAGGGGCGCCCCATGGAGCGTCAGGATATTGGCAATGACGATTCCGGCCAGAACCAGACCGACCTTCCCCATGACTCTCATGGGACACCCTCCTTCAAACACCCTACCCAGATCCACTGCGAGCCTGAAATTATATGTCGGCAGGTGAGGCTGTCAAGCAAAAGGCCCGGTTGGGATGGCCGATCGGTGGGTGGAATTTCGGCCGGGCCTCCCGGGGTGGGCAGGGCGCGCACGGGGATCCGGGATCGGGCCGGCGGGGGGCACGGCCGAACGGCCGGTCAGAAATCGCCGATCGGGCCGAGCGGGCCGGTGATCTCGCTCTCGCCGGTGCTGCGCTCCTCGGGCGGCGGGGTGGGGCGGGAGCGCTCCGGGCCGAGGGGCGGCGGGGATTCGGGAAGCGGCGGGACCGACACCGGCCGGGCCGCCGGGGCGGCGTCCTGCTGCAGACGCGCCCGGTCCTCCGCGCTGAGTGCCGTGCTGCTGATGCGACGGACTTCGCCCTCCCGAGGGGCCTCGATCAAGGGCGCCCCGGCGTCGATTTCCTGATCGAACACGATTTTCGCCCGCCCGACGGCCAGCGTGTCTCCGGGCTTGAATCGCTCCTTGGTGATTCGTTTCCCGTTCAGGTAGGTCCCGTTGCGGGAATTCAGGTCGACGACCATCCATTTGTCGCCGAGCCGCATGATATAGCAGTGTTCGCCGGAGACCGCCGTGTCCTTGACGCGCACGGTGGCCTTGCGGGAACGGCCGATCTCGATGTAATCGCCGTCGATCTCGAGGATCTCCCGCTGTTCGAGATGGCTGTAGGAAAGCCGGATCATCCGTCCGCTCCATAGGATAGAGTCCGGAAGTCGATCGCTAGCGTACCCGATCGACCGGACGGAAACAAGGATTGACCCGGAGCCCTGCGCCCGGGGTTTTTCCTTGCATCGAGGTCCCCCCCCCCTATAATGAGCCCCGCTTTCGCCGCCCGCGACGCGCGCGCGGCGCGCCGCTTCCCCACTCGCAACGAAGGGCCTCCGGATGAAGATCGCCGTCTGCGTCAAGCGCGTTCCCGACACCACGACCCAGGTCAAGGTGGGTCCGACCGGAAAATCGATCGATCCCGCGGGCGTCCAGTGGGTGCTCAACCCGTACGATGAATTCGCCGTGGAAGAGGCGTTGCGGATCAAGGAGAAGGCGGGTGCGGGCGAAGTCGTGGTGCTTTCGGTGGGCCCGGCCGATTCGGCGGCGGTCATCCGCACGACCCTGGCCATGGGCGCCGATCGCGGGATCCTGCTCAAGGACGATTCCCCCGAGCGGGACAGCTTCGGCGTCGCCTCGGTCCTCGCCGAGGTCCTGAAAGAGCTCGCTCCCGACCTGGTCCTGTTCGGGAAGCAGGCGGTGGACGACGACGCGCACCAGATCGGGCCGATGGTCGCCGAGCTGCTCGGTCTTCCCGCCGCCTCGGTGGTGGTGAAGATCCAGTGGGCGGACAAGACTGCGACCTGCGAGCGCGAGGTCGAGGGCGGACACGAGGTCGTCGAGCTGGCGCTGCCCGCCGTGATCACGGCCCAGAAGGGCCTGAACGAGCCCCGGTACGCCTCGCTCAAGGGGATCATGGCGGCCAAGAAGAAGCCGCTCGAGGAACGCCCGGCGAAAGCGGTGGAGCCGTCCCTGACGGTGCTGAAGATGGAGCCGCCCCCGCCGCGCCCGGCGCCCCGCATCGTGGGCAAGGGCGTGGAGGCGATCCCCGATCTGCTGCGCCTGCTCCGCGAAGAGGCCAAAGTCATCTAGGGATCGGCGCCCGTCGTTTCGACGCGCGCCGGCTCCTACGTTCCACCCGGCAGGAGTTCGCACTTTCGACCCATTCAACTACGGAGTCCCCCATGCCCGGTCCGGTCCTGGTCTACGCGGAACAACGTGACGGCAAGTTGCGCAAACCCACCTTCGAGGCGATGGGGGAGGCCCGCCGCCTCGCCGACGCGCTCGGCACGAAGGCCATCGCCGTCCTGATCGGCTCCGGGGTCAAGGGGGAAGCGCCCGCGCTCGGACACAGCGGCGCGGATCAGGTGCTGGTGGCGGACTCCGACGTGCTGGCCCGACACTCCCCCGACGCCCACGCGCGGCTGGTCGCCGATGCGGCCAAGGCCCAGGGCGCGTCCACCGTCGTGTTCGCCGCCACCGCCACCGGACGGGACATCTCTCCGCGGGTCGCGGCGCGCCTGGGGGTCTCGGTGGCGATGGACATCACCGCCACGCAGGTCGAAGCCGGCAAGCTGACCGTGCGCCGGCCCGTCTATGCGGGCAAGGCCAACCTCTGGTGCGCCTTCGCCAAGTCCCCCGCCGTCATCGCCTTGCGTCCGAACGTATTCGCCGCCGGCGCGCCCGATGCCAGGCGCACGGCGCAGATCGCCGACCTGGCCGTTTCCTTCGGCGTCGGCGACCTGAAATCGGTCGTCCGCGAATTGTCCGCCTCCGGGGGCAAGAAGATCGAATTGACCGAGGCGAACGTGATCGTCGCCGGCGGACGGGGATTCAAGGGTCCGGAACATTTCCCGCTGCGCGACGAGCTTGCGTCCGTCCTGAGCGCGGCGGTGGGCGCCTCGCGCGCCGTCGTCGATGCGGGGTGGCGGCCCCACGAGGAGCAGGTGGGCCAGACCGGCAAGACCGTCTCTCCCACCCTCTACGTCGCAATCGGCATCTCCGGGGCGATCCAGCACCTGGCCGGGATGAGCTCGAGCAAGGTGATCGTCGCGATCAACAAGGATGCCGACGCCCCGATCTTCAAGGTCGCGAACTACGGGATCGTCGGCGACCTGTTCGAAGTCGTCCCCGCGCTCACCAAGGCCGCGAAGGAGTTCCTCGCCAAGTGACGGGAAGCCGCGGCCGAACGGGGAGTACCCGGAAACCCGGGCGACCCTCCGATCGCCGCGGGATCCGGGGGCCCGGCGGAAGATCGCGTCGTCACCTTCGACCACTCCGCCCGACCTCCTTTGGCCGGAAACGCGCCCGGCGCGCGGCCCGGACCTGCGCCACGGGTCCCCGGTCCCCGCGCCCGGCACATCGGGGAGGCGGCCCATGCACTTGAACCCCCGGTTGGCGAAACTCCAGGAGTCCGCCACCCTCGCCGTCAGTGACCGCGCCGCCCGAATGCGTCGCGAGGGGATCGACGTCGTCAGTCTCTCCGCCGGCGAACCGGACTTCGACACGCCCGACCACATCAAGGAGGCCGCCATCCGCGCCCTCCGCGAGGGCTTCACCAAGTACACCGCCGTCGCCGGCATTCCCGAACTCCGCCAGGCCATCGCCGACCGCCTGCGCCAGGACTACGGACTCCGCTACCGCCCGGGACAGGTGCTGGTCAGCGCCGGTGCCAAACACGCCATCTACAATGCGGTCCAGGCGATCTGCGGTCAGGGCGACGAGGTGATCGTCTTCACTCCGTATTGGGTCTCGTACCCGGAAATCGTCCGCGTCGCAGACGCCGTCCCGGTGTTCGTCCCGTGCCCCGAAACGAACGACTACCGGCCGGACCTCGTCGCCTTCGAGCGGGCGATCGGTCCGCGCACCCGCGCCGTCATCGTCAACTCACCCAACAATCCGACCGGCGCGTGCTTCCCCCGGGAGGACCTGGAGGCCATCCTCGCCCTCGCGCGCGCACGCGACCTCTGGGTGATCAGCGACGAAATCTACGACCGGCTCCTGTACGAGGGGGGACCCCATCACTGCATGGCGGCCCTGGGAGACGACGCCTTCTCCCGAACCATCCTCATCAACGGAATGTCCAAGTCGTATTCGATGACCGGCTGGCGGGTCGGCTATGCCGCCGGCACGGAGGAGCTGATCGCGCTGGCCACCCGACTCCAGGGTCAATCCACCTCCAATATCACCTCGATTTCCCAGAAAGCCGCCCTCGCCGCCCTGACCGGCGACCATGCCTTTTTCCCGGTCTGGACGGCCGAGTTCGACCGGCGCCGCCGCACCGTCGTGGAACGCCTGCGCCGGCTCCCGGGGGTTTCCTGTCGCACCCCGAAAGGCGCCTACTACGCCTTTCCCAATGTCTCGGCCCTGTTCGGAAAGTCCTCCCAAGGTAAGGCCTTGCGCAACGACCTCGACGTCGCCACGCAGATGCTGGAGCAGGCCCATGTTGCCGTCGTCCCGGGCAGCGCATTCGGCAGTCCGGAACATGTCCGCCTTTCCTACGCCACCTCGATGGAACTGCTCACCACCGCCCTGGACCGGCTGGAACGCTGGACGGCCCAGATCCATTGACATCCGTTTCGCCCCGGTGGTATAGTCCCATCGGGATCGGAATTCGATCTATAAGATCCGGTGAGTCCGTGGTTTGCCGTGCGCACGGCGTGCGGCAGGAGGTTCGCGATGGACGGCCAGGGTGCGCCCGTGGACGATCCCTTTGAAGCATTTCGCAAGCGCAAGAAGGTGGAGGCCGAGGAGGCCGAAAAGCTCGCCCAGATCGCCGAGAAGGCGAAACAGGTCCAACCCCCCCGCGAGGATGGTCGGCCGCAGGGTTTCGTGACCCATCGGCACGACTTCGACAAGGTCGACGAGACTCCCCCCGAGGAGAAGACGGAGCCCCGGCCGAAGGGGTTCGTCCCGACCCAGCTCTCTTCGGAACTGACGCCGATCGAACCTCCGCCGAGGCCCAAGGGCTTCTCGACCCATCACCTGAAGAAGAAATCGTAGCACGCTTCGAGCGGGTTCGATGACCCTCAAGGCACGTCTGTACATCAAGAACGGCGAATTCGCCGGCGCCACGATTCCGCTCGTGAGCGGGCAGTGGATCACCATCGGCCGATCCGATGCGAGCAACATCATCCTGCCGGACGGAAAGATCTCGCGGGTCCACTGCAAGATCGACTTCGACGGAAAGCTGTGCAAGATCGAGGACATGGACAGCCGCAACGGCACGTTCGTGAACTCGATCCGCATCAAGAACCAGGAACTGCGCACCGGCGACGAGGTGCGCGTCGGCGACACGGTGGTTCGCGTGGAGGTCGGCGAGGACCTCGACGGACCGGTCGAACAACCGCGCAAGACCGTGCCGAAGACCACGCAGATGCTCTCCCCGTTCGAGACACTGCCGCCCGACGAGCCCCTGCAGGCCCACGGGGGCGCGGGTTTGAACGAAACGCGCGAGTCCTCGTCCCCGCTGCTGGAGGCGATCAAACCGCCGGCGACCGGCGTCACGGCCCCCGGCATGCCGACGATCGAGGACCAGGTCTTCATCGCGCGCCACAAGTTCTGCGATTCCTGCGGCAAGATGATCCTCAAGCAGGAAATCCAGTCCGGGAAAGTGCGGGTGGTGGAGGGCAAGGTCTACTGCGCGCAGTGCGAGGCCCTGATGGTCGGCCGGCAGGTCGGCCAATACAAGATCCTCGAGAAGATCGGCCAGGGATCGATGGGGCTGGTGTTCAGGGCCGAGCACCACACCATGCGCAAGCAGGCGGCAATCAAGGTGCTCTTCGACCACCTCGTGCAGAACAAGGACAACGTGCGCCGGTTCCTGCGCGAGGCCATGGCGGGCGCGGCGCTGAATCACCCCAACATCGTCCAGATGTACGACGCCGGGGAGGACAAGGGGATCTACTACATCGTCATGGAACTGGTCGAAGGGAAGACGATCGAAGAGATCGTGGGCACGGACGGCCCGCTGCCCGTGGAAAAAGCGATGGACGTGGCGATCCAGATCGCCCGCGCGCTCCAGTACGCATACGAGAAGAAAATCGTCCACCGCGACCTGCGTCCCGGCAATATCGTGCTTTCCGCCGACGGCGTGGCCAAGGTCATCGACATGGGAACGGCGAAGAGTCTCGAGAATTCGGGGCTGTCGACGCTGACCAAGACCGGAATCTCCTTCGGCACCATCAATTTCGCCTCGCCGGAGCAGATCTTCGACGCCAAGAACGTGGATCACCGCGCCGACATCTACTCGCTCGGCGCCACGCTCTATTACCTGGTCACCGCCCAACTCCCGTTCCAGGCGCGCTCGCCGAAGGAATTCTTCGAAAAGGTCAACACGGAAGACTTGCCCGAGGCGGGAAAGATCAACGCCAAGGTGACTCCCGAACTGTCCAAGATCATCCAGAAGATGATGAAGCGAAACCGCGAGGATCGCTACCAGACGCCCGAGGATCTGCTCAACGAGCTGACCTCGCGCTATTTTGCCGAGTTCTCGGCGGAGGATCTGTTCGCGGGGATGCGTTCGAGCCAGGCGGTGGCGCAGGCGCAGGAGCGCGAACTCTCGGCCTACGACATCCGCATCGCCAAGGAGGTCCAGCAGAAGCTGGTGCCCGCGGTTCTGCCGAAGATTCCGGGATTCGAGATCGGGACCTACTACAAGCCGGCCAAGGAGGTCGGCGGCGACTACTACGACTTCTTCCCCATCGGCAACCATCGCTACGTCGTCATCATCGCCGACGTGTCCGGGAAGGGGATCTCCGGAGCCATGGTCATGGTCATGGTGCGCAGCGTCCTGCGCATGCTCGGCCCCCTGGGGTTGAGCCCGAAGGAGACCGTGATCAAAGCGAACCGCCTGATCATCAAGGACATGCGCAAGGGCATGTTCGTCAGCGCAGTGTACGGAATCCTCAACGCCGAGGATCGCACCTTCTCCTTCGTATCCGCGGGCCACAACCCGCCGGTCTGGTGGAAGCGGGGCAGCCCGAAGACGAAGCTTCTCCAGGGCAAGGGGATGGTGTTGGGATTCGTCGGCGACAAGAAATTCGACAACTCGATCGAGGAGATTCAGATCCAGTTCGGGCCGATGGACCGGATCGTGCTGTACACCGACGGGGTAGTGGAAGCGAAGAACAACGCCGGCGGCGAGTACGGCGAAGAGGCCCTGGAGGAATTGGTGGGGCGCCACGCCGCCTCCGATTCGAACACGCTGGTGCAGGCGATGGTGGCCGGGGTGGAAGCCCACCGCGGCTCCGCGAAGCAGAGCGACGACATCTCGATCGTGACCTTCCGCCACATGCCGTGAGGCGCCGGTTCGGGCCATGCTGCACGCCCTCGTCCTCGCCGGCGGAGCCGGGAAGCGATTCTGGCCGCGGAGCCGCAGGGCCGTTCCCAAGCACCTTCTGCCCCTGCTGGGCGCGCGCACGCTGCTCGAGGATACGGTCGCCCGGCTGTCCGGCCTCGCGCCGCCGGAACGCACCTGGGTGATCACCCCGTCGGAGTACCGCGCGCGCGTGCAGGAACTGCTGCCGACGCTGCCGGGGCGCCAGGTGTTGCCGGAACCGGAGGCGCGGGACACCGCGGCGGCGGTCGCGGTCGGGCTGTCGGCGATCGAAGCCGAAGACGAGGACGCGGTCGCGCTGGTCTGTCCCGCCGATCACGTGATCCGGCCGGCCGAGGAATTCCGGGCCTGCCTGTCGGCCGCGCTCCGGCGGGCCGGCGAAGCAGAGTGCCTGGTGCTGATCGGCGTGCCGCCGACCCGTCCGGCCACCGGCTTCGGGTGGGTGCGGCGCGGGGATCGCGTGGCGACCACGGAGGGACGCCCCATCTGGCGCGTCGCCCAATTCGTGGAGAAACCGGACCGGGAGCGGGCGCAAGCCCTGCTGGCGGCCGGGGACCACTTCTGGAATGCGGGAATCCTGGTCTGCCGCCCGCGCACGCTGCTCGCCGAACTCGAGCGCATCCGCCCCGCGGCCGGGGTGCAGGCGAAGGCGATCGGGCGCCTGCTCGCGTCCGCCCACGATCCCGAGTGGATCGCCGAGGCGTATGGACGCCTGCCGCGAACCTCGATCGACCGGCTCCTGCTCGAACACTCCGAGAACCTGGAAATGGCCGAGGCGACCTTCGGCTGGGATGACGCGGGATCGTGGGCGTTCCTGGCCCGACGGGGTCCTCCGGATGCGGAAGGGAACGTCGTCCACGGCCGCGCGTGCCTGGTCGACGCCGGGGACAACGTCGTGCTGGGGGACGGCCACCTGCTTGCCCTCCTCGGGGTTCAGGGCCTGATCGTGATCCATACCCGGGATGCGACGCTGGTGTGCGCAAAGGACCGGGCGGAAGACGTGAAGGACCTGGTCGACCGGTTGGAACGTGAAGGCCACGCGGAGGTGCTGTGACGGAGGAGCGCATCCTCGCGGTGGACCTGGGAGACCGGCGCACGGGCCTGGCGATCTCGGCCCCGGGGGGCACGTTCGCCGTGGGACTTCCCGCCATCGAAGCGGACGGTCCGGACGAGGTGCTCGAGCGGATCGCGCTCCTGGTGCAGGAGCGGCGGATCGACGAAGTGGTGGTCGGACTGCCGCGCAACATGAGCGGAACGCTGGGGCCGCGCGCGCGGCTGACGCTGGAGTTCGCGGATCGACTCCGCGCCTACGCCGGCGTCCGGGTGACGACCTGGGACGAGCGCTTGACCTCCGTGCAGGCGGAATCGATGGTGGCCCCGCTCGGGCTGAGCCGCAAGCGGAAGAAGACGCAGGTGAACACGGTCGCCGCCCAGTTGATCCTGGAGAGCTACCTGCAGTCGAAGCGCCGCTCCGGTCCAGGCGCCGCGGAGGAATGCGGTCCGGACGCGGCCGACTCCGCGGGGGACGCGCCGGACGAGGCGGGGACGGAAGGGTCATGAGCCCTCGCGCCCGGCACGCCGCGGCGTGGGCCCTCCTCGCGGCACTCGCGGCGGGGCTGGGGTATTTCGTCCACGCGCGGCGCGCGCGCTCGACCGCGAACGCCGCCGCCCACGCGGATTGGCGGGTGCGCGCGAACCGCGTCCTCGACCTGGCCCTCGCCGGTGACGCCCGGGGCGTGTCCTCGCTCTACGCCGCGGTCGGCGATCCCAACTCGGCGGTGCGCGACAACGCCCTCTTCGGCCTGCGGCGCCACACCGGGATGGCCTGGGGTTCCCGCACCGCCGAGTGCCGCGCGTGGTGGACTTCGCGCGCCGCGGAGGAGGCGCCGCCGGCGGCGCTGCTCGCTTTCGATCCCCTCCCCGAACCCGATCCGGCCCTCGTCCCGGGCCTGACCCTGCTGTCCCCCTCGCACGTGCGGCTGACCGCGGACGCTCCGCCGCTGGCGGTGCGGTGGACCCTCGAGAATCGCGGCGGGCGCGCGCGCCGGCTGCTCGGCGCGCCGCGGGACGTGCACTGGGCGTATCGATTTCCGCCCGAGGGGGGCGGCCTGCTCCAGGAGGAGAGCCTGCTCCCCTACACGTTCGCCACCGTGGTCGTGCGTGCGGTCCTGTTCGACGCCGCAGGACAGCCGCGGGAGCTCGGGGCCGAGGCGGGCTCGAGCCTCGAGGGGGTGAGCCTCGAGGCGAACTCGTGCCTCGACGGCACGGCCGCCTTCCCCCTGCCGGGCGCGGGGGACGAGGCGGCCGGCTTCCTGGTCGCGCGCGCGTCGCTGCGCGTGGAACCGTGGTTCGTGGACGGTCTCGGCCTGCTGGCGCGCCGGGTCGAGGCCGCTCCCCCCGCGGTGGTCCTGACCGCGCGCCCCCCGTGGAATCCCCGAACGCCGCATCTGACCGCCCCGGAACGCGTGCGCATGCCGGAGCAGGCGGCGGATGCGGGGCTGAGACCCGCTTCGCTGGCGATCTTCGTGCTGCAGCGGGGCGCGGCCGGACCGTCCGCGCCGGCGACGGCGGGAACGGAGCCGAACCGGGCCTGGACGGCCCGCGCGAGCGGCCCCGTCGCCGGTGTCCGGCCGCTCTTCTACCTCGCCGGCATCGGCTGGGTGCGCCGTGTGGACTCCGCCGAGGAAACCGTCGGGACGGCGGCGCCCCTCCTCCCGACGCTGCACTTCGAGGGTGCGGCGCCGGACCTGCCCGCCGCTCCGACCTTCTGCTGGGGCGTCGAATTCGAATGACGCCCCCGCCCCCCGGCCCCCTCGGGGCGCGGCGAGCCCTCCGACCTCCGGTTACCGTTTGAACATCTTGCACCCGTCCTGCGAGCAGTTGTCCGGCTTCGTGCATCCGCCGGACCTTCCGCAGGCCGTCTTGCAGCCGCAGCTGTACTTGACCCTGCACCCCTCCTGGCCGCACGCATCCTTGCCCTGGCAACTCCCGCCCTTGCCGCAGGAGCCCTGGCACTTGCACGCGTACTGGTGCTTGCACTCGCCCTTGCCGCAGGTGTCCTTCCCCGACTTGCAGGCGCCTTCCTTGGCGCAGTTGTCCTGGCAAGCGCAGCCGAAGGGGATCGAACACACGCTCCGGCCGCAGGTGTCCTTTCCGCTCTTGCACAACCCGTTCTTGCCGCAGCCGCCCTCCGCGCATCCGCAGGCAAAGGCGATCTTGCAGGTGACGGCGCCGCAGGTGTCCTTGGGATTCTTGCAGCCCCCGCCCTTCTGACACTGGTCCACGCAGCCGCAGGCCCACGCGTGCTTGCACGAGCCCTTGCCGCAGGTCGAGTTCGACTTGCACTCCCCGCGCAGGGTGCAGTCCTCGGCACAGTCACAGGGGTAGGCGAACTTGCACTTCACCTTTCCGCAGGTATCCTTGACGTTCTTGCACTCCCCCTTCTTCGCACATTCGTCGATGCACTGGCACGCGAGCTTGTGATTGCAGATGTCGCGGGCGCAGGTGTCCTTGGCGCCCGAGCACTTCCCCCCCTTCTTGCACTCCCCCGCGCAGCCGCAGGGATGCTTGAAGCTGCACGAGGTCTGCGCGCAGGACTCCGTGATCGAGCTGCAGAGTCCCAGGCGCATGCAGAGTCCCTTGCACTTGCAGGGGAAGGAAAACCCGCATCCGCTCGAGTTGCACTTTTCGTCGCTCTCGTTGCACGCGCCGCTGCGCGCGCAGGGCTCGGCGCAACCGCAATCGTTCCCGACTCCGCACGCGACCCTGCCGCAGCGGGCGTTGCCCTCGCAGGCCCCGGCCGCCTTATCGCACCCGCCGGCGCAGCCGCAGGGCATCTGGTGGCGGCAGCCTTCCCCGGCGCAGGTGTTGGCGGGGCCGTCGCACTTCCCGGCCATCGCGCACCCGTCCGCGCAGCCGCACGCGGAGGCGGTTTCCGGGGCGGGCTCTTCTTCGGCCGGCTTGGGATCCCCTTCCCCGTCCGCCCATGCGCAGGCGACCAGCACGGTACACGCCAGCGCCAGCGCAAGCAGGCGCGCCGGCTCAAACCAGGCCTTTCCCGTCAACCGCTTCATGGTCGAACCCCCATTTACGAGCCGGGCGCGGACGCCCGCGAATCACGCGAAGAAACCGCCCGGCGATACAGCCAGGCGGCAAGCACGAACAGCGGAAAGTCCGTCGTGAACACGGTCAGGTCCACGAGGTAACGTTTCTCGGCCAGGATGAACGTCCCCGCCCCCATCACGGAACTGGTGAGTTTCGACAGCAAGATCAACGGGACGAGCCGCGCGTTGCGCCGCACGTCGCGCCAGACCATGGCGGCGATGACCGCGATCATCGCCATCATCGCCACGCTCAGGCTCACCCAGATGCGCGTCTCTTCCGCCGGCGCGGGCGGCAGCGAGGGCCAGATCCCTGCGGAAACCCAATTCACCCACTCCGCGACGGAATTCGGCGCCAGCGCGAACACGAGGCCGCTCGGAGCGAACAGGAGGAAATACACCCCCATGAGCGCGCGGAGTCGACGCTCCGCCGGAGTCAGATCCTCCATGCCGGCCGGAGCCTCCCCGTTTCAACGGCGCGCGGGATCCATGCCGCGTTCATTTTCCCTTGCCGGGACGGGCCCCGCCGTCTTTCGCCGCCGCGGCGGCGGACTTCGCGCCCGCCAGCTCGGTCTGAAACTCGGCGAACTCCAGCATCGCATCGGCCCCGAGACGGTCTTCGCACGACGCCTCGAGGACGATCGCCTCCCGGGCCGCCTTCATCGTCTTCTCGTCGAGCGTCAGCCACGCGCGCCGACCCTCGTGTTTCCCGGTGGATCCCAGCACCTCGTTCGGCAGAATCACCTGCACCCGCATCTTCATCCCGGCCAGCATCTGCTCGGCCATGGCCTGCGCGGCGTCCTCGGACATCGCATCCGGGTCCGCAGGCGCGCCTTCCGAATCTTCGGTCAGGTTCTCGGGGTCCTGGCCGTCGTCCGGCGGCAGCGGCTTCCGGCCCGATCCGCCCCCCAGGCCGCCGAGAGGCCCAAGCCTGGTCGGCGAACCGCCCGGCCCGGACTTGGGATCCACCTCGAGCCGCACCCGGAACGTATTGTCGCCCCCGGGCTGGAAGGAGATTTTCAGGCCGGACATCTGCACCTGATTGATGTCCTCGAACAGGCCTTCGGTGGTGATGCGAAGCTTCTGGCGCCCCACCAGGCCGCCGATCTCCTGCGTCGGGCCGCTGCCCTGCGTCTCTTCCAGCCCGCCGGGGGCCATGCCCCGCAGCATCTCCAACTTGTCCTCGTCGATCGTCATCGACATCGTCACGCGCCCGGACCCGTCCGGGTAGACGGTGAAAATGGTGTCGACCTCGAGACAGCCGACCGACGCGAGTACCAGCGCCGCGAGGGATGCGAGGGCCACCCGACGAAACGGGGTCATCATCGGGAACTCCTGCGGGGGCGAAGGGCGGGCGCGAAAGGGCCGCGCGCGAAGGGACGTTGGCAGTCTAGCCCAGCGTCGCAAGGGGTGTCAAAGACATTCCTTCGCTGCGCCCGGGCGGTTCGCGCGCGCGGACGAAAGCCGCGCGGAGAGACGATCGGCGAGCGCGGAAATCGTGATCTGCGGGTTGACGCCGAGGTTGGTGGGGAAGACGCTGGCATCGGCGATGTGCAGGTTCTCTAGGCCGTGGACCCGCCCGGCCGGATCGACCACCGAGGCGGCGGGATCCGGGCCCATGCGACAGGTCCCCATCGGGTGGAAGGCCATCAACTCGAGCTCCGTCGCCGCGACCGGCCGGGAGAGTCGCGCCTCGACCTCCTCGAAGGAGAAAGCCTCCGGCAGCGAGGCAAGCGCCGGGAAGACCGCGCGCGCGCCTGCCGCGAAGAAGATGCGGGACAGTTCCAGGATGCCCTTGCACACGCGCCGCACGTCGTCGGGCCCCATCGAATAGCGAATCAGGGGCCTCCCGCCGGGAAGCGCGCGCACCGAACCCCGGCTCGAGTCGCGAATCATGACGCCGAAGGCCGCCACATGCCGGCTCTGCGCGAACAACTCCTTGAAGCGCATGCCCTGGAACGGCAGGAATGCGCCGATCAGGCTGGGGGGACCCTGCGTGCCCTCGAGCAGGATCCCCTCGCCAAGGAATTGATCGACGCAGAGTCCTTGCGGAACCCCCTGCCATCCGTCCACCGTCTCGTTGAAGAGGGCATTGACGCGCGTGCAGGGGTGGACGGCGAGGTGGCGGCCGACCTGACCGCCCGCGAGTCCGAGGCGATTCCGCTGGAGGAGAAGAGGCGTGTGGACGGCCCCGGCGGCCAGCACGACCTCCCCCGCCTCGATGCGAATCTCCGCCCCGGGCGCCCCGCCGGGCGGGCCGACGACGTGCCCCTCGACCGCCACGATGCGCGCCCCCGAAGCGACCAGGCGCACGGCGCGGCAGCCGCTCAGGACGCGCGCGCCGGCCGCCACCGCCTTCGGCACGTAGCTCACGTCCATCGATTGCTTGGCGCCCGACGGACAGCCGAAGCAGCAGACGCCGCAGCCGTGGCAGTTCCGGACGTTGCGTTTCAACGGCGCCGAAGCGTATCCCAACCGCTCCGCCCCGCGCCGGACAATCTGCGCATTGCGGCCGAGGAGGGCTTCGCTGACCGGAACGACGTGCAGTTCCCGCTCGACACGATCGAAATGCGCAGCCAGTCCCTCCGGACCGCAGCCCTCGACCCCGAGGTCGCGCTCCCAATGCGTCAGTACCTCCGCGGGCGCGCGAAAGCACGTCCCGGAGTTGATGGTGGTGGTGCCGCCGACGGTCCGACCCAGCGGCAGGGGGATGGCCGGGAAGCCGACCGTCGACGTCAGTCCCGCGTCGCGATACAACCGCGCCAGCATGTCGATCGGGCGACGGTTGAAGTCCCGGCCCGCGGTGAAGTGTCGACCCTCCTCCAGCACGATCACGCGCGCGCCGGACTCGGCCAGTTCCTTGGCCACGACCGCGCCGCCGGCCCCCGAGCCGATCACGCAGACGTCGCAACGCTCGCTCACCCGATCCCGGATCTCCTCGGGAGCAACGATCATGGGGACCCCTCCGGCAGGTCCACCCCGCGTCCCGTCACGCCGTCCCCTTCCGGAGGATCCTTGGGCTCGCCGCGCAGACAACGAGGCTCGTATCCGACCGCGCGCTCCACGTCGGGGTGGGAGGCGAAGGCCATGGCCAGGAACGACTTCAGGGCGAGGATGACCCCGCGCCGCCAGTACCAGCGGCTCCCCGCCCAGGCGGCGACCACCGCCGCCCGCCCGGACTCGTCCAGGGAAGTGAATCGGCGCCACTTCGGCGCGAACGGCCAGGGCAGCCACTCGACCGCCGACACCATGGCGCGGAACCCGTGGACATAGAGGGGATCCACGTCCGCGAAGAACCGGTTGGCCGTCGCGTCGAGATCGAGGTCCTCTCCCCCCGGCGCGACCGCGCCGCCTCGCGGGATCAGCGTCCCCGCGAGGGCGCGCAACACGCGCAGCGACCGCGGCCCGAAGGCGCGCGCGCGGGACGGCGGCAACCGGTTCGCAGCATTCATGCCCTCAGACTACTCCGCGTTCCTCCCCGCCGTCAAGAAAAAGATGACTATATGGTCATTAAACAGCGATCCCCGGCCGACCCGGAATCCCGCCCTCCGGGGCGCCCCGCACGGCGGTTCCCGGGGCCGGCGCGGTCACGTCATCTGGACCGCGCTTCCCAGCCGATCCGGGTGATCGTCGCATCCGTACACGTAACCCGTTCCGGTGTCGCCCAGATGGATCCCCGGGACGAAATCGCCGAATTGCAGGAGAAACCGCATGGGCTTGCCGCAGTCGGGGCAGGCCGGACCGGGGACGAGCTCCTCGATTCCCTGAACGGGTTCGGGCGTGCCGCCGACGAAGGCCAGGTCGAACGCTTCGATCTCCGCGGAGTAGTACTCCGGGCGGAGGACCTGAACCAGGAGGCGCCGCGGGTCCGGGTGGTGGCGGCGCAACTCATCGGCGAGACCGGGGACGCTTTCGAGCAGGGCCTCTCCGTCCGGCCGTACGGGACTCGGCACCGCGCGCAACCCGAGGGTCGGCAGCGGGTCGCTCCCTCCCGTGAGTTCGCGCCGGCGCCCCGGCGACGGCGTGCGGTACGCGCGCACGGTGAAGGGTTCGTCGCCGACGCGGAGGTAGATGGTGAGGAGGCGTCCCTGCCACACGGGACCGAGGCCCGGATGGTCCAAGAGGACCTGGAGCAGGAAGGGCGCGGGCGCGCCGGCCTGATAGGACCCGTCCCAGTCGCTTTCCAAGGCCGGCCAGGTGTCCCCTGCTTCCGCGTACGGGACTCCGCCCAATCGCGAGGCGATGGCGGCGTCCACTCCGGCGGGCGGGTCCTCCCAGGGCAGGAGCAAGGTGAAGGGGGGGTTCGCGCCGCCGGCCGCGGCGATCCGGTCGATGCAGGCCGCGCGCACACCGATCGGCAGGCCCCGATAGGCCCGGCGTGCGCGGGCGATCCGCACGTTGTGGGGGCCGAGGACGACCGCCGCCAGGAGGGCGAGTCCCGCCGCGATCCAGAGGCACAGGTCCATGGGGATGCTCCGTTGCGCTTCCGTTCCGGTTCACGGGACTCCGGGGCGGGCGGCGTGGACGTCCGGACCGGGATCCGGGACTTCGATCGCCGCGCGGCCGCCCCGACCCAGGTCGGCGGAACGCCGCCACGAGGGTTCGCAGGCTCCCCGGGACCGCGCGCCGCCTCGCACCGTCCGGCTCGGCCCGATCGGGCCGCGAATCTCCGGACGGCGGCAGGGTCCAGGATGCGGGAACCGGGAACGTCGCCCCCCGGCCCCCACGCGCCCCCCGGGTGGGTCGTGGCGCGCGGCATGAACCCCGGAGAGTCGTCGCAGGACGGCACGGGGGCGAGCGGGACTCGCTCCCGCCTTCGAGCGCCGCGGCCATTCGCGGGCGGCGGGGCCGGAAACGCGTTCACCCGCTATTTTCCGGGCTTCCCCGGATCGTTCAGGTACTTCATCAATTCCGAACCGGTCGACAGGATGACCTGGGTGTTGCGTTCTTCCAGAGCGATCCGGTAGACATCCAGGGTCTTGAGGAACAGCGCCAGGTCGACATCCCGGGAATACGCATCCTGAAGGATTTGCAGCGCCTCGGCATCGCCCTGCCCCATGATCTCCTGCTTCTTCCGGTAGGCCTCCGAGAGGATTTCCTTCTCCTTGCGTTCGGCCCCGGCGGTGAGCTCCATCTTCTTCTTCGCGCCTTCGGAGCGGTACGTCTGCGCCATCTGCGCCCGTTCCGCGCGCATGCGCGTGTACACCGAGCCGATCACGTTCTCCGGCAGTTCGGAGTGCTTGACGCGGAAGTCGACGAGCTCGATCCCATACTCGGCGATCCGGTCCCGGGAGTGGGCGATGATGCTCTTGGCCATTTCCTGCCGGTCGGTGATCACTTTTTCGAGCGGATGGCGGCTGATCTCGCTCTTCAGCTCCGAGTAGATGATGTCGGCGATGGCGTTGTCGGCGCCGAATTTCGTGCGGACGGTGCGCAGGAACTTGACCGGGTCGACGATCCGGTACTTGGTGAAGTGGCTGATGACGACGTTCTTCTTGTCGCCGGTCGGGGCGGCGGAGGGCTTGTCCGAGGTGTATTCGAGGACGCGCCGCGGCACCTTGGTGACCGTCGACAGCGGATTGACCACGATGAGCCCGGGCTCGTCCACGATCGATTTCACGTTGCCGAAGAGGGCGACGACGGCGAACTCGGCCTGGTCGACGGTTTCGGTCATCATCGACCAGGAGAACGCGAGGAACAGGAACGAGGCGATCCCGATCCACAGGATCCGGCGAACGACATTCATCACTTCCCCCCTCCCCCGCCGGCGGCGGGCTTCAGGCCGGGCATGCCGGCCTGTCCGTCCAGGAACAACCCCAGGTCGAGGCCGTCGTCCACGATGGTCTTCTTGAGCCGGGGAAGGACCTCCTGCATCGCTTCGAGGTGGAGCTGCCGCCGCACGAGATCCGGATTGGTGCGGTATTGCGCGAGAATGGCCAGGAATCTCCCGGCGTCCCCCTTCGCCTCGTTCACGCGGCGCACGCGATAGGCCTCGGCCTCCGCCAGAATGCGCAACGCGTCGCCTTCGGCGACCGGGATCCGTTCGTTGTAGATCCGCCGCCCCTCGTTCTGGGCGGTCTCCATGTCCTCCTTGGCCCGTTGCACGTCGTTGAATGCCTCGACGACCTGCTGGGGGGCGTGGACGTCCTGGAACTGGACGTTGAGCAACTGGACCCCGGATTGATACGCGTCCAGGATCCGCTGCATCTCCTCGCGCGCTTCGTTCTGCATCGCGTTCCGATCGCCGACGAGGATCTCGTCGACGTCGCGGTTGGCGACGATCCCGCGCATGACCGTCTGGGCGACCTGACTCACCGTCCGTTCCACCTGCGCCACCTGGAACAGATAGGCGGCCGGGTCCTTGACCTGCCACTGCACGGTGTACTCCGCGTCGACGAGGTTCTGGTCGCGCGTGATCGACACGCTGTGCTCCGGCTGATCCTTGAAGTCCTCCTGCTCGATCGAGGTGGTCGTAAAGCCGACCTCGAGGCGGTGGATCTCGCTGGTCGACACGACGGTGCCGCTCTCGATCGGCCACGGGAGCTTGAGATTGACGCCGGCGTCCGACTCGGTGCGGACGAAGCGGCCGAATCGCTGGATCACGACCTGCTCCCCCTTGCGGTCGTCGAGCTTGTAGACCATGGACGGGACGGCCCACAAGGCGAGGAATACGAGGAAGCCGAAACCGGTGAGGTCGAACATGCGCCGGATGGCCAGCGCGCGTTCTTCGGCGGAATCGTCGATGGGCATCTCCCCCCCTCCATGATGGTCCGTTTTCTGGCGCGATCCAGCCTAGGGGAAACTGCCCGCCGCGGCAAGGAATTGCGGGGCGGCCGACGCGTCCTGTCGAACCGGGCGGGTCCGACGGATCCGCGCGTCGGGATTCCGCGCACGCTGGACAACCCGCCCCGGCCCGCGCTACAGTGTCCCCACGCCCTTTGCGTCCGCGCCGGACGCGCCCCCCTCGCGAGGAGTCGCCGTGGCCATCGAACAGGACGTCGAGTTCTTCCGCGATCGCGTCACCGCGCTTCGCCAGGAAGTCGCCAAGGTCATCGTCGGGTACGACGATGTCGTCGAGCAGGTGGTCATCGGCCTCCTCGCCGGCGGCCATGTCCTGCTCGAAGGTGTCCCCGGCCTCGGCAAGACCCTGCTCGTGCGCACGCTCGCCGAGTCGCTGTCGCTGCGCTTCGTTCGCATCCAGTTCACACCGGACCTGATGCCCGCCGACATCACCGGCACCCAGGTCGTGGTGGAAGGACCGGGGGGCGCGCGCAAGTTCCAGTTCCAGCCCGGACCGATCTTCGGCAACGTCGTGCTCGCGGACGAGATCAACCGGGCGACGCCCAAGACCCAGTCCGCCCTGCTCGAGGCGATGCAGGAGCGCACGGTCACGGCCGCCGGCGAGCGCCACCCGCTGCCGGATCCGTTCTTCGTGCTGGCCACGCAGAACCCGATCGAGATGGAAGGGACCTACCCGCTGCCGGAGGCGCAGCTGGACCGGTTCTTCTTCAAGATCGAAGTCCCCCCGTCCCGGGTGGACCAGCTGGTCGAGGTGCTCAAACGCACGACCAAGCGGGAGACCGCCCGCCCGACGCCGGTGCTCTCCGGGGAGCAAATCCTGAAATTGCGCGACCTGGCGCGGGACGTGCCGGTGGCGGAGCATGTGCTTCACTACGCGGCGCGCCTCGTGCTCGCGACCCATCCGGGCGTGCCGGAGACGCACCCCGCCGCGGCGAAGTATGTGCGA
>CAZWCX010000079.1:0-4695 GCA_964632945.1 uncultured Planctomycetia bacterium | reverse complement strand
CCCCGCGGCGCGCAGTCCCTGATCCTGGCCGCCAAGATCCTCGCGCTCATGCGCGGGCGTTTCAATGCCTCGTTCGAGGACATCCGCAAGATCGCCGTTCCCGCCCTGCGCCATCGCATGATCCTGAACTTCGAAGGCGAGGCGGAGGGGGTGCGGACGAACGCCATCGTGAAGCAGGTGGTCGAAAGCACGCCGGAGATCGCCCCGGCGACCCAACGAACCGTCGGCGTCCCCTAACCGGCCCCCGGACCAGGAGCGCCCATGAATCGCGCGCCGCTGCGATCCGCACTCTCTCCGCGCCGCGCGGGAGCCCCGAACCCGGCCCCGTCCGGGAGCGGGCGGCCGCGGACCCTCGCGTTCGCGGCGGTCCTCCTCGCGGCCGTCGCCGCGGCGTTCCCCGCCCCGCCCGCCGGCGCCCAGGAGCCCGCCGCCCCCGACCCCATCCAGATCGACGTCGACTCCGCCCTCGGCGACTCCTGCGAGGCCGGTTGGCTGCCCGTGCGGATCCGGGTCCTCAATCAAAGCGAGGCCGAACTGCGGGGCCGCGTCGTGGCCCGCTACCTGCTCTACGGAAAGGAACTGCGCGGCGAAGCCCACTCCGCCGAGGTGTTCCCCCGGCAGTCCCGCCGCGACCTCCACTATCTCCTCTTCGTCCCCCCGCTCAGCCACGACGAGGGGGAGATCGAGGCGGCCTTCGAACCCGAGGGGCGGGGAGCGGTCCGGCGCGCGCGCCTCGCGCTCAAGCGGGTCATGGCGCGGCGCCACCTCAGCATCAGCCGCGTCCCCGGCCTGATGGCCGATCTGCCCCTGCGCCTCGAGGAGGCCGGCCCGGAGGGCTTCGGCGGTTCCCGCGCACGGTTCCTGGCGCGGGACGCCCGCATCGACGCCCTTCCCGACCACTGGCTCGGGTACGAGCGGTTCCACCTCGTGCTCCTTCATGACTTCAACGTCGGAGAACTCTCGGAGGCCCAGCGCACCGCGCTGATCGAATGGGTGCGCTCCGGCGGAAACCTCCTGGTTTCGCCCGGGCCGGACCCGCTCTGGCTGGAAAACGAACTCCTCAAGCGGCTGGTCGCGCTGCCGGTCGTGCAACCGCGCGTGGTCCAGGGGCTGCCCGAGTTGGAAAGGTCGTTCGGTCCCCTGCACGCGCGGGAACCGTTTCCGTTCTACCCGTTCAGCGGCGGGACCCCGCGCAAGGGGGGGAGCGAAGACTCATGGCTGCGCGAGTACCGCGCCGGCCTGGGCTCGGTCTGGATGCTCGGGTTCGACCTGGGCCGCCCGCCCTTCACCGGCTGGAAGGACCGCCCCGACTTTTGGCGCGAGGTCGCCTCCCTCATCCCCGAACCGGCGAGCCGGGACACCTGGACCGCGGACAACGTCGAGACCTACTACGGTCCCGCCTCCCAGCAGCAGCTCGACCCGCGCGTCGAAATGATGGCCCGCGGCATGTCCCGTATGCCGTCGATGATCCTGCTGTTCGGCCTGATCCTGGTCTATGTCGTCGTGGTCGGACCGGTGAACTATCTCGTGTTGCGGCGGCTCAACCTTCACATCTATACGGTCATCACCGTCCCGCTCATCGCCGGCGGTTTCGTGGGCCTCATCGTGGCGATCGGATATGCGACCCGCGGCGTGACCACGCTGGTGCAGGCGGGCACGCTGGCGGTGGCGGGCCCGGACAGCCCGAACGCGATGATCCTGAGTTACGGATGCGTCTACGCCGCTTCCGCCCGCGGGTACTCGATCGAGTTCGGCGACGGCATGATCCCCCTGCCGATCTACGCCTCACGGGCCGACGCCGCCGCCCAGGTCTTGCGGATCCAGCAGGGATCCGCAACCCGGATCGACGACTTCCACCTCAAGCTCTGGGACACCGGCGTGTTCCAAGGCCGCGGCTGGCACGACCTGGGCGGACCGGTGCGCGCCGTCCTGCGCGACGGCGGTGTGACCCTCGAGAACCGGAGCGATTCGGCCTTCGCCGACGCGGTCGTCCTCGGTCACGGCTGGTCGTTGCGATCCACGGGGTTCGAGGCCGCCCCCGGGGCAACCGTCGCGGTGGCGCTCACCGCCGCCCGTCAGACCACCGCAAAGGAACTGGTCACGATGCTCGAGTTGCCCGAAGAAGAGTTCCCGATCGCGTGGCTCGACTACGCGGTCGAGCGGATTCGCGGGCTCGCGCGTTCCGGACTCTTCGTCCTCGTGCGGTTGAAGCAGGATCCGATCGATCTCAAAATCAACGGGCAGAAGCCGTCGTTCCGCCATCGCGTCCCCCTGCTCGTGGTCGAGGTCGAAGGCCCGCCATGATCGAGACCCAGGACCTCACCAAGGTCTACGACGGCACCCTCGCCCTGGACCACCTCGACCTCTATGTGGCCCCGGGGGACATCTTCGGGTTCATCGGCCCCAACGGCGCGGGCAAGACGACGACGATCCGCATTCTGGCCACGCTCCTCGATCCCACCGAGGGATCGGCGACGATCGACGGGCACGACGTGGTCAACTATCCGGATCGGGTGCGCAAGGTGATGGGGTTCATGCCCGATCACTACGGGGTGTACGAGGGGATCACGGTCTGGGAGTATCTCGACTTCTTTGCGGCCGCCTACGGCATCGATCGACGATCCCGGCAGCGGATCCTCCAGGACGTGATCGAACTGACCGACCTCAAGACGCTGCGGGAGCGCCTGGTCGCGGAACTTTCGAAAGGGATGAAGCAGCGCCTCTGCCTCGCCAAGACGCTGGTCCATGACCCGAAGGTGCTGCTTTTGGACGAGCCCGCCTCGGGGCTCGACCCGCGGGCGCGGATCGAGTTTCGCGCCCTCCTCAAGGAACTGCGAAACATGGGCAAGACGATCCTGATCTCGTCGCACATCCTCACGGAACTGGCGGACATGTGCAACACGGTGGGGATCCTGGATCGCGGGCGCATGATCGCCTCGGGGGGGATCGACGAGATCATGGCCCGGCTGAATCCGACGCGATCGGTGCGTCTGTCCGTGCTGGGGGACGGCGCCGCAGCCGCCGCCGTGCTCGGGAATGTCCCGGAGGTTTCCGCGGTTCGCGTCCAGGGCGCGGAGGTCCGCTTCGAGATCCGGGGCGGCGCCGAAATCCCGCCGTTGGTCCGCATGCTGGCCGGACACGGGATCGCCATCACCGGCATCGAGGAGGAGCGCGCCAACCTCGAAGACCTGTTCATGCGCATCACCCGCGGCGGGGCCGACACGCCGGCCGAGGCGGACGCCGGGGGAAAGCCGGCCTCCTGAGTCGTCTGCCCGAAAACGACCGCGGGACGCCCGCGCGGCGCCCCGCCGTCCGTCCATGTCCGGTGGCGATCGGCTACTTGCCGAAGAGGTCGTCCAGTCGCCCGGCCGCCTTGTCGCCGAACGCCTTGTCCATCTTCTCGCCGCCCGCTTCGGGCTTCCGGGTGTGGATCTCGTCGAACACCTGGCCGAGTTTCTTGGCCAGTTCGTTCGCGTAGAGGCGCACCATGCCGACGGTCGTCTTGTCGTCGAAGATGACCGCCAGGAGGGTCCGATCCCCCACCAGGGAAAGCTGGATGTTGTCCTTGGCGCCCTGGTGGAACAGCACGCTGAATTCCTCTTCACCCAACAGCCGGGCCATTTCCTTCGTGGCGGCAAAGGATCCGGCCACGAGCGCGGAAATGGTGTCGAGGTCGTAGGTCGCGGCCACGCCCATCCGGGTGACCGGATGGCCGTCCTTGTCGATCAGCAGGGCGCATTTGCCCTTGGAAAGCTCGAGAAAGTCCTTGAGCATGCGCTCGATGCGCGCGAGGTCCTCCTTGTAGAAGACCAGTCGCTTTTGTCGGAGTTGTTCGTCCTTCATGGCACGATCCTGAAAGGGGAAGTCATCGCGCCCGCGCGCATCCCCGCAGTATAGAACAGTTTCTAGCGCAGGACAAAGAAATAAACCGCCAGGGCCCCGCCGAGCAGACCGATCGCGGCGAAGACCCAGATCATCCCCGACTTCTTTTCTCCGGCGCTCGGGGCCACGGCGGCCGGCGCAGGCTTGGCCGGCTCGGGGGCGGTGCGCACCGGCTTGGAGGGGGACTTGGGGACGAATTTCGGCGGCGCCTTGCCGAGGTCGGGAGCCGGCATGGCCGGCGGAGCCGCGGGCTTGGCAGGCACCGCCGGCGCGGGGGCCGGCGCGGGCTTCTCCGGGGCCGTCGCCGTGGCGACAGCAGGCTTGGCCGCGCCCGCCGATCCCACCGCGGGGGTCGCGGCGGGGGTCGGTCTCGCCTTGACCACCGGGGATTTGCCGCCCCCCGCGTACTCCTTGTTCAGGTTCTGCAGCACCAGCTTCGAAATCACCTTCAGGGTGGGCAGTACCCCCTCCCCCTTGTAGGCCACCGCCTCGGTGGTCGGCGCTTCGAATCGGTTGAGATCCTTGTTCATCTCTTCGATGGTCATGGTCGTCGGCAAGTCGCGCTTGTTGTACTGCAGGACCAGCGGAATCGTGTTGATGTCCACGCCGTTTTCCGCGAGGTTCTCCTCCAGGTTCTTCAGCGACTCGACGTTTTCCGCGCGCTTGTCCGGGTTGGAGTCGGCCACGAAGACCACCCCGTCCGCCCCCTGCAGAACCAGCTTGCGCGTCCCGTTGTAGTACACCTGGCCGGGGACGGTGTAGATCTGAAACTTGGTCTGCATCCCGGCGACGTCGCCCAGGTCGAGCGGCAGG
>CAZWCX010000078.1:0-34616 GCA_964632945.1 uncultured Planctomycetia bacterium | reverse complement strand
GAGGGTTTCGACGGTGGCGGCGACGGCGGCGCAGGCGTGGGGGCCGCCGCCCAACGTCGAGCCCAGCTCGCCGGACTTGAGGCGGGAGCCGAGTCCCGCCTCGACGACGATCCCGCCGACCGGGACGCCCGCGCCCAGCCCCTTGGCAAAGGTCAGGATCTGGGGGCGCACGTCGAAGGCGAGGGCCGCGGTGGGGGCGCCGAGCCGGCCGAGGCCGGTCTGCACCTCGTCGAAGATCAGGAGGGCGCCCCGGTCGCGGCAGAGCCGTTCCAGTCCCGCGAGGTACCCGGCGGGCGGCATGACGATGCCGGCCATGCTCTGGACCGGTTCGAGGATGAACCCGGCGACGTCGGCGCCGAGCGCCCGTTCCGCTGCGGCGAGGTCGCCGAAGGGGACATGGACGACGTCGCCGCCGATCCCGGCGGGGTTCTTGCGGTACTTCTCCAGCCCGGTGGCCGCGAGGGCGCCGGCGGTGCGGCCGTGGAAGGAGCCCTGCGTGGCGACCACGGTGCGGCGGCCGGTGACGAGCCGCGCCGTACGCATGGCGCTCTCGTTGGCCTCCGCCCCGGAGTTGCAGAAGAAGACCTGCGCCCCGTCCATGCGGCAGAGTTCGACGAGACCGCGGGCGGCCCGGGCTCGCACCTCGGAATAGACCAGATTCGAGTAGAAGAGCAGCTTGCGCGCCTGCGCGGCCACGGCGTCGGCCACCGCGCTCGGACTGTGTCCCAGCAGGCACACCGCATGGCCTCCGTACAGGTCGAGGTAGCGGGTGCCGCGGTCGTCCCACACGTAGTTTCCCTCCCCGCGTTCGAGGACGAAGGGGAACTTGGCGTAGGTCGGCAGCAGCCAGCGGTCTTCTTCGGTCTTCCAGTCGGTCACGGCATCACCTCGGAGGAACAGGGCGATCGGCGGGGCGCGCATTTCCACGTCATGGGTACGGTCCGGCGGCTCGCAGGCCTTCGGCCTCGTTCCACCCGAGCATCACATTCAGGTTCTGCACGGCCTGGCCCGCCGCGCCCTTGACGAGGTTGTCGAGCGCGGAAATGACGACCGCCTGTCCGGAGCGCGCGGCGGCGAACAGGCGGGTGTCGTTGCCGCCGCACACGGCGTTGAGATCGGGCGGCTCGTCGATGCGATGAACGAAGGGGCAGCCTTCGTAGGCGGAACGGAAGCAGTCCCGGAGTCGCGCCTCGTCCCAGCTCGGCGGCAGATCGACGTGACAGACGGCGTAAATGCCGCGCACGATCGGCGCGGAAACCGGAACGAGCGCGAGCCGAAGCGAGGGCTTCCCGGCCAATTGGTCGAGCAGCTGTTCCACTTCGGGGACATGCTGATGGACCAGGGGCTTGTACGCATGGAGGTTGGTCGCGCGCGTCGGATGATGGGTGGTGGGGGAGGGCTTGGCGCCCGAACCGGACGAGCCGGTGAGAGCGGTGATGCGGGCGGGGCCGGTCAGCCCGGCCCGGGCGAGCGGTCCGAGCGCCAGGGCCACGGCGGTCGCGAAGCACCCCGGATTGGCGATCCACCGGGCGTTCGCGACGGCGTCCCGGTTCAATTCGGTCAGGCCGTAGACGAACTGGGGCAGGAGCGCGGGCGCGGAGTGTTCCCGGCCGTACCAGGTCGGGTAGAGCGCGGCGTCGCGCAGCCGGAAATCGCCGGACAGGTCGATCAGGCGCAGGCCGGAGCCCGCCCGCTCCAGGAGGGACGGCACCTGGGTCATCGCCTCTCCATGTCCGCCGGCCAGGAAGACGGCATCGAGCCCGGTCGGATCGATCGCCGGCGAAAAGTGCAGCGCGGATCGGCCGCGCAGGTTGGGGTGCGCGCGATGGATCGGCTCGCCGGGATAGGTGGTCGAAGAGGCCGAGGTCACTTCGACACGGGGGTGCGAAAGCAGGAGGCGAAGGAGCTCGCCTCCGGTGTACCCGGCGGCTCCGACGATGGCCACGCGTGCTGGGTTCATCAGGTTCATCCATTTCGACGGGGGGATGCGGGTGCGGTCGAGTCCCCGGGGCGCCTACACATCCTTGCCGAAGACCGTCGCCTCGACGAACCAGCCGAGGCGCTTGAAGTCCAGGCGCGCGTTCATTGCCCACACGCCGATGTTCTTCTCGATGAATTCCTTGCCGACCGCGTTGTCCGTGGCGGGTCCGGCGATGACGTGAACCTTGCGCTTGAAGCGGCTCTTGAACAGTTCCGCGCCGCCCCAGGCGGCGACCGGATCGGTGGCGCAAAGGATGTGCATGGCGGCCGGCGCCATCAGTTCGTCGTCATGAAGGATGGGCTGTACGCCGTACTCCCCGAGGATGCCGTCGCCGAGTTCGATGACGAGGCAGTCCGGGTTCTCGCGATTGAGGGCCGAGATGATCCCTTTGGCGACGGGGACGGAAACGGCCGGCGTCGTGGAAACCACGCCCGCGTCGTTGAAATAGAGGCATTTCACCGCGCCGCGATCCTGCATGCTCAGCACGTCCCGGAGCAGGGAGACGCCGGTCAGTTTGGCGCCGCAGACGCGGTAGCCCTTCTTGCTCAGGTAGCGGATGATCTCCCCGCAGGCGAACGTCTTGCCCGCCTCCATGCAGGTTCCGGCGACGTAGACGATGGGGGCGGACCGTTCCAGCTTTTCCGCCCAGGGAATGGCGTTGGTCTTGATGGTGGCGGGAATCCCGGTGCGTTCCCCCAGGTACGGGAACGTGAGGACGGAGCCGAGCACCTCCGCCTGGAACGGGGCGCCCAGTTCGAGGTTCACGGAGGTGCACTTGCCGATGACGCCGCCGAGGTTGAGGATGTCGAGGCGATCGCCGACCTGGACGGCATCGGGGACGATGCCGGCGTACCCGCGCAGGGCGCGACGGGAGCCGAGCACGCCCGCGACGACGTCGCCGTCGTCGAGGCGGATCATGCGCCCGTTCACGTCTTCGATCGTGTTGTAGGTGGACTTCTGACCGTGGATGCGCACGGCGACGACCATGCCCTCCTGGGCGGTGATCTGGTCCGAGAGGAGCGCATCGCGGGTCACGCGCGAGTTGCGCGTCGACGAGGCGATCTTGTCCAGGACGACCTTGCTTTCCATGGCGGGATCCCCTATTGGGCGGAGGACGAATCGTGGCGGCTGCGCACGCGCTGCGCCAGCGACATCGGGAGGGCGTGGAGTTTGGCGAAGGCGCCCGCCTCGGCGCCGGTCCACAGTTTCGCGGTCTCCCCGTAGGTTGCGGTTTGCGCGTCGACGAGGCTCCACGTCGAACGGACGCCGGTGACGTCGAAGCGGCCGGGGGAGAGGCGCACCCGCGCCTCCCCGTTCACCGCGGTCTGGCTGGAACGGATCATGGCCTCGATGTCGCGCAGGACGGGGTCGTAATAGAGTCCCTCGTGGAGCATCTGTCCATAGAAGTCCGCCAGGTGGTCCTTCCAGAACGCCTGCCAGCGGGTGAGGACGATCTTCTCGAGTTCCCGGTGGGCGGCGATGAGGACGAGGGGGGCGGGCGCCTCGAAACCGATGCGGCCCTTGATGCCGAGGATGGTGTCGCCGATGTGGATGCCCCGCCCGACGCCGTAGGCCCGTCCGGCCGAGTTCAATTCCTCGATGAGGGCGACGCCGGGCAGGGAGCGACCGTCGAGAGCGACCGGGACGCCGCGTTCGAAGCCGAGGACGAGGTCGCGCGGGCCCGCGGGGGCGGGGCCCGGTGGAGTGGGCCAAGCGGTCTCCGGGATCTCCTGCCAGGGGTCGTGGGTTTCGCGGCCGCCGACCGTGGTGCCCCAGAGACCCGCGTTGACCGAGTAGTGGGCGGTCTTGGCGGGGGTGGTGACGCCGTGTTCCGCCAGGTACGCGGTCTCGCGTTCGCGAGACCAGCCGAGATCACGGATGGGGGTGAGCACCGGCACGCCCGGAAGGAGCGCCTGGAAGGCGCCGTCGAATCGGAACTGGTCGTTGCCCGCTCCGGTCGAGCCATGGGCGATGCCGTCGGCCTTGAGTTCGCGCGCGAGCAGGGCCACGCGTTCGGCCTGGACGATGCGCTCGGCGGCGACCGAGAGCGGATAGGCGCGGCCGCGCAGGATGTTCCCCTGAATCAGGTAGGCGACGAAGCGGTCGAAGATCTCCGCGCGCCCGTCGAGGGTGTGGTGGGAGATCGCCCCGAGGGCGCGGGAGCGGGCTTCGATCGCCTGCAGTTCCTGCGGCGAAAAGCCGCCGGTGTCGACCACCGCGGTGACGACGTCGGCCTGTTTCTCTTCGCGCAGCCAGATGACGCAGAAGGAGGTATCGAGACCGCCGCTGAAGGCGAGGACGATCTTGGGACGGGTCATCGGGGATTCTCCGAATCGCGGCTGGGACGCGGGGCACGGCTCACGGCCGGGCGGTCCATTCCTGGAGGAGCCGGACGAGACGGCGGCCGGCGGTGCGGGAGGGGACCGCGACAAAGACGGTGTCGTCGCCGGCCAGGGTCCCGACGACCTGCGGAAGTCGTTGCTGATCGAGCGCCAGGGCGACCTTGGAGGCGGTGCCGGTGTCGCAATGGACGACCACGAGATTGGACCCGGCGGCGATCGCGCGGCGGGCCCAGGCGCGGATGGGCAGTTCCGGGGCGGGAGAGGCGGCGTCCGGGAGCGCGGCGCGGTAAGCTCCGGCGACCTTGACGAGGCCGAGTTCGGCCACGTCCCGGGACACGGAGGCCTGGGTCGCCGGCAGACCGCGCCGCTCGAGGGCGCGCACGAGGTCCTGCTGGGTGGTCATCCGTTCGCGGCGGACGATCTCCAGCACCGCCGCCTGGCGATCGCTCTTGCGCACGGGGGAGGGTGTATTCTTATTCATCATGGCTGAGTATTTATACAGCATCGGGCGCGAATGTCAAGGCGAAGCTTCGAAAAATTCTGTGCGCCCCGGGGAAGCGCGCTAGAATGGTACGCGGGGACTGAGGGAGGCGCGTGTGTACGAACGGGGAGGCGACCCGGCCGTCCGGCGGGGAGCGCGGGTCGGCGGGCGCGAAACCGGGCTTCGCGGGGCGCTCCGACTCCTCCTTTGGGCCGGAGGTCTCGCGCCGCTGGCGGCGGCCTGCGCCGGGGACGGTCACCGCGTGGGCGAGCGCGTGGAGGCTACCCGCACCCTCGATTCGTTGCCGGAAGACGCCGCCTCGCTGCCGCGCTACTGCGAGATCCTCGGTCGCATGCGACCGGACCGCCTGACCCCCGCAGAGCGCCTGACGCGCGCCGTTTTCTATCGTCGCTTCCACCGCATGCGTGCGTTCGAACTCTACCACTCCCTGCCGGAGGCCGAACGCGCACGGTGCCGGCCACTGGCGGACCTCGAGGCGCGCCACGGGCGCGACGCCGACCTCTTGTGGCTTGCGTTCGCGGAGGCGATCGGGGTCGCGGGGGAGGCAAACCTGGACCGGACCCAGGTGCCCGAATGGGTGCTCGAAGAGCGCGAGCGGGTCCTCGGCGACTATTTCCTGACGCGCGCGGAACAGGGCGTTCTCGACCTCACCGAATTCGCCGGTCGCGCTCCGGCCGCCCTCGTGCGCGAGTTGGAGCGAAACTGCTTCCTGCAGCTGGCGGTCGCCTATTACGGCATGGGTTGGCAGCGCGCCGTCAGCTTCGCGCGTCCGCAGGAGGCGTCCCGCGCCGCCGTCATTCGGGCGCTGGAGGCCCTGGCCCGCTCCGCCGAGGCGATCGGATCCCTGCCGGATCGCGCGCCGGAATTCGCCGCCGACCAGGTGATCCTCGCGGCCGGTTATCGGGATCGCGCCGAGAGCGTACTCTCCGCGGCGGGCCCCAAGGAAGCCGCGCTCGCCCCCCCGTCGGAGTTCGCGGTCGTCGATCCTGCCCATCAATTCGGCGAGGCGCGCCAGCGGCTGTCGATGGCCATCTCGGAATTGAACGTGCGCCAGGGATCCCGCGCACAGCGGTTCCTCCTCGACGCGCTCCGGCATCTGCTTTTTGCCCAGGAACTGGCGCGCGCCCGCACCCTCCTCCGGCCCGACGTCCCCCCCTCCGTCATCGACGAGGAAAACGCGCGTACCGCCGCCGACTACCTCGGCGCGATCTTCCACAACGTGAATCGCATCACCTCCTCCAAACCGTAGTTTCGCTGCATTCGACCCTTACATCGGGTGTAAAGAGTGTGGACGAAAGCGCATCCCGAAGCCAGGCGCCGCTGCAAGCCATCCCCGGCAAACGCTTTATAATGCGTCGGAAAACCTCCGGCGGCACGAGGGTTGCGTCATGCCCGGGGGTGCCCGAATCCCCCGGTCCCCGGTCCCCGGGCCCTGGCCGAGGCGGCGGGGAGTCGGAACCCAAGACGACGGAGGAAACCGAATGCCCGCGTGTGACGGCAACAACGAAGCGCGTCCCGGCCAGATCATCGTGTCGATGAACGCGGGACAGGTCGTGATGGATCTGAACCGGCCGGTGACCACGATCGGTCGATCCCGATCCGCCACGCTGCGATTGGACGACCGGTCGATTTCCGGACTCCACTGCGAGATCGTCCACCTGCCGGCCGGCTACCTGCTCGTGGACCACGGCAGCAAGAACGGGACGACGATGCGGGACAGTCGGGTGAGCGAAGTCTTCCTGCGGAACGGCGACATCTTTCGGGTTGGGCATGCGACGGTACGCTTCGTCGGTCCGAACCCGAACGAGGCGGAGGTGGCGGCGCGTGCGAATTCGGCGGCGTCGGCCGCGGCGATCCCGGCCGAAGGGGCTGTGCCGCCTGCGCCTCCCGCGCCCGCGGCGGCGGTTCCGGATCCCGGCGGCGCAAGTCCGGTCGCGGCCGGTCCCGGACCGGCGGTCATCTTCGTGGGCGGTCCCGGCGCCGCGCCGGTGGCCGTGCAACTGGCCGCAGCGGCTGCGCCCGCGCGTCCGGGAAAGGCCAGCGGGTCGAGGATCGGACCGGCCATTCGGCGCCGCCGCCGGTTCGTCGGCGAAGGGGGCGTTCCCTGGGGCGTCTTCCTGATCTGCCTGGCGGGCGTGGTCGGCGCGACGGCGGTCACCTGCTGGCACCTGTGGAAGGGAGGCGCTCTGGAGACCTCCCGCGCCTCCACCGAAGCTCCGATGGGAGTCGCCCCGGTCCCGGCTCGGCCCGACGGTCGCGGCGCCTCGACTCCGGCCGACGATGCCGCGGCTGCGCGCGCCGGGTCGGCGCCGGCGGCGCGGGCGGAGGGAACGGTCCGGCCCGCGCTCCCGGGGGCACGGGAGGGTTCCGGGACGAAGGCGCCTTCCGGCGGCGCGACGGGAGAGGTCCCCGGCAGCGCGGGCAAGTCCGGCTCCGGTCGGACGCCCGGTGTGGGACCCGCCACGGGCGTCGGCAGCGACGATCCCGCCGGCGCGTCGACGGCCGCCGCCGAGGAGACCGGGGATCCGGCGCTTGCGATCGCCGGCCGGGAATCCTCCGGAGCGGCCGAAGAGCGCGCGCCCGCGGGAGCGTCGTTGCCGGGACGGGCGGAGCAGACGGAGGCGGTCGAAGAGGAGGCGGACCGGCGTTGGGATTACGAGTTCCTCGGCGTCCCGGGCAACGGGACGCACGTCTGCTTCATTCTCGATGCCTCCGCCAGCATGAGTCTACCCACGCAGAAGGGCACCAAGCTGAAGCGGGACATCATGAAGCAGCACCTTCTGGAGGCGATCGAGGATCTCGATCCGGCGGTGTCGTTCGCCGTGGTGTTTTTCACCACGGAGGCCTATCCCCTGTCGGCGAAATTCGTCGCGGCGACGGCGGCGAACAAGGCCGAAGCAAGAAACTGGATCGAGCGGTTCGAACGTCGCGGGGCGACCAATCTCGCCAGCGGCCTCCTGAAGGGGTTCGAACTCGTTCGCAAGGTCCCGGCCGACGAGCGTCCGAAGAACTACCACGTCACCCTGTTCGTCCTGAGCGACGGCCGGGTTCGCGACGCGAAGGCGATCTTGCGCGGCGCGGAAGTGCTCATGAAGGAAGCGCCCGTCACCATCCACACGGTCAGCTTCGATGAGCGGGACGAGGTGCTGAAAGACCTGGCGAGGGTCGGCAACGGCGAGTATCACGTCTCGCGCTAGTGGGTCTTCAATCTTGAGATCCTAGGTTCGGCCGAGGCGATTTTCGCGCCCGGCGAGGCGCCCGGTTCCACGGCCCCCGGCCCGGAGATTCCCCGGCGCGTCCGCGGTCCGCAAGGTCGGGTCAACTTCGCGGCATGGGATCGTCGTAGGCGGGCCGCGTCGTCAGGCGCGTGTCCTCGAGCGGTCCACCCAGGGTGAAGTGATAGAGGCTCTGCAAGGCGTTACCGCGGATCCCGAAGGCCTCGTGGACGGGGTCGTCGAAGAAGCATCCGATCCCGGTGGCGCGGAGGTTTGCGGCCTCCGCTTCCAGATAGAGCACCTGCCCGACGGCACCACACTCCCAGAAGAGTCGCTTGTAGAAGTGGGGCCCGTGCCGGCGGAGCGCGGGCTCGAACTCCGCGAGCATCCCGAGGCTGAAGGCACCGTCCCCGGCGATGTCCTGGTCGCAGCTGAGGCGGGCGGCGAAGGCGCGGACATCCGCTGCGCGCAATCGGAACAGCGAGAGGTCGGCGGGGCAACCGTCGGGGCGGGTCCATTCGAACGCGGGATCGAGGGAGGCGTGCAGGAGCTCGACGGCTGCGGGCATGCGGGCAAGGGCATAGAGGCCGGGCGCGAGATCCTCGACGCGGTGGACGAAGAGGCCGAGGTGGACGGCGGGCGGCCAGGCGAGGGCGTCCCAGGGCGGTCGGCCCGATCCCGGCAGGACGCGGAGGAGCATGCGATAGAAATCCGGGCGGGACAACCCGGTGCGTCCGTCGAGGGACAGGGCGCTCCGACGCGTGCGGACGATGTGGCCGAAGGTGGCGGCGCGCGGCCCGGGGAACGCTTCGGGATCCCCGGTCGTGGGCGGCCGGCCGCTGTCGTCCGCAGGGGCCGTCCGGGGGAGGTCGGCGGCGGATCGGCCGGTCGGGACTGGGCCCGGCGGCGCCTCGGCGGGGGCGCGCCGGCAGGCGCGGGAAGCGAGATCGATCCACGGCCATTCCTGGTGATCGGGGCTGAGTTCGTTGGCCTTGCCGCGCCAGGGCAGGGAGGCGAACGAATCGATCGCCTCCGTCGGCAGGCTGCGGAACGGATCGAGTCCGGCCGGCGCGATTGCCGCGAGGAACTCGAATTCCTCCGGTTCGGCGGCGGGAAAGTCGGTTGCGCGGTCGAGGCCGAGCAGACGCGCGCCGGCCTGATCGTCCGCGCTCTCGAGCAGGACCAGCCGCCAGCCGAGCGCGGCGGCGGACAACCGGAGTGCGGCGAGGGCGTGTCCGGCGTCGTGCTGGCAATAGCGGTAGGCGCGTTCCCCGTACTTCCAGGACTCGCGCCAGGGGATGGAGGAGATGCCGGCGAACCAGGCGCCGGCCGGAAACGGCGCGGTCAACTCCGTCCAGCGCTGCGGGGGGATCTCCGCGCGTTGCTCGAGGACATGATCCTTCGATCGATAGTGGTAGACGCCGGGCCGGTCCCCCAGACCCGGAATGGGGGGCAGAAGGAGATACCCCTCGGTCGGATGGAGATTGCCGCTGGACGGGTTGACTCGGAGGGCCCATCGGTTGCCGTGGAACTCCTTCCAGGCCGAAATGGCGAGGCTGTCGAAGAGGAACCGGGAGACGGCATCGAGATGGAGCGGTTGCGCGATGCGGGGCGGACCGTACACGTCGTCGTATCGGGGAGTGTCGTCGTCGGCAGGCCGCGGGAGCGGGTACACGGTCGCATTCGAGAACGAGCGAAACGGATTGGGCTGGGTCGACCAGTCCAGATAGCCCAGGGACCGGGCCAACCGCGTGAAGTGGTGCTTCGTTCGCTCGTGGTACCCCAGTACGATCCCGAGCGGATCCTGCCGGGGGTCGGGGGTCGACTCGCCGCGGACTCGAACCATGTTGTGCCCTCTCGGGGCGCGCCGACGGGAGGTCGAATCGAACGGGGGTCAGCGCGTCTTCCCGCCCGCGCGCGCGTGCAGCGCCTTCCACTGGGTCTCGTCGACCGGCACGATCGACAATCGCGAGATGCGGAGCAGGTCCCAGTTCGCGAGGTCCGGGTCCGACTTCAGCTCGGCGAGGGGAACCGGCCGCTTCCAATGCTCTTGCGGGACGAGGTCGACGACGACGAATTTCGGATCGCCGGCCGCAGGATCCGGGTAGGGGGCGGTGACGACCTTGACGAGGCCGACCGCCGCCCGCTCCTGCCCGGTGTGGTAGAGGACGGCCAGATCGCCCTTCCGGAAGTTGCGCAAATGAATCAAGGCCTGAGCATTCCGAATTCCCGTCCAGACCGTGCGCCGATCCCGCACCAGGTCGTCCCAGGAATACTCCGATGGCTCGGTCTTGAGCAACCAGCGGACCGGCATGATGCGACTCCGGGCAAGACGGGGGAGGCATGGCACTGTATCTTCGGCCGGCACGCGCCGTCAAGCCGTGGCGGGGGAAGGGGGCGGGAAGGATGCGCAGGCGGGCGCACGCAGGCCTGGTCCGCGCCGCGTTCGGTCCGGGCGGCGGCGCTTGTCGGCACCGGGCCGATGTGCTACGGTGCCGAGCGTGTTCACGCGCGGCGCCGGATTGCGGGAGCCCCCCGGGCGATGCGAGATCGTCTCCTCGGCAAGACTCTCGGCGATTTCCACATCGAGTCGTTGCTCGGCTCCGGTGCCATGGGCAAGGTGTACCGCGCGACGCAGATTTCACTCCGCCGCGCGGTTGCCCTCAAGGTCCTCGAGGAAGGCGTCTTCACGCCCGACGACCTCAAGGTCCGGTTCCGGCGGGAGGCCGAATACATCGCGCGGCTCGAGCATCCGCACATCATTTCCGTTTACCAATACGGGTACGAGGAGCCGTACACCTACTACGCGATGCGCCTCGTGGACGGAAAGTCCCTCGAGCACCACCTTGCCGACGGGGTGGTCCTGCGAACGGGCCTGCGCTGGCTGTCCGAGATTGCCGGCGCACTGGCCTACGCCCACGGCCAGCAGGTGATTCATCGGGACGTGAAGCCCGGGAACATCATGATCGCGAACCAGGTGGCCTATCTGGCGGATTTCGGGCTGGCCCGGCTCCTGGAGTCGACCACCATCACCGCCAGCGGGACGTTGATGGGAACCCTGCTCTACATGTCCCCGGAGCAGGTGCGCCGGGAGCGTGCCGGCGAGGCGTCCGATTTGTACGCGCTGGGGATCATCCTGTACGAACTGGTGACCACCCGCCATCCTTTCCTGCACGGCGCGGAGCCGGAGGCGAAACGCGGCTCGGGCAGCGGACGGGTCGAGACCATGGACCGGATCCGCCGTGGACGATTCGCCGCCCCTTCGTCCCTGGTGCCGGCGATTCCGCGGGAACTCGAGGAGATCATCCTTCGCGCGATGGCGCTGGAACCCAAAGACCGGCACGGCAACGCGCGCGAATTGCAGAAGGACCTGATGCGCGCGGCCCTGCTCCCCGATCTCGCACGACTCGACGAAGAACGCGCGCGCAGCATCGGTCGCCCGTTGTCGCCGACCTCGACGCCCGGGGAAGTTGCAGAGGAGGCTCCGGGGGAGAGCGCCCCGCCTGCGATCGGCCCGGACATCGCGGCCACCGCTCCGGCGGCGCCCGACGTCCCCGGGCGCCGCGCCGCCCCGTCACCGGCGGAAGCCGGCGCGAAGCGCCCGGTCCGGGATCCCGGGGAGGTGGCCCTGTCGGAGGGCGTGGAGCTCAGGGAGGTTCGCCGGTCCGGGATCGAGGCGTCCGGAGCGGCCGGGCGGGAGGCTGGGACAAGCGCGGCCGCGGTGGACGTTCCGGTCGAGCCCGGGTTCGTCGCCCGGATGGGCGCATCGGACGCGATCCTGCCGGCACCGGCGGACGCGGTGGGGGAAACCGGTTCGGCCGGCTCGAAACCGGGCGCATCCTCCCCCGCTGCGGTCTCCTCCTGGCCGCCGACGGCGCTGCAGTCGGCGCGGGCGTCGGGTGAACGCGTCGGGGGATACACGCTCCTTGAAGAGCTCGGTCGGACGGAACGGACGGTGGTGTACAAGGCCGTGGAGGATCACGCCAATCGACTCGTCGCCCTGAAGGTGCTGCGCACGGATGCCGGCGGAGATGCCGACCGGATCGTTCGTTTCCGCCTCGAAGCGGCCACCGCCGCGGCCCTGCGCCATCCGAACCTGGTGACGATTCATCGCGCCGATGAGGCGGATGGTCGCTGGTTCTGCGCCATGGATCTGGTCGAGGGGGAGCCGCTCGCTTCGTTGCTCCGGCGCGAGAAGTTCTCTCCCCGACGAGTCCTGGAGATCATCCGCGACGCGGCGCGCGCTCTTGCGTGCGCGCATGAACAGGGGGTTACCCACCGCGACGTCCGGCCGGGGAATCTGTTCCTCGATCCGGCCGGACGGGTGCGCGTGAGCGATCTCGGGCTTACCGTCCTCCTGCGGGATGAGAGACGTTCGATCCCGGAAGGAGAAGAGTGGCGGAGAAGCCTGCCCTACCTGGCGCCGGAGCAGGTTCGGGGAGAGGCCTCGATTCTGGGGCCGGCCACCGACGTCTATGGGCTGGGGGCGACTCTCTATCACCTGCTGGTCGGTCGGGCGCCGTTCGACGGGACGGATTCCGGGAGGATCGGCGACCGGATTCTGACCGCTGCGCCGTTGCGCCCTTCGCGGCTGGAACCGGGGTTGAATCCGGATGTGGAGGCGATCTGCTTGCAGGCGCTGGAAAAGCGGCCGGCCGATCGCTATCCGTCGGCGCGTGAAATGGCCGAGGACCTGGATGCCTTTCTGTCGGCCCGAGCGATTGCGGCGCGGCGGGCGATCTCTTTCGCGGAGGCCGCCGTGTGCTTGCGGGCCCGGCCCTGGTGGACGGCGGGGGGGGCCGCGGTGCTGCTCGTGGGAGCGGCCCTGGCGTGGCGGGGGATCCTGCCGGCTGGGGAGCCCGCGGCCGGACCGTTGCGTCGGGCGGAGGCGCTGTTGGGAGCGGAAGACGCGGACCGCGCGGTTGCGGAAACGATGCGGGCGATCGAAGCCGCGCCCGACTACGGGCCGGGGTGGTTCCTGCTTGGGAGGATCGAATTGCGCCGCTGGCTCGAGAGCGAGACGATGCCCTCGACCCGGTTCGAGGAGGGGCGGGTCGTCCTGTCCGCCCTTCCGGGGGGCAGGAATGAGGCGCGCGAACGGTCTCGCGTCGCCTTCGCAAAGTCCCTCTCCCTGGGGGGGGTGTCGGCGGAGGAGGGGAGGATCGCGGCCGCCGCTGTTGCGCTGGCCGAGGATCGGCCTGCGGAGGCGGCGTTGGGGTTCGTGCGCGGGGCGCACCAGCACGCGCCCCAGCGCGATTTGTGGCTCGCGGCCGGGCGGGCGCGGTATGCTGCCGGCGAGTTCGGCGCGGCTCTCGACGCGGCGCAATCGGGCCTGGAGCGGAGACCCGCGGATCCGTACCTGTCCGAAGTCGAGGTGAGGAGCCTGGTCGCTCTGGCCCGCGTGGCGACGTCGGAGGGTGGCGATCCGCGCGTGAGGAGCCGGCTCGCCCTGAAAATCTGTGAGCGGCAGCGATGGATCGATCCCGGGAGCCCGCTCTGGCCGGCCCTCGAGGAGGAGTGTCGCCTCGCGGGTCAGGGGCGGTGAGTTTCCGAGGGATGCCGGAGGGATGCCGGCCGCTCCCATCGACCTTGGGGTGGAAGGAAGGAAGTCAGGACCCGATGACCGAAAGGAGATCTCATGAATCCGGCTGCTCGGCGGCTCGCTGGGATCGCGTTGGGTATGGCGTTCGCGGCTGGGTCGGCCGCAAACGCGCGAGCTGAGGAGGGTTCGTTCGTCTTTTCCTGGCCCGTTCCCGGGCGGGTGCGGGTGTTGGAGAAGTCGGACAAGCGAGGCGGAACGGCGACCACGGAGTACGATCTCGTGATCAATCGGGCGCCGGACGGGACAAACCTCGAGGTTCGATTCGAGAATTTCCGCTTCGTCGTGGTCAACGGCCAGGACGCGACGACACCGGAGATGAAGGAGGCACTCGGGCCGACCGCGGTCTTGGCATCGGCGATGCCGACCTTTCTGATCAGCCCGGAGGGCGACTATCTGGATGCGGTGGGGATGGAGGAGACCATCGAAAAGACGCTTGCCTTCATGCGGGAGAGCGGCGCCGCGGGGCAGGACCCCGCGACGATTCAGCAGGTGGAGGCGACCATGCGGTCTCCACAGATGGTGGCGCAGATGCGCGCGAAGGCGGGAGACCACTGGATGGTCTGGGTCGGCCTCTGGGCGGGCGTGGAATTGTCCGACGGAGGGACGGTGGAGACGACGACTGCGATTCCGATGCCGGATGGTTCGACCGTCGACGCGCCCCTGACGTTCCGACACGCGGGGCAGGAAGCCGGGGCGGGCGGGCGGGTGACGCTCGAAGCGGAGTCGATCCTCGAGGGGGAGGAGGCCACGCGGGCGCTGGAGCGCGCCGTGCGCAGCATGGCCGGGCCCCAGGGTGCGCCCCCTCCGGGACAGATGTTCGCGTCGTTCCGGCGCGAGTTCAAAGCCCGGGTGATCACGGACCCGAAGACGCTTCGTCCCAGCCGCGCGACCAGCGAGGCGATTTCGAGGATCTCGGCGGTGGATGGGGAGGAGCGCACCCAGAAGGAATCCCACGTGTACGAATTCCATTGGAGCGTGGATTCTTCGACCGGCGAGGGGAAGTGAGCGAATCGTGCGCCCCCGAGCATCCCGGACGACCTCCGGGGCCGGGGGCGCGCCGGATGCGACCGAAAAAGAAGAGGGCCCCGCAGGCGTTGCGCCGGCGGGGCCCTCTCGCGTCTAGATGGGGGTCCAGATGCGGTCCTCGGATCAAAGCTTCAGGACGAACTGCTTCCAATCCTGCTCCATCTTGTCGAGGTTGAGGTCGCCGAAGGCCTTCTCGAACGCCTGTTCTTTGACCTTGGTCGACTTCAGGACGTCGTAGAAGGTATTGATGCGCCCCTTGTACTGGGGGTCATCCGTGTGCCAGAGGAAGTACGCCAGCGACCAGCCTTCCGCGTAGCAGATCTCGGCGTTCGCATAATACTCGGACTGGGAGTACTGGAAAATCTTGGCGAGCGGGACGAACGTATTGCGGCGAACGGCCTCCTTGATGGTCGTGATCCGCTCGCGGTTCACGTCGATGGCGAATCGGTCGCCCTTGAATTCGCCCCCGAAGAAGTACTCGGCCACACCCTCATTGAGCCAGATCGGGATGTCGACCTCCTCGCCCATGTAGAGGTGGATGTACTGGTGGCTCGCCTCGTGATAGAGGATGTGGAAGGACTTCTTCTTTCCCTGATCGGTGGTCTTGTAGCAGACCAATTCGTTCTGACTCGGGCTGAAGTACGCGGCTGCGCCGGACACGCCATTGGCGGCGGCATAGGAATTGAACTCCCCCTGCTGCTTGAAGCACTTGACGGTGAATCGGCGCTGGACCGGGGCGGGACCGTTTTCGTCCATGCTGAGCTCCATCGGGAAACGCTTCTTGTATTCCTTCAGGATCGCCTCCAGGTGGCGCCCGCACTCCTTGGCGAAACCGTCGTCGGTGTTGTACTGCACATCGTAGTTCGGCGTGGAATGGAGCTTCCAGCCCGACGGGAGGGTCTGGATCGTCCCCTTTTCACCGGCCATGCTGGACAACTGCCGGGCGGTGAGGAACGACAGGCCCCGGACGATCTCCTTGCACTGGTCGGCCTTCTTACGGCCCCACTTCTCCCCGCTCATCACCGACACCACGATGAACTTCCCCTCCGCGGGGACCAGCGCGACGTTCTCATAGAAGACGCCGCTCCGATCGGCCTGCAGGAACACGGCCTTCTTGCCGGCAATCTTCAGCAACTCCTGTTTTTCGATCTTGAAGTGGTCGCCCTTTTCCTGGAGGTCGGTGTACATCTTCACGGCACAGTCGATTTCGGTGGGACCATTCAGGACACTCACGTCCGTGACGATGGAGCAATTCTCCTGGTCGGGATTCGGCGCCTGGTAGCGGACGAGCATGACCAGGTCGGACTCGGAGCGAAAGCGGGCATCGACCTCCTTGGGGGCCGGGATCGCCTTCCACTTGGCGGGGGAGTTGAACGCGATCCCGTGATCGGGATTGGTGTAGGGGTCGGCGAGGACCGGGACCGCTTGGACGGTCGTCAACCAGAATAGGGTGGCGGCCACCAGGATCCAGCGATCGACGTTCGCCATGTTCGGGTCCTCCCAGTTCGACTCTGCTCTGCTCAGGTCTGAATTCACTCACCGGTAGTGGCTGACCGCCTTAAGCAATTCGGATACCTTGGATCGCGGTCGAATGGAATTTACGTTACCTATTTTGCTATATGAACTTATGAATTCATCGAAGTGCGGTATCGGCTAATTTGTATGCGTTGCAGGGCCGGAGTGGGGAGTTCCTCTACGCCTCGGGACCTCCCGGTGGGGGGGCGGGGACCGGACAGGCCTCGTCGGGCGCCCGGATCGGTGTGATATAACCTATATCCATGTAATATTTTATGATCCGTATTCCCGGACTCCTCGGTGCCGGGTCTTCGCCCACAACCCCCGTCGAGGAGATTCTCTACATCGGGGAGTTTCGCTACAGCGATCCCGAGGAGACCGTCCCCGGGCCGATTTCTCTTGAATCCCGGAGGTTGCCTGTACTACAGTGACCGATCTTGCCGATTCAAGTAGAGGCATCGGTGAGCGCGAAGAGGAGGGTGCGATGAACGGGAAGCCCTTGGCATGGCTGGCCCTTGCGTTGGCGGTCGTCGTCTTGACCGGGACGGGATGCATCAAGCGGGCCAATGGGGACACGACCTTCATCTACAATTCCAAGGAGCAGCCCCGAGGGGGGTACTCCGGTCCTTTCTACCGGCCGAACCGGTTCGAACGTCCGGCGACGACGGTGGAGGGGATGTGCGGGGACTGCCGGGTCAGCAAGATGGCCTGTCCGCCGTGCAAGAAGCTGTTCATCGAAGGCCAACACTACTGTGACCATTGCCGCGAAGCCGAGATCTTCTGCGATCCCTGTCGCCGGGCAGGCGAATAGGCGGCCACAGGGGCGGAGAGGATCGGCGGCCGGCGGTTCCCGACGGCGAGACCGATTCCAGGATGGCCACGGACGACCTTACGCACCTCTTCGGGCAGCTTGCGCTGCGCGACGGGCTGATCACTCCCGAGCAGCTCGAAGAGGCGCTCCGCCTTCAGCGTGAGGCGGCGCGCGGGCAGTTGCTCGGTCGGATCCTGGTGGAACGTGGCTACCTCAAGGAAACGGACGTTGCCCGCGTCTATCAGCAGCAAATCCGGATGAAGCACTCCGTTCCCGGCAATGGCGCCCCGTCGCGTCCTCCCTCCCCGCTGCGTCCGGTCTCGGCTGAACCTCCCACTGCGCCAGGATCGAGCGGGTCCGCGAAAATCCCCGCCGCGGGCGGGGCGCCGGCGCCCGATCCGGGTCAGACGCCCGCTGCTCCGGCCTCCCCGCCGGGACCGGTCGTTACGGGCAGGAGGAACAGCACGGGAGCAGTCCCCGCGGTTGCCGCGACGGCAGGAGAGCAGAAGCTCTTCGGCAAGTATCTGCTGACCGAAGTGCTCGGTCAGGGGCGCAGCCAGACCTACAAGGTTTGGGACTCAGACCGAAAGTCGTTCCTCGCTCTGAAGATCGGGCCGACGGCCGATGCCCCCGCAGAAGAGGCGCAGAGATTCCGGCAGGAAGCCGAGGCGGCGGCGACCTTGTCGCACCCCAACATCGTAAAGGTTCACGAGGTCAGCGAAATCGACGGTCGACCGTACGTCCTCATGGACTACGTCATGGGGATCTCGCTCGACCATCTCGTTCACCCGGACAACCGCGATCCGGCCGATTTCACGTCGAACAAGGGGACCACCCGGATCCACCGGCACCCGAAGGACGAGTCGTTGATCGGGGAGATCCGCAAGTCGATCAAGGAGCGCCGTCCTCTCCAGCGTGACCATCTGGTCCGCCTGATTGCGGAAGCGGCCCGTGCGGTGCACCAAGCCCACGATCAGGGGGTCGTGCATCGGAATTTGAAGCCGCACAACATCATCGCCGACCTGCAGGGTCGCGCGATCATCACGGACTTTGCCTCGACCCAGTACGTATCCCAGATGATGGCGGCAGGGGAAGAGGCGAGCGCCTTTGCGCCGCCCATCTACATGGCTCCGGAGATGCTCCGACCCGGCGGCGACGGTGCCGATCGTCGAGTCGACGTCTACAGCCTGGGGGCGATTCTCTACGAGTCCATCACTGCCCGCCCCCCGTATCAGGGCGCGACGCGGCAGGTGATCGATCGGATCGGGCGCCACGAGCCCACGCTTCCCTCGGAGATTCATGCGGGAGTCCCGCCCGGGCTGGAGGCGGTCTGCCTGAAGGCGATGCACCGCAAGCGCGAGCGCCGGTACCCCACGGCGCTCGAGTTTGCCGAAGACCTCGATCGGTTCCTCTACGGCGGCGACGTCAAGGCGCAGTCGGATCTTGGGGCGGCGCGTCTCTGGCGGACTCTTGCCGCCTCCCGTGCCGCCCACGCGGCCTTGGGGTTGGCGATGCTGGCCGGGGTCGGCTTCCTCGGCATGAGGCTTCTCCCCACCAAGCCGATCGTGGGACCGCGCGAATCGCCCGAGGCGGCGCAAGCGGCGGCCTTCGCCGCCGAGGCCGCCAAGGTCGCCCGCCTGCCGGGGCGCGCGAAGGAGGCATTCGACCTCTACACGCGCGCCATCAGCCTGCAGACCGGGACCTGGGTCTACTTCTACGAGCGCGGTCTGTGCGCCTACGCGATGGGTCGTTATCAGAGCGCCCGCATCGATTTCGAAACCTGCATCAAGCGGGGCAGCGCGAGCGACGGGGCGCGGTACCATCTCGCGCGGATGTTCATGGAGGAGATCGAAGGCGAGGGCACCCGGGAGGCCGCGCTGTCGCGACTCGAGGAGCTGCTCGCCCACAACATGGACAGCCCGTTCGTCCCGTTCGCGCGGGCGCGAATCCTGGCGCTCAAGGAGGAATGGGACAAGTCCCACGCGGTCCTGGAAGGGCTGGAGTCGACGGTGTGTCCGGGGGAGGCCGACTCCGTGCGCGCCTGGATCCACCTCCACCGCGAGCCGATCGATCTGGAGAGCGCGGTCCGCTGCTGCTCGCGATCGATCGAACTCGCCCCCAACGATGCGACCTATCTGTTCCAGCGCGCGCGGCTGCTGATTCGCCTCGAGAAGTATCCGGAGGCGCGGCGCGACCTGGATCGGGCGATCACGCTTTCGCCCCATCACCGCCTCCTGCACGAGACCCGCGGGCTCCTCTTCGCGGGTCAGCTCAACGACCGCGAGCGGGCGCTGGCGGACCTGGAGCAGGTGGTGCGACTGGCCGGAGAGGCCTCGGAGGAAGTCGATTTCAGCGTGCGCATGTTGATCAACCAGCTGCGCATGAAGCGGTAGTGGACGACTTCGCGGATGGTTGACACCCCCCGCGCACCCCGTATAATGCGCAGATCTCCGGCGGCGTAGCTCAGCCCGGTAGAGCAGGGGATTCATAAGCCCTTGGTCGGGGGTTCAAATCCCTCCGCCGCTACTTCCAGCCCGTCCCGCCCGGCGAAACGGGCTTGCGTTTTTCCCGGATCTCGCCATTCCCTTCGAGGTCCGTCCATGGCCGATCGGCCCAGCCCCAACCGGCTGATGATCCTCTGGAGCATCCCGGAGGAGTACGCCGCAGTCGTCTCCGGCTCGCGGCAGTCCGTCTATCTTTCCGTCCGCCTCGAGTCCGAGGTGGCTCTGCCCGCCGATCCGCCCCCGGGTCCCCCGCCGAGTGCGGAGGAAGTGCCGCGGATGGAATCGACCCAGGCGGCCTACGAGGTCTTCCAGGGGATCGACAACCTGCTCGGGGAGGCGGACGAGTTCATCGCCCGGGCGCCGTCGAAGCCCGACCTGACGCGTTCCGAGGGGGCTCCGCTGCGGATCGAGTACGAGGTGACCCTGCGCCAGGAACTCGCCGATCGCGGCGTTCCGCTCGCCTTCGCGGTCGGGTGGGTCGATACCCTCGACCGCGGCGCGCTGCTGCCGCGCTTCCTGGTCACCGGCGACGACCGGCGCGCCGGCGAGACCCGCGTGGACGAGCGACGCGAGGGCGGACCGGGGGCGGTCTTCGCGGTCTCCATGCTCGAGTACCTGGCGCTGCTCGATGACCTGCGCGCGATTCTGTCCACCTGGAAGGACGCGGCGGCGTTCCCCCTGCCGGACGGTTGGTTCGTCGGCACGAGGTTGCACGCCCTGCTCACCTCGCGCATCCTCGCGCACCCGGCCGTGACCGCCGCTCTCGGGGGCGGGCGATGACCCCGGACGCGCCTGCGCCGGTCGAGGTCCGGGGATTCGCGAAGGCCTATGGCGGAAACTGGATCTTTCGAGATCTGTCGCTCGCCTTGCGGAGCGGCGAGTCCGTCGTGATCCTCGGCCCCAGCGGCTCGGGCAAGAGCGTCCTGCTGCGGCACCTGCTCGGATTCGAGTTGCCGGATGCCGGCAGCGTCACCATTGCGGGAATCCGCACCGACTCCTTGCATGGTTCCGGCCGACGCCTCGAGTTCTATCGCAGCCTCGGGGTCGTGTTCCAGACCAGCGCCTTGTTCGACGACCTGACGCTGGCCGAGAATGTCGCCATGGGCCTCGAACGCGCCGATCCGGCGGCCGCGCGAAATCGGGAACTCGTCCTCGGTTTCCTCGCCCGGGTGGGCCTGGAGCCCGCGGCCGATCGTCGCCCGGCGGAGGTGAGCGGCGGGATGCAGCGCCGGGCCGCCCTCGCCCGCGCGGTCGCGTCTGGTCCCCGCATCCTGCTGCTGGACGAGCCGACCTCCGGTCTCGACCCGGAATCCGAGGCCGTGATCGTCCGCTACCTCAAGGAGCTGCGGCGGGAAGGCGGCCTCACCCTCCTGACCATCACCCACTCGTACGAAGCGGCGTGCGAACTCGCGGACACCGTCTACTTCGTATCGGACCGGCGCAACACGCTGGTCCGGCTCGAGGATCGCGAGGCGCTGGGAGCGCCCGAGCGCCTGCGCGCGTGGTGCGTGGGGATTCAGCGGATGGACGCGGCCGGCGCGTCCGGGGCCGGACCGGCGGTGGCTCACGGGACCGGCCGTGGGGCAAAGGCGCTGGCCCCCGTCCTGCAGTTTCTCGACCTGGTGTACGCGATCCTCTACCTCCTCGTCCGCGCCATTCGTCCTCCGGCGCCCCACGCGTTTCTGGTGCGACTCTGGGACGTCGGCGTCCGCTCCATTCCGCTGGTGGCGACCTCGTTCCTGGTCGTCGGAATGGCGCTGGCCGTGCAGGCGTCGCGGTTGCCGCTCATGCAGGAACTGCTTCCCCGGGCGGTTGCGGAACCGGTCCTGCGCTCGATCGGGCCGCTGGTGACCGCACTCCTGCTTTCCGGACGCGTGGGTTCGAGCCTGAGTGCCGAAGTGGGGGCGATGCGGGCGACCGGACAGTTGACGGCGCTATGGACGCTCGGGCGCGACCCCGACGCGTGGGTCCTGCCGCCGCTGCTCTGGGCGTGCGCGATCGCCGTCCCGGCGCTCACCGCGCTGGCGATCGTCGCGGCGATTCTCGGCGGCGCCGCCCTGGTCGAGTTCGAGTGGGTGGCCGCTTCCGTCACCACCACGGGTTACTTCGAGGGGGTCCGGGAAAGCCTGCGCGGAGTCCCGCTCTCGTCGCCGCTTCTGAAATCGCTGCTGAGCGGACTCCTGATCGGGTTGACCGCCTATCACTTCGGGAGTCGCGTGGAATCGTCGACTCGCGCCATCGGCGCCGGCGTGACTCACACGGTGGTCTTCTCCTCGTTGCTCGTGATCCTGGCCGATTTCCTCGTGAGCTGCGTTTTCTGACCCGGGAGGTACCGATGGAAGGCAAGGCGATGCAGCGCATCCTCGCGCTGGTCGTATTGGTCGTCGCGGTGGGTGGGCTCGTTGCCTGGCTGGCCGCCCAACCGGCGCGGCATCGGATCTACGTTCAGTTCAAGGATGCCCAGGGACTCAAGCGAGGACACAAGGTTCTGTTCCGCGGCGTCGCGGTCGGCGAGGTGACGAACGTCACGCTGACCCCCGAAGGCGCGGTGAAGACCGAGGTTTGGCTGTACGAGGAGCACAAGTCGCTCATCCATGCCGGCGCCACCGGTCGCATCACGCAGAATTCGCTCGTGAGCGTGAGCGGCGAAAAGTCGATTGAGATGACGAATCCCTCCGACCAGGGTTCGCCGATCGCCGCGGGGACGGAATTGCAGGGGGTGGAGGGGTTGATGGAGCTGAAGTCCTGGCAGTTGGCCCGCTGGGGGGAGGGGATCAAGGACGGCGCCAAGGCGAAGGCCTCGGAGTGGTACGATCGCGCGACGGTGCGTATGAACGAGATGTACGCGGCGGCCCAGAAGTCGCTGCAGGGGGATGGGCAGGATCCGGACAGCAAGCAGTTCCTGGACGACCTCAAGGGGGCGGCGGACCGGCGGATGAAGGACTTCGAGTCCGAATTGCCGGAGATGCAGAAGCGCTATGATGCCCTGTATGAAAAACTGAAGAAGCGCAGCGCCGAGTCGGCGGAGTCCCTCCGGCGGGCGTGGGAGGAGTTCCGCAAGGGAATGGAAGACGCTCCCGCCGGACCCGGCGATGCGAAGTAGGAAGCCCGTGGGCTACGCTTCATGAGACGTTGCCGGGGACGCCTGCGCCGCCGCGTGCACCACCCCGGCGGTCGCCCGGACGACCAGGACCGGGCAGGCGCCGGATCGCAGCACCTCCTCGGTCACGCTGCCGTACAAGAGGCGGGCCAGACCCGTCCTTCCGTGCGTGGTCAGCGCGATCAGGTCGAACCGTTCCGCGGCGGCCACACGCAGGATGCGCTCCGCGGGTTCCCCCGACTCCGCGAGCGTTTTCACGCGCAGGCCGGACCGGCGCAGCGGTTCCGCAAACTCCGCGGCGATCGCTTCCGGGTCGACGTCGCCATACCGCGAATGCAGCACGTGCATCACCGTGACCTCCAGGTCGAGCGCGCGGGCCCATTCCCGGACCGCGGGGAGGATGTCGCGCGAGCGGTCGGAACCGTCCGTGGGCACCAGGATCCGCTCGAATCGAACCGGACGCGTGGGCTCGAGCGGCGGCAGCGCGTGCGGATTGGCGGTCAGGACCGGACAACCCGCGTGGCGCAGCACCTCCTCCGCCACGCTGCCGTGCAGCAACCGGTCCAGGCCGGACCGGCCGTGGGTGGAGAGAGCGATCAGCGCAGGCGGCGTGGGATCGGCGAAACGCAGGATCTGCTCCGCGGGATCGCCGGCCCGCAGCGCGGGCACGGCGTCCACGCCCTGGCTTTCCAGGAGGGCGCAGACCCGGTGGATCTGTCGGCGGCCGCACTCGTCGTGGACGTAGGCGCGGATTCCGGCGCCGGTTCCCTGCACATAGAGGACGCGCACCGAGGCGCCCTGCTTGCGAAGCAGGGGCAGGACCTCGGGAACGATTCGTTCCGAGAGTTCGGACCCGTCCAGCGGAATCAGAATGTGGTCAAGCATGGCTCCTCCCTTCTGTCCGGGGGACGAGACGATGTGGGTCTCCCCCCGGCACGTTCCCGCAACTCCAGTCTACACCGAACGGGGCGCGGGGGCAAGGCGCGCACCGGCCGGCGCGGGCCGGCGTCAGCGCCGCCGACGCCAACCGGAACGCCAGGTGAGCCACTCGACCAGGCGCGGAAAGATCTGGTGGAGGGTGAGGAAGATTCGAAGCATGAGGGGCACCACCACCTGGCGGGCGTCCCGGCGTACGCCGCGCAGAAGGGCGTCGGCCGCCTGCTCGGGCGTCAGGGTCGGAATCCAGGCGCCCAGCCCCGGAATGCGCTCCTCGCTGCCGGGATTGTGGGCGAAGTAGGGGCTGCTGACCTTGCCGGGCATGAACAGCATGGCGCGGAGGCCGGTGCCATGGAGATCGGCGCGCAGGGCGTCGGTGAACCCGCGCATGGCCCAGCGAGCCACCGAGTAGGCGGCCGCCCCGGGAACCGCGAGAAAGCCGGCGGGGGAGGTCACGTTCACGATCATACCGGTGTTCCGGGACAGCATCGCGGGAAGGAAGGCCCGGGTGACGAGGAACGCGGCGGTGTAGGGGGCGGCCATGCAGGAGACGATTTCCTCCGGCGGGGTCTCCTCCACGGCAAGCCAGCGGCCGGCGCCGGCATTGTTGACCAGGAGATCGGGAACGCCGAGGTCCTGCCCGATCGCCGCCGCGGCGCGGGCGACGGCGGCGGGGTCGGTGAGGTCGCACGGATATGCCGCGGCGTGGCCGCCGGCGGCGGTGATCTCCGCGGCGAGCGAGACGAGGGCATCCGTGCTGCGGGCCAGCAGCGCGACCCGCGCCCCCGCCCGGGCTGCGGCGCGCGCGACCGCCGCGCCGATTCCGCTCGAGGCGCCGGTCACGAGCACGAGGGTTCCGGTCAACTCCATGAAGGCGGGATGCTAGCGGTCTCCCGCTGGACTGTCAACGACCGCCGGGTCGGGAAGGCGGACGGCGACGTCGGTCCTCCCGGTTCGGCCGCGGAAGCCCGGACCCGCGCTTCGCCCTTCGAGAACTCCGGCGGGACCCGGAAATTTTTGACAACGGCGCCCGGGAATGCGGAATTAGGGGTCGGCGGGGACGCCGGATCGGGGGCCGCGGCCGGACGGTCGCCTGCGCCCCGGGGGGACGTTCCCGGAACCCGATGCCGGCCGGTCGGATCCTGCGGATCGTATCCGTCGTCGAGGCGAGGTGCGCGCCCGGGGGCGGCTCCCCCCGACATCCCCTGACGGAGGACGCCATGGCCATCGACGTGCGGTGCGAATGCGGGAAGGTCCTTCACGCCCGTGAGGAATTCGCGGGACGTTCGACCCGATGCCCCAAGTGCGGCGCTCCCGTCACCATTCCCGTCCGCTCCCCCGGAGACGGAATCGTGCTCGAACTCGAAGAGCGACCCGAGACGGAACGCCTTCGCTGTCCGCTCTGTCAGCAGATCTACCCGGGCACCGAATCCGCCTGCGCGAAGTGCGCGATCGATCTGCGCACCGGACTCCCCCTGGCCGGTCCGGCCGGGGAGGCGGGGGGAACGCCGGCCGGCGCGACCCCCCGGCGGGGAGCGGGTCGCATCCTGCGTTCCGAGCCCGAGGACCCTGAGCCGGAGGAGATCGGGTTCGCCACGCTCCTGCTCTGGACCGTGATCCGGCCGCTGGCGACCATGGACCGAATCCTGGTTTATCTGGGCCGCCCCGACATGCTGGTCAAGATGGGCGCCTGCTACCTGGCGAGCCTGGTCGTGGTCGGCGTTCTGGGGGGATTCGGCTTTACGCCGGCGGGCGCGACCCGGAAAGCGGATCACGGCCCGGCGGTCGGGGACACGGCCATGGGCGTGCTCGGGGTCGGCGAAGTTCCGACCTTCGAACGCGCGGTGAAGGGGCACTCGCTGGGCCGGTTGGAGCTCGACTTCCGCACCCTCCCCGCACCGCCGGCGCGCGATCGATCGGCCGAGTTCCGGTACACCGTGCGCGTGACCGGGTCCGGGGAGCCGTACACCAAGGGGTTCGAAGGGCTGATCTACCGGGACACGGGGCACGAGGACGACGAGGGTCACTTCGGATTCGAGGGGCAGCTCGAAATGACGGCGCCCGGGGAGTTCGTGGCGCGGGTGGAGATCGGGCCCCCGGGACGGTATGCCTGCGACCTGACGCTGATCCAGGCCGGAGATCTGCCGGACATACAGTTCCGCCACTACGTCGTGGTGCCGGAGCGCCTGGCGGACGCGGCGCAAGCCGCGGCCCGGCGGGCCCCGTTCGTCCTGGCAGGAGTGATCGTCCTCGTCGCGTTCTCGCTCGCCGTGCTCCTGTTCGATGCCGTGACGTTGAACGTCTGCGCGCGGATGATCGGCGGCGGTGGCGGATTCCTGCCGATGCTCATCGTGCTCGCCTACCTGAGCGGAATCGTGAATTTCGCGAAGGTGGTCGTGATCGGCGTCAATCTCGGCATGGGGCAGGATGCCGCCCGGACGGCCGACCTCCTGCTCGGAGTCTGGAACTACGCGCTCTACGTGCTCGCCCTGATGAAGGTCTATGACCTGGAGCTCGGCTGGGCCCTCGGCGCGACGGTCCTGGCCGGAATCGCGCGCCTGTGGATCGGCATGGCCGTACTCGCCGGTCTGGCCGCCGCGCTCGGGGTCGTCCTCTAACTCGCCGGCGCGGCCAGAGCGCGGGTCGGGCGCCGCGTCGCGCGCGCCGGCAGGGACGGTTCCGCCCCCGCGGGCAGCCGGGGGCCGGTTGCGACCGCGGGGGCGCGTTCAGCGCGTAAAGAGCGTGTTCCCGACCTGTTGATACGGCATGCGCACGGGGCCGAACGGGGTCTGCAGGTCGAGATTCCCCTTGAGGGAGTACCCCGACCCCGATCCCATCAGCATCTGGAACACCGCCATCCCCAGGTTCTTCGGCGACAGCGTGATCGGAACCTGCACCACCTGCGCCGCCCCAGGGGAGAAGGGCAGCGCCTGCTCGATCGCGCTGTCCGCGACGGGCGTGTTCCCCAAGGCCAGCGAGTACCCGAGACGGGAGAGGTCGAACGGGAACTGATTGGTGTTCCGCACTTTGACATGCAGGGTGGCGCCGGCCTTGTCCAGCGAGAGGTCTTTCCAGTCGACTTTCTCGAGGGAGATTTCAGGCACCGCGGGCACGGGAAACTCCCCGCTCTGGTTCAGATCGAGTCGCAGACGTTCGACCGCCGGAGGCTTCACCGAGAGACCGAAGTCCGCCGAATAGGGGACCACGGCTCCCGGTCGAATGCTCGAAACCGCGCGGAGGAGTTCGGTGAAGAGGACGCGCGCGGGGACCTGCAGGGTTCGGCTGCCTCCCGCCGGAACCGTGCCGGAGACGGGGGCCTGGCCGGTCAGAAATGCGGCCCCGGAACTCGCCAGCCGATAGTCGAGGTCGACGAGCGGGAGCGGCACCGAATAGGGGTTTTGCACTTCGACGTCGAACAGGAGGTTGGCGGACACGGCGCTCAGGTCCTGGAGTCTGGCTCCGGTAATGCGGGCGGACGGTTTCGCCAGACGGTCGAGCGCACTGCATCCCGCGCAAGACCAGGCGAGAATCATGAGCCCCGCAAGGACGACGCCGGTTCGAATCACGGACGGCATGACCCATCTCCTCCTCATCCCACTCGGCTACCGTCCTGTAGGGTATGCCTTCCGCGCGCGCCCGTCAACGGACGGTGGCTTGCCGGGTCCGCGCAGGATCCGCTCACGAGCGGTGCCGCGTGCCGCCGATCTGCGACTTGAGGGCCCGTTTCTCGCCCTCGGTCAGCAGTTGTTCGGCCACCGGAAAGATCATCTGGAGCTCGGCCGACAGGTGGCGGCGCAGATGGAGGACGAGCCGGCGCCCCTCGGCGCGGATCTCGCGCTCCGTCAGCAGGGTCGAGTCGGGTTCCGCCGCCCGCTGGAGATTCAGGGCGAGGCCGGCCAGCCATCCGTGCTCTTCGTGGAGGCGCTCCGCCTCCGAGCGAATCCGTCCCTGAAACTGCGACCAGCTCGGGTCTTCGTGCGGTCGCGAGACGGGCGCGGGACTTCGGGGGGACGACCCGTGCGCCAGGTGCTTGAGCAGGACGGGCAGAAGGACGTCGTCTTCATCATGCCGGTGGATCGACAGGGTCTGCGCCAGAAAACGCATGGTCGCGCGGATCGTGGGTAGGTCCATTTCGTCCAGCGCTCTCTCGACGGCGGGGAGCCGGTCCAGGATCGCGCGGCTGTCCTGGACCAAGGGCTCGGTCAGATTTCTCATGGCAACCTCCCGGGGGCGAGCCTGCGGGCCGACCGCTAGCCAGGCGGGCCGGACTCGGGCGGAGTCCCTTGTTCATGGTAGCACGGTTGGTGGCAGGCCACATCCGCGGAATCTCGTGGCCGAAGGGGGGTGTCGGAGGGCTCGCGTGCGGTCGCGGGAGTTCTTTCTCCGGGAGGGCATCACGGGCGATCGATCGCGAGCGCGACGCCGGGACCTAATCCGGGTTCCGCAGCGGGGCCAGGAGAAGGAACCGGAGCGCTCCGCCGGCCTTCCGCTCCGCCTCCAGGAGGGAGCGTGCCTCCAGGCCCCCGGCTTCGCTGACGAAAAGGAGGAACGCGTCGGGCGTTCCCGAACCGGGGCTGCCCGCGCCGGACGCCAGGAAGGCGTTCACTTCCAGCCACCGATCCGGACCGCCGACCGCGCGCAAGCGGTCGAGCATTTCGGTTGCGCGCGCCGGCGGGAACGGGCCGAGCGCCGCCAGCACGGGCGCGTCCAGAGGGTCCCGATCCGGCCGGCGGAGCGCGTAGCGAATGACCGAAAGGCCGGCGACCCGTTCGTCGATGGCGGCCAGCCCGTCCGGAATCGCGACGAATGACTCGTCACCGCTGCCTGCGCGCATTCCCGGAATCCGTCGTCCCCCGTCGACGAGGGCCAGTTCGCCCCCTTCCCGCGGGCGTCGTCGCACCACGGAGGCGGGGGAGTCGGGGTGATGGAAGAGGATCGGAAAGCCGCCGCCCGGGGGGTAGACCAGGCACACCCGGTTCTCGAAGGAACTTTCGACCTCGGGGTAGGCCGCCATCCAATCGGTTGGGGTCAGCGCGCGCAGCGCGGCGGGAAAGGCCACGAGGGGAGCGAGGGCGAAAAGGGTCAGGGTTGCGCCGACGACGAACCGGGGGATCCTGCGTTCGCGCAGGGCCTGGAGTGCGCCGACGCCGCCGGCGGTCCCGGCGAGCAGGAGGAACAGGAGGGAGGGTTGGTAGACGCGCGGCGGTCCCGCCCGCAGCCACGGCGCGAGCAGGAAGGGGAGGAGTGCGCCGGCCAGGCACCAGGCTGCGGTCCGCCGGGTCGCGGGCCACGCGAGAGCGGCTACTCCCGCGGCAAACGGCACCCAGGCACCGGCGTAGCCCAGGGTCTCGGCAAATCTCCCGACCAGGTCCGCCACCCCGCCGGGGTCCTGCCCGAACGCCTCGCGGGCCCGTCGGAGCGCCGGATAGGCATGCGCCAACCAGGCCGCGCAGGACGCGACGGCGATGGCGTGCGCGAGGATCTCCGGCCGCCGGAAGACGGACGCCGTCGGCGCATCTCCTTCCGCCGGCTCCCCGGCCGGTCTTTTCCCGCCGCCTGCGGAGTGGAGGCAATGGAGGGCATGCGCCAGTCCGATCCAGCCCACCCACACGAGGCTCGTCGGCAGCGTCATCACCGCCAGCACCGGCGCGAGCGCCAGGATCGCGTGGGCTGGACGGGAGACGGGGCCGCTTTCCGCGGTTCGCAAGGCGGCCCAGCCGTACGCGAGCAGGATCGCCGCCTGGAGGGAGTATCCGCGACCGGTGGACGAATAGTACACCAGCGGGGCGCTGAAGGCGGCCCACCCGGCGGCGATCCAGGCCGCCTCCGGCGCGCGCAGCAGGCGGCGGGCGACGGCGTACATCAGGACCGGTACGGCGAGTCCGGCGAGCAACGCGGGCAGACGCAGACCCACCGCGGACAGACCCGCGATGGCGCAGGACAGGCGGGCGGCCAGGCTGTACAGGGGATGGTTGTTCGGGACCTCGAGGCGGGTGAAAATGTCCGCGACCGTGCCCGCTCCCACATATTGGGAAAGGGTCCAGATCTCGTCGTATTCGAACCCGCGCCCGGTGATCCCTTCCAGCCGCAACCACAGGGCTGCCGCCGGGAAGGCCACGGCGGCAAGAAGCAGAGGACGCCGCAGCGGAATGGCGGGGGCGGTCGATGACGCGGGCGCGGCAGGCCGACGATGGGGGGAATCGGACACGCAGGCATCCTCCGTGCGTGCGATTCTACCGGGCGGACGGCGCCCCCGCAACGACCGTCCCCCGGGCAAGGGCCGGGCGGGGGAGTCCGGGTCCGGGTTGCGTGTCGCAGAACGGGATCTCACGGCCACCGGGTGGTAAGATGCCCCGATGAGCCAGGACGCCGACGATCTCCTCGCGGTATTGCGGAAGAAAGCCGCCGGCTTTCCCGATGCGCCCGGAGTCTATTTCATGAAAGACGAAAAGGGGATCGTCCTTTACATCGGCAAGGCCAAGAGCCTGCGCAGTCGCGTGTCTTCCTACTTTCAGCCCGCCGCCGACTTGCCGGCCAAGAATCGGGCCATGGTCGAGAAAGTCCGGGACGTCGAAGTGCTGGAAGCGCCTTCCGAGGTGGACGCGTTGCTGATGGAGGCCCGGCTGATCAAGGACGTGCAGCCGCGGTACAACGTGAATCTCAAGGACGACAAGAGCTTTCCGCTGCTGGCCATCTCCAGGCGGGAGGACTTCCCGCGCGTCGAGGTGACGCGGGATCGCGACGACACGCGCTTCCACTACTACGGCCCGTTCACCAACGCAGCCGATCTGCGGTCCGCGCTCAAGATCCTGCAGAGCATCTTCAAGTTCCGGACCTGCACGATCGACATTCGCGAGGGGGACGACAAGCGACGCCATTTCCGTCCCTGTCTGCTGCACTCCATCGCCATGTGTACGGCCCCATGTGCCGCCCGGGTCACCAAGGAAACGTACGCGCAGGATGTTCAGTCGCTGAAAAAGCTCCTGCGCGGCAAGCGGGCGGAACTGGTGAAGGCGTTGAGGAAGAAAATGGAGGCGGCGGCAGCGGACCGGCGATACGAAGAAGCCGCGTCGTTCCGCGACCAGATCCGCGCGGTGGAGAGCCTCAACCGGCGCGCGAAGTTCGGCGAGATCTATTCGGGCGATCTGACGCCGCTCGATCCGCTGGCGACCAGCGCCAATCTGCAGGGGCTCCTCGGACTGTCCTCCCTGCCGCGGACGATCGAGGGGATCGACATCAGCAACCTGTCCGGAAAGGAGGCGGTCGGGTCGCTCGTCTGTTTCGTCGACGGGCAGGCGTTCAAGTCGGGATACCGTCGATTCCGGATTCGCACCGTGACCGTTACCGACGACTACGCGATGATGCAGGAAGTGGTGCGCCGGCGGTTCACCCGACTGGCGGAGGAGGGACAGGCGTTCCCGGACATCCTCCTGCTCGACGGCGGACTGGGGCACCTGAATGCCGTGATGGGGGAGTTCCAGAGGCTGGCGATCGAGCCGCCGCTGGTCCTCGCGCTGGCGAAGCACGACGGCGACCACCTGTTCCGCGCGGGCGTCGAGGGCCGTCTGGAGATCGACCGGCGCGCGGCCGGATTCCGCCTCCTGCAGCGGGTGCGGGACGAGTCGCACCGGTTCGCCCAGCACTACCACCATGTGCTGCGGCGGAAGAAGGTGCTGGGCGAGGAGTAGGTCCGGGGGGAGTCGGGCTAGCCGAAGAAGGTCTCCGCGACGGCGAAGAGGCGTGGGTCGACGCGGCGGAGTTCCCGGGTCGCCTCCTCCAGGGGGACGGTCGTCATCTCGCTGCCGCGGATCGCGGCCATGCGCCCGAACTCGCCCTTTTCCACGAGTTCCACCGCGGCGATGCCGAACCGGGTGGCGAGGATGCGGTCGAATGCCGTGGGCGTGCCGCCGCGTTGGATGTGACCGAGGATCGTGACCCGGGTCTCGACGGCCAGCCTCCTTTCAATCTCCCCCCCGACGAGAGTTCCGATGCCGCCGAGCCGCGCGTGCCCGAATTCGTCCACCTGGGCGGCATCCCGCACGGCCGGCTGAAAGTCGGACGGGGCGGCGCCCTCCGCGACGACGACGATGCTGAAGTGCTTGCCGCGCTCGTGGCGACGCCGGATGTACCCGCCGATCTCATCCATCGAGAACGGATGCTCGGGAATGAGGATGCAGTCTGCGCCCCCGGCGATTCCGGCGGCCACCGCGATCCAGCCGGTCTTCCGCCCCATGACTTCCACCACCATCACCCGCCGGTGCGCCTCGGCCGTCGTATGCAGCCGGTCGATCGCCTCCGTGGCGACCGACACGGCGGTGTCGAATCCGAACGTGACGTCGGTTCCCGCGAGGTCATTGTCGATGGTCTTGGGCACGCCCACGATCGGCAGACCGCGCTGGTGCAGGTCGCGCGCCACGCCCAGGGTGTCCTCGCCGCCGATGGCGATGAGCGCGTCGAGTCCGGCCTTGCGGAAGTTGGCGAACAGTCGCTGCGCGCTCTCCTCCCGCTTCATCGGATTCGTCCGCGACGTTCCCAGGATCGTGCCGCCCTTGGGAAGAATGCCGATCACGGATGCTTCGGTCAGCGGCTCGATTTCCGCGTCGACCAGCCCCTTCCAGCCGTTGCGGATCCCCAGGACCGCATGTTGGTCCCGCGTCGCGCGTTTCACGACCGCGCGGAGGGCCGCGTTCAGGCCGGGGCAGTCGCCGCCGCCGGTCAGGACGCCGATGCGCATCATGGCGGGGCTCCGCGGGCGGGGTGCGGCCTAGGAGGCGCGCGTCTCGAGGATGCGAAGGAGGTAGGGGTTGGCTTCCAGCGTGGCCTTCCACGCGTCCACCAATCCGAGCTGGTACCAGCCCTTCGCTTCCTCGACCTTCAGCTGGTCGATCGCCTCGTTCCAGGCGAGGGATGGGCGGTAGGGGCGCTTGTTGGTCAGCGCATCGAAGACGTCCAGGATCTGGAAGTACCGGGCCAGCTTCGGGATCGCCTCCGCCTTGAGGGCGTCGGGGTAGCCGGACCCGTCCCACCGTTCATGGTGGCTGCGGATGATCGGCAGCGTGGTGGCCATCGTCCGCATCGGCCGGCAAAGCTCCTCGCCGCGGACCGGGTGCGATCGCATGATCACCCACTCCTCCTGCGTCAGCTTGCGCGGCGCGAGCAGGATGCTGTCCGGGATTGCGATCTTGCCGAGGTCATGCAGCGTGGCCCCGCGGCAAAGCGCCCGCAGGTCCTCGCCGTTGAGCTTCAGGTGCTTTCCGTAATGCAGCGCGTAAAGCTGCAGCCGTTCCACGTGATTGCCGAGGTGGACGTCCCGGCTTTCCACCGCGCGGGCAAGCGACTCCAGAATCGTCTCGGCATCGGCGAGATCGTCGATCAACCGCTTCTGGGCCAGCGCGCTGTGCACGCGCATGCGTAGTTCGAAGCTGTCGAACGGCTTGATGACGGTTTCGTTCGCGCCCGCGGTGAGGGCATGAATCACCGCGTCGAGGTCGCGGGTCTCGCTCATCACGATAATGGTGATGAGGGCGCCCGCCGGGTGGGTGCGGATCCGGCGGATCAGATCCGGGCCGCCCAATCCAGGCATCTGCAGGTCGCAGACCACCACCTGGGGCGGGTCCCGGTCCAATTGCGCCATCGCCTGCTCGCCGGTTTTGGCGAAGTACATGTCATAGCCCTCGGGGGCGAGGCACTGCTGGATGAGGTCGAGGGCGGCGGGATCATCATCGACGGCAAGTACGCGTGCGATGCGCACCGACCGGATGGAATGGCTTGGCGTTCTTACGCTCACGTTTGGCTCCGAAGCGCCGACCGAGGGTCACCATAGCAAAAGGGGCCGGGCAGGGTCACGAAAAAGGTCATTTTCAAGCCTTGGCCCAGGGGGGATCGGGGCGCGCCGGGCCCCCGATTGCCTCTGGTTTCTCGACGTCGGCGCGGGTACAATCCCGGGGATGAAGTACGAGCCGCACGCCGACTCCGGCGGCAATCCGCTCCTCGCGGACATGGTCGCGACCGCGGAGCGCATGCTGATCCCGCTGAGCGTCACGTTCGAAGTCACGCTCCGCTGCAACATCCGCTGCGCGCACTGCTACAACTTCGACCGCAGCACCGTCCCGCCGTCCGGCGGAGCGGAGCTGACTCCGGAGGAGATTCACGATCTGCTCGACCAGGTCCGCGCCGCGGGCACGCTGTTCGTCACGTTCACGGGCGGCGAATCACTGCTGCATCCCCGGCTCGCGGAGTTCGTCGCGCACGCGCGCCGGAACCACTGCGTCGTCACCGTGAAGACCAACGGGACGCTGCTGGACCGGGAGGCGGCGGAGCGACTCGCGGGCGCCGGGGCGCACAACCTCGATGTCAGCGCGTACGGAGGCAGCCCGGAGACGCACGACGCGTTCACGGGCGTGACGGGGTCGCTCGAGCGGACCCTCGCGGGGGTTCGGCGCGCCCGGGAGGCGGGCCTGGCCGTGAAACTGAACTACAGCCTGCTCCGCACCAATGCCCATGAATGCGAAGCCATGATCGCCCAGGCCGAGGCCCTGGGAGTCCCCTACGCGTTCGATCCCCACATCACGAGGCGTTACGACGGCGACGCCGATCCGCTGGCGGGGCGCGTCGATCGCGCCACCCTCGAGCGTCTCTACCGCGGGCCGCTGTCGCACCTGGTCACGGGACCGATTTCCGGGGAGCCCTCGTTTCGCTGCGCCTGCGCGCTGTCGAACTGCGCCATCACCTCCACCGGCGCCGTCTATCCCTGCATCGCCGCGCCGTTGGCCAGCGGCGACGTGCGTCGGAATCGGTTCGCGGACATCTGGAGGAACTCCCCGCAATTCCGGCGGATCCGGGGACTCGAGCCGCGAGACTTCCCGACCTGTCACCCCTGTCCGCTTCGCCGCTCCTGCTCCCGGGTGTCCGGCACCGTGCTCGCCACCACGGGCGATTTCACGGGCGCGGAGGCCTGGACCTGGACGGAAGCGGAGGTACGGCACACGCTGCATGCGGCCGGCACCGGGGCGCCTGCGTCCGCCGCCATCCCCTAGCCCGGATTATTCATGAAGCCGCGCCAGCGGCTTCGTGAAAAATCCG
>CAZWCX010000077.1:24196-34987 GCA_964632945.1 uncultured Planctomycetia bacterium | reverse complement strand
GATTTTCGCGCCCGGCGAGGCGCGCGGAGGAGGCGATGCCCCAGTGCATCGCCGACGACGAGCAACGAAGCCCGGCGCGAAAAGCGACCGGACCAACCTGGGAAATCAAGGTTGAAGCCCCACCAGGTTCGCCGCTCCGGGGGCGAGCGTGCGGCCCAAGGGGGGGCGCCGGATCGGAAGGACCCGCCATGTCCCCGCAATCGGTCGGCCTCGCGCTGCTCCGACGCATCTACCGCAGGCTCCACTCCACCTACGGTCCACAGGACTGGTGGCCGGGGGAAACCGACTTCGAGGTCGCGGTCGGCGCCATCCTGACGCAGAACACCGCCTGGAGCAACGTGGAGAAGGCGATCGGGAACCTCTCGCGCGCCGGCCGACTCACGTGGTCTGCGCTGGCGGAGACCCCGCAGGAGGAGTTGGAGCGATTGATCCGGCCGGCCGGCTACTTTCGCGTCAAGGCCCGGCGCCTGCGAAACTTCCTCGAATGGATGGGGCGCGAGTGCGCGGGCGACCTGTCCCGACTGCGCGGGCGGCCGTGGGCGGAGGTGCGCGACTCCCTGCTCGAAGTCAACGGCATCGGTCCGGAGACCGCGGATTCGATCCTCCTGTACGCCCTCGACCAGCCATCGTTCGTCGTCGACGCCTACACGCGACGAATCTTCTCCCGGCATGGCTGGGTGGATGGAGAGATCCGCTACGGCGACCTGCGCGCGCTCTTCCAAGACCGGTTGCCCGCGGACGCGGCGATGTACAACGAGTACCACGGCCTGCTGGTGAAGCTGGCGAAGGAACACTGTCGCGCGCGTCCGAGTTGCGACGGCTGTCCGCTGGACGGTCTCTGGGGTGCGTCGCCGGCGCAACGTCCGACGACCCCGACGCGGACCGTCCGGCGCGCGGACGGGCTCGCCTCTCCCGGATAGAGGTTCGAGACGCCCATGGTCCTCGTCCACGCCCTCCTCTCCGCACTGGGAGCCGCTGCGCTCCTGTTTACCGTTTTCCAGGGCTGGAACATCGGCGGGTCGCCGGCCGCCGTCGGGGAACATCTCCTCACCGGCATGGGGGTGACGATCTACGTCGCGTTCGTGCACACCATGTACATGACCTGGCTGATGGGACTCGGCAAGAGCCAGAAGACGGCCGTGCTCGAGCACGGGCTCGACCCGGGCTTCCTGGCCGAGATGCGGCGCATCAAGGCCCGGGGCTTTCCCATGGCGACCTTCGCGCCCATGCTGCTCATCGCCGCCGGGCTCCTGGGCGGAGGGGTCAAGGCGGGCACAGTCGCGCCCGGTTGGCACACCGTATTCGTGGCGATCTCGGTCCTGGCCAACCTGTGGGCGATTCCCGGTCAGCTGCGGGTCCTCCGCGAGAACGATGGCCTCATGCGGCGGGTCGAACAGGCGGTGGAGGAGGCGCGGGAGCGCCGCGAGGCCGAATCGGCGAAGCCGGACTAGCGCCCGGCGTCCCGGACCTCCGGCGGAGCGACGTCGGCGGGCAGATCGACATAGACGCCGTCGGGCCGCTCTTCCACGGCATGCGTGCGCACGCCGACGTTCTGGAGGAGCGGCATCCGTCCGGTCTCGACGTGGAACTTCCAGTGGTGCAGGGGACAGACGACGCAGTCGCCTTCGATCCAGCCCATGCCGAGGGGGCCGTGCTGATGGGGGCAGTCGTTGTCGAGGGCGAAGAGCCTGCCCTGGTGTCGGAACACGGCCACGGAGATCGGCCCCAGATTCGCGACGATTCCTCGGCCTTCCGGGATCCGGTCGGAGGAGGCGACCCGCACCCACGTCATGCAGGGTCCGTCGTCGCCGCGACGGCCGCCTCCCGGTAGACGCAGTCGCGTCGGACGGCGCGAAATCCCTCCGCCTCGACGATCCGGCGAAGTTCCGATTCCTGCATCTCTTCCGGCGTCGTCGCCCCGGCCATGTGGTAGATGTGTTCCTCGACGACGGTCCCGTCGATATCGTCCGCGCCCCAGTGCAGTCCCTGGCGCGCGGTGTCGAGCCCGGCCATGATCCAGTAGACCTTGATGTGCGGGACGTTGTCGAACAGCAGGCGGCCGATCGCGAGTTCCAGCAGGTGGTCTTCCCGCCGGGGGGCCGGCAGGTGCGCCATGCCGGTGTTTTCCGGATGGAAGGCGAGCGGGATGTAGGCCATGAATCCCGCCGTCTCGTCCTGCAGCGCGCGCAGGCGCAGGAGATGATCGACCCGGTCCTCGATCGTCTCGATGTGCCCGTAGAGCATCGTGCAATTGGAGGGAATGCCCAGCCGGTGCGCGGCGCGGTGGATCTCGAGCCAGCGCTCCGACGAGGCCTTGGTCGGACAGATCTTCTCGCGCACGTCCTCGGCGAAGATCTCGGCGCCGCCTCCGGGGACGGCATCCAGGCCGGCGCCTTTCAGAGCACGCAGCGTCCCCTCGAGCCCCAATCCCGAGAGTTCGACCAGGAACTCGATCTCCACCGCGGTGAACGCCTTCAGGGCGACGTGGGGGTGGCGCGACTTCAAGCCCTGCAGCATCCCGGTGTAGTACGAGAAGGGCAGGTCGGGGTGCACCCCGCCCACGATGTGCAGTTCGACGGCCCCGGAGCGGGTCATCCGCTCGGCCTTGCGGAAAATCTCCTCGTGGGAGAATTCCCACGCGCCGTCCTCGCCTCGGCGCTTGCCGAAGGCGCAGAAGTGGCAGACTTCCTTGCAGATGTTCGAGTAGTTGATGTGCTGGTTGAGCACATAGTAGACCTTGTCGCCGTGGCGTTTGCGCTTGGCCCAATCGGCCAGGGCCGCCACCGCCGTGGGATTCCCGGCGCGATAAAGTCGAACCCCGTCCTCCGGGCCGAGCCGCTCGCCGCGCATGACCCGATCGGCGAGATCGGCCAGGGGGGTGCCGGCCAGCCAGGCCAGGGAAGGATCCGGTACCATTCGTCACCTCCGTGGGCACGGACGGATTATAGGGGGGGAGATCCCGGCGGTCAATCGGAGGCGCGGGGCGCGCCTGTCGGCGCCGCCGGGTTCGTCGGGGCGGCATCCGCGGGCGCCTCCGGGAACAGCTTTCCGGGATTCAGGATTCCGTGCGGGTCGAACTCCGCCTTGATGCGGCGCATCAGCCCCCGTTCGACCGGACCCAGCGCGATCGGAAGGTATTCCTTCTGCACATACCCGACCCCGTGCTCCCCGGAAATCGACCCGCCGAGCGCGACGACGCGCGTGAACAGGTCCCGGATGGCGTCCGGGAGTACGCGGTTCCAGCGCTCATCGCTCATGTCGCGCTTGAGGATGTTGACGTGGATGTTGCCGTCGCCGGCGTGCCCGTAGCAGATCGCGTCGATGCCCCACTTCGACTCGACGGCCTGGATCGCTTCCATCAATTCGGGCAGGCGGCTCCGCGGCACCACGGTGTCTTCTTCCTTGTAGGTGGAGATGGACTTGACCGCCTCGCCGATGCTGCGGCGCATGTCCCAGAGGAACTTCTGCTTGTCCGGGGTCTCCGCGGGAAACAGGTCCGGCGCCCCCTCGGCCATGCAGACTTCGGCAATGCGGCCGGCCTGCTCGTCGAGGACGGCCTCCTCCATCCCGTCGACCTCGATCAGGAGCAGCGCGGGATGCTCGCTGCACGGGAAGGTGAGCCCGCGCTTCCGCTCCGCCGCCCGCACCGCATCCTGTTCCATGAATTCGACGGCGGCGGGCGTGATCTTCTCGTGGAGGATGCGCACCACGCTGCGGACCGCCGATCGGACGTCCGGAAAGGGGGCCAGGAGCGTGCGCTTGAATCGGGGCAGGGGGACGAGCTTGAGGATGATCTTCGTGACCACCGCCAGGGTGCCCTCGGAGCCGGTGATCAGTTGGGTCAGGTTGTATCCGGTGACGTTCTTGTAGAGCTTCCCGCCGGTGCGGATGATCTCTCCCGTGGGCAGGACCGCCTCCAGCCCGTAGACGAAGTCCTTGGTCACCCCGTACTTGAGGGCCCGTGGCCCGCCGGCGTTGTGCGCGACGTTTCCGCCGATGAAGCAGCTCCCGCGGCTGGAAGGATCGGGCGGGTAATAGAGTCCGCGCTTCTCCACCGTCTCCTGGAGCACTTGCGTGATGACGCCGGGTTCCACGGTGGCCATCAGGTTTTCTTCGTCGATTTCGAGGATGCGGTTGAGCCGTCCGATCGAGAGCATGACGCCCCCGTGCACGGCCAGGGCGCCGCCCGAGAGGCCGGTCCCGGCGCCGCGGGGGGTCACCGGGAGACGATCGTCGTGGCAGAGCTTCAGCACGGCCGCGACTTCCGCCACGTTCGCGGGACGCACGACCACCTCGGGCCAGAACTGGAGATCCTCGGTCTCGTCGTGCGAGTAGATCTCCATCGCCTCGCGATCGGCGAAGACATGCTCCGCGCCCACCAGGGCCCGGAGTCGCTCCAGGTGCGCCGGGGTCACCCGGGAGAATCGCGAGCGGGGAGCGTCGTGCATCGAGCGGAACCTCGCCAGAAAAAGAAAAATGGAGATCTCCCGCCCTTGTAACACAGGGCGTGGAAAACTGTCAATCGTAGGGCGCGAGGAGGAATGGACGCGAACGGGGGAATCGGATAGAAAGAAGGACCCGAATTTCGGATTCACCGGGCCCGGAGACCAACGGGGTTGTGGCGTCTGCGCCGGCCGTGGGGCCGTCCTGCGGCTTGGCGCCCCGATCCGGCCGGTTCGAGGCCACGGGATGGGCCCGGTCTGCGTCCGAAGGGGCGTCCGTCGACGCGCGCGGGAAGCGGGCGGACCGGCGGTTGACAGGGGTCGCCGGCGGACCGATCATGGACGGAAGACGCCAGTGGGAGGAACGTTTCATGACGACCCAGCAGACGACATTTGCCGCCGGGGCGGTCCTGGTCCTGACCCTGGTCCTGGGATGCGAGAAGGCCCCGCCGGCCGGGTCCGGATCGACGCCGGCCGCGGGCGATGCCAAGACGCCTGCCGTCTCCGAGGGCACGGCCGGCGCCCCCCGAGGAGCGACGACCGCGCCGACCGATCCCGCCACCGCCGCGACCGTCTCCGGCAAGGTCGTGTTCGACGGAACGCCGCCGGAACGAAAGAAGGTTCGCATGTCGGCGGAACCGGTCTGTGACCAGGCCCACGGCGATGGCGCCCTCTCGGAGGACCTCATCGTCAACGCCGACGGGACCCTGCGCAATGTCGTCGTCTACGTCTCCAAGGGATTGGAAGGACGGTCGTTCCCGCCGCCCGCCGAACCCGTGGTGCTGGACCAGCGGGACTGTCTCTATCTTCCGCATGTCCTCGTGGCCCAGGTCGGACAGAAAGTGCGCTTCCGCAACGGCGATACGGTAACCCACAACATTCACGGACTCGCCCGCAAGAATGACGAGTTCAACTTCGGCCAGATCGCCGGACAGACGGATGACCGCTCCTTCGGAATCGCGGAGATTCCGGTCCGGATCAAGTGCGACACCCATCCCTGGATGAATTCGTTCCTGGTCGTCCTGCCGCATCCGTACCATGCGGTCACCGGCGACGACGGGTCGTTCAGGATCTCCGGATTGCCTCCGGGCGACTACGAAATCAGCGCTTGGCATGAGGAATTCGCCCAGGGCAAGACCGAGAAGGTGACCCTCGGAGCCAAAGAGCAGAAGGAAATCATGTTTTCGTTCAAGAAGTGATTGTGACGAAGGGATCGACATGAGCGGACGGAGCCTGGTGCCGTGGGTCGCGGGATTGCTGGTCGTGGCCGCCCGGATCGCCGGCGCGGATGAGATCAAGCCGTTGCCGGAGGAGCGGCACTTCGCCTCCTTGCGGCAACTCACCGCCGGCGGGGTCAATGCCGAGGCGTATTTCTCGCCCGACGGAAAGCGGCTGATCTTCCAATCGACCCGCGAGGGGGATCGCGCGGATCAGATCTACTCGATGGACCTGGAGAGCGGGAAAATCGAGCGGCTCACCTCCGGGAAGGGCCGCACGACGTGCGCCTATTTCCTCCCCGACGGACGGTTCGTCTTCTCGTCGACGCATCATCACGGCGACGATCCGCCCGCTCCACCCGATCGCTCCAGAGGGTACGTGTGGCCGCTCTACCGCACCTACGACATCTTCGTTTCGGATCCGAAGACCGGCGTAGTCCGCCCCCTGACGGAGCAGGACGGGTACGACGCGGAAGCCACGGTCAGCCCCGACGGGAAACGGATCATCTTCACCTCCCACCGGGAGAAGGGGATGTGGATGTACACGATGAACACCGACGGGACCGACCTGCGGAGGGTCGATCATCGCTGGGGCTACATCGGCGGACCCTTCTTCTCGCCCGACGGGGAGTGGATCGTCTACCGGGCTTATTATCCGAGCGAGGAGGGCAGGGCGGCGGAACTCGCGGACATGCTCGAGGAGCGGGTGTTGCGTCCCAAAGGAATGGAACTGGAAGTGTACGTCGCCCGGCCGGACGGGTCCGAGGAACGCGCCGTCACCGCCAACGGGAAGATCAACTTCGCTCCGTTCTTCCATCCGGACGGGAAACGTGTTCTCTATTCGTCGAATCAGGAGGCGACCCATCCGGGGCACTACTCCCTCTATCTCATCGGCGTGGACGGCAAGGGGAACGAACGCGTCAGCCACCACACCGGCTTCGACGGATTCCCCTGCTTTTCGCCCGATGGGAAGCGACTGGTCTTCATTTCAGACCGGAACGCGAAGGAGAAGCACGAGCTGAACGTGTTCCTCGCGGATTGGCGAGATTGAGCCGCCCGCGGCGCGGGATCGCCCCTCGCGAGCCTGCGGGGGGGCGGCCGCGTGTTCACCTCCATCGGCCTCATGCGCCCGGGGAATTCCCCGCGCACGGAGGAGGATCGGGAGGCCCCCGATCTCCCTGCGCGGGGTGAGGGTCCCACCGCGCGGGCGGTTGCCGCCGGCCCGCCGGCGTCAACTCCTGAAGGCGTGTGAGCGCGGCACGGTCGGCCACCGTCTCGCGCGCGGCAGGGGAGCGGTCAGAGATCGAGGGACAGCACGGGGCCGCGATCCTCTTCCCGAATGGGCTTGAATCCGGTGGCGAGGAACATCGCCTCGGGTCCGGTCCAGAGATCGAGGGGATCGTTCATCGGGGTTCGTTTGGGGAAGGCCTCGACGCGAGCCACGCCGCGGGCGCGCAGATCCTCGAGGACACCGGCGAGGAGCCGTGCGGCCAGCCCTCGACGCCGGAAGGGCGGAAGGACCTGGAAGCAGGTGACGGCCCAGGCCCCGGGGTCGGGCGGGAGCCGATACTGGCGGACGAGCTTGGTGAGGCGGTCGCGGGGTCCGGCCTGACACCATCCGGCCGGCGCCCCGTCGACGTAGAGCAGGTAGCCGTCGTACTCCCCGCGGTCGAACAGGTCCTCTCGGAGTGCGCGGTTCTCCGCGCCGGTGCGTTGGTCCCAACCGTCCCAGGTGGGCACCCACCAGGCGATGCAGCAGCACCACCCGCAGCCATGTTCTTCGGAGTGAACCCGGTGGAAATCGGCGCGCCGGGCGGCGTCGAGGCGTACGATTTCGACGTTCATCGGAGGGCTCGCTTTCTGCCGGCGGCGGGGCCGCTCGCGTCGGACTCGGAATCATATCCGATCGACCGCGGGAGGGGTATACTGAAACCCGGCGCAATCAGCACCCACGTGGACGAAGGGAGGGCGACATGGCCGACATGGAAATCACCATCCTGTCGAACGGTCCCTTGCGCCTGCAGGGCAAGGGGATCGTGATCAAGGACGCGGCGGGCAACCCGTTCGACCTTGCGGGGCGCGAGGCGGTTTCGCTGTGCCGGTGCGGGCACTCGCAGAACAAGCCGTTCTGCGACGGCGCGCACAAGGGGGCGGGGTTCCAATCGGACTGCCCGGCGCGCGCGCTCCCGCCGCCCGCCCAGAAGCCGGCGCCGCCGCCCGCGCCGGGGGCCTGAGGGCAGAGTCCGATCGCGGCTAGGACTTGCCCGTGCGCTTCCGTGCCCGGACCGCCGGCCGGGGAGCCCGGCGCGCGGAAGCCCTGGAGCGCCGGGGGCCGACTCCGGCATGGACCAACTCCACGAGTCGCTGCAGGTGGCCCACCGGGGTTTCCGGCAGCACTCCGTGCCCGAGATTGAAGACGTGGCCGGGGTGATTCCCGGCTCGCCGGAGGACGTCGAGCGCGCGGGACTCGACGCCTTCCCAGGGTCCGAGCAGGCAAACCGGGTCCAGGTTACCCTGGACCGCGACCTTGCGGCCGAGCCGGCGTCGCGCCTCGTCGAGCGGGACGCGCCAGTCCACACCCACCACATCGGCTCCGGCGGCGGCGAGGCGTTCGAGGAGCATCGCCGTCCCGGTACCGAAGTGGATTCGGGGGACGCCGGTCTTCCGCAGTCCTCGCAGGATCCGGCGGGAATAGGGCAGGACGTATCGGTCGTAGTCGGCCGCCGAGAGGCTGCCGGCCCAACTGTCGAAGAGCTGGACCGCCTGGGCGCCGGCCTCGACCTGAGCGAGCAGATATCCTTCCAGTGCGGTCGCGAGCCGGTCCATGAGGGCGTGCCAGGTCGCCGGCTCGCGCAGCATGAACGACCGGGTGCGCACGAGATCGCGCGAGGGCTTGTTCTCGATGAGATAGGCCGCCAGCGTGAACGGGGCGCCCGCGAATCCGATCAGCGGGGCCCGCCCCGCGAGGGCCTGTCGGATCAAGCGGATCGACTCGAACACCTCCGGGAGCGCGTGGGGCCATTCGGGAATGCGCAGCTTGCGGACATCCGAGGTTCGCGTAATCGGATTCCCGATCACGGGCCCGACCTTCTCGACGATGTCGAACTGCACGCCCATCGGACCGAGCGGGACCATGATGTCCGAGAAGAAGATCGCCGCGTCCACGCCGAGGCGGCGGATCGGCTGCAGGGTCACTTCGCAGCAGACATCGGGACGGCGGCAGATTTCCAGCAGCGAGTACTTCCGTCGGATCTTGCGGTATTCCGGCAGGCTGCGTCCGGCCTGGCGCATGAACCAAACGGGAGTTCGTTCCACCGGTTCACGCCGGCAGGAGCGCAGGAACAGATCATTCATGGAGATTCACCGCACGAGGAGGGCCAGGTAAAGGACCAACAGGGCGAGCACGAGATTGAGCCGGGCCAGGAACATCGTCGCCTTCCAGGCCGGCGAGGGTTGGGACGGATTCGTCTGTCCCTCGGCGGCGGCGGCCGCGCGCGGTCCCGTGACGAAATCGTGCACGTATTTCACGATGACCATGAGGGTCACCACGAGGAGTTTCACCAGCATCGCCGGCCGGGCCTGCACGTAGGCGGTGAAGTCGTCGAAGGCGTGCTGAAACCACAGGTTGCCGATTCCCGTCACCAGAAGCAGGATCACCGCATGCCACGAGGCGACCTTGAAGCTCCGGTTCATCGTACGGAGATAGAGATTCGATTGTGCGAAGTCGAGCTTCCGGAGGGGGGGGCCGACGACCGTGAGGAAAATGGTGCCCCCGATCCACGTGACCGCGGACAGGAGGTGGAGGTAAAGGGTGAGGATCTGAAGGGTGGGCATCGACCTACTCCCCGCGGAACCGGGGTGGCCGCTTTTCCAGGAACGCGGTCATCCCTTCCACCTTGTCCTGGGTCTCGAAGAGGACCGCCTGCGCCAATCGCTCGATCTGGAGTCCGGTATCCAGGCCGGTGCGGGCCGCCATGTTGAGAGACAGCTTGGCCAGTCGGGTGGCGAGCGGTCCGCGCGAGAGCACCTTGCGGGCCAGGGCGCGGGCGGCGGACGGCAGGTCGGCGGCGGGGACGACCTGATTGACCATGCCGAGGCGTTCCGCCGTGCGTGCATCAACGATCTCGCCGGTGAGAATGAGTTCCTTGGCCTTTCCCCAGCCGATCAGACGCGGCAATCGCTGGGTCCCGCCGGCGGCGGGCATGATCCCGAGACCGGTTTCCGGAAAGCCGAACTTCGCGGTCTCCGCGGCCACGCGCAGATCGCAGGCGAGGGCGAGTTCGCAGCCGCCGCCGAGCGCGTACCCGTTGACCGCCGCGATGATGACCTTGGGAAACTCCTCCACGGCCGAGAAGAGTTCCTGATTGATGGCCATCAGGGCTTCCCGGCGAGTCCGCTCGCGCATTTCCCGGATGTCCGCGCCCGAGACGAAGGCCTTGTCGCCCGACCCCGTCAGGATGACGACGCCCGCATCCTTGCGCTCGGCCAGGCCGCGCAAGGCCGCGTGGATCTCATCCACCAGCTCCCGGCTCAGCGCATTGCGCACGTCGGGTCGATGGACGGTGAGGGTGGCGATCGAGTCGTCGACTTCGATCCGCAGGATCGGCTCGGCGGTCACTTCGGGTTCCTCCAACGGGGGGGAGCGATTGAAAGTCGTGCTCGGGCGGGCGGAGGGTGCGGCGCGGGACTTGCCTCCGGGTCCTCAATAACGAGGGACCGACCGGTCGATCTCGAGGGACCAGCGTTCAATCCCTCCGGACAGGCTGGTTGCCTTCACGACGCCCTTGGAGCGCAGCCAGGAAGCGGCCTCCAGGCTGCGTACGCCCCGGTGGCAGTAGCAGACGACCGCGCCGGCGATGCGCAACTCTTCGACCCGGCTGGGAATCTCCCCCAACGGCACGAGATTGGCGCCCTCGATGCGGCAGACATCGTACTCCCACGGTTCGCGCACGTCCACGAGGAGAATGGGCTCGCCGGCGCGTACCCGTTCGACCAACGCCTGGGGTGAGATTTCGATCGGATCTTCCTGCGGGTGCATCAGCGCCTTCTCCTGGGTGTTCGCCGTTCCCGGGGACCGGTTTTCGTCGCCGGACCGCGCGCCGCGGTGCGGTTCGACGCGGTTCGTCGATCAG
>CAZWCX010000077.1:0-24186 GCA_964632945.1 uncultured Planctomycetia bacterium | reverse complement strand
CCGGGTTTTGGGCGGCGGCCCGCGGGCGGGGGTGCGTTTCGCGGGGTTGCGTCTATCTCCGCCCGCTTTACGCGGGCCCGCGTTTCTCGAGGAACGACCGGATTCCTTCCGCGGCATCGTCGGTTGTCATCAAGCGGTCCAGGTAAAGGGATTCCGCCGCTCGGAGGGCGGCCTCGAAATCCAGGCCCGCCAGGGCCGCACGGCGGGTGATCGACAGGGCCGCCGGGCTCAAGGGCGACAGTTCCTCGAGCAGGGCCGCCACCTCCGCGGCCAGCGGGCGTTGGGTCGACAGTCGCGACACGAGCCCCCACTGATGCGCCACCTCGGCCGGGATCGTTCGCCCGGTGAGGAGCAGATCCAGGGCGCGGGTCAGTCCGATCCGCGAGGGCAGGACGACGGCGGCCACGGGGGGGAAGCACGCGAGGCGGACTTCCGGCTGCCCGAAGCGCGCGTCGGGCGACGCGAGGAGGAAGTCGCAGAACACGGCGAGTTCCATGCCGCCGCCGAGGCAGTGCCCGTGCACGGCGGCGATGGAAATCCAGTCGGCGGACCAGAGGAGCCGGAAGATCCGGTGGAACGACTGCAGCATGGTAGCGACACGCTCGGGGACATGGTCGGCGACATCGGCTCCGGCGGAAAACCCTTTCGCGCCCGCCCCGGCGAACACGAGGAAGCGCACCTCCGGGGGGGGCGGCAGAGCGACGAGCGCGGCGTGGACCGCGTCCATGAGGGGGATGTTCAGGACGTTGAGCGGGGGCCGGTCCAACGTCAGCCGGACGACGGCCCCCGAACGTTCCACCGTCAGGAGCGGCGCGGTCATTGCGCTTCCAGCTTCGTTCCCTTCGGCGCGACCCAGTCGTGCCCGTCCTTGAAGATCTTGTCGAGCACGACCTCGTCGGCCTCGCAGGGCAGGACGTCGGCAACGTGCTTCTCGTAGGCGGAGTCCGACAGAGGTTCTCCGGTCACGCTGAAGCACTGGTTCGCATAGGCGCCGATGCGCCGATAGAACTTCACGTCCGGGACGTAGAAGGGATCTGCGTCCTTCGGGATGAAGCGGTTGAATTGGTTGACCAGGGTGTCGATTTCCTTCCGGTACAGGATCCGGTTGTGCTCGTTGATGTGATCGCGGTCGACGTCTCCCGCGGTGGGTTCGTCGAATCGGCCCTTCAGGCCCCACTCATAGAACCAGTGGGCGGAACTGGAGTGGTCGATGCCGAACAGGTCGTAGGAAGCGGACACCCACTTGTTGATGTACTTCTGGACGATCTTGAGCGGGATCTTCCCGGCCGCGATGACGCGCTTGATGCCCTCGTGTCCCGTCGACAGGTGGTACGCCTCTTCCTTGAGCATCGGGAACATGGAGCTCGCGAGGGGCGCGAAACTGGAATAGGAGAGCATGACGAGCTGGAACTTGCCGTCGCGGTCGACGAAATCCTGGTAGGCGTAGAGATCGAGCCAGTGCCGAACGGGGTCGTTGAACGCCGACAGGAGGCGCTTGTTCTCGAAGGCGCGCCGTTCGAGTTGCTTGCGGGCCTCGAGGCGTCCGGAGTGGCCGAAGTGGTTGATGAGGAGGTGGCACATCTGCCACCCATGCCGCATTTCCTCGCACATGACCCGCGCGATCGACTTGAGGTCCTCGTGGGAAGGCGCGGTTTCCAGGAGGTAGCGCTGCTGCTCGACGGACGCGAATTCGGTGTCGCCCTGGTAGACGATGAGGTTGAGCAGGGCGTCACGAATGCGCTGGTCGGGGATCTCGACGATCTTGCGCCACTTGCGCTGTCCCTTGTAGAACCCGAACTCGATCTCGGGGTTCTTCAGTTCGGTGTACTTCGCCTCGTGGTGGAACTCGGTGATTTCGGGGATGTCGACTCCAATGGCCTTGCGCCATTCCTTGAAGAGGTCGACCCAGTCGTCGAATGTGGAAATCGTGCTGACCATCGGTTCACCTCTCGTATTCCCCGTCCTGCGCCTAGGCCAGGTTCACCCACACATCCTTGACTTGCGTGTAATGTTCCAGCGCGTGCATGCCGAGGTCGCGGCCGAAGCCGCTCGACTTGAAGCCGCCGAACGGAGCGGCCGGGTCGTACACGTTGTAGGTGTTGATCCAGACCGTTCCCGCGCGGATCTTGCGCGCGAGGGTATGGGCCTTGGCGATGTCGCGGGTCCAGATCCCGGCGGCGAGCCCGAACGGCGTTCCGTTGGCTTCGCGGACCAGTTGGTCCAGGTCGGAGAATTCGATCACCGACAGGACCGGGCCGAAGATCTCTTCCTGCGCCAGGCGCATCGGGTTCTTGACCTGGTGGAAAATCGTGGGTTGCACGAAGCAGCCGCGTCCGGTGCCGACCTGCGCGCGCGCGCCGCCGCAGGCGAGCTGGGCGCCTTCCTGCTTGCCGATTTCGACGTATTCGAGGACCTTCGCGACCTGTTCTTCGGAAACGACGGCGCCGAGGCGCGTCTTCGGGTCGAGGGGGTCCGCGGGCTGCAGCTTCTTCGTGCGTTCGACCAATTTCTCCAGGAAGGCGTCGCGGATCTTTCCGGAGACGAACACGCGCGACCCGGCCGCGCAGACCTCCCCCTTGCCGTAGAAGATGCCGTTGTAGGCGCCTTTGACCGCCGCCTCGAGGTCGGCGTCGTCGAGGACGATGTTCGGCGATTTCCCGCCGAGTTCGAGGGTGATCTTCTTCAGCGTGTCCGCGCCCGCCTTCATGACCGCCTTTCCGGTTTCCGTGGATCCGGTGAGGGCGATCTTGTCGACGCCGGGGTGCTGCACCAGGCCCATGCCGATGGTGCGGCCGTCGCCCGTGAGAAGGTTCAATACGCCGTCCGGCAGGCCTGCTTCCTGGCCGATTTCGGCCATCGCGATCGCGGTCAGGGAGGTGAGTCGGGCCGGCTTGAGGATCACGGTGTTCCCCGCCGCCAGCGCCGCCGCCACCTTCCAGGAGGCCAGCAGCATGGGGAAGTTCCAGGGCACGATCGCGCCGACCACGCCGACCGGTTCCCGGAGGGTGTAGTTGAGGAACGGGCCCCGTACCGGGATGGTCTCCCCGTGGATCTTGTTGGACCATCCGGCGTAGTAGCGGAAGACCTCGGCGACCATCGGGACGTCGACGTAGCGCGATTCGAAGATGGGCTTGCCGTTGTCGAGGGTTTCGAGGGTGGCAATGCGCTCCACCCGCTGTTCGATCAGTTCCGCCATCTTGTACAGGACTTTGCCCCGGTCGGTGGCGGCCATGCCTGCCCAGGGGCCCTCTTCGAAGGCCTTGCGCGCGGCTTGCACGGCGGCTTCGAGATCTTCGGACCCCGCATCGGCGAGGTGGGTGAGCACCTCGCCGGTGGCGGGATTGACGGTGGGGAAGGTCTTGCCGGAGGCGGCGTCGACCCATTTCCCGCCGATCAGCAACTTGCCCGGTCGAATCTCCACCGGCGCGGCCATGGCCGTTCCTCCGATCGTGATTGCCCCGCGGACCTACTTCGCCTGGAACTTCGGCTGGCGCTTGTCGACGTAGGCGTGCAGTCCCTCCTTCGCGTCCTCGCTCTGGAAGAGCAGTTGCTGGAGCTCCCGCTCGATGCCGAGCCCTTCTGCGAAGCCGACCTCGAGGCCCGTCTGCACCGCGCGCTTGATGCGCCCGACCGCCCGCGCGGCCTTGTTGGGCGGGACGAACTGCCGGGCGTACGACATTACGTCCTCGAAGAACGTGTCGCGCTCGTAAATGTCGTTGATGAGGCCCATCTCGAGGGCCTCTTCGAAGCCGAAGGTCCGGCCGGTCACCATCAACTCGATGGAGCGCGACCGGCCTACCGCGCGCGCGAAGCGCTGCGTCCCGCCGGTGCCCGGGAGCACGCCCAGGTTCACCTCGGGCAGGCCGATCTTCCCGCCTTCGCGCTTGGCGATCCGGATGTCGGCCGCCAACGCGATCTCCAGGCCGCCGCCGACCGTGTGGCCGTTCAGGGCGGCGATCACCAGCTTCGGCGTCTGCTCCAGGCGACAGAGCGTCTCGTTCGCGTGGAGACAGAAGTAGTACTTCCACTCCGGATCGGCCTCGGACAGCATCTTGATGTTCGCCCCGGCCGAGAAGAACTTGTCCCCTGCGCCGCGCAGGACGATCACATGGGCGTTCCGGTCGAACCGCGCCTTCAGGATGGCCGCGTCGAGCTGCACCATCATCTCATGGGTGTAGGTATTGGCGGGCGGGTCGTCCATGGTGAGCACGGCGATTCCGTTGTCGACCGTGTACTGGATCAGCGTCTTCTCGGTGGTGGTCGCGGTGGTCATGCGGCTCCTCCGGGATGGGGGTGGGCAGCGGGAATGCTCCGCCCGCGAACGGGCGCGAGAGCCATCTCCCCGATCCTAGCCACCCGGGGAGATATTTTCAACTTAAATCAATTTCTCCGGGGGGGCGGGAGCGCCGGGAGTTTCACCGCTGGCGCATTTCCGACCACCGCTGTCGAGCGCATATCCAGGACCGGAACCTCCCGGCCCGGCGCGGGAGGCCACCGAGGCCGGAATTCGCGGGTGCCCGCCCGGGTTCGGGGCGGTTCGGGCGGGCACGAGGTTTGCGTTCGACCTGCGCCGGACGCACATCCCCGGAGCGGAATCGGGAGGGGGAGGGTCATGCTTCAGCCCAGGTTCGTTGCGGTGTGGATGGTCCTGTGGGCGATGGGGTCGATCGCCGCCGCCCAGGATCGCCCCGGGACGGCGCAAGACGCGCCGGCCGAGTCCCCAACGCCGGGCAACCCAGAAACGGGCGGAGGGTCCGAAGCGAAGCCGGAATCGCCCCGCTGGCGCCTGGAGACGGTTACGGTGACCGCCGAGCGGGTCGAGCGGAGCACGTTCGACGTCCCTCAATCCGTGACCGTGCTGGGTCAGGACACGTTCCGGGATGCGCTCTACCGCACGATTCCAGAGGCGTTCCGGGAGGTGCCGGGGGCGCACGTCCAGAAGACCTCACATGGTCAGGGGTCTCCATTCCTGCGCGGCTTCACCGGATTTCGCACGCTGACGCTGGTGGACGGGATCCGACTCAACAACTCGGTGTTCCGGGACGGTCCGAACCAGTACAACGCGACCATCGATCCGTACACGATCGGGCGCATGGAGATCGTCAAGGGGCCTTCCAGCGTCCTCCATGGAAGCGACGCGGTCGGCGGCACCATCAACGTCCTGACGCGCGCCTGGGAGTTTCAGGAGGAGGATGGGTTGTTGTGGAGCCGGAGAACGATCTATCGGTTCTCCTCGGCGGAGGACTCCCACACGGTGCGCGCGGAATCGGCGGGACAGGTGAACCGGCGCCTCGGATTCCTGCTCGGGGGAACCTGGAGGGACTACGACGACCTGCGCGCGGGCGGGGACGAGGGGCGACAGGCGAACACCGGCTACTCCGAATGGGACGCCGACGCGAAGTTCCAGTTCCGCGCCCGTCCGAACCTGATGTTGACGCTCGCGCATCAGCGCGTGGACCAGGACGACGCGGCCCGAACGCATGCGACGAATCGCGGGGTGGAGTGGCATGGCACTCAGATCGGGACGGACGCCAAGCGGGACTTCGACCAGGATCGGCGGCTGACCTGGCTGCGCGCGGATTGGACCGAGGCGCGCCGGTTTTTTCACACCGCCCGCTTCACCGCTTCCCTGCACGAACAGGCGGAGCGACAGACCCGGATCTCCTCCTCGGGACGATTGACGATCGACGGCTTCGAGGTGGATTCCTGGGGGATCGAGGGTCAGTTCGTGAGCGACACCCCGATCGGGGAATTGACCTACGGCGGCAGTTTCACCCTCGACGTCGTCGATTCCTTCCGGCGGGACCCCAATGCGCCCCCCTCTGCCGCCGATCCCCACGTGCGCAAGTCGCCCCGCGGACCGGTTGCGGACGATGCGCGGTACGAACTGCTGGGGATCTTCCTGCAGGACCGCTTTCGGGTCACCCAGGACTGGGAGATCGTCGCGGGCGTGAGGTATGACCGGGCGGAGGCGCATGCGAACGAGGTCGGCCTCGGCGACATCGGGCCGACCTCCCTCGAAGTCCTCCCCGCACTCGACCGGGACTGGGACGCCTGGAACGGTTCCCTGCGCACGATCGTGGGGATCGGGGATCACTGGAAGGCGTTCGCCGGCGTGGGGCGGGGATTTCGCGCCCCGAACCTGAGCGACTTGACGCGATTCGACATCGCGCTGTCCGGGGAGGTGGAGACACCCTCGCCGGATCTCTCGCCCGAGGAGTTCACCGGATACGACGCCGGGATTCGCGCGCAGTACGACTTCCTCGAGGGAGAGGCGGCGTACTTCTACACCGCGATTCAGGACTTGATTACGCGCTTCCGCACCGGCATCACGATCCCGGGCGCGGGAGCCGAGGTGCGCAAGAACAACATCGGGGACGGGTACGTCCAGGGGGTGGAGCTCTCCCTGCGGGCTCATCTCCTGGAGGACTGGACGGTGTGGACGAATGCGACCTGGATGGAGTCGAGCGTCGAGCAAATCGATCCCCGTCACGGCAACGTCGTGCGGCGGCGTCCGCTCCCGAAGTCCACTCCTGCGAACGGCGGCATCGGCTTGCGCTGGGACCATCCCGGCGGGCGGTGGTGGCTGGAGTCCTGGGCGGACTGGAGCGCCGCGAAAACGGCCTACTCTCCTTTCGACCATCTGGACGTGCAGCGGATTCCGCCGGGGGGGTGGCCCGGCGCCGTCACCTGGAACCTGCGGGGGGCCTGGCAGACCCCGATCGAAGGGCTGCGCGTGACCCTGGCGGTCGAAAACCTGCTGGACGCCAACCTGCGGGAATTCGGCAGCGGCGTCAACGAGCCGGGGCGCAACTTTCTGGTCGAACTCGATTGGAAGTTCTAGCGCCGTTCGTTTGCCGACCGGCCTCCCCACCGTATTCCGCGCGGGGGCCGGCCCGATCGATGGATCTCGCCGGGGAGCGACTTGCCCCTCGAGGTCGGGTTCGGCTAAGATGCGGCGATCCTCCCCGCGCGCCTTGAATTCCGGACGAGGGTCTCGCTTGCGTGAACTCGCCTTCCGACGGGTCTTTACCGTCGACGCCTGTCCGGAACGCTTGTGGCCGCTCCTGTCGCATACCGACCGGCTCAATCGCGCCCTCGGACTGCCGCCCGTGCGTTATGCGATCGCCGGCGATGGCCCACGGATCGCGCGCTCATCCTTCCTCGGGATGCCCCTGGAATGGGAGGAACATCCCTTCGAGTGGGTCTTCGCCCGGCACTACTCGGTCGAGCGGGTGTTTCGGGGCGGGCCGATCCGACGGGTGCGCGGCGGCATTCAGCTGAATCCCCGGTCCGGTCGCACCGACGTGGAGGTGTACGCCGACGTTGAGCCGCGCAATCCGGCGGGGTGGGTCGTCGCCAAGCTCGTGGTCGGGCCCAAGGCCACGCGTGGGGTGGCGGAGGCCTGCGCGAACTTCGCGCGGTTTCTGTCCGGGGACTCGCACGACGCCTTCGCTCGCGAGGCGCCGCCGCCCCGGGTCGACCGCATCGCGCTGAACGAGCGCATCTCCCGCGTCTCGCAGGCGGGCGTCCCGCCGGACCTCCTGCACCGGTTGGTCACGCTGGTTGTGACCGCTCACGACGAGGAGGTGCTGCGCATTCGGCCGTTCGAGCTCGCCGACCGCTGGAACCTCCCCCGGGTGGACGTGCTGAGGGGATTCCTTCATGCGGCCGCGGCCGGCGTATTCGACCTGGATTGGGACGTTCTCTGTCCGAATTGCCGCATCCCCAAAACGGAGGAACGGACCCTGGGCCGCCTCCAACCGGAGGCTCACTGCGAATTCTGCGACATCCGATTCGATCTCCAGTTCGACCTGAATGTCGAACTCCGATTCTCCGTCAATCCGAACGTTCGGGCTGCCGAGAACGCGATCTATTGCATCGGCGGCCCCGGCACTACGCCTCACGTCCTGGCGCAGTCGCGCCTTCGTCCCGGATCGACGGTCGAATGGCGGTTTCCGTTGTCTTCCGGGACGTATCGCGTTCGGATTGCACGCGGTGGCCCGACCTACGTCCTCGACGTCGCGCCGACCGCGACCGCCGCGGATCTGTCGCTCCGGCTTGGGGATGGTCCCCCCGGGGAGTCCCGACTTTCGGTGCGCTCCGGCGAAGTCGGGATCCGGATCGAGAGCGGCTTCGATCGCGAGAGGCTGGTGCTCCTGGAAGACCGGCGCTGGCATTCGAACGGCGCCTCCGCGGCGCGGGTCACCTCGTTGCAGGAGTTCCGCGACCTCTTCTCGTCCGAGGTTCTCGCACCCGGGCTCGCCCTCTCCATCCGCAGCCTGGCCATCCTCTTTACCGACCTGCGGGGATCCACGGCCATGTACGAACGGCTGGGCGACAGCCCGGCGTTCGGCATCGTGCGCAGGCACTTCGACCTGCTGCTGGGCGTGATCCGCGAGAACCAGGGAACTCTGGTGAAGACGATCGGGGACGCCGTGATGGCCGCCTTCGCCTCCGATACGGACGCCGTGGCGGCCGCGCTCGAGGCCCAAAAGAGGGTGGCCCGTTTCAACCGGGAGAATCCGGGCACGCCCATTACGGTGAAGATCGGCGCCCACAGCGGACCGTGCGTGGCCGTCAATGGGAACGGTGCGCTGGACTACTTCGGAACGACGGTGAATCTGGCCAGCCGCATCCAGGACGTCAGCGAAGGAGAGGACGTCGTCCTGTCCCAATCGCTCGCAGAGGAACCGGGAGTTCGGGCGCTGCTGGAGAGGGAAGGGGTGCAGCCGGAGGTGACCGACCGCGAAGTGAAGGGCATTTCGCGCCCCGTGAGAATCGCCCGCTTGCGGACTTCAAGGCCTGCGGTGCGCGCGACAACCGCAGGCGGGGCGCGGATTCCGGATTCAGAACCGCCGGCCTAGGCCGCGCCCACCTCAGCCGGCGACTGGCGATCCGTGGATTCTTGTTCCAGCTTCGGGAGGAACTGCTTCAGGTCACCGAGACCGTTGACCGAGTGGACGAAGCCCTTGGCGCCTGCCTGGAAGGCCTCTTGGATGACCGGTTCCTCGGCGTGACGAGTGATCGCTACCGAGAGAGTCTTCGGGCTGTGTTGGCTCAGCTGGCGGAGCACCTGCATGGCGGCCCCGTTGTGGATGTTCAAGTCGACCAACGCGAGGAAGTAGGGCAAGTCAGGGGTTTGAGTATGCGCGACCGCCTCTTCCGACGTCGGAACCGCCCTGACCTCGTACCCCGCCTCGCGGAGGATCATGACGGTCGACTTCCGGGTCTTCAACCGATCCGCGACAACCAGGATAGGCTGCTTCTTCATGTGTGTCTCCCTCATGTCACGAGAGGGCTAGCATCGCACATGTCGTGCCGAAGACGAGGAGATAATAATGGCGGGGTTCAACGGCGGTCACGGAACGGGATGAGGTGCATGGCAAAGTTGTAAGACTTGATTTATATAAAGGTTATAAGTCGACCGGTGGGGACGCCCCCGCTCTGCGGAGCGCAGAAGGGCGCGGGAGAGGACAAGAAGGCTACAATATTGTCTGTACGCGACATATTCGTCGCACCGAACCCATCGACAGGATTGTTGGTTTCAGACACAATCGTCAGGAACCGCGGTTCGTGGGTAAGGGAATGTTCTATTGACTTTCAAGGGTTTCTCTGGATGAGGTATATCGGTGCCTCCCCCGTCTTGCCGAGACCCCACGGGCGCAGGCAGGGCCGGACGCGGGAGAGGACCAAGTCCTCAGCCCCTACCTCGTGCCGGAATCACCGTAGTGGCCGATCGCGCGCCGGGCGCGGGGATTGCCGGTGGGATCGACGCAACCGCACGCAAAGGAGCATCCCATGCACAAGATCGGGACCCGGGGAATCGCCATTGTCCTCCTTGCACTCGCGGCGCACACCGGCGGTGTCCGGGCGGACGATCCTGAACTGGCCGAGTTCGTCGTGGCGCGCAGCCGGATCGAGAAACGGGTGACGGCGTCGGGTCTCTTGCGCAACCGGACCGGGGCGGAGATCGGCGGGATTGTCGCCGTGCTGGAGTGCCTCGACGCCGGTTCGGTGGTGAAGACGTCCGAGCCGTTTCGGCGGTCCTCGCTGGCGAAGGGGCGATCCTTCCGAATCGCGTTCACGATTCCCAAGTGTCCTGCCTTTTCGAGCTATCGGGTGCGGATCAAGGCGCGGGAGGGCGAGGCCGAACGGGAGTGGATCTGGGTGGCTTCGGGGCTGAGCGAGGCCCCGCTTCCCGTCGCCGGATCGCGTCGTCCGGCGCAGCTGTCTCTGGCAAGCCAGTCCGTCGCTCCGTCCGGAGCCCCGGGGGAAGTGACGGTCCGGTGTCGGGTCCGCAACGACGGGGAACTCCCCTCTCGGCGGGCGGCGGCGCGCATCCGATTCTTCGGCGCGGACGATCTCCCCGCGCACGAGCGGACCCTCCTGCTCGGCAGCGGGACGATTGGACCGGGAGAAGAGCGCGACTTCGAGTTCGAATTGGCCGCCGTCCCCGCTCATGCCCGGGCGCAGGTCGAGCTGGTTCAACCGGAAGGGATCGCGCTCCAGGTCCCCGGCGGCGAGTTCTCGGATGAGCCCCGGGTGGACGCCGCCGAGTTCCGGTTCGAGAAGACCGGAGAGTCCCAGATCCTGGTTGCGGGGCAGGTGCGCAACGGCCTCGGACACAGGGTTCGGAACATCCTCTTGACGGTGGTACTGGAGGGGGACGGGGGAGCGGAACTGAAACGGGATGACGTGCGCGTCCCCGGGCCTCTGTACCCGGGCGAGGTCACCAGATTCGCGGCCGTGCTGGATGACCTGGTGGCGTTCGTCGCGTACCGGTATGAGATGGCCTACGAGGTGTACCCCGAACACGGGGCGCGCCCCCGGGGGGATGAGGTGGCGCCGGAAGAGTTTCCGGGCGCGCCGGCGGGTGGGGAGACGATCGACGTGGGGGCGGGGGAGGAGGGTACGGAGGCGACTTCGGGACCTCCGGGAAAATCGGCCGCCCGCAGCATCGGACTCGTCGGGCTTCATGTCGTACAGGGGAAGTTCGTGGGGCAGGGGAAGTCGATGACGTACACCGGCGACCTGCTGATGCTGAAAGTCCGCTTTCTGGACGAGCAGGGGAAGCCGGTGAAACAACCCGGCAAACTCGAGGTTCTCTTCACGCAATCCGGAAAGTCCAAGGGGAAGGTGACCCGTCCGGTCCCGGATGGCGTCTGGAAACTCGACCTGCGCGGCCTGAAGGAAACCCAATTGGGGGATCAGACGGTCGCCTGGGATTCCGCCACCGGCCTCGTTCATGTGGGGCTGATGCGGTGGAAGGAGGATGCGCCGTTCGCCTGGGCGATGGACGTGAGATTCACGTCCAAGGAGAAGGAGCTGTGGACGTTCCGCCGACTGGAGGAACCCTACGAGTCCGAGCCCCAGGCGGCGGACCCCGCGAAGAAGCGGTGACCCGACGCGGAGCCCGGACCCTGGATTCTCCTGGGCGGGTCTACTTCTTCGACGGACCCTTCCCGTCCCCCTTCGCCGGCGGGCTCAGCAAGTTGCGCAGGGCCCCTTCCGCCTCGTCCACCTTGAACCCCTTGGGGCCGGGCGCCCCCCGGTACGCGATCGTCCCGTTCACGTCGATGACGAACAGTCGATCGGGCCAGCCGTCATACGACCGGTTCGCCGTGTCCTTCATGTCGTCGATCAGGAACGGCATCGACAGTTTCAACTTGGATCCGCAGGTGGTGGCAGCCTCCTTGCGGTCCGCCTCGGTCTTCGCGGACTCGAGTTCGATCCCCTGCCGTTCGTTTTCCGGCGCGATCTTGCCGTCGATCGGATGGGCCTCGCGGATGTAGACGACGAAGAAGGCGGCGCGGTCCTTGAACTCCTGATACCACGCTTCCAGGCGACCTGCCTGTTTCCGGAACGGGGGTCAGGTGTAACTGCCGAAGATGAGGACGACGGGCTGTTTGCCGTTGAATTCTTCGAGGCTGACCTCGCTCTCGCCGTCGAGTCGCTTCAGCGTGAAGGGCGGGGCCGCCTCCCCCTCCTTGGGGGCCTTGTCCGGCCGGTTCTTTCCCGGGCGGCGTCCTTCCTGGGTCCATGCGTCGGTGGCGCCGGTCCACAGCAACGCGGCCGAGAGCGCCGAAATCCACAGCCAAGTCCGGTTCGCACTCATGACCAAGGCTCCTGTTCGTTCGACGGCCGCCTGCCCGCGGGGCCGGGCGGCAGGGATCGCACGCACCGGGGATTCTAACCCTCATTCCGATTCGTCGGACCGGCTATTTCAGGATTCGAAACAGATTGCTGTGGTCGTCGGTCCACGCCGGAATCCCGGGGCGCGCGCCTTCCCGGGGGGCGCCGGCCGCATCCACCTGCGGGATCTGGAACAGATCGGTGCGGTCGGTCAGGAGGATCCAGGTGGCGCCGAGGATTCCTTCGAGCGGGTCGGAGAAGGAGGGGACAACCCAGGTCGGCTTGCCGAGATCCTCCGCGATCGCGAGGACCACGGGTCGAAGGTCGAGGTGGTTGTTGGAAATGTGCAGCGCGAGGACTCCGTCCGGTCGGAGGTGGCGGAGATAGAGCCGGAAGGCTTCGCGGGTGAGGAGGTGGAGGGGGATCGCGTCGCTGGAGAAGGCGTCGATCGCGAGGAGGTCGTACTCCTGTGGCGGTTCGCCTTCCAGGGTCAGGCGGGCGTCTCCGGGCAGGATGTCCACCTCGCCCGGGCAGTCCGACAGGAAGGTGAAGTGGGTGCGGGCCAGGCGGATGACGTCCGGGTTGATTTCATAGAAGCGCAGGACGTCGCCGGGCTTCCCGTAGGCCGCGAGGGTCCCGGCGCCGAGACCGACGATGCCGATGCGCCGGGGTTGGTCGGGGCGGAGGAAGCGGAGAACGAGGCCGACCCCGGACCTCGGCCCGAAGTAACTGGTCGGGGCCCGGCGTTTTTCGGGGTCGAGAAACTGCTGGCCGTGGCGGGTGACCCCGTGCATGAGGAGGCGGATCGGCCGGCCGGAGGGAGTGTCGTACCGGTCGCGGATGACGAGGATTCCGTAGAAGTTGCGCACCCGCACGCGGGCGAGTCCGGCCTGTTCCTTGGCGACCCACCAGAGCAGTCCGGCCAGGATCAGGGCCGATATCTGCAACGGAACGAGGATGCGGGCGCGGCGTCCCACCGGCTCGGATTTCCCGGCCGGGTCATGCCAGGCCGCCAGGGGGCCGAGGAGGGCGGTGCCGACCATGGCCGCGTGCAGTTCGAAGAAGTGTGTGTACCAGCGCGGGGCGATCAACGCGACGAACGCCCCGCCGAGCGCCCCGCCCAGGGACCCGCTCAGGTAGAAGGCGGTCAACCGGCCCTGGTCCGGTTTCAGCCGGGACCACTCTCCATGCAGGACCATGCAGGAACAGAACAGGCCGGCGCTGAAGAGGGCGACGCCGAGTCGGAAATCCAGAGCGTTGCCTTCCTTCAGGGCGAAGGCCATCGTCGCCAGCAGGAGGACGGCGGCGACCTGGAAGGGGACGCGGCGGTAGACGCGATCTCCGGCGAAGCAGAGGATGAAGCTGATCAGGTAGAGGGCAAGCGGGAGGACCCAGAGGAACGGAATGGGCGCGACGTCTTGGCACAGCTGGTTGGTGACGGCCAGGAGCAGCGCGGAGGCGCAGGCCGGAAGGGTGATCCAGAGGGTGCGGACGGTCCCGGAGGGGGGTGGGGAATGCGGTGACGCGGCCGCGGAGGATGCGACGCCCCGGGGGTGGCGCAGTCCCGGCAGCGCGCAGCCCGCCACGACCGCGGCGAATCCGGCGTAGGCCAAGGACCACCCGAGCATCTGGTCGGACGTACCCGTCCAGGGCTCGATCAAAGTCGGGTAGGCGAGCAGGGCGAGCAGGGATCCTGCGTTGGAGAGCGAGTACAGTGGCCACAGGGACTGCGAAGGGCCGCTGCGGGCCGCCCAGGACTGCACGAGCGGCGTCGTGGCGGACAGGAGGAGGTAGGGACCCCCGACCGACACGAGCAGCAATCCGAGAATGCGTGGGGTCGGGTCGGAGTCTCCCGGTTCCGGGAGCCAGGACGCGTTCGGGTGGATGGGCAGCAGAAAGAGAGAGCCGGCGAGGAGCGAGAGATGGAGGATCGATTGCGCGCGTGGGGGAAGCCAGGCCACGGAGGCGTGGGCGTAGGCGTAGCCCAGGAGGAGAAGGGACTGGAAGAACAGCAGGCACGTCGACCAGACGGCCGCCGTTCCGCCGAACCAGGGCAGGATTGCCTTGGCCAGCAGCGGTTGGACGAGGAAGAGCAGGAGCGCGGCCAGGAGGACGGATACCCGCGAAATCGCCATGGGGCGGGACTCCGGGATCGCTACTTCAGAATCTGGAGGAGGTTCCCGTAGACATCCGTCCAGGCCCGAAGGCCCGGCTGCAGCTCGATCGGGCGGCCGACGGTGCGGACGCGCTCGGAATCCAGGAACGCGAGGTTCGAGGTGACGAGCACCCAATCCGCGCCCATGACCCCGCGCGGATCGTCGTCGAGGGTGGAGACCAGCACCGCCTTCATGCCGATCCCGTCGGCGGCGGCCCGCACGACCGGCTCCAGGTTGAGCGCGCGATTGGAGACGTGCACGGCGAGGATGCCGTCGGCCCGGAGGTGCCGTCGATAGATGCGAAAGGCCTCGATCGTGAGGAGGTGGATCGGGATCGCATCGCTGGAGAAGGCGTCGAGGGCGAGGATGTCGTAGGCCTGATCCGGCTCCGACTCCATGGCGAGTCGCGCATCTCCGAGAATCACGTCCACGCGGGCCGGGGAATCCCCCAGGAAGCTGAACTCTTCCCGGGCCACGCGCTCGACGATCGGGTTGATCTCGTAGAAGCGGTACTCGTCTCCCTCGCGCCCGTAGGCGGCGATGGTGCCGGCGCCGAGGCCCACCACGCCGACCTTCTGAGCGGTGTCGCGACGGTGTTCGAGCAGGGCAACGCCGATGCCTGTGGCGCGGCCGTAGTAGCTCGTGGGTTCGCGTCGTTGGGCCGGGATGCGGATCTGCTGCCCGTGCCGGGTGATCCCGTGGACGATCACCCGCAGCGGCGGGGAGTGGTCGCCGGCCGGGAGGTCTTTGACCTTCACCACGCCGTAGAAGTTTCGTCGCACGTAGTGATACCCCTCGAGGGCGTCCTTCGTCTGGACGAAGAGCGATGCGGCCAGCGCGGCCGCGATTCCCTGCGTCAAGGCGAGCGTGAGCCAGCTTGGGATCAGGTGCGCGACGCGTTCATAGGGACGGTGAACGAGGGCGAGACCGGTGAGCGACGCGCACGCCGTCATGCCGAATTGGAGTTCGAACGGGAAGGAGATCAACCAGGGGGCGAGCACTCCGACGTAGACGCCGCCGAGCGCCCCGCCGAAGGCCATGTGGAGGTAGAAGGAGGTGAGCCGCCGGGGGTGGGGTTTGAGGCGCACGAGTTCGCCGTGGCAGACCATGCAGCAGACGAACAGCCCCGCGGAAAGCAGCAGGACCCCCAGCGGGACGCCGAGCTTGTGCAGGCGGGCGATGGCGAGGGAGAGGGCGAAAAAGGTCGGCAGGAGCAGGCCGTGATAGAACCCGCGCCAGTACCACCAGTCGCCGGCGAAGCAGAGGATCATGGTCAGGAGGTAGATTGCCAGGGGCAGCATCCACAGGAACGGGATGACGGCGATTTCCTGGCTCATCAGGTTGGTGACGGACAGGAGGAGGACGACCGCGACCGCGGACAACCCCACCCAGAGCAGCCGGATCGACGCCGGCGGCGCGACGTCCGGCTCGTCGGCGTCTTCGATCGAGTCGGGTCGGGGGGGGGGTGGGTCGGGCGGCGCGGACGGATTCGCGGTGTGCGCCCCGGCGGTCGCGTCGGTCGTCGAAGGTTTGCCGCGGAGAGTCCGGATGCGATCGAGGGCGAGCCATCCGCACAGGAAGACGTACAGGCCGTATCCGGCCGACCAGAGCTGCGCCTGACTGGTGACGTCGAGCAGGGGTTCGAGGCCGAACGGATAGGCGGCCAGGGCCAGAAACGAGCCGGCGTTGGACAGGGCGTAGAGTCGGTAGGGGGAACCGCCGCGTGCGCGAGCCGCCGACCATGCCCAGGCCTGCAGGAGGGGCGCCGAGGAAGACAGCAGGAAGTAGGGGAGGCCGATGGTGGCCGCCAGCAGGCCGAGGATTTTCAGGGTTGGGAGCTCGGCACCCTGAGGCTTCCAGGATGGATCGGGAACGATCGGCAGGAAGGCGAGGGTTCCGGCGAGCAGGGCGAGGTGGATCCAGGGGCCCCGCCGGGCGATCCCTGCGCCGAGGGCGGCGGCGGCGTAGGCGTACCCGCCGAGCAGCATGGTTTGGAAGAAGAGCATGCACGCGGTCCAGACCGCGGGCGAGCCACCGAACCAGGGAAGGATCGCCCGCGCCACGATCGGCTGGACGAGGAAGAGGAGGAACGCGCCCAGGAAGATGGTGCAGGCGTGGAGGACCATCCGCTCACTTCAACAGCTGGAAGAGATTGCTGTAGTCGTCCGTCCACATGCGAAGCCGCGGCCCTCCGGGGAGGAGGGCTCCCGCCGGCAGGACGTGGGGCGACATCAAGAGGGGAAGGTTGCGGGTCACCAGCACCCAATGGGACATGTGGACGGCATCCTTCGAGTCGTCCTGATTCACGATCAGCCAGGATACGCACCCGATGCTGCGTGCGAGGGAGTGGACCACCGGGCGGAGGTCGATGTGCCGGTTGGAGATGTGGACCGCCAGGACTCCATCCTGGCGCAGGTGACCGGAGTAGATCTCGAACGACTCCCGGGTCAACAGATGGGTGGGGATCGAGTCGCTGGAGAAGGCGTCGAGGACGATCAGGTCGTAATTCTGAGGGGCTTCCCGCTCCATGGAGATGCGGGCGTCACCCAGGGAGATTTCAACCTCGGCCCCGCGGCGACGGGCGTCCGACAGGTAGGTGAAGTGGAGCAGGGCGTAGTCCACCACCAACGGGTTGATCTCATAGAACCGGAAGAAGTCGCCGCGTACGGCGTAGGCGGCCAGCGTCCCGGCCCCGAGTCCGATCAAGCCGACCCTGCGACCGGTGCGACGGGGGTAGTCCGCGAAGGCCCTGCCGATGCCGGTCACGTACCCGTAGTAGCTCGTTGGGATGTGGCGACGGGCCGGATCGACGTATTGTCGTCCGTGGCGGGTCGCGCCGTGCGTCAGATCGAGTGTCGTGTCTTCGGGACGCTTGGCGGGCGTGGAACTGACGCTGATGTGCCCGTAGAAGTTTCGCCCATGGAACGGGGACCGCTCGGTGGCCACCAGGAATCGTTCGACCGTGGCCACGGCCACGACGCCCAGGACGAGATGCAGGCAGGCGCGGATGACGGTGCGACGGGTTTCGCGCGCGGCGGGGTATTGCCGCAGCACCAGCAGGACCGCGAGGGTCGCGCAGCCGAGAATGGCGAAGTGGATCTCCCAGAAACCGGAGAACGCGTACGGGGCGACGAACCCCACGAAAAGTCCGCCGACCGCTCCGCCGACGGAGCTCATCAGGTAAAAGGCCGTCAGGTGCCTGGGCGCCGGCCGGAGCGCGGCCAGCTCGCCGTGGCAGAACATGCAGCCGACGAAAAGCCCTCCCGCGAGCATGGGGATCGCCCACACGAGGGCAATGCCGAGCCCTTTCCCGGTCACATATCCGATCGCCCACAGGCCGGCGGCCAGGAGCGGCATATACACCGCGCGGCGGTACCAGCGATCGCTCTCGAAGCAGAGGATGAAGCTCAGCAGATACAGCGTCAGGGGGAGGACCCAGAGAAAGGGGACGACGGCGACTTCCTGGCACATCTGATTGGTGACCGCCAGCAGCAGCGTCGAACCGCAAGCCGACAACGCGATCCACAGGAGGTACAGCCGCGCATCGGGTTCGGGCCGCGCGGGTTCCGGCAGCGCGGCTCCGGTTCCCGTTCCGTCGGGAATCGCGGCTGCGGATCCGGTCCCGTCGGGGGAACGCAGGGAACGCAGGGCGCACAGCCAGCAGACGAGCGCGAACATGAGGAAGCCGCCGGACCAGAGGGCCTGTTGTTCTCCCGTGGTCAGCAGCGGCTCGATGCCCACCGGGTAGGTTACGAGCCCGAGGAGCGAGCCGAGATTCGACAGGGCGTACAGCCGGTACGGCGACTTACCCGGCTCGCTGCGCGCGAACCAGGCTTGGAGGAGCGGCGCGGTCGCCGACAGCAGCAGGTAGGGAGCTCCCACGGTTCCCGCCAGGAGTCCCAGGATGCGCAGGACCGGATCCTCGGTGCCCTGCGGCTTCCAATCCGCATCGGGCGTGATCGGGAGCGTCAGCAGGGCGAGCGCGAGGAGGGCGGCATGAACGATCGCCTGCCGCCGCGCGCCGAGCCAGCGGATGGAGGCGTGCGCGTACGCGTATCCCAGGAGCAGGACGACCTGGAAGAACAGGAGGCAGGTCGTCCATACGGCCGGCGTGCCGCCGAACCACGGGAGGATCGCCTTGGCAATGATCGGCTGGACTTGAAAGACCAGGAATGCGCTGATGAAGATCGCGCCGGCGAAGGCGAGCATGCGAGTGGCTTTCCCGATGGAGGCGACCGGGGGAGAATGACATAAAGCCGCGCCGGCCGCAAGCGATCGGGCCGTCGGGAGCGGGGGGGGTGGGCAGGTCCTCGCAGTCTAACTCAGGAGCTTCTTGACGACTTTGCCCTTGTCCACGACCTTGACCGGACGGCCGTCCGGCGTCATGTATTCCCGGCGAGGATCAATCCCCAGGACCGTACAGGCGGTGGCCAGCAGGTCGGGGATCGTCACCGGATCCGCTTGAACCGTGGCCCCGGCCGGGCAGGTCTTGCCGTGGACGCGTCCGCCGGGGATTCCGGCGCCGGCCATGACCGCGCTGAAGGCGCTGCCGTAGTGGTCCCGCCCCTTGTCCTTGTTGATGTCGGGCGTGCGCCCGAACTCGCCGGCCCACAGCACGAGCGTGTCCTGGAGCAGGCCGCGGGAGCGCAAGTCCTCGATCAGCGTGGAGAACCCGGCGTCGAGCACCTGGAGGAGACCGCGATAGCCGTTGTGAAGATCGCGGTGCCCGTCCCAGCCGCCCAGGACGACTTCCACGAACGGGATTCCCACCTCCACGAGCCGACGCGCCAGTAGGCAGCCCTGGCCGAAGGGATGCATGCCGTATTGGTCGCGGAGCTCCTGCTTCTCTTCGCCGAGACGGAAGGCGCGAAGTTCCCGGGACGCCATCATGTCCAGGGTTTCCTGGCGTACCTTCTCCTGCTCGTCCCGCAACTTGGGATCCCGCATCTTCACGAAGTCCCGGTCGAGGTCCTGGTAGATCTGGATCCGGTTGGCGACGCCGTCGCTGCTCATTCCCTCCGGCCAGAACAGCTCCTGCGGCGGATGCGACGGGTCGGGAACGACGAAGGGGGCGGTCTCCGGTTCCAGGAACCCGCGGCCGTGCACGGAGTATCCCACGACGATGTTCTTGGGGAGCTTGCCGCAGTCGATGTCCCGCCGATGGTCGGCGACGATCGCGCCGAGACTGGGGTGCTGGGTCGACCCTTCCCGTTTGTAGCCGGAGTGGAAATAGTAGCGGGCGCGTCCATGCTCGAGTTCCCGTGTCGTCATGGAGCGGATCAGGGTCAGGTCGTGCGCCTGCTGTGCCAGGCGGGGGAGGGCCTCGACGAAGGAGACTCCGGAGGCCGAGCTGGGGATCGTCTTCCACGGTCCGCCGTCCTTGGTCCCCGGCTTCGGGTCGAACGTCTCGAGGTGGGACGGGCCGCCGTCCATCCAGAGAAGGATGCAGGACTTCTTGCCGGTCCGCCGCCCCACGGTCGTGGTCCGGTTGTCCTCCGCCGAAAGGACGCGCGGTCCGTGCAGCATCCAGTTCAGGGCGGCGCCGAGGGACATGCCGAGGAACGCCCGCCGGGACAGGTCATGCGCCGGGCCGCAGTTGCGACAGGGTCGGGTCATGCTGGTTCTTCCGATCACGGATTTCCGCGGGCGGCTCCCGCTCAGTGATTGGTCTGGAATTCCATGGAGTTGAGCAGGCCCCAGTAGAGGGCCCGGTAGCCCTGCAGGAGGTCCTCTTCCAGATCGAGACGGTGCTGCAGCCGATTCTTCTCTTCCGCGGTGGCGTGGCGCGAGAGGGTGAGGAGAAACATGCGATCCATCGCGGTTTTTTCCGGCAGTCCTTCCTCGATCAGGCCGCGCAGCATGGGGCCGTCCTCGACCGCATGGCGGGTCATGTCGCCGTTGAAGTACATCATGGTGCGGGTGCGCTCGTCCGGCAGGGCGACGAAGCGTTGGCGCAGCCATTCGATACCCTCCCGGGCCTTTGCTTCGTTCCCCTTGTGCCAGGCGAGCACGGCGGCGCGGTAGTCGGTCGCCTGGAGCAGCGCGTGGAACTGCTGGAAGGAGTCGAGCCGCCGGATGGAGGCGCGCTCGAAGGCGCGGGTCTCCGCGCTGCCGGGGGTGTCGGTCAGGCTGGTGCGGCCGTAGGTCTCGCTGAGGGCGATGATCCGGATGAGTCGCTTCAGATCGGTGCCGCTCCGGGCGAAGTCCTCGGCCAATCTGCGGAGCACGGGCGCGAAGCGCGTCTGCGTCTTCTCGCCGAAGGCGTCGAACGGTTCCACGAACCCCTGGCCGAAGAACTGCTTCCACACGCGGTTGACCGCGACCTCGGACATGCGGAGGTTCTGCGGCAGGAGCAGGATGGCGGCGAGCGTCTGCCGGCGATTTCCCTTGTCGGAGAGCTTGTCGGGAATTCCCAGGACCGGGAAGCTCGGCTGGACGCGAAGCCCTTCCCGTCGCGGGATTTCCAGATCGCCCTGATTCTCCTCCTTGAGGATGTAGTAGGTCGCGTCTTTGACCATGTAGCTGCTGGCCTTGGCGCGGGCGAAATAGGCGGCGACGCCCCAGAAATCCTTCTGGGTCCATTTCTCGTAGGGATGGTCATGACACTGGGCGCATTGCATGGAGATGCCGAGTACCTGGCGGGCGAGCATGCCGGCGACTTCCGCGGCATCCCCGTCGCAGGAGAGGATGAAGTTCGTCGGGCCGATCTCCCGCGCGTCCCCCTCGGAATCGACCAGTTCCTTCACCACCTGGGCGTAGGGCTTGTTGGTCCGGAAGACGTCGGTCATGTATTCGATCCAGCGCGGCCGCGACATCCAGTTGCTGGTCTGGAAGTGGCCCTCGACGAACTCCCGGGCCCAGCGGTTCCCCCAGTACGAGGCGAACTCCTCGGAGGCGAGCATCTCGTCCACCCTGCGCGCCTTCTTGGCGGGGTCGGTGGAGGACTCGTAGGCGTGGATCTCCGCCGGGGTGGGGAGGCGGGCGATCAGGTCGAGCGAAAGGCGGCGCAGGTACTCGAGGTCGTCGGCCGGCGGGGAGACGGATACTTTCTCGCGCTGCGCGAGGTGCCGCAGGAGTTTGTCGACCTGCTGGATGACCGGGGCCAGGTCGCGCGGCACGTTCTCGGCGGCGTCCGTCGGGCGGACGGGGGCGCGCGGCGCGAAGAAGACGGAGAGGCCCAGGGCGAGAACGACGACGCGAACGAGCAATCGGCTCACGGTCTCAGCTCGCGGAATGGGGGCGCACGACGCTTCCATTATGGACGGTGGCGGCGATCCGTCAAGCGGTTTGTGCCGCGGACCCGGATTCGGCCGGGACGGGGGGCAGGGGCGGCGCGTGCACCGTGAATCTTCGGGCGGTGCGGAACAACAGGATGACCACGCTGACCGTCATCGTGATGAGAAGTCCGCCGATGAAATAGGTCCCCCACTCGAACCCGGCGGCGATGCGCGCGGTCTCCGGATCCGACCGGAGCGCTTCCTTGCACAGCGCGCACTGCGCGTGGAGGTCGCGGCCGGCGAGCAGGACGAGCGCCAGGGCGGCGGTCATGGTCCGATGGAGGGCTTGCAGGGAGAGGGCGCTTTTCATACCCTGGATGATATCGACTCCATCGAATCGGGTCAACCCTTCCGCCTGGGGTCTCGAATGAACCGCATCGAATCGGTGCTCGGGCGCATGAAGGCGGCCGGTTGGAAGCCGGGCAGCCCGGTCATGCTGGCGGAGGTGGACGCCGCGGAGATGCGCCTCGGCTTCATGTTCCCGTCGGCGTACCGCGAATACCTGGTCGCAGCCGGCCGCGCGAACGGGCCTTCCTCCTCGTGGCGCGGACTCTGGGACCTGGACCAACTGGTCTCCCTGAACCAGTCCCTGCCGCTCTTCCAGTGGTTCGGCGGACTGGTCGGCATCGGCAACGAGGGGTTCATGGTCGTCGCGCTCAACTTTCGCGAAGCGCGTTGCCCGGTCGTGACGCTGGGCATGAGCAGTTCGATCTGGGAAGAGATCAACCAGGAGGCGGACTGCTTCGAGGAGTGGCTGGAAGGGACGATTCCGCCGGCCTGACTCCGGCTCCCGTCTGCGACTTCGACCCGCCCCGAAACGATGCGAGGGCCGGCGCGCTCGCGCGCCCGGCCCCCGTAATTCCCTGCAGCGCCCGATCGGCCGCTAGTGGGGTTTCGCCGCCGCCTTCGCCGGCGGGATCCCGGGGTCCCGATGTCCCACGTCCGGCGTCAGCAGCCCGAGCAGGATCAGGAAGAGCAGAATCGGGAAGAACACGCTCGTGTAGATCCACTTCCCCTGCTTGCCCTCGTACTTGAGGTGCATGAAGAAGAGTCCCACGACCGTGGCCTTCACCCCCGCGATCAGCAGCGCCAAGGCAATGTTGCCGCCGCGGCCGATGTCGATCCGCGACGCCAGCACCGTGACCACCGTGAGCGCGATCAGGGTCTTGAAGACGTTCCAGTACATGCTCTTGGAGACGGTTCCCGACACGGGCCTTCCCCCTTACAGCAGGTAGAGAATGGGGAACAGGAAGATCCAGACGATGTCGACCAGGTGCCAATACAGCCCGGTGAATTCAATGCCCGCCCAGTTCTTGTCGTTGTACTTGCCCTGCATCGACCAGATCAGCAGCGCCGAGAGGACGACGATCCCGCCCAGGACGTGGAGACCGTGGAATCCCGTCAGCGTGAAGTAAACCGAGTAGAAGATGTTGGTGCTCGGTGAAATCCCGTGGAGGAACTTGGTGCCGTACTCCAGGAACTTCACGAGCAGGAACCCGACCCCCAGGAGGATGGTCAAGAACAGGTTGATCTGCAGTCCCTTGACATCCCCCTTCTGGATTGCGCCGATCGAGAGCGCCATCGTCAAGCTGCTGGTGAGCAGCAGGACGGTGTTGAAGGCCGCGATCTTCCAGTTGAGGAGGGTCCCGTCGAAGACGCCATGGGTATCGCCCATGCGCAGGACGACGTAGGCGGCGATGAAGCCGCCGAAGAACATCACTTCCGAGGCGAGAAAGAGCCACATCCCCAGCTTGCCCCGGGCGTATTCCTGTTCCGCCTCGGAAAGGACGTGCCCGTGCCCGTGGGTTGCGGCAGCGACCGCGGCGTCCGACATGTACCTCTGCTCCAATGCGGGGGCCGGCTAGTGGGGCTTGGCCTGGATCGTTGCGGGTTCGGTCTGGGCGATCCAGTCCTCCTTGCCCTCCGGCACCGCCGAGTACTCGTAAGGACCGTGATGAACGACGGGGATCTTGTCGTAGTTGTGGTAGGGAACGGGCGACGGGGTCGTCCATTCCAGGGTGTTCGACTTCCAGGGGTTCTGGTCCGCCTTCTGGCCCTTGGCCATGCTGTAGAAGAAGTTCACGATGAAGATCAGCTGGGCGAAGCCCAACAGCATGGCCGCGTGGGTGATGAACACGTTCATCGGTTGCAGCGTCTGGAGGAATTCGTACTTCTCCACGCTCGACGCGATGCGGCGCATGTGACCGCCTTCTCCGATCATGTGCATGGGGAAGAAGGTGAGGTTGAACGCGAGGAAGGTGATCCAGAAGTGGACCTTGCTCCAGAATTCGTTCAGCATGCGTCCGAAGAACTTCGGGAACCAGAAGGTCAGCCCGCCGAACACGGCCATCAGGGTGCCGCCGAACACCACGTAGTGGAAGTGGGCGACGACGTAGTAGGTGTCATGGATGGGGATGTCGACCGGCGTGGCGGCCATGAAGATGCCGCTCAGGCCGCCGATCGTGAACATGGCGATGAAGGCGTAGCCCCACAAGGCGGGGGCGGTGAAGAGGAGCGATCCCCGCCACATGGTGGCCAGCCAGTTGAAGACCTTGATGGCCGAGGGCAGGGCGATGAGCATGGTCGTCGTCATGAAGAACTTGCCCATCCGCGAGTCC
>CAZWCX010000076.1:0-35219 GCA_964632945.1 uncultured Planctomycetia bacterium | reverse complement strand
AAAAGCGACCGGACCAACCTGGGAAATCAAGGTTGAAGCCCCACTAGCCCGGATTGTTCATGAGGCCACACCGGCGGCTTCCTGAAGACTCCGCCCGCGGGCGCTTGGCTGCGTCTGCAGCCAGGAGCACCGGGGCGACCGGCATGCGCCACACGGGGTCGCACGCTGGACGAGGCAGTCCCGCTCCGGCCTGCCTTCCACGCCGGTCGGAGCCGGATCGTTCGCGAACCGCGAGGCGGTTCGTGAGTGATCCGGGCTGGCTGCAGGGCGGACGCCCCGCACCCACTACCGCGCGAGTCGAACATGGCTGTCCCGGACGGAGTCCTCTTTCCCGCGCTGGGATTCCTGGTCGGGGCGTACGGGACGATCATCGGCGCCGGCGGCGGTTTCCTGTTCGTTCCGCTCCTGCTGCAGGTCTGGCACCTGCCGCACACGATCGCGATCGGCACGTCGCTGTGCGCCGTGTCCCTGAACGCGATCTCGGGAACGGGGGTCTACGCCCGCCAGGGCCGGATCGACTACCGGAGCGCGGTCCTCTTTCTGATCGCGGGGATTCCGGGAGCCGTCGCGGGCGCCTGGGTCCCCGAGCAGCTGTCGGGACGGACGATCAATCTGATCTTCGGCGCCCTGCTCGGGCTGCTCGCCGTCGCATTGATCCTGAATCCCGAGCGCCGGCGCGTCGTCGTGCCGGCGGGCGAGCCGGGCTCATCCCCGGCCGACCCGGCCGCCCCCGCGGCGGGCACGATGCCCCGGAGCTGGTGCACCCGCAACCTCGTCGATGCGCACGGCATCCGCTACGAGTGGTCGTTCAACGAGCGCGCGGGGATGGGGCTGAGCGCCGTCTTGGGGTTCCTTTCCAGCCTGCTCGGCATCGGCGGCGGCATCATCCACGTGCCCGCCATGACCTACTACTTCCACTTTCCCGCGCACGTGGCGACGGCGACGTCGCAGACCATCCTGGCGGCCACGGCCCTCTTCGGCGCGGCGACCCACGCCGGACTCGGGCATGTCGCGTGGGGCCCCGGGCTGATGCTGGGCGCCGGGGCGTTTCTCGGCGCGCAGGTGGGCGGGCGGCTCGCGACCCGCATCAGCGGCCGCTGGGTGATCCGCGGATTGGCGCTCGGACTGCTCCTGCTCGCGGCGCGCCTGTTGACCACGGGCGGACGCGGCTGACGACGAGCCCGGTTATCCCGGAAGCCGTGCCGGCGGCTCTCGGATTCATCCGCCCGCGGCTCCCGGCTGCTTCCGGAGCCTGGACCGTCGGGGCGAGCGGCGTGCGCCACACGGGGTCGCACGCGGGGCGAGGCGGCTCCGCGCCCGCCGGCCTTCCGGGCCGGCCGGAGCGGGAGTCATCGCGGACCGCGCAGCGGTTTGTGACCAATCCGGGCTAGGCCGACGCCCGGTCGATCCGTTCCAGCGCGATCACCGCATCGACGGCCTCGGCATCCATTTCGTGACCCTGCACGATCAGGATCAGCCGGCCGCTGGCCGAGTCGGGATGAAAGAACACCTGTTTCACGCCGAGCGGGACGAGAGCGTCGACGTAGCGCAACCCCTCGGCGGCGGGGACATAGAACGCGGCATAGTAGACCGGTTCGTGGATGTCCTTCGGGGACTTGTAGGCGTGCAGTCCCTCGACCGTGGTTTCGGACGGGTTCACGGCAAAGACCTTGTAGCCCCGCTCCAGGTAGGCGCGCACCGCCCGGTTGGCGGCATCCGCACGGTTGTTGGTGGCGCCGATGATCACGATCTTCTTGCGGTCGAGCATGCCGGAACCCATCCCTTTCGTGGTGCCGGGGCCTCGCTGCCCCTCTCATCGACATATAGCGGCAGACGCCGCAAGCGTCAACAGATTGCCGCCGGATCGTCCCCCGGCCCGGGCCGAACCCCGGGGCGACCATCCTCTCCCCGTCGAGTCCGGCCACCGTTCCCGGTCGCCATCGCCGTTTCGGGCCCCGCCCGGGGACACGCCGACCTCCTCCCCGTATTCCTTGATCCCACTCCTTCCCCTGCCTACAATGCCCTTTCCGGCTCGGTTAGGAGATTCCGACATGCGCCGTCCGTCGATTCGTCCCGTCCTCGCGTTCCTCGCCATCCTCATCCTCTGTGCGGGTTCGACCCTTCCGATCCGGGCTCAGGATGACTCCGAGGAGCTCGTCACGGACGTCTACTGCGACATGACCCTTCCCAAGAAGGACATGGTGACCACCTGGGTCTTCCAGGGAGAGACGCTCTATTTCTGTACCGAGAACTGCAAGAATGAGGTCATGGGAGACCCGAAGAAGTACACGGGCGCCATGTCGAAATCGCGCGACGTGATGGGGTATTCGGTGGTGTTCCAGACCAAGCCCTCGAAGGTCATCGACGGCGAACCCGTTCGCGTCATTCTCGAATTCAAGAAGCCCGAGACCGGCGCCAAGGACACGCCGGCGGAGATCGAGGCGAAGTTCGCCTTCAACGTGACGAGCGGCGGCTCGCCCAAGAAGCTCGAGGATGCCCGCAAGATGAAGGCCTACCGCGAGGAGGGAGTCTTCGGCACCGACTTCAAGGCGCCCGGATACGGACACGCAGACGTCACCTTCACGATCACGTTCGCCGGCGGGAAGAAGCACACGGAGACCTTCAAGTTCGACATTCTCGAGGGTCGCGACAAGCACACCGGCCGCGAATATGATCAGAAGAAATTCGACATGCAGGTCCAGCACCACAGCATGCGCAAGGTGGGGATCTACTGGCGCGACGTCTACCACGAGCTGACGGGGGCCCAGCCGGACTATGCGAAGTCCAGCAAGCACATCGACCTCATCACGGGCTATTCGAGTCTCCTGACGCAATTCACGCCCCATAAGCACCACGAACTGAAGGACGAGTTCAACCAATTGGCCAAGGAATACGTGGCCGCGCTGGGCGGTCTCAAGTCGGCGGTCGACTCGAAGAATCGTGACGCCGCCCTCAAGTCCTTCCACGACCTCGAGGGGAACCACTGCACGAAGTGCCATCTGAAGTTCCGCTGGGACGTCGTTCAGGACTTGTCCCGGTATCCGGACCTCTTCCCCAAGAAGTAGGCGATCCCCCGGCCGATTTCTCCCCGCGGGTCCGATTCGGCCGATACCTTCGACCCTCTGACGGCAGGTTGATGCAATGAACGGAAAGATCATCGCGATCCTGGTGGTGGTCCTCGCGGCGGGCGGCGGCGGGGCGTGGTACTTCCTCATGGGCCCCGGCAAGACCGGCGGCGCGACCTCGGGCAACGGGGGTTCCGGAGGTGCGCCGCTGGCGGTCACCGTGGTCGATCGGGCCCTGCCCAAATCGACCGACTCGATCGTCGATCCCGCGTACGGCCAGAAGCTGTACGAGGGCTCCTGCGCCGCGTGCCACGGGTACGACGGACGCGGCGAAGGATCCGCGGCGAAGGTCCTTTGGCGCCGGCCGGCCGATCTTGCGGATGGCGTTTACCTCAACACCCGGACGGACCAGGATCTGATGAGTGTCATCGCCGACGGCGGCAGGCCGCACGCGCGATCCCGGCTGATGCCGGACTGGATCACCTTCCACAATCGCTACGAGCAGCTCGACCTGGTCGCCTACATCCGCACCCTGCATCCGGCGGCGTCCAAGTGGCTGCCGAACGCCGCCAAGGTCGAGCGGGTGCAATCGGTCTTGCCGGTCGCCCGGGTCGAGAGCTTCAAGGGAAAGCTGGCCGCGGAGGCGCCCTGGGATCCGGCGCGCGACCACACCGTGGACTTCCTGCGCGCGCTCGACGGGACCGGCAAGCCCATCGGCCACGCGATTTTTCCGGACGTCCGGATCGGCGGCAAGCGGGTGATCTTGTGCGTCGCGGTCGGCGCGGACGGGAAGATCTCCTCCGTCGGCACCCACCAGGAAGTGAAGGCGGGGGATGCCCAGAGCGGCGCCAGTCTGGACGCGTTCTTCGGCGCCTTCGCCGGCAAGGACGAAGCGGGGGTCCTGTCCCTCGATCCGACCCCGGTCGCCGGCGCGCAAGCCGCCGGCAAGGCCCTCGCCGCCGAGGTACGGAAGGCCTACCTGCGCCTCCAGGCCGGTATCGCCCAGGACGAGGAGGACCTGAAGGTCCAGGCTTCCCCGCCCGCCCCGAAGGGCAAGGGCGAGGAACTGTACCGACAGTCCTGCGCCCCGTGTCACGGAGTCCTCGGCAACGCCAAGGGCAAGGGGATCACGGCGATCCAACCCCGCCCGCGCAACTTCCAGGATGGCGCGTACATGAACCAGCCGGAGGTCACGCGCGACTACATCCTGCTGGTCGGGAAGAAGGGCGGGATGACGGTGAACATCTCCTCCACGATGCCCGCATTCGAGACGTCGATCAAGACCGACGAAGAGTGGAACGCGGTGGTCGATTTCATTCTGACGATGCCGATCCCGGCGAAGAAATAGCGTGGAGCCATGAACCCGCGGGAAGCGACCCGGCGCGTGAAGCGAGAGGCGATCGACCTCGGCTTCGATCGCGTCGGGACGGTCCCCCTGGGGGACGGGCTGTCCGCGGCGGCCGCCGACCTGCGCGAATGGATCCGCCGCGGCTGGCACGGCGGCATGGACTGGATGACCCGCCGCCTGGACGAACGCGAGCGCCCCGACCTCCTGCTGCCCGGGGCCCGCGCCGTGGTCTGCGTCGCCGTCGGTTACCCCGCCCCCCCGGCGGGCTTGCCCTCGGCCATGGCACGCGCCGGGCGTGGGCGCATCAGCGCCTATGCGCAGGGCGACGACTATCACGAAGTCGTCAAGGACCGCCTCTGGCGGCTGCGTGACCGCCTCGTCGCCGCGCTCTCCTGCGCGGCGAAAGTCTGCGTGGACACCGCTCCCGTTCTGGAAAAGGTCTGGGCGCAGCGGGCGGGACTCGGGTGGCAGGGGAAGAACACGCTGCTGATCGATCCGGAGCGGGGATCCTATTTCTTCCTCGGCGAGATTCTGGTCACCGCGGACCTCGAGCCCGACGGCGAGCCCGTGGCCGACCACTGCGGCAGTTGCACCCTCTGCCTGCAGGCCTGTCCGACCGGGGCGCTCGTCGAGGGGGGACGGATCGACTCGAACCGCTGCATTTCCTACCTGACGATCGAGCACCGCGGTCCGATCGACCCGGCGTTGCGCCCGCGCATGGGAGACTGGATCTTCGGCTGCGACGACTGTCAGACCGCCTGCCCCTGGAATCGCTCGCCTGCAGGCGGGGCCGACGCGGCCCTGCAGCCGCGTCAGGAGAACCGGGGGCCGGCTCTGGCCGACCTGCTGCCGATGGGCCCTGCGGACTTCGCGCGACGCTTCCGCCGCAGCGCGGTCAAACGCGCGCGGCGGTCCGGCTTTCTGCGCAACGTCGCCGTTGCGCTCGGCAATTCCGGCGATCCCGCGGGGATCCCCGCTCTGACCGGGGCGCTCGCGGACGACGACCCGCTCGTGCGCCGGCATGCCGCGTGGGCGCTGGGGCGCATCGGCGGACCGGCCGCCCGCGGGATCCTGGAGGACCGGTCGGCGTGCGAACCCTCGGAGGAAGTCCGGGAGGAGATTGCGGCGGCGCTACGTCCCGCGTGATTGCCGCGGCCGCCGTGATCCCGGACGAGCCTCGGCACGGGATCGCGGGGGCGCAGGCGAGGGGACTCCGGGCGTGCGACGTCGCCCGCTGAGGTCCGGGCCGGGGAGGGCGCGCCGCGCGCCGGTGGTGATGCCGCTCCGGGCGGCTAGGCCGACGGCCGGCTGGCGAGGGCCATGTCGCGGTTGGCGCACCAGGCCAGGCCGCCGTCCGCGATCGCGATGATCCCGATCGAGACCTCCGCAGGCAGAAGGGCCGCGCCCGCCCGCACGGCCTCCAGCGGCGTCCGTCCGAGGGCGAGGAAGTCGTACACGGTGCGCGCCAGCAGCGCGCGAATGATCTCCTCGCCGATTCCGGTGGCGGTGACCGCCCCGGCGGGGCCTGCCCAGAAGCCGCATCCCGGCAGCGGCGAGTCACCGACGCGTCCGCACAGCATCGGGGTGGCGCCGCCGGTGGACGTCGCGACGGCGAACCGTCCCTCGCGGTCCTGAACCACCGCCCCAACGGTGTCGCACCCGCCGACCACCTCATCGTACGGCTTCGGAAAGTTCCACAGCGCCCGCAAGTCGACGCTGCGCCAGGCGGGGCGCCACTCGGTCCGTTCGCCGCGCACCAGGATCGCTCGCGCCCGGGCGGCGCGTTCCCGCGCGTGGGCGGAAGGGACGTGCACCTCCCCGAGTCCGCGTCGAAGCGCGAACTCCCGCGCCCCCGGTCCCGCCAGAAGAACGTGGGGAGTTTCCGCCACTTCGCGGGCCACCCGCACCGGGTTCTTCACCTCACGCAGCGCCGCCACGCACCCCATGCGACCGCGGGAGTCCATGACCGCCGCGTCCATTTCCACCGTCTCTCCGTCCATCCGGAAGACCGACCCGGACCCGGCATTGTAACGGCCGTCGTCCTCCATCATCCGCACCGCCTTCACGGCGGCGTCCAGGGCTTCGCCGCCGGCCGCCAGATCGATGTGCACCGCCTCCACGACCGCGCGGCAACCGTCGCTCCAGGCGGCCGGCGCACCGGCTCCGCCGTGCACCAGGATCGACGGACGGGGGGCCGCCACGAACCCGTACGATCCACGGTCCGACTTCTCCGTCATGGCCGCCGCTTCCCCGAACTTTCCGGGCGCTCCGGGCACCCCGGTCCGCACGCCCGCTTCCCCGCGAGACCCGGGCGCCGACGCCCATCCCGCGGTTCAGCGAATCAGGCCGCCGAACACGTTGCCGGTGAGGAACGGATTGTGCTTCCGTTCCTCCCCCACCGTCGTCTCGGGACCGTGGCCCGGGCAGACGCGAACGTCGTCGCCGAGCGGGAGGATCTTGCGCCGGATTCCGTCGATCAGCAGGTCGTGATCGCCGCCCGGCAGGTCGGTCCGGCCGATCGAACCGGCAAACAGGACGTCCCCGCCGATCACGAGGCGCTCCGACGGGAACCAGAAACAGACGTGACCCGGCGAATGACCCGGGACGTGAATCACTTCGGTCTCGAGCGCGCCGATGCGAAAGCGGTCCCCTTCCTTGAGCTCGTGGTCGATCCCGGGCACCTCCGGCGCGGGCAACCCGAACATCGCGGCCTGGCGCGGCAGGGCCTCCACCCAGAATCGGTCATCCCGATGCAGGTAGAACGGGAGCCCGGTGCGCCGCTTGAATTCGGCCACGCCCGCGACGTGATCGATGTGGGCGTGGGTATTGAGAATCCACTTGAGGTTCAGCTTCTCGGCCGCGACGATTTCCAGGAGGGAGTCGATCTCGTCGCCGGGGTCCACGATGAACCCCTCACGGGTGGCCGGATCCCCCAGGATCCAGCAGTTCATCGCAAACGGCCCTACCGTCTCGCTCCGGACGATCATCCGCCCGATCAACTCCGAATCTTCTTCCGCCCCGCGTAGCCGGAGTCGAGGGTGTGCCAGTATTGGATGTCCTCTTCCTCGAGCTTCCAGCACAAGTAGGCGATCTCGTTGTTGATTCGCGTGGGGAAGTCGACCAGGCCGAGGGTGTAGTCCTTGAATTCGACGCCGAGGGTCGCGAGTTCCTGAACCGAGCTGTTCATGCGCTGCTCGACGGCCGAAATCTCTTCTTCCAGATTGCGCTGGAGCTTGCGCTCGTCCCGGGACTTCTCCTTGGGTTCCTTTTCCATGAGCGCGTTCAGCGCGTCGATCCGCGAGCGCAGGTACTTGTACCCCTCGACGATCTCCCGGACGATCTGACGCACGAGCGGGAGCATCTTGCGCGCTTCTTCGACCGTGAAGAGCTTCAGCTCCGCGCTGGCGCCGCCCTTCGTCGACATGGGTGTCTACTCCAAAACACGGCCCACCGGATGGCACCCTAGAAGCGTACGGCCGTCCCGATCCGTGGCGCAGGGCCTACGGCTGTCCAAGGGGAATTTTATCCCGCCGAGCCCGCTTTGGCAAGGGTTCCCGAATCAACATTCTGCGAAACTGCCGGCGATTCTCTTCTCTTAGACTCCGGAACGCGTGGGAGGTTCACCGGCGATGCGCAAGAATTCCGCGTTCCCGCGACGCCCCCGAATGGGCCGGACGCATTCACCCGCGCGCCCGGGAGTGCGACCGCGGCACGGGCGCGGTTTCAGGCCCCGTCACTGCCGATCGCCTCGACCGGGCAGTCGGCCTGGGCATGCCGGCACTGCTGCTCCTCTTCCGGGGTCGCGGGCTGGCGGGAGACGAAGCTGTAGCCGGCCTCTGCGTTGCGGGTGAAATTCCCCGGGGCCACCTGGCGACAGAGGTCGCAGTCGATGCACTGCGCGTCCACGTACCAGCTTCCCGCGGGATTTTCCGGAAGGCGCCGGGTCTTGTCGGGCATGAGGTCGAGTCCTACGCAACGAGGCCGGGGCGTCGTTCGCCCCGGCCCCGCGCGTGCGCCGGAAAGCGCGTTCCGATCAGTGCCGGAGCGCGCAGAACGCCTCGTAATCGACCAGCTTGTCGATCGTCGGCTGGGTGCCGCACAGGGGGCACCCGGGGTCCTTTTGCAGCGGGAACTCCCGGAACTTCATCCCCAGGGCATCGTACAGGACCAGCCGCCCGGTGAGCAGTTGACCCTGGCCGAGGATGATCTTGATGGCTTCGGTGGCCTGAACCAGGCCGATGACGCCGGGCAGGACGCCCAGGACGCCGGCCTCCTCTCAGTTCGGCGCGAACTGGGCCGGTGGCGGCGCCGGATAAAGGCAGCGGTAGCAGGGACCTTCCCGCTTGGGCCAGATCGTGGTCGCCTGTCCTTCGAACTGGAAAATGCTCCCGTGCGCCACCGGCTTGCCCAGGAAGTAGGCCGCGTCGTTGATCAGGTAGCGGGTCGGGAAGTTGTCCGCGCCGTCGAGCACGAGGTCGTAGCGGGAGAGGATGGCGTTGACGTTCCCGGCGACGAGGCGCTCGTTGTGGGTCACGACGTTGCACTCGGGATTGATGCGCAGCAGGGTTTCGCGCGCGGAGTCGGTCTTGGGCCGCCCGACGTTGAACCAGGGGTGCAGGATCTGGCGCTGCAGGTTCGATTCGTCTACCACGTCGGCGTCGCAGACCCCCAGGGTGCCGACCCCGGCGGCGGCGAGGTAGAGCCCCGCCGGAGAGCCGAGACCGCCCGCCCCCACCAGGAGCACCTTGGCCTGGAGAAGCTTCATCTGCCCTTCGCGTCCGACCTGCTTGAGCATCAGGTGCCGGGCGTAGCGGGCCAGAGGATCCTTGCCGCCCTCCTGTTTGGGCACGACGACCGGCAGACCGGCCTCGCTCCACGCGCGGAATCCGCCCGCCATCGACCAGACCTTCTCGTATCCCAGTTGGCGAATTGCTTGGCCCGCAAGCAACGACCGGCTCCCGCCCCCTCAGTAGAGGACGAGGGGAACCGCTCGATCCGGGACCAGATTGCCGATCTTGAACTCGAGCATGCCGCGGGTGATGTGGAGGGCGTCGGGGATGTGTCCCTTGGCCCACTCGTTGTCGTCGCGGACGTCGATGAACTTCACGTTTGCCTCCCGGCGCGCCCGGTCGGCGGCCTCGGCCGGGGTCACTTCCGGCACGACGCCCCGCGCGGCGGCGAGGAGATCCTGAGGGGTCATGGCCATGGGGGGAATCCTCTTCGGGTTCAGGATGCCGGGCCCGCACGATGGCCCGGGATGAGTTCTCAGTGTAGCCGACCGGAGGATGGATTCCAAGCCGGCGGGGCCGTCACCGGGAAAGTTCCTTGCGCACTCCCTCCGCCTTGTCCCAGAACTTGTCGCTGGGGCGGAGCCCGGCCATCCACGCATCGAGCCGGCGCAGACCTTCGCCGCGATCGACTTTTCCCGCGCGCATCGCGGCGGCGAGGAGGTTGATCTCCTTCTGGATCGACGCGACCAGAGTGTTGATCGCATGGTCGGCAGCGGGACCGGGATGGACCTCGCGCGCAGCCTCCATCAGCCGACGCGCGGTCGACAGGTCGCCCTGCCCCTGCCGCTCCACCGCCCGTTCGAGCCACCGCGCCGCGCGCGCGGCGGGCTGCGCGTCGATCAGGCGCAGGGTCTGCTCCCGATACCAGACCCCGGGGCTCGGCTCGAGCACGCCGATCTCCGTCGCCAGCCGTTCCACCTCGGACGGGCGGCCTTCCTCTTCGGCGCGAACGAGCGCCTCGTAGCGCACGACGACCTTCCCCACGCGTTCGCGCAAGGCGATCAACTCCGGCTCCGTCCGATCCTGCAGCGCGGCGAGCACGGCGGTGCCGCGGCCGGCCCGGTACGCCTTCTCCGCCTGCTCGCGCACCTGCTCGGCGGCCAATCCCTCGCGCAGGGCCCGGAACCGTTCCACCGCCCAGGCGGGGACATCCTTCTCGACCCGGTCCATCTCCTCACGCGTCTCGTCCACCCGGCCGCTCGCCACCGCCTTCTCGACGCGCTGGAGGAATTGCTCCCAGGTCTGCCGCTCGAGCGCGGCGCGATCCTCCGCCTGCCGGCGCCCGCGCTCGAGCACCGCGGCGCGGCCGGCGGCAATGTCGTCGCGCAATTGCGCCGCGCGCGGCGCCCACGGGCTTTCCGCGGGCACCCGCGTGTATCCGGCCGCGGCCGCGTCGAACTCCTCGCGCCCCAGGGCAGCCTCCGCCGCCTCGATCCCCTGCAGGAACGCGGTCTCTTCGGTGAGCCATTCGTGAAAGGCGAGCGCCCGCTTGCGGATCTGGTCATGCACCGGCGCCTTGCCGAGCTGCGCCAGGGCGCCGCGGATCGCGTCCATCTCCGCCTGCCCTCCGGACGAACCCAGGCGCGCGGCGTCGGCCACGGCTCCGGCGAGCGCCACGAAGGCCTGCCGATCGGGATGACCCGCCTTCATCTGCGTCGTCGCCTGGAGCAGATCGGCACGGACGTACTCCGCCTTGTCGGGAAATCGGAATCGCTCCTGCACCAGGGCATCCACGCCCAGCAGGGCCCGCTGCAACTGGGCGATCCGGTCCTCCTCGGCCTGGCGCCGCAGGGCGACGATGGTCATCGCCGCGGCGAAAATCGCGATCCCCATCCCGAAGGCGGTCAAGAACCCCACGATGGTGCGCGTGTGCGGCCCCTTGTCGGCAGGCGGACCGCTCGGGGAGGGCTTACGTTCCACGGTTCCGGTCGGGCTCATTCGCGATCCTCTCGGGCGGCCATTTCCGCCGCCCGGCGGGCGGCGCAACCCGCGGAAGATACCCGAGCCTCCCGGACCTGTAAAGCGAAACGGCGCCGCAGGCGCGGATCTTGCGCGCCGTCGCGCGGGCCGGTACCATGTCGCCCGGAGGACTCCCGATGGCCGCCCTGCGCTTCGTCTTCTCGTCCGATCTCCACGGCGTTCCAGAACAGTATGAACGACTGTTCGCCCACGCCACCTCCTCCGGCGCCCATTGGGTGTTCCTCGGCGGCGACCTCCACCCCGACGGACCGCCGGATGTGCAAATGCGCTTCGCCCGAGCGGTCGTACTCCCCGTCCTCGAACGCCACCGCGCCCGACTCGCCGGCGTCGCCGCCGTCTTCGGCAATCACGAATGGCTCGGCGCGGAAGCGCCCTGGCGGGAACGCCCGGACCTCGTCCATCTCCTCCATCGAAGCGCCGACTCCGTCCCCGTGGACGCGCAACTCCGCGTGGCCGGCTGCCCGTATACTCCCTTCTCCCCCTGGTACATGAAGGACTTCGAACGCTGGGATCTGCAGGCGCGCGGAGCGGGCGAGATCCCCGAACATCACCTCGTCCACTGTCTGCGGACGATCGATGGCAAGCCGGGCGAGATCCGAATGGAGGACATCCCGCCGGTGGAAACGATGGTCGCCTATATGGACGACCTCGCAACGAAAACGGATCCGGCCCGGACGGTCTACCTGATCCACGCCCCCCCACACGACACGCCCCTCGACCTCATGTACGGACACCGTCACGTGGGGAGCCGCGCGGTGACGCAATTCTGCCGCCGGCACCATCCGTATCTGACCCTGCACGGCCACATCCACGAGACGGTGGAGCTGTCCGGCGCATTCCGGATCTCCTGGGACGGCGGAACCTCCGCCTCCTGCGGAAATCATCCGCGGGCGACTTCCCTGTCGGTGGTTCAGGGAGACCTGCACGCGCCGGAGACGTGGACGCGCGCAACCCTGTAGCCGGTCCGGGACCGGATCCGGCCCGATTCGCGACCGTTCCGATCCCCCCGACCGCTCGTCTCGACTCCAGGGCTATGGAACCCCGTACACCGTCCACTCCGCGCGAGGGACGAATCCGGCGGAGCGATAGAGGGACACCGCCTCCTTGGATACCTCGGGCAGCGTGACCACCTCGCACGCGCGCCCCCGGCGACGCCGCACTTCCGCCAGGGCGCGCGCCAGCAGGGTCCGCCCCCACCCCCGCCCCTGGAACGGCTCGAGGACGGCGAGCGTGTAGATGCCCCAGCGGTCCTGTCGCAATTCGCTCATCTCATAAGCCACCAGCGACCCGGCCACCATCCCCTCGGCGATCGCGACCACCGCGAAGAAGGGGGCGCGCCGCTCCGCCCGGCCGGGGGACCCGGGCGGGGCCCCGAGTTCCGGAAACTCGTCCGCGAGAACACGGAACTCCGCCCCCGCGTCGGGCGGATCCGGGCTCCAGGGCTTCCCCCCCGGCGTCCATTCCAGGGTTACCCCCCGCGCCTTGGGACGGTGCCCCCGGCGCTCCAGGAAGCCGATCGTCTCCGCATCCGCGGCATCCAGGCCGATCCCCTCCGGAGTCCCGAAGAGCGGCGTTTCGGGACCGCTGCTGTTCCCGTAGAACGGGTTCAGGCCTTCCCCGTCCAGGAACACGGTACGGCACGGCCGCAAGCGCTCCATCGCACGCGACCAGAGCGCGCCTCCGAGTCCCCGTCGCCGGCAACCGGGAAGCACATGAAGCAGCCCCACCCAACCGCGCTCGCCGCCCTCCCACGCCGGATTCAGAATGCGGCAGGAGGTCTCGTCAAGCACGCCGCAGTGAAGCGCGCCGACGATCGCGTTCCCCTCCCGCGCGAGCAACATCCCCTCCGGCTCGAATCGTTCGACCGCCGTTGCGCGTTCCACGATGCGCGCGCGCAAGAGGTCCTCGCTGACCGGAAGCGCATTGCGGTGTCCCGAAAAGGCCCGCTTCCAATACTCCACCAGCGCCGGCAGGTCCCCGGCCCGAAAGCTCGCGATGATCGTCCCGCGCTTCATTCCGGGCTCCGCGCTTCCGGTCTCAGAAAATAGACGGTGTCCAGGCGCAACCGGCCGGCCATCCGGATCACGTCCTCTCGGCGAACCGCGCGCAAGCGTCCCGGGAGTTCGCGAATCGTCTCTTCGCGCTGGTGCAGGGCCCGTTCCAGGTAGAAGTTCAGGCGCTGGGCCGGATGGTCCCGCAGCGCTTCCGCCCGCTCCAGCAGCGCGCGCAGGGTCAGATCGATCTCCTCGTCGCTGATCCGGCCGGAGGCCAGGTCGGCCAGTTCGGCGCGCACGAGATCGACGCCTCGACGGTACGCCCCCGCGTCGATCCCCGCCTCCACCTGGAGCAGGTCCTTGGTCTTCTCCACCCAGGAGCCGACCGAATACGCCAAGCCGGCCTTTTCCCGGAAGGCCCGAAAGAGCCGCGAGTGGGAGAATCCGCCGAGCAGGCCGTTGAGCATCACCGCGGCATAGATATCGTCGTGGGCGAGCGAGACGCCGGTGCGGAATCCCATGACGAGTTTGCCCTGCTCGATGTCCCGTTCCGACTCGACGACTTCGCGCGGGACGTCGGGGGCCGGGCGCAGGACCGGCGGGGGGATCGGCTTCGGAGTCTTGCGGGGGAAGCCGAAGGCGCGCTCCATCCGCTGCAGGATCTCGGCCGGGCGAACGCCGCCGCAGACGTAGATCTCCATCGGCGCCTCGCGCAGCAGCCGGGCATGGAAGGCGGCCAGGTCCCTCCCCCCGATCCGCGCGATCGACTTCACCTCGCCGTATTCGAAGAGACGGTACGGCTCGTCCCGACACATTTCCTGGATGAGCCGGTGCGCGGCGAACTCGGCCTTGTCGTTGACGACGGCTTCGATGTGCCGCCGCAGATTCTCCTTCTCCTGCTCCAGGACTTCGGCCGGAAAGGCCTCGCGGACCAGCACGGGCTCGCACACCAGCCGGCGGAAAAACTCGATGGCCCGGACCAGCGTGCCCGACCCGCCGGAGATGGCGCGGTCGGCGAGGACCTGCAGGTGCGCCTGCAGGATCTGGCGCTCGCCGATCTTGAGCACGTCGAAATCGAGGCCCGCCCCGTACAGGGATTCCAGCCGGCGCACCACGGCGCGCAGGTCCGGCGCGCCGCGACAGCCGCGCTCGAGCATGCGCACGAGCAGGGCCCCGCGGGTGTTGTCCCGGTCCAGGGGCCGGTGCAGCACCAGCTTCAACGTGACGGTGCGGAAGCGGGGCTCCACGTCGATCAAGACCGGTACCCCGTTGGACAGCACGGCGCGCACGGGCGCGCCGGGTGGGGTCGGACCGATCATCGATTCACCGCCGGTGGAAGTGCCGCTCCAACTCCGCGAGCGAGAGCTTGAGCGTGGTCGGCCGTCCATGCGGACAGGTGAGGGTGTGCGCGTAGCGGTGACGGAGGGACAGCAGGTTGCGGATTTCTTCCGTCGGAAGGCGCTGGCCGGCCTTGACCGCCGCCTTGCAGGCCATCATCTCGATCAGGTCGTTCTGTCGATCGGCGAGGACCTCGCGTTCGGAGCGGTCGGCCATGTCTTCGAGCAGGTCGGTCAGATAGCGAACGGGATCGCGAGCGCCGAGAAAGGTGGGAACCGCCTGGACGGCATGGGCGTCCCGACCGAACGGCTCGATGCGGAACCCGGCGAGGGCGAGCGTCGATCGCGCCTCCTCGAGCCGGACGCGGAGTCGGGGGGTAAGTTCGAGCACGGCGGGCAGCAGGAGGGTCTGGCTGACGACTTCGGCCCGATCGAGCCGCTGGCGGATTTCGTACGCCAGGATGCGCTCATGCAGGGCGTGCTGGTCGATCAGGACGAGGCCGTCGGGTTCCTCTTCGAGGATGTAGCGGTCGTGGATCTGCACGAAGCGGTGGTCGGGCCCGTGGTGGACGCCCAGCGGGAGCAAAGGCGGGGCCGGGGCGGCCGCCGGGGCGGGGCGCACGGCCGCGTCCAGGGAAGGCGCCGCGGCGCGCGATTCTGACGGAAGCCCGACGATCGGCGTGGCGGTGGCCGTCGGCGTCACGCCCGCCCGGAACGCGACCGCGGGCGCCTCTCCGCCCGGCGACGGAATCGGGCGGGAGAAGAAATCCACCATGGCGCGTTCCAGTTGCCGGTGGCGCGAATCCGGGGACGAGTCCACGAACGTGCCGAACGCCTGCCGGGGTTCGAGCGCGAAGCGCGGCGACCGCGCCAGCGCGCCGGCCAGGGTGCGCACCAGAAAGTCCTGGAGCCGCCAGGGATTTCTGAACCGGACCTCCAGCTTGGTCGGATGCACGTTGACGTCCACTTCGGCGGGCGGCACGGTGACGAAGAGGAACACGATCGGATAGCGCTTGGGCGGCGGGAGCAGGTCCCGGTACGCCTCCCCGACCGCCCGGTAGAGGACGCGGTCCTTGACGTAGCGCCCGTTGAGGAAGAAGTGCTGCATCCCGCCGTGGGTGGCGGTCCGGGACGGGGGGGAAAGCCATGCCTCGACGGAGGCCCCCTCTTCCTCGGCCCGGACGTGCAGCAGGTCGCCGGCGAGGTCCGCGCCGTAGAACGTCCCCACCCGTTCCGCCAGGGACTTGGCCGGCGGGAGGATGTGGACGGGCGCCGAATCATGAAGCAGTTCGAAGCGGACGTCGAGGCGCGCGAGGGCGTAGCCGGTGAACGCTTCCAGGACCTTGCCCAGTTCGACCGAGGGACTGCGGAGGAACTTCTTGCGCACCGGGACGTTGAAAAAGAGTTGGTCGACCTCGACGAGCGTCCCGGGGGGGCCGGCGGCGGCGCGCACGGCGCCGATCTTCCCGCCGTGATTCTCGATCTCGGCCGCTTCGTCGCGGTCCGCGGTACGGGAAACGATGCGCGCCTTGGCGATCGAGCCGATCGAAGCCAGGGCCTCGCCCCGGAATCCGAGGGTCCGGATGCGAAAGAGTTCCTCTTCGTCAGCCAGCTTGCTGGTGGCGTGGCTGACCCAGGCGAGGGCGAGATCGTCCGGGTCCATCCCGCGTCCGTCGTCGGCGACGCGAATGCGGCGCCGCCCGCCCTCTTCGAGCTCCACGCGAACGGTGCGCGCGCCGGCGTCGAGGGCGTTTTCCAACAGCTCCTTGACGACGGACTGCGGCCGTTCCACCACCTCTCCGGCGGCGATTCGGTCCACCAATTGGGGCGGCAACACCCGGATCGTACCCACGCCCGACACCTCAACGGAACTCGTTGAACGCGCCCTATCCTAGGGCTGCCGCAACGGGCTGTCAAGCGATTCCCCTCCCCCCGCTCGACCGCCCGCCTGCCCGCCGCCGGGGTCCGGAATCGGCACTGGACACCCGCGTCGCGATCGGCCAAAATCGCGCCATGCGTCCCTGGCCGCTTCTCCTGCTCCTCTTTCTCGCCGCCGCCGTCGAGGTGCGCGCGGATCTGGTGGTCTTGCAGGACGGCGGGCAGGTCGAAGGCGAGGTGACCGACCTGGGCGACCGCCTCCAGGTCCGCATGCGCAGCGGCACGGTTACGCTGTCCCGCGCCGACGTTCGCGAGGTGGTGCGCCGCCCGCTCCCCGCCCAGGCGTTCCGCGATCGCCGGGCGGCCCTCTCCGCCACGGACGTCCCCGGGCGCCTCTCGCTCGCTCAATTCTGCTTCGACCACGAAATGTACGAGGAGTACGGGACGCTCCTGCGCGAAGTCCTCCGGCTGGCCCCGGCCAACGAGATGGCCCAGCGCGGGCTCTACCAATACCGCAAGCTCCACGAACCGCTGCCGCGCTCCCGCTCCGCCGAAAACAAACTCCGCTTCGAGCTCGGCGACGGCTGGACGCTCGTCTACGGCGACCACATGCTCGTGTGTACGAATGGGGACCGCGGCTTCGCGGAGGAGCGGCTCCGCCAACTGGAGGCCCACTACCGGCACTTCTACCGCTACTTCGAGGAGCGCGGATTCGAACTGGGCCTGCTGGAGCGGCGACTCGAGGCCGTGATCTTCCGCAGTCAGGATGAATACGCCGCCTTCGCGCGCAAGAACGCCCCCGGACTCGAAGCGGGCGCGGGGTACTACTCGGCCTCCACCAACCGGCTCTACTTCTTCGACGCCCGCAACAGCCGGCGGCGCGAGGAGGCGCAGTCCTCGATCCAGCGGATGGAGCAGCGGCTGCGTACCTTGCGCGCGGAACTCCAGGACGCCTATTCGAAACGCGACCGCCGGCGCGCGGAGGCCGTGTACGCGGAATACGACGACCTCTTCGAGCGCTGCTCGCGGACGAAATGGCAGTGGCGGGAGTTCTTCGACCAGGCCAACGTCGCCACGACGCTCCACGAGGCCACGCACCAGCTCTGCCACAACTCCGGCCTGCTGCGCGCCAGCGTGCCGCACCCGACCTGGCTGGCCGAGGGGCTCGCGCTCTTCTTCGAGGACGCGGAACAATGGTACACGGCCGGGTCGCGCGTCAACCTGATCGACCGCGACCGCATCGCGGATCTGCAGGAGGCGCTGCGCAAGGACCGCCTGATCCCGCTCGGATCCCTCTTGGGGCTCGACCGCAGCTTCTTCTCGCTGGGGGAGCGCCGGGTCCACCTCGCCTATGCGCAGTCCTGGGCCCTCGTGCGTTTCTTCATCAAGGGCTCCTCGCTCGATCTGCGCAAACGATTCTTCAAATACCTTCGCCAGCGAAGTATGATTCAGTCGACGGCGCCGGCTTCGGAAGACCGGCGCGTGGGCGAATTGCTCGAGGCGCTGGCGATGGACCTCGGCCAGCTCGAACGGGAGTGGCGGACGTTCGTGCGCTCCCTGCCGCCGCCGGAATGACCCATCGCCCCGCGGGAGGGGGTCGCCATGTCGCGGGAACTGTTCCAGCGGATCTTCATGAACCGCCTGCGCACGCAGTACCCGCGCGTGCACGTCCTGCAGGAAAAGGACCTCGACGTCGAGTTGTTCGTGGGCGGGGAGCGCATCCTCCTCCCCCTCGAGGCGATTCATCGCGAATGCCTGGCCGCGCCCGACACCCGCGACCGGGTCATCGACGCCCACCTGAACGGCATCATGCAGTCGCGCATGCTGCGCTCCGGGAGCTTCGAGGCCCTGCGCCGGCAGATCCTCCCGATGCTCAAGCACCCCGACTTCATCGAAGAGTCGCGCCGCCTCGTGCCGGAAAAAGCGCTCCTGTTCACGCCTTTCGTCGTCGGGCTGCAGATCGCGTACGTCGTGGATGAGCCGCGCACCCTCCGCTACATCAACACGGCGGACTTGGTGAACTGGAACACGACGGCGGAGGAGATCGGCCGGATTGCGCGCGCCAACCTCATCGAACGCACCCCTGTCTCGAATCTCATCCGGGTGGGCGAAGGCGCGAGCCGTCTCTTCATCTACAACACCATGGACCAGTACGACGCGACCCGGATCCTTCTGCACGACCACCTGCGGGAACTGTCGCGCGAAGTGACCGGGAAACTGGTGGTGGGGATCCCGAACCGGGACTTCCTCATCGCCTTCGGGGACAGCGACCGCCAGCTGCTGGAGCGGGTCCGGTGGCAGGTGAAGCGGGACAACCACGCCGTGGAGTACCGCCTGACCGACCGCCTCCTGGTGGTGGCCGGGGAACGCCTCGAAGAGTATCGCTGAAGTAGAGTCCGGCCGGCGGGCGTTGCGGAACTCGGGACGCCCCCCGCCACGGCCGAGGCACGGGCCGTTCCGTCACCCGTCGTCCCCCGGGGAGGACGGTGCGACCGCCGGCGGAAGCCGCCGACGGCCTCCGCCCCTTTTACGAAGAACCGACGTTCCCGCGCGGCCCCCCCTTTCGGAGCGAACCATGCGTTTCACCCTGCACAACCGCCCCCGGATCGCCCTCGCCGCTCTGCTCGGACTTCTGGCCGGGCTCGCCCCGCACCCCGGTCCGCTCCGCGCGGCCTGCTGCTACTTCGCCGCCCAGGAGAAGGACATCCATCAGCCGGGCCAGAAGGCGTTCCTCCAGTGGCGGCCGGACGAGGGAATCGAGTCGTTCACCGTCCAACCGAAGTTCGAGGGCAACGCCGTCGACTTCGGCATGGTCATCCCGACGCCCGGCCAGCCCAAGCTCGATGAGATGCCGCGCGACTTCTTCAAGGATCTGGCGATCTACACGATCCTCCTCCCCCTCCCGGAGCCGATCCATCCGTTCCTGTACCCCGTCAAGGAAGAGGCGGGCGGGGTCGCCTTCGACGCCGCCGCCGGCAGCGACGCGGAACGCGCGCCCTCCAATCGCGGAGTGCGGATCCTGGAAGCCGGCGTCGTCGGGTCCTTGGACTACAAAGTCATCACCGCCGAACGTTCCGACGGCCTGTTCGAGTGGCTCAAGGAAAACGCCTACTCGTATTCCGGCGACGAGGGGACGCTCGAGTTCTACGTGCAGAAGAAGTGGTTCTTCACCGTCATGAAGATCGACCCCAAACAGATGAAGAAAGCGGCCGACGGATCCTACACGGGGGAAGTCACACCCACCCGCTTCACCTTCGAAACCCGCGAGTGCATCTACCCGCTCAAGATCACCCAGATCTCGGTCAAGGACGTCACGGACGCGCTCTTCTACGTCCAAGCCCCGGCGCAGATGGACCTGCAAGGCGACTGGTCGTGGATGCACTCCTACCGCCCCATGTACCTGCAGTTCCTGCTCGGCTGCGGGGCGACCACGGAGGAGCAGAAGGAACTGCGTCAACGCACGGAGTGGGTCACGGCGCGCAAGCGGAAGGATCCCCGCTTCGAGACGACGAAGCTGGAGTGGGCCAAGGAACTCGGGGAGGCGGAGCTGGCCGTGCTCGACGACCCGGCGGCCCATTACGCGCAGGGGGGCGGCGGGGACCTCCCGCGCGGGGCACGCATCCTTTCCGTGGACGAATTTCTCGCCGAGGTCTGGTCGGAATATGAAAAGACGCGCTCCGACAAGTCGGAAGACGACTACGCCCGGCAGCGGCTCCAGGAGCTGCGGGATCAGTACGGTACGGGCATGGGACGGATCGTGAGGAACGAAACTCCGTCCGGATTCCAGTCGCGCTGGATGTGGTATCCCGACCGCCAGGCCCCGCCCGAAGAAGTCCGCGGCCTGTCCCGGCTCAAGGGGCATCTGCAAAAGGGTCAGTGGCTGACCAAGTTCCGCAAGCAGATCCGCAAGGACGAGATGGCCGACGACCTCGTTCTGCTGCCCATCGACGCCGGGCGCGCGCAAACCTACGTCCGCATCCTGCCGACCTCCCCTCCGTAGGGGGCCGGCCGGCAAACCGGATGGAGTTGCCCGGCCGCCTCCGTCGGGTGCCGGGCACTCCCCGCCGAGGGCCGCACGGGGCGGTTGGCCCAGGGGCGAGCCGCGGGGGGGCGCCCCCGCGGGCGGCGCGTCCCGGAGGGGCCGGGGAGGTGGGATCGGCGACCCTCCGGGATCCGAGCCGCAGGTTCGGCGAGGCTTCGGCGGGACTTCCGTGTGAATCTCCCGGATCCGGCCGGGCGCGATCTTCGCGGCGGCCGGATCCCGAGACCGGCAGACGGATGCCCCGCTACGGGATCTCCCGCTCCGCCTCCGCTCGCTTGCGCTTGCGGTCGATTTCTTCCCACGAACGGCGCGCGGTTTCCGGAGTCTCCTCGGCAAAGTTGTTGCCGACGCGGGTGTCCCGCTCGATCTCCGTGATCGACCGCGGGGCCCCGTTCAGGTGTTCGTGGACGGTGCCCAGGTAGCGGTGGAACTCGCGCATATCCCAGGACATCATGCCGTGCGTGAGGACCGTCTGCATCTGCGGCGCGCGCGCGGCTGCGGCGGACGCCGGTTGCGGCGCCGTCACGACCGGCACGGCCATGGCGATCCCCTTCGCGCCCGGGATCCCGGAGACCAGCGTCGGCCCGCCGGCCGGCCCGCCGGACGACGGGACGGATCGGGAAGCCACCTGGACCTCTTCCACCTGGTCCAGCGAAGTCGCACTGCGCTCGTGCATCGCCGCGTGCGCCTTGTGCGCCGCCGCGAACCGCTCCAGCCCGATCGGCGTGATCCGGAAGCCTGCATCGAAGCAGATCCGCGCCAAGTTGATCGCAAACGTCATCTCCTCACGGAACGGGGTCGGGTGGTAGTACCCCGTCATGTAGTGGATGACGTCCAGATCCGGCGTCAGCACGTAGGTGATGATGTTCCGGGTCGTGAACGCCTTGGGGCTGGAAGCCAGGATGTGCTGTTCCTGCTGGAACTCGCAATTGTGGAAGCCCGGATCCCGGTTCTTCCACGCAGAAACGAAGTGGTCGTTCACGAACCGGGCGGTTTCGGCGTCGGAGAACGTCACGGTTCTCATCACGTGACCGGCCGCTCAGGTCCCCTCCTTGTTCATGTCGCCGACCAGGACGTGATACAGGATCGGCCGATTCTTCTCCCGCGCCACTTTGCGGGCCTCTTCCAGCGAAGCCTCCCAGTGGATCCCCTTGTTGTAGAGCGGCCATTCGGTCGCCTTCCCTTGCACGCAGCAGGCGTGTTTCTTGGCGACGACTTTCTTCGACTGCGCTTCGACCGGGCCGGCGACCCCGAGGCTCAGAACGACGGCGGCGGCCAGGACCGTGATGGCGTGACGGCGTGGCATGGAAGCCCTCCTGTCAAAGTGGGGAGACCCACGGAGGAATAGCAACTCGCTTGCCGCGCGTCGTAACGGATTCGCACAATTAACCCAAGCGACTGTCTGGTCGCCCCTTGCGTCGTTCTTGCGGATTCATCTCCGCGCCGCGGCGGGGCTCGTCGCGGCAAAACGATTGACATGGGCCGAGCGGATGGGAAGCCCCTTTACATGCGCCGATCGGGAGGCTGCGGCGGGGTCCAGCTCGGTTCCGGACTCAATCCGGCAGGGCGAGGTCCAGGATCCCGATCGATCGTGCCGCGGCTGCGCCGCTGTCGCTGCCGACGCGGACTTCGACGGCATACTCGATCTTCCAGGGGAACGGACGGGCGGCGCGGAATTCGGCCGGGCGACGGCCGGGCGAGACGCCGTGGAAAAGGATTTTCTTGCGCGCGCCGGGATCGATCCGCTGGATCCGGTGCGTCCAGGAGGCGCGCTCCGATTCCACCCATTCCGAGGCAGCCAGGGAGGCGGGGCGATCGATCAGACCGGCGAACTCGCCGCGCTCGACGCGGAGGACGGGGCCGACCAGTCGCCGCTCCCGGAGCTGGAGGTGCACGTTCTCGATCGGCTTCCCGGTGTCGTTGACGATGTAGGCGGCGACGTCGTACGGATCCGGATGAACTCCCTCCTCGGCGGTATCCCAGACGAGGAACTTCGCGTACACGGGTTCGGCCGGGGTCTGCGCCTCCCGAGCGGACGCGCCCGGTCGCCATCCCGGAGTGCGCCCCCAGAACTCGATGCGGTACACGTGGAGGCCGCTCTGCGGAACGGCCGCGGTGGTCGCAGGTTGGGCGAGGACGGGGCGCGGTTCCGCGCCGGCCAGGATCGCGGCGGCCAGGAGAATCAGCGCGCCGGCCGCGCCGGTCCCCGCCACCGACCCGGGGCGGGCGTTCGGGTCGGGGGCGAGCCCGGCCGCGGGTCCGGAGGACAGGCCGGACGGCGTCGTCGCTCCCCCCTCCGGCGCCCGGTTCCGCTCAGGAGCGGATTCCCCCACCCTTGGAGCCTCGCCGCAGCGCTCGAGGGTCCGGCGCGCGGTGTGGTCGAGCTGAAGCACGGCGCGCCGGTGGAGCCAGACCGCCGCGGCGGCGAACAGCGCCTGCACGATCACGAAGCCGGCCGCCCCCACGAGCGGCGGGAGTCCGGGCGTGGACTGCCATCGATCGGTGACCGCAAGGAAGGGCGGACAGAACCAGGAGACCACGACGCCGGCGAGCCGCAGCCCGGCATTGTGCAAGACCGCCGAAAGGACCGCGACCCCGACGTAGAAGAGGAGCAATAACGCCAACCCGCTCGCCGTCCCGTGGTCCCGGGACACGAGACGGGCCCAGCACAGGAAGAGTCCATGGCCCAGGATTCCGAGTCCGACCACGGCCGCAAGCGAACCCGCGAGCAACTGGGCTTCCGGCGTGGCGGGATCGGGAAAACCGGCCACGCGCACGGCGAGAAAGCCCGCGACGCCGAGGATCGCGGCGACCCCGACCAATCCGCCGGCATGATTGCGGTCTTCCAGGAGACCCGGCTTCGAGCCCAAACGGCGCTTTTCGCGCCGAAACACCTTGAGGTCGTAGGCATCGACGGACGACATCGTGGACACGCCGAACCCGAGGACGAAGAGGGTGAGGGCGGTGAATCCCAGCACCAGCGGCTCGCGCCCGGGTAGCGGGGCGGCGCCGCCGCCGGGCGATTCCGACCAGGCCAGGAGGACGACCGTCGCCATCGAAAGCACGAGGACCGCGCACGCCCGGCGCTTGGACAGGCTTGGGCGATGGGGATTCCGCAGCGTCCGGGCCGCCGCCTGGACGAACAGGGTTGCGAGGAAGAGGTGCAAGGCCATCGCCACGGGCGCGGCCGGCAGGTCCAGGCCCCCCAGACTGATCCAGCACTCTCCCGTCTTGACCAGGCTCTGAAGGAGCGGGGAAAGACTGAGCAGGGCGAACACGCCCACCGGCTTCGACATCGGCATCGAGTGCCCGGCAAGGGCCAGCATGAGGATCATCACCACCACTCCCCCCGTTCCCTCCCCCGTGCGGGGCGGGCGTGTCCGCGGCAGCGCCAGCGAGTGATAGAAGAGCGTGGCGGTGATCATCAATCCGTAGCACTGTGCCAGGGTCCCGATCGACACTCCCTCCAGAAGCACGCACACGAACGCGAGGGGGATCGAGCCGAACAGGTAGAGCCAACCCCGAATCGGCAAGCCGAGGAGCTTCCCGAGCGCGAACAACCCCGGATCCCTCGGGGAGAGCCGCTGAGCGTCGATCGTGAGTCCCGTGAACTCCTGGCTCACCGCCGTGGCGATCCGATTCGCCCCCTGGAGGGTGAGGAGGAGGAAGAGGCTGCCGAGGATCCAACCGAACGCCACCTGGGCCGGCTCCGCCAGGCTGCGGATCGGCATGCCCGCGGCACGTTGCCGCCACACGAATTCCCCGATCACGACCGCCATGCCCGCAAGGACGATGGCGAGGTAGCCCGAAAGGAAGAGCATGGCACGCGGCATCGCCAAAGCCTGCCGGGCGTGGCGGACGAATTCCGGATTGTCCCAGCGATCCAGGAGCTCGCGCATCGGCTCAGGAAACCTCGTACGCGGCCACCTTGAGGAAGACGTCTTCCAGGTTGCCCCGGTGTTCCGAGAACGTGAGCAGGCGGACCGGCATGGCCACGACCGCGTGGTGCAGGGCGACCAGGGCCTCGTCGTCCCCCTGGAACGCGAGGGACAGTTTCCTGCCGTCCACGCTCCAGGACTTCGCCGGCGCGAACACCGGGTCCGATTCCGGGGCCGCGCGGGCCGCCTCGAGCCGCTGCACCACCCACTCCAGACCGGCCAGGAACTCCAGGGAGATGCTTCGGTGCGGCTGCACGCGGGCCAGGATGTCGTCCACACGACCCGAAACCACCATCCGACCCTTTTCCATGATCCCCACCGCCGTGCAGAAGTCGGAGAGTTCAGGGAGCACGTGCGACGAGATCAGGATGGTCTTGCCGAGCCGGACGAGTTCCTTCATCAGCTGGCGAAACTCGATTCGGGCTTTCGGGTCGAGCCCGGAAGTCGGCTCGTCGAGCAGGAGCAGCCGAGGGTCGTGGATGAGGGTCTTCGCCAGGCAGAGCCGCTGGGTCATGCCGCGAGAGAGGTTGCGCGCCAGTTCGTCGCGCTTCCCGCGCAGATCGACGAGTTCGAGGACCGCCTCGACGCGCGCCGGACGTTCCCGGCGCGGCACGAGGTAGCAACCGGCGTAGTACTCGAGGAACTCGGAGACCTTCAGTTCGCCGTAGACCGGGAACGTGTCGGGGAGGTAGCCGAGGATCGCGCGCGCCCGGTCGGAGTGTTCCGACACCTCGTGACCGCCCACGTACGCCAGGCCGTCGGTCGGCTCCAGAAGGGTGGAGAGGATGCGAATGAGCGTGGTCTTGCCGGCGCCGTTGGGGCCGAGCAGGCCGTAGCACTCCCCCTCCGGGATTTCCAGATCGAGGTCGCGCAGGGCATCGACGCCCGCGTAGGACTTCGCGAGTTTGCGGATCGAGATCATCGGGTCGGGCCTGCCGCGAGGGAGTTCCGGCCGGAAGGACGACCGCGCCGCGCGCGGGGGCGGAGAGTGCCGCCGCCGCGCGGTCGCTACAACCGCGCCTCCCGGATCACACGGCGCAGGATCCGGGTCAGCAGGGGCTCGGTGCGGTTCGCCGTGGCAATGATTTCGCCGATGTCCGCGGGCTTCAGGGCATCCGGAAGACACGAGTCGGTGACGATGGTCACGCCGAAATTGCGCAGCCCGCAATGCACGCCCACGATCACCTCGGGCACCGTCGACATTCCGACGCAATCCGCGCCCAACGCGCGCAGGAACCGGTATTCGGCACGGGTTTCCAGGCAGGGGCCGACCAGTGCGACATAGACGCCCTGGCGGACCTTGATCCCCTCCTCCATCGCCACCTTCTCGGTGAGCTCGATGATCTCGCGGTCGTAGGGCGCGCACATGTCGGGGAACCGGGGTCCGAGGCGCTCGTCGTTCGGGCCCACCAGGGGATTGACGCCCATCAGGTTGATGTGGTCCTCGATGATGACGATCTCCCCGGGCTTGTACTGGGGATTCATCCCGCCGGACGCGCAGGAGACGATCTGCGCCTTCGCGCCCATCGCCCGCATGACGCGAACGGGCAGGGTGATCTGTTGCGGGGTGTACCCCTCGTACAGGTGGAATCGCCCCTCCATCGCCATGACCGGCCGCCCCTCGAGGGTGCCGAGGACGAGGTCCCCCTTGTGGCTGGTGGCGGTGGAGCGGGGGAAGTGCGGGATCTCCGGGTACGGGATCACGGTTGCATCGCGGATCTCGCGCGCCAGCCCGCCGAGCCCGGTGCCGAGAATGATCCCGAAATCGGGGGTTCGGTCCCAGCGGTGACGGATGGCGGTAACGGCTTCCTGGACCTGTGTGTAGGTGTCGGTCATTCCTGAATCCCTCGGTTGATGCGGTGCCGGTTGCCGGGCCGTGCCCCCCGGCGGAGCCAGGCCGCCCGGCGCTTCGCGGATCCGGTCGTCGGCGGTCGGGAGATCGGTGAATGCGCGGGGGAATGCGGGGTCGCTCGATCGCGCCCGCGCGTCGGAAGACGACGGCGCGACCCATTCCCCCGTCAGGCCGGCAGCAGCGGCCCCAGGGACTTGCGCGCGAGCGCTTCCAGACTGGTGAGCGTCTCCGCCGCATCGCCGACCAGGACCAGCTTACCCGCCCCCACGTCCGCCTCGGGGTCGGTCCAGGGGGATCGGCCGGAAAACTCGTACGTGATTCCCACGCCGTTCGGCAGCCCATAGGTTTCGAATCGGAGCGACGTGAGGTAGCTTTCCGTCTCCGGGTCGGTCGTGGCGACCATCGTCTTGCGATATCCGATCTGCGGAGAGCCGTACACGGCCGTGGTGGACAGGGGGTACCGATCGTCCTCGCGACGACCGGAAAGTTCCGTCACGATCGGACGCGGATTCGGACTGCCGGCCGCCAGCTCCTTGAGCGCCTGTCGAAAGAGCGTCTGGAGCCGGTCGTCGGGAATGGGGCGCTGGAACTCGAACGTCCGGCTGGGCATCGTCGGCCTCGTGCGGGGGGCATGAACGAGCCGGCCCCGCCGCCCGCGGCGAGGCTCGGGACGAGCATGGTAGGAGATATCCCCGGCCGAGGCAAGAAAGAGTTTGCGGGCTTTTCCGTTGCCGCCCCGGGGTGACGAGCCTATAATGCACGTCCTTTTGAATTCGCCTTCGGAGGCTCGGGTGCGCATGAACGGGTCGAGACACGCGCCGGGTATCGCGGTCCGGCGACCGGCCGGAGTATGGGCCTGGTTCCTCGCGGCGGCCCTGCTTTCGGGGTCCGTCCGGACGCTCGCTCAGGACGGCGACCTCACGCTGGATCAGGTGATCCGGATGAACGCCGAGGGTGTGCCCGAAGACGCCCTCATCGAACGCATCGCGTCGTCCGGGGTCACGTTCGTGCTCGACGGCCCCGCCCTGGCGAAAGTACAGCGGTCCCAATTGCCGGCGCGCGTGATCGTGGCGCTGATGAAGACGAGCCAGACGGGCTCCGATGATCCGGCCCCCTCCCGCCCCACTTCGGGCGCCTTCGACGACAAGCCGGGGGCTCCCGCCGACTCGCACACCCTTCCCCCGGAGGGGCCTCACCGGGCCGCGGGAGAGACCCTATCCGGCGCGGTCCCGGGGGTGCCCGAGGGATGGACCCTCTTCCGCCAGACCGACGGCCGGTTCGCGATCCACATGCCGGCGGACTGGAAAGTGGTCTCCTCCCGCAACGGCCGTTCGACCGTACAGGCGGAAGCCTTCGAAATGGGCCTCGTCCCCCCGGACGAGGTCGAGGACTTGTCGCGCCTGCGCCGGTTCTTCCTGATCACCTGGTTGCCCCGCAAGACCGAAACTCCGCTGCCCACCACCGAGGAGTGGCTCTCCAGTTTCTGCCACAAGCTCCAGCGGCTCGAGCCGGGATACCAGCTCAGCGCCGATGAGGTGATCGAACTCGCCGATGGCACGTCGGCGGGCCGGGTCGTCGCCCAAGGCATCCCCCGCGACGCCGCCGCCCCCATGCGGGTCGTGTTTTACGGACTTCCCCTCGAGCGGGGCTTCTTTCTCATCCGCCACGGCGGCGTCCAGGAGGGACTCGAGGGTCTGGAAGACACGTTCGCCCGCATGATCGACTCGTTTCGCTTGACCGCCCCCGCTCCCGAGGCCCCGCCGACCGCGCCGGATCTCCTCGCCGGCAGGGTGAAGCCGTTCCCGTACGGGACGACCCCGACCGACCCGGGCCGGCCCGGCGGGGAATCGGCTCGCGAGCCCGCAACGGAGCCCACGCCGACGCTGGCGGAACCGACCCGCGCCTCCGAACCCGCTCGGCCCGTGATCCCGGCCGACCCGGCCCCGGTGACGGAAGGTCTGCCCATCGCGACCCCTCAGGGGGCGCCCGAGCGGCCCGTGCCGAGTTTCGCCGAATTCAGCGAACCCGACGGACGTTTCGCCATCCAGTACCCCGCGGGCTGGAAGCGGGCCGATCTGGTAACCCCGGACGGCATCGCCTGGTACTTCTCCCCCCACCCCTACAATCCCCGCTCGGGAAAGCCGTTCACCAACGGCGTCAGCGTCACGGTGCAGACCAACGTCTACAGCGATCCCGGGGCATCGGAGGGCATGGCCCGGCTGGCGTCGGCCGGCGAAGGAGTTCGCCGCCAGTTCGTGCTTGCGCAGGAAGCCTCCCGCTCCCTCGTGCGCGTCCATGACCCCGCCCTGCTGCCGCTGGCGGGAGATCATCCGTCGCTGGTCTACCGGTACACGCTCACCTACCCCAATGGCGGCGACGAGCTGGGATTCTTCGTCGTGGCCATCCAGGGCGACTGGATCCTCGTGGCGGAGGCGAACGCCCCGCGCGAACAGTACTTCGAAGTCCAGGACGTGCTGTTGCGCGTCGTCGAAAGCCTGTCCCCGCAGAACCCATAGCCGCGCTCGGCCGCTCGACAACCCCTCTGTCCGCGCCCGACCGGCCGATCTTGCGCCGGGATCCGAGCCCCGACGCCGGCACCGTGAAGCGCGCCGCAGCCGACGTCCCGAGCTGCCCTTGCGCGAACTGCTTGGGCGTGTTGGCCATCTCACGAATCCGCCCGCCGACGGCGTCGCCCACTTTACCCCGGTCGACTGCGCCGCGTCCGCCGTCAGCACCTGCCCGTCGCTCCCGACCGGAAGCCGGAGGTTGGTCGTGCCGTCGTGGACGACGAGGTCCCCCTTGGTCGTGGTCGGCAGCGAAGTTCCGCCGCCACCCCCGCAGCAGCCGCCCTCGGGGTCGGCCGTGTCGTCGGGGCTTCTCCCTCGCGAGGTCCGGGCCGCACCCACGCACCAATGCGGATCGTCCCTAAGTTTGTTTCTCAACGAGTTACGGCAATCGGGTCGGTGACCCGGTTTCGCAGCCGATCATGACTCGTTACGAAACGCAGCAAAACCGCTCTTCGCACTCCGTACACTCGGTAAGAACCGCCTACCCCGCCATCCTTCCCCTCGGGTCCCCGTCCCCCTCGCCTTCGCATCCACCCGCCCCGTCTTCACGCGCGAACCCACTCACGCCTCCTTCGCCGGCCCCCGGCTCCCCCCTTCCCCCGCGGTCGTTCCTCCCCACCCCGATCTCTACCGCCGCGCCACCGAGGCGATCTTCCGCGCGCTCCACCGCTTCTCCCCTCTCCTCGAACCCGCGGGGGCCGGGCACTTCTTCGTCGACCTGACCGGGACGCAGCGCCTGTTCGGGCCCGCGCAGGACGCCGCCGCCCGCATCCGCCGCGAGTTCGCGCGCGAGCTCCGCCTCGACCCCGCCGTCGGCCTCGCCCCCAACAAACGGGTCAGCAAGGTCGCCTCGTGCACCACCAAGCCGGTCGGCCTGCGCGCCGTGCGCGACGGCGACGAAGCGGGCTTCCTCGCCCCGCTGGCGGTCCGCCCCCTCCCCGGCCTGGGGACTCCGGTGCTCGCGCGCATGGACGAGCCCAACCTGCGCTGGATCCGCGAGCTCGCCGCGCTCACGCGCGAGCGGCTCGCACTCGCTTTCGGGGCTTCCGGACCGCCGCTCGCCGAGCGCGCGCGGGGGATCGATCCCGCCCCGGTCCTCCCCGCGGGCGAGACCGAGCCCGCGGTGCGCCGGGAGGTGGTCCTGCCCGAGGACCGCAACGACGACGAGGTCCTGATCGCCCACCTCTACCGGCTGGTCGAAGAGGCGGTGCGCGAGCTGCGCTTGCGCGGCCGCTGGGCGCGGCGGCTGACCGTCGCAGTGACCGGCTCGGACGGGATGGAAGCCGAGCGGGGAACGACGCTGGCGCGGCCGACCGACGTGGACTTCGACCTCTATCCCGTCGCGCGGGCGCTGCTGGCCCGCGCCTGGACGCGGCGGGTGCGCGTGCGCCGGCTGGCGGTGCGCATGGACCGGCCGGCCGCGCCCGACCCGCAGCTCGGGCTGTTCGACGCCCCTGCGGACGGAAACGCCGCCGGCGCCGTCTCCCTCCGCCGTCCGGACGGCGCCCGCCGCGACCTCGCCCGCGCCGTCGACCGGGTGCGCGCCCGCTTCGCCTGGGACACCATCCACGTCGCCCGGGCCGCCCCCGCCGTGCAGGACCCGCCGCCTTGAGGCGTCGGGCGAGCCGGGACGATCGGCCCGGCGGCGGAAAGGGCGAATCCGCGCTCCGAAAACTCCGCTCTTGCTTTTTTTCGGCGTTCGTGTAGGATGCCGCGCGTCAACTGCACGCCTCGATCCCTCGCCAAGCCTTGCCGCATCCGGCACGATTCGCGAACCCGGGCCCAGTTGCGGCGTATCGTCCGGTTGTTCTCGGCTCTCGCCGTGGCCGTTCCGGTGCGCACGGTTTCTCGAGTCCGAGGACTCCGATGCTCTTTTCCGACCTTCGTCTTTCCGATTTCCTCCTGCGCGCAGTGGCCCACGAGGGGTATACCCGCCCCACCCCCATCCAGGCGCAGGCGATCCCGCACGTGCTGACGGGACGCGACCTGCTGGGCTGCGCGCAGACCGGCACGGGCAAGACCGCCGCGTTCGCGCTGCCCATCCTGGAGCGCTTGGCCGCGGTGCCCGCGGCGCGCACGCCCCGGCGCATGCGCGTACTCGTACTGTGCCCGACCCGCGAACTCGCCACCCAGATCGGCGACAGCTTCCGCACCTACGGCCGCCACCTCACGCTCCGGCACGCGGTGATCTTCGGCGGCGTCGGCCAGCAACCCCAGGTCGACGCCCTGCGGCGCGGCCTCGACGTGCTCGTCGCCACGCCCGGACGCCTGCTCGACCTGATGAACCAGGGCCACGTCGATCTCGGCGGCATCCAGGTCCTCGTGCTCGACGAGGCGGACCGGATGCTCGACATGGGGTTCATTCACGACATCCGGCGCATCACCGCCAAGGTGCCCGCGCGCCGCCAGACGCTGCTCTTCTCGGCCACCATGCCGGAGGAGATCCGCGCGCTGGCGCACTCGCTCCTGCGCGACCCCGCGCAGGTGCAGGTGACGCCGCCGTCGACCACCGCGGACGGGATCGACCAGAGCGTGTATTTCGTCGCCCGGCACGACAAGCCGGCGCTCTTGGCCCACCTGGTGCGGTCGTTGCCGATGACGCGGGCACTGGTCTTCACCCGCACCAAGCGCGGCGCCGACCGGGTCGCCAAGCACCTGAACGCCGCGGGCATCCGCGCCGACGCCATCCACGGCAACAAGGCCCAGAGCGCGCGCGAGCGCGCGCTGGAGAACTTCCGCACCGCCCGGATGCCGCTCCTGGTCGCGACCGACATCGCCTCGCGCGGGATCGACGTCGACGGCATCACCCACGTGGTCAATTACGACCTCTCGGACGTGCCCGAGACGTACGTGCACCGGATCGGCCGCACCGCGCGCGCCGGCGCGACCGGCGCGGCGGTCTCGTTCTGCGACGCGGAAGAAGTGGACAACCTGCGCGCGATCGAGCGCCTGACCCGCCGGGCGATCCCGGTGCGGACGGACGCGCCCGGGTGCACGGCCCGGCCGCAGGCGCACGTCGGTGCGCCGCGCACGCCCGACCGCCGCGGGCATCGCCCGGAACCGGCGCGCGGACGGGACTTCGTCGGGTCGGCCTCCACCCGCCCGGCGCACGTTTCGCACGCCGCTCCTGCGCGCGCCGGCGACGGCCCCTCGCGCCGTCCTGCCGCCCCGGCGGCGAGTCGCGCGGAGTATCGGTCGCGTCCCCTCGGCCGCGACCACGGCCGATCCCGACGCTCCGGGCCGCGCTGACCGAGGGAAACTCTCCGGGACGCCGCGGGGATCTCGAACCCCGTGGGTACACCACGACGTTCGCGTACGTCTCGGAGGCGCACCGGATGGGGCTGTCGGGCCGCCGGACGGGAACGAGAGCCGGCGGGAGGGGTCGGCGGGATGTAGCCTGAAGTCGTGGATGAGAGAAGAAAAGCGGCGTACCCTTCGGTGGGCTTCACGGTCGCCGAAACCCATACCGGGGGAGTACGCCGCATGTTCCCGCGTAACGTCCACGTGGAGCCAAGTCCAGTCCCCGAGGTCGCACGGGCCGCCTTGACAGGTCGGGCAAGCCTGCGCTAGGCTGGCAGCGCGAGAGGTGCCGACGATGGAAGTCCCCCGGTTGACGCCCGAGGAACGCGCGCGGATCCACGCACGCATGCGTCTCTGGACGGAGGCCGAGTCCGGCGACTCTTCGCGGTTCCGGGACATGTCTCCGGAAGAGAGGGGGCGGTGGGTGGCCGTCGCCTGTCGCGACGCGATGGCCGTGCTCGCGGCGCAACCAGACGCATCGACTACCCTTGCTGCGCGGGACCCGATCCCGGCGGAATCGCTCGAGCTCTGGCGGCGGCTGCGCCGGGAGTACGCCGATGCGCGCAGAACCTGAAGGCGCGTCCCGGCTTGCGCGGCGAATTGCCGACTCCCTGGAGGCCGCCGGCGTCCCCTATGCCCTCGGCGGCGCGTTGGCGCTCGGCATCTGGGCCGAGCCTCGCGGGACCCTCGACGTGGATGTGACGACGTTCCTCTCCCCGGAAGAAATCGACCGCGTGCTCTCGCCCCTCGCTTCCCTGGGCGCATCCCTCGACCGCGCAGCCGCGCAATCGGCGTGGCGCGAACGCGGGATGTTCCAGACGCGCATCGACGGCCTGCGAGTGGATGTCTTCTGCCCGGACATCGCGCTCTATCAGACCGCGAGGGATCGGCGCCGGCGCATCGAATTCCTCGGCGCGCCGGCCTGGTTCTGGTCGCCCGAGGACCTTCTCCTGTTCAAGATGCTGTATTTTCGCGAGAAGGACCGTGCCGACATTCTGCGGCTGCTCGAAATCCAACGGGGCCGGCTGGATGCCGTCTACGTCTGGAACTGGCTCGACCAGATCTTCGACGACGAGGAACCGCGCACGCGCTGGCTCGGAGAGAAACTCCCCCGGTCGTAAGCGCCTCGTGCGGGAGGCGTCGGGGCTGCCGGAAGGTCCTTGCGCCTCGACCGGTGCCGCAGAGGAACCCGCGGGGCGCGTGTGCGGCGGCGTCGGGTCGAGGAACGACGCGAGACCAACTTCCTTGGCTTCATCCGTCCATGGAGTCTTTCCTTCCGGCTGCAATTGAATCCCCGCCGCGACGCCGGTCAGACGACACGCCCCGACGTGAGCCGTCTGCGCGAATGCGCCACCACCTCCTGGAGTTCGAACGCTCCTGAGTGACCACCGTTGCGAACTTCCCGGACTCGATGTCACCCATCGGCGCCTGCCGTGAACACCTGCCGACCTGCTCGAGAAAACGTCCGATCCGCGGATCTGTGGATGCTCGTTGGCCCGACGGATCACGTCTCACCACCAGCGCCGATCGATGAGGCCGCACTCGCCCGAGTGCAGGCCGACCCCAGGCGTTCCCCGGGCTGGAGCGAATGCCACCGCCGTCGGCGAGGGGCCGATTCCTCTACAAATTTCCGGGGCGTTTTGCGCAGGAATTCCGGGGAGTTGGACAGCGTTCATCGCCTCGTATCGCGTGGCCGCCGACCCGCTCACGCGCGAGGCCCTGCTCCGGGATCCGTGCGCCGCGCAGCCCCGGCAGGTCGACCAGGGCGCCCATCCGCTCGGCCCCAGCGCGCGCGAGCTCGAAGCGCGCTTCGACGCCGTCGAGCGCGGACTCGAGGAACTGACCCGACTCGATCTCTCCGGTTTCGCCGACGTCGAACGGCGCGTTCTGGAAGCGCGCCAGCGCCGGCTCCAGGCGCAGATCGTCCGCCTGACACGTCACCCACACGAGGAACTCCATGCTCACCCCCGAGGAACTCGCGGAGGCTCGGCGCCTGGCCGAGCTGTCGATCCCGATCCGCACCATCGCGCGCCGGCTGGGCCGGGACCCGAAGACCGTTCGCCGCGCCCTGAACCGATCCCCGCTCCCGGCCCCGCCGTCGAAGCTCGCCCCGTACCGGGAGCTCGCACGCGAACTCCGGGGCAAGGGACTGCACTCGCCCCGGATCCTGCGCACCCTCCGGGAACGCGGGTACACGGGCGGCAAGACGATCCTCAAGGACTTCCTGAAATCGCTGGCGCCGGCCCGCCCGGCGCGCCGGGTCTTCCGGCGCTTCGAGACGAAGATCGCCCACGAGGGCCAAGCGGACTGGAGCCCGTACCGCGTCCGGATCGCCGGGATCGAAACCGTCATCCACGCGTTTGCCCTCGTCCTGTGCGCCTCGCGGAGGCTCTTCGTGATGTGCTTCAAGAACGAACGCCTCCCGACGCTCCTCTGGGGCCACCAGGAGGCGTTCCAGTATCACGCGGGGGTGCCCCGGACCATCGCGTATGACAACCAGACGGCCATCTCGCTCGGTCGCATCGAGGGCAAGCCGCTCTGGAACCCGCCGTTCCTGGACTTCGCGAAGGCGTACGGCTTCACCCCCCTGGTGGGCGTGCCCAAGAAAAAAGAGCGCCGCGGCAAGGTGGAGCGCAACTCTCGCTATTTCGAGGAGGACTTCCTGCCGGATCGCACCTTCGCCTCCTGGGACGATCTGCATCGCCAGGTGCGCGAGTGGCTGGACACGGTGGCCAACGTGCGCTTCCACGAGACCACGAAGCGGCTCGTGCACGAAGCCTACGCCGAGGAGAAGCCCTGCCTGATCGCGTTGCCCGCCGTGCGCTTCCCGGCGGAGCGGCGCGAGACGCGCAAGGTGCAGAAGGACGGCTACCTCCCGGTCGACGGCTCGTACTACCCCGCCCCTGCCGCGCTGGTCGGGCAGTGGGTGACGGTGCGGATCTACCCGCACCGCGTGGAGGTCCTCGACGGTGCGGGGGAGGTGGCGGCTGCCTACGCGGTCCCGGACCGTCCGGTGCGAATCCCGACCCCCGAATCGCCACCCCGAGGGGCCGGCGCGGAGATCTCGCGGAGCGTGTCAGCGGCCACGGCATACTGAGCCAGTCGGGGCCGGGTTGCGGAGCCACCTG
>CAZWCX010000075.1:0-35607 GCA_964632945.1 uncultured Planctomycetia bacterium | reverse complement strand
CGGCGCGCCCGGGTCGGCACGGCCACCAAACTCAAGGCGATGAGCTGGGATCGCGGGGCGTACTCGGTGGCCGCGCCCGCCGCGGCCGCCCCGGCCGCGACCGGGACGCCCGCCGCTGCGGCGCCCGCCAAGTAACCCGGGGGCGGCCCCGGACCGGCGCATCGGCGCGCCCGTGATTCCGTCTTCGCGACGGTCGCGGGCGCGCCCGGTCAGCCGGCCCCGTGTTCCCGCCGCACCCCTTCCCCGCGGGGGACCATGGACGCTTCGACCTTCCCTGCGGGTCCTCCCTCCGACGAGGACCGCCGGTTCGACCTGACCCTGCGACCCCAGCGGTTCGCCGACTTCGTCGGCCAGGAAAGCGTCGTCCGCAAGCTCCAGGTCTTCATCACCGCCGCCCGCCAGCGCCAGGAACCCCTCGAACACGTGCTCCTCTCCGGACTTCCCGGTCTCGGCAAGACCACCCTCGCCCAGATGATCGCTGCCGAACTCGGCGTCGGCTTCCACCTCTCCAGCGGGCCCGCCATCGAGCGCGCCGGCGACGTCGTCGGCCTGCTCACCCAACTCCGGCCCCGCGACGTCCTCTTCATCGACGAGATCCACCGCCTCCCCGCGGTCGTCGAGGAATACCTCTACTCCGCGATGGAAGACTTCCGCGTCACCATCATGATCGATCAGGGGCCGCATGCCCGCTCGGTCGAGATGGCGATCCAGCCGTTCACCCTGATCGGCGCCACCACCCGGGAGGGACTCCTCAGCGCGCCCCTGCGCTCCCGCTTCGGCGTGTTCGAGAAACTCGAACCGTATTCGACCGCCGATCTCGCGCGCATCGTCACCCGTTCGGCCGGCCTGCTGGAGGTGGACATCCACGCGGATGCGGCGACGGCGGTCGCGACCCGCTCGCGCGGCACGCCGCGCTACGCGAACCGGTTCCTGCGCCGGGTCCGCGATCTCGCCCAGGTGAGGGATGCGGAGAGCATCACGGCCGACCTGGCGCGGGAGATGCTCGCCATGATGGGCGTGGACGACGCCGGACTCGACCCCACCGATCGCAAGATCCTGGAGATCCTCGTGCGGGCGAACGGGCGGGCGGTGGGCCTGAAGACCATCGCGGCGGCGGCGGGGGAGACGGACGACACGATCGAGGAGGTGTACGAGCCGTTCCTGCTCCGCGAAGGCTTCCTCGAGCGCACGCCCCGCGGGCGGGTGGCGACCGAACGCGCCTACCGGCACCTGGGAATCGCCCCGACCCCGTCGACGGGCCAGGGCGAGCTCTTTTCCTAGTCGCGGAAGAACTCGCTCGCGTCGCGCAGGAACTGCCGCTCCTCGTCGTTCAGGCTCGCCATCCCGTCCTTGCTGATTTTGTCCAGCAGGGAATCGACCCGCTGCCGCACCTCGGCGGCCGTGCGCTCGCGCGGGGGGGAAGGACGACGACGGCGGAATCGGCGCGAGAGGCGGTCGAACAGCGACGGTTTGCGCTCCTTGACGCGGACAACCTCCTCCTCGTCGCGGCGGTAATACTGGCCGACTTCGAAGCCGAATTCGCCGGCTTCGTCCATCCCCTCCTGCAGACGCATCCGCTCCTGCTGGCACGACACGTACATGAATATGGCGACGCCGACCATCAGAAAGTTGGTCGAGACCAGTCCCCAGATGCCGACCCCGACCGCCGCGACCATCCCGACCTGCGCCGCCGCCCACGCCGATCGGCGGGCGCCCCATCGGGACCACAGGGCGGCGCGCAACATGCGCCCCCCGTCCAGGGGATAGGCCGGGATCAGGTTGAATCCCAGCATCACCAGATTCAACCCGTACGCAATCCCCATCCAGTCGGAAACCAGGAAGGGGTTGGTGAACAGCGACGGATAGGCCCCCGTCGCGTGGAGATAGCCGCCGAAGAGCGCCGCCAGAACAAGATTCACGGCCGGTCCGGCGGCAACCATCAGGAACTCCGCGCGCGGCACCGGCGGCACGTCCGCGTACGCCAGGCCCCCGAGCGGCCAGATCAGGATCTCATCCGCGCGCCCGCCCACGCGACGCGCGGCGAAACAGTGCCCGAATTCGTGCAGCAACACGCTGCCGAAGAGCACGGCCAGGAAGATCGCGACGTACTGCACCACCGCGCCCCCGCGGGGCAGCGAGGTCAGCAGCTCCACGCCCACGTAGATCAGAAAGAACAGGTGCAGCCGGATCGTGATCCCGGCCACCCGACCGATCGCGGGCGACCACATCGAACCCATGGCCGGTCCCTACATCCGGGTTTCGCGAAGGTACGTGTCCAGGTCCTGGACCAGTTCCTCGTATTGCTGGTATCGATCGAACGGATCCCATTCCAGCATCTTCAGGACGATCGAGCAAATCGAAAGCGGCAGCTTCGGGTTGAATTCCCGCGGCGACGGCGGATCCTCCATCTTCTGCCGGTACATGAGCGTGTGCAGGTCGCTGGCCAGGAACGGCGTCCGCCCGGTGAGCATGTAGAAGAAGCTCGCCCCCAGGCTGTAGATGTCGCCGCGCTGGTCGAGCTCCCAGTTCGCGAATTGCTCCGGCGACATGAACTCCGGCGTGCGCACGATCGGGTCGTTGACGATCCGCTCGGGCGACTCGTACACGTTGATGCATAACCCGAAGTCCGTCACCTTCGCCACGCCATCCTTTCCGACCAGGATGTTCCGCGGCCGCACGTCGGCGTGGATGATCCCGCGGGTGAGCGCAAACGACAGGCCCTGGGCCACCTGACCCACGATGCGGGCGGCGGTCTCCGGCTGCAACGTCTTGTTCCGGTACACCAGCGCGTGCAGCCCGGCCCCGGTCACGTACTCCTGCACCAGGTAGTAGTAGCCGGAGTCGTTGTCGACATCGTAGATCTGCCGGATGTTCTCGTGGTTCAGCGGCGCGACGATCCGGGCTTCGCGCACGAAACGCCGCACCTGGGCGTTGGAGCGGGCGAGTTGGTCGGAGAGCACCTTGATCGAGAACGGCTTGCGCGTGATCTCGTGCGAAGCCAGATACGCCACCCCCCAGGGGCTCATCCCCAGGCGTCGCTCGATGCGGTACTTCCCGAGTTGCCGGCCCTCGAGCTCGTCGGGACCGCCGACCCGCTCCAGTTCGGGAACTTCGAAATCGAGCCCCGCCAGCCCTTCGGGGGGGATCGGTGAGATCAGGGAAGCCATGTCCTCACTTCTTCTCCGTGCCCGCGATCCGGCGCACGGTCTCCTCGAACTCGAGCGTGAAGGTCCCGTTCATTTCCGCGTGGGCCTTCCCCCCCTCGGGAGAGGCGCTCATGTCCGGCTGCCACTCTCCCCGGATTTCGGCTTCGGCAACGCAGGTCAAGCGAACTTCGGCGGGGGAATGCAGCCGGACTTCCAATCCGCCCCGGCATTCCAGGGTGCCGGGAAACCCTTCCGGCCCCCCGGTCTCCTCCCCGGACTCCGCCTCGAGCCGGAACTCGAGGCGCCCGCGCCAGACGATGCGGGCGAGACGGTCCCCGTTGCGCTCCTCCACGCCCGCGAGCGTGCATTCCGCCCCGCCCCGGGGATCGGCGAGGACGCGGGATCGTTCCGCGTCCGGGTACAGGAGTCGCACCAGGGCCCGTTCATCCAGCCGCCACGACTCGCCCACGGCGACGGGGTGGTCGGGCAGGAGCGGGTGAAACCGGTAGTCGATCACCAAGGCGGCGCGGGCGTCCCCGGAAAGACCCTCCGCGTCCGGTCCGTCCACCCTCACCCCCTCCCCCTCGCGCGTCAACCCCACGCGCTTCCCCCGCAATTCGAGCGGGGCCCGGTCCCGCGGCTCGACCACCGCCTCGACGGGCTGTCCGTTCCAGGTGGATTCGCGCTCGACCTCGGCCGCCACCTCCCCGATGCTCCGGTCCAATCGCTCGATTCGGCCCTCCCGCAGGGCCGTCACCCGGTCCCGGTGGCCGATCTCCACCCGCAGCACCCGCCGATCCGACGCTTCCTCGCGCTCGACGCCCCCGGCTGCCTCGATCGTGATCGATCGCCGCAGACGCTCCGTGGAGCGAAGGACCCAGCGCACCTCGACCTCGTCCCCCACCTTCGGGATCCACCCGAGATCGACCGCCCCCCCCTCCCCCCGGGCGGGCGCCGGCGCAACCGCCAGCAGCGCGGCGAGGAGGAGGCTCGTCGACCGGAGCATGTCGGTACTCTCCGTTCAGGCCGAGCCGCGCGGTGAACGGCGCGCGCGGGAACCCCGGGATGGACGGACCCTCCGCCTCCCGATGACGGACCGGGCGCGGTCGCGTCCGGCCATGTCCGCCGCCCCCGCCACGTCCCGGCCCGCCGAAAGCGCGCCCGCCTCGAAGGCCCCGGGAAGAAGCGCCGCGACCTTGGTCGTCCGGAAGCCTCCCTTCGCCTGGGTCAGGTAGACGGTCATGCGCGCGCCGAGCTCGTGCATGAACTGGCGGCAGGCGCCGCAGGCCGCAGCGTCATGATCTTCGCGCACGGCGATCGCGATCGCCACCATCCGGTCCGCCATCGCCTCCCGGGTCCGGGCGCGACCGCCGATGGATGCCACCGCGGCGGTCAGCGCGACGCGCTCGGCGCATATGGCCAGCCCGTAAGAGGCATTCTCCACGTTGCAGCCGTCCACGGCCCGCGTGCGTCGACCCTCCCGGACGAGGACCGACGCTCCGACGCGGTATCCGGAGTACGGCGCATACGCGCGCTCGCGCGCGGCGCGCGCCCGGGCGACGAGTTCGCGCGCCGTCATCGGCCCATCCTTCCCACCAGCATCCGCAGCAACGCCAGGAACCGCTCCTGCACCCGCCGGGAGGTCTCCATCACCTCGTCGTGGGAGAGCGGCGTATCCGAAATCCCGGCGGCCATGTTGGTGATGCATGAGATTCCCGTCACGCGCAGCCCCATGTGCCGCGCCACGATCACCTCGGGCACGGTGGACATCCCCACCGCATCCGCTCCCAGCGTCCGCATCATGCGAATTTCCGCGGGCGTCTCGTACTGCGGGCCGTGCGTCGCCAGGTACACCCCCTGCTTGAGGGGAATGCCGATCTCGGCCGCGATCCGGTGCGCCAGCGCGATCCCGTCGGGATCGTAGGCCCGGCTCATGTCGGGGAAGCGCGGTCCGAATTCCTCGAAGTTCGGCCCGCGCAGAGGGCTGCCGCCCAGCAGGTTGATGTGGTCCTCGATCACCATGAGGTCGCCGGCCCGGTACTCCTTGCTTGCGCCGCCCGCGGAGTTCGTGACCAGCAGCGACTGAACCCCGAGCCGGGCCAGGACGCGCACCGGAAACGTCGCCCGCGCCAGGCTCCAGCCCTCGTAGAGATGCGACCGCCCCTGCATCACCGCCACTTCACGCCCGTCCAGCTTCCCCAGGACGAGCCGTCCGACGTGCCCGGGAACGGTCGAGCCGGGAAAGTGCGGAATCTCGCGAAAGGAGACCGACGTCGCGGCGCCGCCGTCGTCCCCCTGCACTTCCTCCGCGAGGCGTCCGAGTCCGGAGCCGAGAATCACGCCCACCTCGGGCCGGGCGGACCGCCGCGCGCGAAGCGCGGCCACCGCTTCGTCCACTTCCTTCAACATCCCCGCGGTATGCGCGCACTCGAGCGCCGGAGCGGAAACGTCCCGTCCCTTGACTCTTTCGTCCATGTTCCCTTCCTGTTCCACGAACCCCGGCGAAGGGCCGGCCCGCCCGCTTCGCCCGCTTTCCATCAAACCCGATCCCGCTCCCGCAAGCAACCCCCGCGGCCCAGGGGAACCGGGCCCCGCCCAGCGGCCCTTACGAGTCGCGGCCGGCGACCCGGCCCGCGGCTTCCACCTTCTATCGGGAGGCCGGGCGACCGAGGGCGAAACCGTCCAGCCCCAGGACGCGCGCGATCCGGCGGGGAATCTCGGTATTGTCCATGGTTCCGCCGAATTCCTCCGCCCCGGGTCCGTCGGCGTAGACGGGTACCATCCCGCCGTCGTGACCATGCGTGTTCTTGGAGACTCCGAAGTGATACTCGAGGGGCATCCAGGTGACGCCGAGGCGGGTGGAGAGCACGTGGGAAAGCGTCGTCTGGACCGCGTACCGCTCCCCTCCCTTCTCCGCCGCCACCGAGGCCTCGACCGCGGCCAGTTCCGACGCACTCAGCTCGAGGCCGGTGTTCTCCTTTACCACTTCCGCGATCGCCTTCCCCTCCACGATCTGCTTCCCCATGCTCTCGCCCGAGAGGCGGAAGGCGCGGATCTTCTCGAGGTCGGCGGTTTCGCCGATGTCGAGTCCGCCGGTCGCGTGATCGGCGGTTACGACGACGAGAGTGTCGCCGCGCTCGCGCGCGAACTCGATCACGACGCGGATCGCGGCGTCGAACCCCGCAAATTCGCCCGCCATCGCAGCGGGATCGTGCGCGTGCCCCGCGAAGTCGATCTTCCCGCCTTCGACCATCAGAAAGAACCCCTGCGGATTCCGCCGCAGGAGGTCGATCGCCTTGTGCGTCATCTCGGCCAGGCTCGGCTCGACGGCGGCGTCGCGCTCCCGGTCGAAACTCATGTGCGAGGGGGTGAAAATCCCGAGCAGGCGTCCCGGACGCGCCGCGAGCAGTTCGCCGCGGGTGCGCGCGATCTGGTATCCCGCCTTCCCCAGTTGCTCGAGGGCCGGCTCCGAGAAATTGCGGGCCCCGCCGCCGAGCGCGACGTCGACGTCCGCGCGCGCCGCGAACTGGTCGGCGATGTCCTTCTCCTTGGAGCGCGATTCCACGTGCGCGTAGAAGCAGGCCGGGGTGGCGTGCGTCACCGACGTGGTGGTCACGACCCCGACCGACCGGCCCGAGGCGCGCGCGAGGTCGAGGATCGACGTCACCGCCGTGCCCAGACGGTCCATGCCGATCGTCTGGTTGGTGGTTTTGATTCCGCACGCCAGCGCCGTCGCCGCGGCGGCCGAATCGGTGACGATGTAGTTCGCCGAGTGTGTCTTCGCCAGGCCGGTGACCGGGAACTCGTCGAGCGCGACCGTGCCGTCGGCGCCGACCAGAATCGCCCGGGCGAGGGTGACCTGACCCACCCCCATTCCGTCCCCGATCAGGAGGACGACGTTTTTCGGCGCCTCGGGGGCGTCCTCCTCGGAACGGCAGGTCGCCGCCGCGGCGGCCAGGATCAGCAAGGGAAGAAGGGCTCGGAGCAGGCATCGGGACATGGGCGTCCTCCGGACTCGAATCGATCGGCGCGACAGCAGCGGGTGCGATCCGCGGCGAATCCCCGGAGCGGGCGCCCCGGCGCGGCGCGCCGGACGCATCCCGCGCGCACCGGCCTGGCGACCGGCGCCCGTCCGTCACGAGCCGCCGCCGGTCGCGCCCGGTTGCGGGAGAGGCCGCGGTCCTCCCGACGTCAACTTTCGGTCTTCTCGTACGGCCTCCCTACGGCCGCGGGCGGCACGGCCTTGCCGACGAATCCGGCAAGCACTACGATCGTAACCGCGTAGGGCAACGCCTCCCAGAACTGGGAGGGGATCTTCCGGATCACGTCGGACGTGGCGGCCTTCAACGTGAACTGCAGCTTCATGGTCAGGCCGAACAGCAGGCACGCGAACAGCGCCCCCACCGGCGTCCATTTACCGAAGATCATCGCCGCGAGGGCGATGTAGCCGCGTCCCGCGGTCATGTTCTGAACGAACTGCGCGGAGTCCATCGCGAGGTAGACGCCGCCCAGTCCGGCCAGCGCCCCGCTCAGCAGGACGCCGGCGTACCGCATCGCCTGGACGCGGACGCCCAGGGTGTCCGCCGCCTGCGGATGCTCTCCCACCGCGCGCAAGCGCAGTCCGAAGGGCGTGCGGTACAGAAGCACGTGACCGGCCGCGACCAGGAGGATGGTGACGAACGCGAGGGGCGAGAAGCCGAAGATCGGCGTCAGCGTCGGCACCATCGGCGAGTTGCTCGAGCTCTGGAAGATCACCGAGCAGAGGAATTGCGTCAGCCCGACCGCCGTCAGGTTGATGCCGACCCCGCTGATGATCTGGTCGGCCTTGCCGGTGATGGTCACCAGGCCGTGCACGAACGCCGTGAGGACGCCGGCCCCGATCCCGACGACCACGCCGAGCCACGGGCTGCCGGAATAGTGCACGGCCGTCACCGCGGCGAAGGCCGCGTTGAGCATGATCCCCTCGAGGGCGATGTTGATCACGCCCGCGCGTTCGCTGAACAGCCCGCCGAGCGCCGCCAGGACGAGCGGGACCGCCAGCCGGAACGTGCCCGAAAGCACGTCCCAGCGACCGAGGATCTGGATCAGCTCCTCGAGGAGTCCGGGAGTCGCCTGGGGGTCCATGGAACGCTCACGCCTTCTGCGCCGCCGCGGGCGCGGGGGACTTCCACCGCAACAGCACGCGACGGAACCATTCGTTGGCGACGATCAGACAGAGAATGATCAGCCCCTGCAGGACCAGGATGAGGTCCTTGGGCACCTGGTTGTTCTCGAAATTCATGACGAAGCCGAGACGCGAGATGATCCCGAACAGGAGGGCGGCGAACACCACTCCGGCGGGGTGGTTGTGGCCCAGGATCGCGACCGCCAAGCCGAGGAACCCCTTGAGTCCGTATCCGACCGCGTCGTCCTGGTGGAAGCGGTACTTGTAACCCATGACGAAATCGAGGGCGACCATCCCGGCGAGCGCGCCGGCGAGCCCCATCGCAAGGATCACGTTGGCCTTGACCGCGACGCCGCCGTATTCGGCCGCCTGCGGATTCTGGCCTACCGCCCGCAGTTCGTACCCCTGCCGGGTGTGCCACAGGAACACCCAGACGAGCACGGCGAAGGCGAGGGCGATGAACAGGCTCGCCCCGAGGTAGATGTGGCCGGGGAATTCCCAGCCGACCGTCTTCAGGATGACATGCATGCGCGGCAGGCGCGCGGCTTCCGCGATCTGGACCGTCTGCGGGATCTGCCGGCCCGCCTCCTTGTAGTGGACGTTGACCATGTATTGGGTCACGGCCACCGCGATGAAGTTCATCATGATGGTGATGATGACTTCGTGGGAGCCGCGGTACGCCTTGAGCGCGCCCGGGATCGCGCCCCAGATGCCTCCGCCGATCGCGGCCGCGAGCGTACACGCGGGAATCAGCAGCCAGGCGGACCAGCCGGTGAAGGTGAACCCGACCCAGGCGCAGAGGAAGCAGCCGATGACGATCTGTCCCTGCGCCCCGATGTTGACCAGGCCGGCCTGGAACGCCAGCGCCACCGACAGGCCCGCGAAGATGAGAGGGGTGGCCTCCGCGAGGATGTAGCCGACGTTCTGCACGACCGCGCGCTGGTCGCGGAAGAAGGCCGCCCAGGTTTTTTCCACGACCTCGCTCGGACTCTGCCCGATCGCCCAGATGAAGATCAAGCCGACGACGAAGGAGATTCCGATCGCCATCACCGGAGGGACCAGCCGCTCCGGCGGAACCCAGCGGGCGAGCGCGCGCAGCACCGTCCTCATGCCGTCGCCCCCGCCATCATCAGGCCGAGCCGGTCCTGGCTGGCCTTCTCGCGGTCGACCACGCCCATGATCCGGCCCTTGTAGATCACCGCGATCCGGTCGCTCAACGCCAGGATCTCGGTGAGTTCCGCGGAGACCAGGAGCACCGCCACACCCTCGTCGCGCGCGACGATGATGCGCTTGTGGATGAATTCGATCGCGCCGATGTCGACCCCGCGGGTCGGTTGCGCGACGACCAGAAACTTCGGCCGGCGCGAGAATTCGCGCGCCACGATCACCTTCTGCTGGTTCCCGCCGGAGAGCGTCCGGATCGGCGCGCCGGCATCCGGCGGGCGGACGTCGAATTCGGCCACCAGCGTCTCGCCGTTGCGCGCGATTTCCCGTCCGTTGCGGAATATGCCCGCGCGCGCGAATGGCGCGCCCGCATGACGACCCAGGATCAGATTGTCGGCAACCGAATAGTTGAGCACGCACCCGCGCTTGTGCCGGTCCTCGGGCACGTGCGCCAGCCCGAGCCGGAACCACTCCCGCGGCGTCGCGCGCGTGACGTCCGACCCGAGCAGACGGATGCTCCCTTCGGAGGGCCGCCGCAGGCCCGTCAGCGCCTCGAGCAGCTCGGTCTGCCCATTGCCCTCGACACCGGCAAGCCCGACGATCTCGCCGCCCCGGACGTCCAGGCTCACCCCCTGGACCGCCGGCACGCCGCCGCGCGGACGAGGCACGACCAGGTCCTTCACCTCGAGCACCACGTCACCGGGTTGCGCCGGCGTCTTTTCCACCATCAGCACGACGTCGCGTCCGACCATCATGCGCGCGATCCCCGCCGGGGTCGTCTCCTTCGTCGCCACCGTGCCGACCATCTCCCCGCGGCGCATCACGCTCACCTGGTCGGAGATGGCCATCACCTCCTCCAGTTTGTGGGTGATCAGCACGATCGTGTTGCCCTGGTAGCGCAGCTCGCGCACGATCCGGTACAGATCCTCGACTTCCTGGGGCGTCAGCACCGCGGTCGGCTCATCGAGGATCAGGATGCGGGCGCCGCGATAGAGCACCTTGATGATTTCGACCCGCTGCTCCTGGCCGACGGAGAGGTCCTCGACCCGCGCCCGCGGGTCGACGTCGAGTCCGTACTTTTTCGAGAGCTCGGCCAGTTCGCGGCAGGCGCGATCGAGATCGATCATCCCGGCGCGGACCGGCTCCATCCCCAGCACCACGTTCTCGGCCACGGTGAGCGGGGGGATGAGCATGAAGTGCTGGTGCACCATGCCGATGCCGCTGCGGATCGCAGCCGCGGGGGAATGCTCCGTCCGGGCCACCCCCCCGACGCGGATTTCGCCGCCGTCGGGAGCATGCAGCCCGTACAGGATCTTCATCAGGGTGGACTTGCCCGCCCCGTTCTCCCCCACCAGGGCGTGGACCTCCCCCGTCTCCACGCGAAAGGTCACGTCCCGGTTGGCCGTGACCCGCGGGAAGACCTTGGTCACATGGAGCATTTCAACGGCGGGAACGGCTCCCATTCTCCTCCTCGGAGCGCACGGGGGATGAGGCGGGCGGGAACGGACGGGACGGCGCGGGCGGGAGACCCGCGCCCCCCCCGCTACTGGTTCGGGACCTTGATCTCGCCGGCGACGATCTTCTTCTTCAGTTCCTCGATCTTCGCGATCACTTCGGCCGGGATCAGCCCCTTGTTGTTGTCGTCGTACACATAGGAAACGCCGTCCTCCGCCAGACCGAAGACGCGGATGCCGCCTTCGAATTTGCCCTGGACCGAGGCCTTGATCGTCTCGTAGACCGCCACGTCGACCCGCTTCAGCATGCTGGTCACCACGTGGCCGGGCATCTCGTGATACTGGTCGGAGTCGACGCCGATGGCGGACATCTTCTTTTCCTTCGCCGCCTGGAATACGCCCAGCCCGGTGCTCCCCGAAGCGTGGTAGATGATGTCCGCGCCCGCCGAGAACTGCGTCAGCGCCAGTTCCTTCCCCTTCGACGGGTCCTTGAACGCCTCGGGCGTGACCCCGGCGTAGTTGACGACCACCTGCGCGTCCGGCCGGACCGCCTTGGCGCCGGCGGTGTAGCCGGCCTGGAACTTGTGAATAAGCGGGATGTCCATGCCGCCGACGAAGCCGACCTTGCCGGTCTTGGAAAGCAACCCGGCGATCGCGCCGACGATGAAGGAGCCTTCCTCCTCGCGGAACTTCAGGCCCGCGAGATTGGGCGGAATCGACTCGCCTTCCTTCACGTCGTAATCGATGCACGCAAACTTCGCATCCGGGAACTCCTCGGCGGTGCTGCGGATCGCCTCCGAGAAGAGGAACCCGATGCCGAAGACCAGGTCGTACCCGGCTTCCGCGAGCGAGCGCAGCGCCGTGTCCTTGTCGGCCGCCTGGGTCGGCTCGATGTACTTGATCTCGACGCCGAACTCCTTCTGGGCCTGCTCCAGTCCCCGGTACGCGGCGTCATTGAACGACTTGTCCCCCCGGCCGCCGACGTCGAAGACGAGGCCGACCTTGAGCTTCCCTTCCTGCGCCTGGACGATTCCGGGCAGAAGGACGGAGGCCAACAGGACGACGAGGATCGTGAGGAAGTTCCGGCGCATCATGGCGGACCTCGAGAGCAGAAAGGACTCCCCCTGGAACGGTCGAATGTGAGCGCATTCTAGGGGCCCAAAAGGAGATGGGTCAAGGGAAAGAGAGGCGCGCGCAGGGTGGCACGGAAGGGTCGGCGGCGGCGCCGGACGCCCGGGAACGAACCTGGGTGGGCGAGATCCGTGATGGGTCTCCCACCCGGGCAGCCCCGGGTCGGCCGGATGAATCGCCCGGGTCGCGGGGGGCCGAGCCGGCTCCCGTCAGGCGGACCGGGGAGAGCCGATCGCCGCGCCGATGCGGCGGAGGCCCTCCCCGAACACCTCCGGCGGGGTCAGCAGGCTGATCACGGCCTTCGGATCGCCTTCGAATCCGAAAAAGAACCCGGGGTGGATGAACACGTCGTACCGGTCGAGCAGTTCGAGCGCCCACTCGTCGTCTCCCCGGGTGGGCGGGAGTTCGACCCACGCGGACCAGCCTCCGTCCGGAAGGACGACCGGCGGCAAGCCCGGTCGGGCCGCGATTTCGCGATTGCGTCGCAGGCGTTCGCGGATCGGGTTCTGCAGTGCCGGGAGCCGGGCCAGGAGAGGCGCGCAGGCGTGCTGGACGGGAGTGGAGACCGACAGGTAGGTGTCCGCGATCAAGGTGAGCCGCCGCAGGGCCTCGGCGCACTCGGTTTCGGGTCCGGCGACCACGATCCAGCCCAGCTTGAGCTGGGGCAGGCCGAGCGACTTGGAGAAACCGCCGAGCACGAAAGTCGGGACCCGGGTCTCGCCGGCAAAGGAGAGGACACGATCGTCCCCCTGAGAGTCCGCATAGTCCCCGAAGACCTCGTCGGCGACGAGCGCCAGGTCCCGCTGCTTCAGCCATCCGACCAGTTCCTCGGCCTCCCGACGCCGGAGAAAGGAGCCGGTGGGATTGTTCGGGTGGACGACGATCACGGCCCGCGTCCGCTCGTCGCGGGCCGCGCGGACCGAATCCCCGTCGATCCCCCACCGGCGGGCCGGATCGAGCCGGTACGGGGAGGTCTCGACGAGGTCGAGACCGGCGAGGAACTCGAAGAGCGGGTAGGACGGGGTCGGCACGAGGACGCGGTCGCCGGCGTCGCAGAGCAGCTTGAACAGGAATCCGTACGATTCGCTCGAACTGGCGGTCAGGACGATCAGGTCCGGGTCCACCACGCTCCCGCGGGCGGCGTAGTGACGGGCGATCGCCTCGCGGGCAGAGCGGAGGCCGAGCGGATCGGGTTCGTAGATCCGACTGCGGGAGTCGGCGAGCGCCTGCAGCAGGTCGGGGTCGGGATCGGGAAGTCCGACGCGGGTGGGATTGGACGGGGTGAGGTCGAGGATGGGCGCGCCGGCCGCCTCCTTGCGCGAACGCAGTTGCGCGAGCGGGTTCGGGGTGAGGTCCCAATGGGCGCGGCGGGCGAAATTCATCGGCGCGCCGGCCCGGCCGCGGGGACGCCCGGGCGATCCGGGAGCGGTTGCGGCGCGACGGGGGTTGCGGCGCCGGGAGGTCGGCCCCTCACCGAACGGGGCCTTCGCGCTCGGGCGGCGCGTTGGGCCCTTCCGCCGCCCCCCAGGGGGTGGACGAGCGGAACTCGTCGGTCGGCACCTTCGCCGTGCGGGCGGCCTCGTCCAGGCGCAGGCGCCGTTCCCCCGGATGCAGGTAGTGGTACCGGGCATTCTCGGCAAACCAGGTCTTGAGGCGCGCGCAGGCGTCCTCGAACTCCTTCTCCCCGTCGGGAATCCGGGGCAGCCCGAGTTCCTTGAGCACGCGATCCCCTTCCAGGTCGGCGAGGACGCGCTGGGCGACGAACGCCCGTTCCTCGCGGCCGGGACACTCCCCGAGCAGGTCCACGATTCCGCCCACGAGTCCGCGGGCCATCGCGGGATCGCGGCCGGCGAAGCGCAACTCCTCTTCGAGGATGCTGCAGATCGCCATCGCCGCGTCGATCGGGACCGGGCGAAAGGCGGGAGGGTCCTTCTCTTTCGGCACGGTGGCGGCCCAGACGCCGACCGCGGCGAGGGTCTCTGCGGCGGGCGCGCCGGCAGCGGTCGGCCGCGTCGTCGGGGCGAGCGCCTCCGCCGTTTCTCCGGGCATTCCCATCGCCCGCAGGCGAACGAACGCGAAGCGCCGGACGTACCAGCGGTCGTCCGCGAGGTACGACGCCAAGCCGGCGGCGTCGTTCGCTTCCGCCGCGGCATAGGCCCGGGTGACGCGCTCCACGGCGTTCTGCTCCCCGCCCTGGGCCTCGGCGCACGCACCCCAGGCGAACGTCAGCACCAGTGCCGCGACGAGACCCGCGCGCATGTCCCCTCCTGTCTTCCCGATCGGGTCGCCCCGACGGCGGCCGCCCGCCGTCGGGCTCGCGCCCGCATGCCCCGGCCTACCGGGAAGCCGAGATCGATCGGATCACCTGGTTCATGTCGACGTCCCACAGCCCGAAGTAGGCGGAACCGCTGTACGTCACCAGGTACTTCACGTGCGGCTGCAGGCGGTTGAAGGTGACCTCGGTCAACTCGGAGAGCGGCGGGTAGCGGCCGTATTTGGCCATCACCCGCGCCTTCGTCTCGGGATTCGCGTACTCCCACGGCTCGTCGCCGTAGTCCTTCCCGAATCCGCCGGTCGCGCAGGAGTGCATGATCGCGAAATCGAGCGGGAGGACGGTCTGGGTCTTCACCCGCTCCATCCACTCGCGCACGAAACAGCGCTTCTCGTTGCTCGCCGGATCGCCGGGCGCCGCGGACCAGACGCGGCTTTCCGGCATCAGCAGCTCACTGTCCGGGCAGCCGAGGAAAGGCTCCATGAACCCGTGGCCCGCCCAGAAGATCCCGCGCACCGATCGCCGGGCCATGTATTTTTCCCAGTCGGCCCGGGTGGTGTTGCGGTCGACGACGATGCGCTTCGGGTTCTTGAGCACTTCCGCGCGCTCGTGGGCCTTGTTGAGGATCGACTGGTCGAACGATTTGCCGTCGTCGTAGACGACGAACCCCTGGCGCTTGAGGGCGTCGAACACGGTCTGGATGCGGCGCAATTCGCCGTCGAGGTAGGTGTGTTCCTTGCCCAGATACGCCCACAGGAAGTAGTACGCCTGTTCCTCGACGATTTGGACGCGCACGCGGTCCTCGAGGCGGAAGCCGTCCCCCTCGTAACGAACGGTCAGGAATCCGCTGCCGCCGCGGATCCCGGCGAGGCGCAGCGCGGGGGCGTTCGGCGCGGCCGCGCTCAGGGGCAGGCGGCCCTCCAGCGCGCGATCGTTCACGATGTCCCGCTGCTCGGAATCGAGCACCCGCACGGCCCCGCTTCCCTCCCAGGCGAGCACGAGCGTGCCGGAGAGCCCCGGGGCGACGTACCCCTGCAGGCGCACCGGCAGGAACTCGGCGGTCGCGTCGGCGGCCACCAGCGCGACGGCTCCGGGCGCGGCCTCCTCCACGCGGTCATCGGCGGCGTCCACGGTCCCGTTCCGGTCCGAGTCGGTTCGCAGGTCGAGTTCCAGAATCGAGAGCGCCTTCTCCTTCTTGACGTCCTTGACCGCAACGGTCTTGTCGCCGAGGGAGACGGAAGAACTGACGGCGACGCGGATCTCGGCGGAGGTGCCGTCCGCGGCGACCGCGACGACTTGCTCCGTGGCGATCTCCGGATCGATGATGCGAATCTCCTCCGCGCGCAGTCCCGCGGGGAACCCGGAGCCGAGGACGCGCACCGTCACCGCGCCGGGCTGTCGATTCAGCACGGCCGGCTCGACCCGGTCGATGCGCAGGCCGGTGGTGCGACGCATCGTCTCGTAGCCGCGGACGGTCGGACCTTCGCCGGTGGCCGTCCAGCGGCCATTCAGGCTGCGACCCTGGCTGCGGAGGCGATAGACCCCCTTGACCTCGGTCGCGCCCTCCCACGCCCCGCCGAGTCGGTCGACGACGCCCGATCCGCCCAGGGCGAAGGTCGTGCGCAGCGTCTTGCCGACCAGCGACCCCGTGCCGGACCAACCGGCGCCGGCGCCCGAATCGGTGAACGTGACGTTCCACTCGATCGCGTACTTCCCGGGGGCGCCGGGCTGGGCGGTCAGGGCCGCCGTGCCGCGATAGGCCCCCTCGGAAGGATGCCGACCGGTCACCGTCCAGGTGCCGGACAGGTCCTCGGCGTGGACGTTTCCGGCAACCGCAAAAGCCAGGAGGGCGGCGGCCAGGAAGACGAAGGACCGAAACGGACGGGTTGCGTTGGACATGGGGCGCTCCTCTGTACTGAGACCATCTCTCGGTCAGAAGATGCCGCCGGCACGGCAACCTCGGGGCGAGGTCGGGATGGTAGCAGCGGGCGTCCGGGTTGTCAAGGAGCGCGTCCACCGGCCCGCGGATGCCCCGTGCGGCACGCGCACGTGATTCGATTGACTCCCCCGCGAACGGGGCATAGACTCATGCGACGCCAACGCGGAGCGAGGGATGGGGAAGAAGCGAAAGCAGCGCCGGGAAGGCAACTCGACGGCGACGCCATCGGCCGCCCGATCGGGACACGCCGGCGCACTTCCGGCCGCCCCCGCCCCGGTTTCCCCGCAAACGACGTCGCCGTCCTCACCTCATGCGAGCCCGGCCGCCTCCGCTCATCCCGCCGCCTGGGGCGCGTCGGTCGCCGCCCCCGCCGCCGCACCGGCCGACTCGGCACGCACCCGTCGACGCACCTGGCGCATCGTCGGCCTGTCCGCCGTCGGCCTGGGGATTCTCGCGCTCGGGTATCACCTCCGCTCCATCATCAATCCCCTGCTCCTCTCCCTGTTCCTTGCGTACATGCTCACCCCCATCGTGGACTTCTTCGAGCGGAAGGGAATCCCCCGCGCGGCCTGCATCACGGGGCTCTACGCCATCCTGCTCACCGCCATCACCCTCGTGGTGGTGCTCGCCGTGCCCGCCGCTTTCGCCCAGGGGGAATCGCTCATCGGCGTGATCTTTCGCGGCGACCGCTTCGAGGACCTCAACCAGAACAAGTCCTGGGACGAGGGCGAGCCGATTCAAACCGACTACAACGGCAACGGCAAGGCGGACCCGTCCGTCATCGACCGCGCCATCGCCCGCGCGGGCGATTTCGTCCGCTCCTGGAACGAGCGCTATCCGGAGCGCAAGATCGATTCCGAGGTCGTCTATACCCAGGTGCGCGACTGGGCCAAGAAACACGCGGGCGAGATCACCGAAACCGGCGTCGGCGTGGGCGGGTCGGTCGCCCGTGGCGTGAAGACCGGACTTTCCGGGTTCTTCGACCTCGCCTCCTACCTCATCCTGGTGCCGGTCTACATCTTCTTCTTCCTGCTCGGCATCAACCACCTCCGCGACGCCGTCTTCGCGCACCTCCCCGGACAGTACCGGGAAGACATCGTGCGCATCCTGTACAAGATCCATGCCGCCCTCTCGAGCTTCTTCCGGGGGAAGGTCCTGGTCTGTCTCACCAAGGGGCTGATCACCTTCGTCGGCCTCTGGCTCGTGGGCGTGAAGTTCTCGCTCGTGTTCGGCGCGCTGCAGGCCATCGGCAGCCTGGTGCCGTTCGTGGTGATGATCATCGGCTTCCTGCCCGCCGAGATCGTGGTGATCATGGACCAGGGCTGGTCCTGGTGGCCGATCCTCGCCACCGCCGGGGTGTTCCTGCTCGCCGAGGCGGCGGAAACGGTGCTCACGCCGATGGTCCTGGGCAAGGAGGTCGGCCTCCATCCGCTCACGCTCATCGTCGCCCTCATGATCGGGGGCGAGTTGTTCGGGTTCTTCGGCGTGCTCATGTCCGTCCCGCTCGCTTCGATCGCGAAGATCATGTTCGATGAATTCGTCGAGCCGCCGCTCCGGGCCCTGGCGGCCGAAACCCCCGAACCTGCCGACGCCGACGGCTAGCACCGCCGGACGGCGCCCCTCCCCCCAACTGCGGGTTCCCCGCCCCATGTCCGATCCCGATCCGAATCCCGAAGCCGCCATGCGCCGGCTCCAGGACTATCTCGAGGGTCACGGGCTCGACGCCGGGGCCCTGCGCAATCTGATGGACGTCATCCATCCCGCCGATCTCGCCTACCTGCTCGAGGACCTGGAGCTCGAGGAGAAGGTCCGGCTGTTCGAGATGCTCGAGCCGGCGATGGCCGCCGACGTGCTCTCCGAAGTCGGACCCGCCACGCAGCAGGAGCTGATCGAACACGCCGACCGCGTCAAGGTCACCGACGCGGTGAAGGAGATGGCGCCGGACGACACGGCAGACCTGCTCGAAGAGGCGCCGCCGGGCCAGGGAGCCCTCCTCCTGCAGGGCGTGTCGCAGGAGCAGGCGGAGCAGGTGCGCGCGTTGCTGCAGTACCCGCCCGGGACGGCCGGCGGCCTGATGACCTCGAACATCATCCGCGTGCGCGACACCCTGACCGCCGCGGACGCGCTGCACGCGATCCAGGGCGGTCCGGAAGCGGAAACGCTGGAAACGATCTTCATCGTGGATGAGCAGGACCGGTTTCGGGGCGTCGTGTCGCTCCGGGCGTTGCTGCGCGCGACCCCGCAGGCGCCGATCGCCTCCCTGCTCGACGCCCACGTCTCGACCATCGCGCCCTCCGCCGACCAGGAAGAGGTGGCGCGCGTGGTCGCGCGGGAGGACGTCGCCGCGCTGCCGGTCGTCGACGGGCAGGGAACGCTGCTCGGCGTCGTGACCCACGACGACGTGATCGACGTGATCCAGGCGGAGGCGATTGAAGACATGTACAAGATCGCCGGCACCGCGGGAGGACACCCGACGCGCGATTCCGTGCTGCGACGCGTGTTCCTGCGCATCCCGTGGCTGTTGCCGACCATGGCGGGCAGCTTCCTGGTGGGATGGCTGATGAACTGGTTTTCGATCCGTCTCGGGACCGCTTTCGCCACGCTCGCCTGTTTCATCCCGATCATGATGGCGACCGGAGGCAACGTGGGCCTGCAGTGCTCCACCTTGATGGTCCGCGGTCTCGCCACGGGGGACGTCGGCACGGGACGGATCCTCCGCGTCCTCTTCGCCGAAGCGCGGGTCGGATTCACCATCGGCCTCATCTGCGGTTCGCTCACCGGGCTGGGCGCCCTGTTCTTCGACGCCGGCCCGGCGCTCGGGGTGGTGGTCGCCTTCGCCATGTGGACCGGGGTCTCGGTCGCCGCCACGGCCGGGACGCTGCTGCCGATCGCCTGCAACCGCATCGGCATCGATCCCGCCATCTCCGCCGGACCGTTCATCACCGCTCTCAACGACCTCACCGCCACGTTGATCTACCTGTCCATCGCCAGCTACTTCCTGGTGGCCTGATCCCATGTCCGTCCGCACGCTCGCCGCCGTCGACATCGGGACCAATTCCGTCAAGCTCCTGGTCGCGCGCGGAAGCAGCGCCACGCGCCCGCGGATCCTGCACCAGGAGGTGGTGATCACGCGCATCGGCCGCGGCGTCGGAATATCCGGCCGGCTCTCGCCTTCCGCGGCCACGATCACGATGCGACAATTGCTCGCCTATGCGGAGACGGCGAAACGGCTCGGCGCGGTGCACGTCCGGGCGGTGGCGACGAGCGCCCTCCGGGACGCGCAGCAGGGTCCGGAGTTCGTCGCCGAGCTGCGCGAACGAACCGGATGGGAGGTCGAGGTCATCACCGGAAAGCGCGAGGCCGAACTCGGCTACCGGGGCGCGGTGCTGGGCTGGAACGTGCGCGGGCTGCGCGCCGTCTTCGACGTCGGCGGCGGATCGGCGCAGGTCACGGTGGGCGAGGACGACCGGATCGGATCGAGCCGGAGCCTGCCGCTCGGCGCGGTGCGCCTGACCGAGCGCTTCCTGCGCCGGCATCCGGTTCCCGCGTCCGACCTGGAGCGCCTGAACCTGCATTTGGGAGAAGCGCTCGGAGCCGTGCGTCGGGCAGATCTGCTGCCCGCGAACGGGGCGCTGATCGGGATCGGCGGCACGCTCGCCTGCCTGTCCGCGCTCGATCTCGCGCAAGCGGGAAAGGCGCCCTCCGGCCGCCGCGTGACTGCCGAGGAGATCCACGGTCATTCACTGTCGCTGGAGTCGGTCCGGGGCCTGGTCGGGAGGCTCGCCTCGATGTCGGTCGCGACGCGAAAGCGGCTCCCGCACATGGATCCCGGCCGCGCCGACGTGATCGTCGCGGGGGCGGCCGTGGTGGCGGCGATCCTGTCCGCGCTGCGGGCGTCGCGTTGCCGCGTCAGCACGCGCGGAATCCGCTTCGGGCTCCTCGCGGAAATGTTCCGTCCGGGGGCGGGAGGCGGATAGCCCGACGCCGGGGGGCCGGGCGAGGCCCGCCTCCGCCTCTACGGCACGACGACGGCGGAGATTCCCTTCCCGCGCAAACGACCCGCCTGCTCGTTCGCGGAGCTCCAGGTGACGAACGGGCCGATCCGCACCGCATAGAGAGTGCGACCGCCCTTGGTCACCGGCTGCACGTCGCAGCGGAAGCCCGCGCGTTCCACGGTCTTGGCCTGCGCCAGGGCGCTGGAGTACTCGGCGAACGCCCCCGCCTGCGCGAAATACGGCCCGCCCGCAACGGCGGGGAGAGGGGCCGTGGTCCCGGCCGCGCCGGGGACATCGCCGAGGAAAATGCGCGCCGCGTCCGCATACGGACTGCGCGGGTGGACGGTGACCACCTCCTGCGCGTGCCGGCGGGCATCCTCGGCGGCTCCGAGCGAGCGTTCGCACAGGGCGAGGTGGTAAAGCGCGTGGTCGCGACGGATGCGCGCGCCATGGTCGTCGAGGGCCTTGCGGTATCGCCCGGCCGCGCCGCGGGCGTCGCCCAATCCGCGATCGGCGTCCGCCTGGGCAACGAGGACCAGGCCCGCGAGGTCCGGCTCGGGACGGGCCTTCGCCGCCCGATCGAGGGCTTCCCGCGCCGCGGCGGCATCGCCGCGTTTCAGGCGCGCCACGCCCAGGCGATACCAGGCGCCGGCGGCCCACGGCGCATCGTCCTCCGCCGCCAGCGCCGCCTGGTATTCCCGCTCCGCGGAAAACCAGTCGCCGGCGAGGAACGCCGCCTCCGCGCGATCGAGACCCGAGGGACGAACCGACGACGCGGCGTCCCGCCCGGTCCCCGTGCACCCCGAGACGGCCAGCAGGACGCCGAACAGCAAGGCGACCCCAGGGACGGACCGGCGCCGTCGGCCCGTCACTTCGGCTCCCCGGAGTCCTTCGGCGCGTCCTTTTTCAGGTACTGGCCGAGGTAGTCGTACTTCGCAAAGAAGCCGATGCCCAGAACGTTGTTGCCGATCCACGCGATGCCCAGGGCCACGACCGCGAGCATCACCAGGCCCGATATCGCGCCGACGATGCTGAACGGCGGCTTCGTGTTCGGTTCTTTCCAACGGTTCTTGAACTCCTTGTACCGGGCGACACACTGCGGCGAGCAGAATTTGCCCAGCGGGTCGTCCATGACGCACATCTGGCAGACGGGCTTGTGACACTGGTGGCACTGCGCCACCGCCACCTTGTCCCGGTGGGTGAGGCAGACCTTGTCCATCGTATTCCCCCTGGGCACGGCCTACTTCGTCGCCTGGCTCTTCTTGTAGTCGTTCAGGAACGCCTCCAGCCCCAGGTCGGTCAGCGGGTGCTGGAACAGTTTGGTGAAGACGTCGTACGGCATGGTCCCGACGTCCGCTCCGGCCATCGCCGCATCGAGGACATGGAGCGGATGTCGCAAGCTCGCGGCCAGCACTTCGGTCTGAAAACCGTAGTTGTCGTAGATCGTACGGATCTGCCGCACGATTTCCATCCCGTCATGTCCGCGGTCGTCCAGGCGGCCGACGAACGGGCTGATGAAGGACGCCCCGGCCTTGGCGGCCAGCAGGGCCTGCACGCCGCTGAAGCAGAGGGTGACGTTGATCCGGATTCCCTCCCCCGAGAGGACCTTGACCGCCTTGATGCCGGCGGGGATGAGGGGGATTTTCACGACGATGTTGGGGTGGATCTTCGCGAGGTCGCGCCCCTCGGCGACCATCTCGTTCGTCGTGGTGCTGACGACCTCGGCGCTCACCGGGCCGTGGACGACCTCGCAGATCTCGCGCACGGCGGTCTTGAGATCGCGTTTCTCCTTGGCGACGAGAGAGGGGTTGGTGGTGACGCCGTCGAGGACGCCCATGGCGGCGGCCTCGCGAATGTGTTCGATGTTGGCCGTATCGAGGAAGATCTTCATGGGAGTTCTCCCGAGGTGCGGGTCCGAGGGGCGGCCGGGCGTCCCACATCGCGGGACGAATCGGCCGTGGGTCGAAACTTCGCCGAACGCGCGGTCCACTTCGCGCGCGCGGCGCGCGGGACCGGCCCGGGTGCGCGCGCGGTTCCTGGCTCGCGCGGTCCCGGACGCGGAGAAACGCCGCCGGGGAACGCCGACGGGCGCCCCCGTGCCACTCCGATCCGCCGGGATCCGCGGCCCGCCGGACGCCGTGGGCTCCGGGCGGGACGAGGGATCACTTCGCGGTCACCGCGTGCACGAACCGCGACTCCGGGTCGAGCTGCTGCGCGCGCGCGAACGCCGCGCCGGCAAGGTCCTTCTCCCCGAGCTCCCGATACGCCAGGCCGAGTTCCTGGTGCAGCTCCGGGCGGTGCGGATTCCGCGCCAGCGCGCGATTCAATTCCGTCACCGCGGAAAGCGCATCCCCGGAGGTCCGGTACGCCCGCGAGAGCGCGAGGCGCGCGGTCGCATGGTCGGGTTCGGCCTGCAGGACCTTGCGCAGGTGCAGGATCGCCTCGCCGGTCCGGCCCGCGTCCACGCACGCCTCGCCGAGACCCGCGCGGAGATCCGCGTGCTCCGGATGATAGGAGAGCCCGGAGCGGAAGTAGCTCAGCGCCTCGTCCGTCCGCCCGAGTCTGCGGAAGGCCGTTCCCAGCCGACCGTAAGGCTCCGCCGCGTAGGGCGCCCATTCGCCGCTCTCCCGATAGAACGAAATCGCGCGCGCGTGCATCCCCTGCTTCCAGCAGGCGTCACCCACCGCCAGGAGGACCCGCTCGACCGAGATCCCGGCGCGCTCGACGTCGCGCATCAATTGCTGTACGCGGCGGCGGTTCCCCGCCAACGCGTGGTACGACATCATGCCCCGATACGCGGCTTCGCTCCCCGGATCGATTTCCAGCGCGCGCCGGAAATAGACCTGTGCCTCGTCGTCGCGACCGACGCCGACCAGGCATTCGCCCAGCACCGTCAATGCGCCCGCCTCGCCGTCGAGACGATCCCGCACCGGCTCCAGCAGGGCCAGCGCTTCCGCGTGGCGGTTGGTCTCCACGTACAGAGAAGCCAGCTCCAGGCGCACGTCCCGGTTCGTCGAATCCAGCCGGTACGCGTCCGTCAGGGCCGCGGCCGCGCCCTCGACCGATCCGCGGGAGCGATACGAACGGGCGAGGAACAGGTGTCCGTCCACGTACAGCGGTCGAACGCCGATGACCTCGCGGAAGCCCCAGATCGCCCGGTCCAACTCGCCCCGTTCGTACGCCGCGACGCTCTCCACCATGCGCTCCTGCGCATACTGGACGATCGCCTGCCGGTCGCCGAGCCGGTCGCGCACCACGCCGGCATCATTGGCCTGGGCGGGACGGCCGGCCGCGGGCTTCGACACAACGGCGGGGTCGGTCGATCGGGGTGAGCCGTTCACGCATCCGGCGGCCAACAGGGCCACCGTCAGGGACAGGGCGATCTTCCGCATCATTCAGACATCCTCCCGACAGCCGGAGCGTCGCGCAGCGGCGACCCCCGACAAGCGTACCTTCCGGTCTCCGGCAGCTCCGACGCCCGCGGCAAATCCGCGCGGACCCCCGTCGCCCCCGGCCTCCCGGTTCGACCCCCCATTATTTGCCTCAACGCACCGCAAAGTCCAGGAACTTCACCGCAAATTTCCGGGCAATTCGGTCCTCCACGGTCAGCCGCAGCCGGTACGCGCCGGGGACCAGATTGGGCGGCAGGCGCACACGGAGCCCGAGGGAGAAGTCGTCGATGGGCCGGGGCGTCCGACGCTCCAGGTCCTGCGTGTAGCGGTCCGCTTCCGGCAACCGGATGGTCTGTTCGTTGGGCGGCGGTGTCAGCACATCCACGTCCGCGTGGATCGACACTTCGTATTCGCCCCCCCGCGCGGCACGTGAGGCGAAATTGTCGATCTCCAGATAGACCCCGACGACCTGCCCGGGTTGGAAGGTGTCGGCCGGATAGGGTGTGAAGTCCTGGAACCCCCGCGCCGCGGAACAGAAGGCGGCATGGGGGATGCGAAGGGGATGAATGGCGCGCCAGTCGGCACGGACGGCCTCGAGGGCGCGCAGGGCGGCTTCGTGTTCGTTGACCCGGTCCCCCGCGGCGGCGAATACGAGCCGAAGCAGCGGGTCGCGGCCGAGGTCCTTTCCCTCCAGCGTCCGATAGACGTCCTCCATTCGGCCCGCGGCGGCGTAGAGGAGGGCGAGCGAGCGCCAGGACTCGGCGGGCGCCCCGGGGGCGGCGACGCGCGCCTCCTCGGCGCGAATCAGGTCGTCGAGTCGGGGCGGCCGCGCGGGAACCACTTCGCGCTCGGGCTCGGACGGCTGTGCAGGGGTCGACGAGGCGCCCGCCACCGCCGCCGGCGGGCCGCCGGCGGAGGGACGCGGCGAAAGCGGGTTCCCCGGCGCGCGCCCCGCTGCCGGGAGCGCGGCATGGCCGCCGGGGTCGCCCCCGGGGGGACGGTCGGCGCTCGTCCCGTACGACCCGGAGCGGACGGCGGGGGCGCCCTCGTTCCGCGTCGCGCCGGCCGGCCCCGGGCCGGCCTCCTCCGGGGTGAGCGCCGTCATGGCCGGGCCGGCATTCTCCGGGGGGCGAGATCCCGTCCCCGCCGCGCACGAAACCGTCAGCGGCAGGAGCACCAGCAGCCAGGCCAGTCGCGCGAGCGCGCGCTCCGTCACTTCCCCTCTTCCTTCCCCTCGGAGGGACCGGGCTCGTCCTTCTTGCCCTCTTCCGGCTTGCCCTCCTCCGCTTTCCCGCCCTCTTCGGGATTCTTGTTCTCGCCCTTCTTGGACTCGTCCGGATCCTGGGTGGTGGTCCCGGGGGCCTTCTCGGGCTCGGTCCCGGTCTTTTCGTCGCGCATCGCCTGGAACTGGCTCCGCGCCGTCTCGATCTGGTCTTTCATGTCCAGGATGTATTCATAACCCCGCGTGTCGCTGCCGACTTCCTTGAGGGCATCCGTGCAGATCTTGTGCGCCGCCACCAGCGTCTCGATCCCCTTGTTCAGGGTCGCAGCGCGCGCTTCGGGGTCGTTCGCCAGCTTGAGCATCGCGTCCTTGCGGAGTTCGAAGGCCTGGTCGAACATGAATTGCGCGGTCTCGATCTCCTTCATGAAGTCCCGCTTCACGATCTTCGTCGGCCCCTGTTCCCGCTTCTTGGTGGCGTTGTCGATCGCCGCCTTCTCCGCGAGATAGTTGCGCAGCATGAGCCCGGCGAGGATGAGCACCAGCACCGGGACGCTGAGGACGGCGATCTTCTTGTAGATGAAGGAGGGATCCTCCTCCTGATCGCGCTGGCGCCGGATCCGGGAATCGCTGGACGGGGGTGCGTCGTCGCCGGCGCCGTCCTCGGACGGGGGGGCGACCGGGGCGGGGCGTCGGACTTTCGACTCCCCGGTCCGGCGCGGGGCGGGCGGAGGGGCCGCTTCGGCCGCATCCTCGGCCGGCGCGGGGCGCCGCACCTTCGAGTCCGGCTTCGCGCGGGACTGGGACGGAGGGTTCAGCCGGGACGATGCATTCCGGCGGATGCCCGACGAACCGGTCGGTTCTTTGGCCATGGAAGGGAGCTCCTTCAGGAACGCACCGGGCTACTCCGGCCGCTCGATGAAATCGAGATCCTCGTCGTCCTCGGACGCCGATTCCAACCCACCCAGGTCTTCCGGAAGATCTTCCTGCAACTCCTCGTCCACGGCGGGCACGAGCGGCAGATGGGGCTGCATGGAGTCCGTGTCGGGCGGCATCACCACGTCGTCCTCGAGGGACTCCGATTCATAGGGAGGCGGGGAGGAGTCCGTGGCGGCCGCCATGGCGGGCGCGGCGACCGCGGGGGACGCCGCCGCGACGCGGGCGACGGCGAGACCGGCGAGCGCCTCCGCCGCCGAGCGCGTCTCCGCGGCGCCGCCGCGAATGACCCATGCCGAACCGTCTTCCAGGTCGGCATCGCCGTCGGACGATTTCTTCCCGTGCGCCTCCTCGGCGGCGAAGTCCCCGCACTCGGGACAGCGGTAGTCGGGACTCGTGAGTTCTTTCCCGCCCTTGATCAGCAGATCGGCCAGCGGAAGACTCGTCCCGCACACGGTGCAAAAAGTGACCACCGATCACGCCTCCATCAATTGAACGACGAGGAGCTCCGAGAGCGTCTCCTGCGGCAGGGCGCTTGTCTTCGCCATCCGGTCGTGGCGTCCGAGCAGCCGGTACTTCCGCCGCAACTCGCCCGGCCGGAACTGGGCCAGTCGACCGAAGAACTCCTGTTGACGATACCCCAGTTTGAGCTGCGCTCCCGCCTGCGCACGGGAGGCCCCGCTGCGAAGCAGCATCTCACCCTGCAGGAGCTGCCGATACTGCCAGGCGAGCGCGCCGATGATCCCCTCCAGTCCCTGGGAGTCCCGCAGCAGCGTGTGCAGGATCTCGATCGCCTGCGCCTTCCGTCGCGACGCAACGGCGGCGACGAGATCGAAATTCACATACTCCTTGTCCGTGCCGACCAGCGCCTCCACGTCCGTCTTGGTGATCTCCGCCCGCCCGGCCGCGAACAGGACCAGTTTCTCGAGATGCCCGTCGAGGAGAAGCAGTCCGCCGTCCACGCGCCGCGCCAGGAAATCGGCGGCTTCGGCGTCGATCGGCTTGCCCTTTTCCTTCGCCCGGGCACGAATCCACGAGACGCGGGCGTCCTCGGCCAGCGCGGCGCAATCGACCGCCGCGCCCACTTCGTCCACCCACTTGATCAGGCGGGAGTTCTTCGGCAGCTTTCCCGCCACCAACGCCAGTACGGAGGTCGAGGGAGGCGCCGCGTAGACCTTGCGCAGCACCTTCTCGTGATCCGAGAAGAACGTCTCCGCCCCCTCAAGGATCACGAATTTCGTGCCGGCCCCGAAGAAAGGCAGCGTAAAGAGCTCATCCAGGACACGGTCGATCACCGCCTCGGCGCCGTCCACCCGCATCCCCGGTTCTTTCAAGCCCAGCGCGTGGCGCAATCGTGCCAGACCCGACTGCTTGAAAAAGGCCTCGGGCCCGTGAAAGAGATAGAGCGGCTTGAGCGCGACGGACTTCCCCCCGCGAGGAGCGGGGACGGCACGCTCAAACTCGGTAAAGTGCATAAACTACCGGAATTTGGGATCAAGACGGGGATTGGAAGGAGTATAGCAAAGTCGATTCGGAAATCAATGGTCGCGTTCGACCCGCGCCGGGGGATCGACCCGCGTCGACGGAGCGCCTCGCCGCCGAGCCCTCGTGGGGCTTCCATCTTCATGGTCGGCCGCAGCCGGAGGGTTCGCGAACCGCGAACCGGTTCGCGGAATTCCGGCTAGAAGCTCCACTTCACCTCCAAGGTGACACGATCGGTGTGGTCGAACCGGCCCAGGGCTCCGCGCTCCTTCCCTTCCAGGATGTCCATTCCCAGCTTGAGGTTGAGATCGTCCGTCAGGTCGTAACCGGCCTCGAAACGGACCCATTGGTCATCGGTCTCCAGGTCGTGCAAGAGGAATCCCGTGACGGTCAAGTCGTCCTTCAGGAAGGTCTCCCGCAGGTGCAGCGAGGCCGCCGATTGCGTTCGATTGCCCACCAGGTCGCTGTCAGAGTCGAGGACGATGGACTGGAAGTATTGCAGGCCGACGTCGATCCCGAAGACCTCATAGTCCAGGCCGACTCCCGCATTCAGGAAGTCGTGGCGGACCACGCCCTGCCCCTCGCTCAGGTCCTCCGTATCGAAGGCGCGCCCGAACCAGTACGCCACCTCGGCCGAGACGACGAGTTTTCCGAAGGCGTTGCTGACGCTGCCGCCCAGGATCCGGGCGCGGCGGTGCTCGGGTTCGACGGTGAGCGTAAAGGTGGTCGGGTCGAACCGCCGGATCGAAACGGGTGTATCGTCCCAGGTCTGGAAGTAGGAAACGGAGAGATCCCAGGCGTCGACCACGGAGCGAACGCGCAGGCCCCACTCGGAGTTTCCCAGGGTCTCCGGCGGCTCATCGGTGCGGTGCTGGACCACGCGGACCCCGGGCGGGGCTTCCGGGGGCGGCACGAAATACTCCGACCCCGGTTCGGGCGGCTCGTGGAAACGCAGATGCGGGATCCAGATCCCCTCGAGCGTGATGTCCTCGAACGGGCCGGCATCGCCCGCGAGCCACTCCACGCGCAAGGAGGTCAGCGGGATGCGACTGTCGATGAAATCGTCGAGGATGAACTCCCGAAAGTCCTGCGGATTGACCAGGTCGAGGACCTTGAGGCCGATCGTCTCGCCCCAGACGATCTGCTGCCGGCCCGCGCGTACGCGCCAGGGGCCGGAGTGGAAATCGGCGTACGCCTCGCGCAGGCTGACCTCGGCTTCGTAGGCGTTTTCCGCCTCCGCCGAGAACCCGTTTTCGGCATCGAAGACGGCGTCGTAGTGCGCGCGGACCACCGCCACGAGATCGAGTACTTCGAACGGGCTCCAGGTCCCCTCCCCCTGGGCCACGTTCAGGATCTTGCTGAACTCGCGCGGGCGAGAGGTACGGAACGCGGTCTCGTTCTTCACGTACCCCTTGAGATGGAAAGGCGAGGAGGGGGCCACATCGTCCGCGGACGCGGTTCCGGGATCGCTCGACCCGGTCTTGCCCGGATCGAGCGGGGAGCGCAAGAGCGGATCGTCGGCGAACGGGTCCCGGGCCGGGGGATCGCCCGGAGCGGGGACGGTCGAATCCACCGCCGGAGTCGCGGCCTGCCCGGAGGGGGCTTGGGGAGCACCGGAAGGCGCTCCGGATCCGGGGTCCGTCGAGGATTCCCGGTTCGTGGGGTCCGGGGATGCGGGCGGGACGCCGGAGTCCTCCGCCGCGGCGCCGAGCGCCGTCAGGGACAGGAGGGCAAGCGCCCACAGCACGGCGTGCAGCGCGACGGGGCGTCGTTGCCGGTCCTGCGCGGGGGTCCGGTCCCCTCCCCTGCCCCGGCCGCAAGCGGCCGGGCGCTCCTTCGCGCCTCTCCCCATTCCCTGATTCGCTCCTCGTTCGCCGACCGGCCCGGCCGCGGCCGTGGTCCTGCCCGGGCCCGGCTCGAATCTCGGGGGCGCACCGCACGCACGCCGGGGCGCCCGCGGATCCTCCCGACTTCGTGGGCGGGATCCCCCCGCCGCTTCCCCGCCCGGCCGCGCCCCGCTCCCGCGGCGTCTCCCTACTTCGCCCCCTGCTCCAGCCGCATCTTCGTGAACTGGTCCTCGTTGATTCGCGTGTTGAAGGCGATGCGATCGGTGACGACGAGCGTCTTGTGCCGCTTCTGCAGGTCGACCATGAGCGCCCGGTCCCACGTCCAGATCGGTGCCCCGGTATCGGCGGCCTTCTCCTGCTTCCAGACGATGGTCATCGTCTTCTGGTGCGCCCCCTTGCGGTCATAGAATTCGACCTTGCGCACCAACCAGGAGTCCTTCTCCACCCAGGACACCCGCTTCGAGTACAGGTACCCCGAGTCCCGCGGCTTGCTCTCCACGCGGTAGTAGGTCTTCCCCTCGAGGGTTTCCGCGCCGAGATTGACGTGTTCGTCCTTTTCGATCTGGCGCCGGGACATGTCTTCATACGTAAAGTCGGTGCCGAGGAAGCTCTTCTCCTTCTCGGCCGCGGCGATGCGCTTGGTTTGACGGAAGGCCGGCAGGTACAGCCACTGGTCGTCATCCTTGCCGGTCTCGTCGTAGCTCCAGTTGAGCAACCCGGTCCCCGCCACGTCGGGCGGCGCGGTGAAGAAGAGGACGGTCTTGGAATGCTGCCCCTCCCGGCCGTCCAGATCGATCCAATACCGCTGCAGCGTGCGACGTCGCTGCTCCCCCTTTTCGTTTTCCAGGACGAAGGTCACCGTCGAAAACGAATCCAGTCCGTCCTCGCGCGCGTCGACGCGCTTCATGACGGCCGTGCCGTCGAGATCGTCGGCGCACGCGGTGCAAGCGGCAAGGAGGAGCGCAGCGGGAAGCCAAAGACGTCGCATCGGGCAGGTCCCTTCGAAGAAACGGCCGGTCGCGGCGTCATTCTAGTGGGCGACCCGGTCGGGAGCAACCGTCTGCCGCATCGGCCGCAGCGATTCCCCGGGGGACGGAATTCCCCCCCGCCGGGCGAACGCGGCCCCTTCGTCCCCCTCCCGTGCGAAGGGGGACGCGAGATTTCGCAGGCCGCGTGACGCTCAGGGCTTGTCCGGTTTCGGCGCTTCCGGTGTTTCCGGTTGGGGTTTTTCCGGCTCCCCGGGCTGCGCCGGTTCCGGCGTGGGTTCCGGCCGATCCGGCGCCGAAGCCGGCGGCTGCTCCGCCCCGGCCGGCTCCGGGATCGCCTCCGCAGCCTTCAGGCGGATGGTCGAAACCACATCGCGAACGCCCTGCGTCTCCATGACCAGCAGGATCGTCTCGGAGATCTGGTCGGCGGACTCCACCTCCCCGGTCAGATAGACCCGTCCCGCCGTGGTGCTGACCCCGATGTTCCAGGCGGACAGGTGCGGGTCACGGATCAACTTGGCCTTGATCGTGGCGGTGATCCCGGCGTCCGCGGCGACATCGGCGATCACCTCGCCGTATTCCCGCGCGCGTCGGCGGACCACCTCTCCGGTCCGCTTCAAGTCGGCCAGGATCTGGTCCCGGTCGAGTTCGAAGACCTCCTTCTTGACCTGGCGAACGTCGGGACCGGATTCCCCCGGCGCCCGGATGGCCCGATCGCCCGCCAGCATCCACCACGATCCCACGGCACCGATCACGATGCCGATTCCAAACGTGAGCCAAGGTTTCATGGCTGGCCTCCTTGTGGATCGAGATTCTCCCTCCCCCGCGCGATCTTTCGCGCCTCGCACTCTTTTTTGACGCAAATTCCGTTCCGGCGGTAGGGGCCCCCCGCGGGAGTCCAGGCGGGCTCTTTCGTCGTCGAAATGAGAATGCGTGTCACGCGGACGGAACGGCGGAACGCGGGAGGAGCCACACGGACGTGCCGGATTCGCCGGAGGCGATGCCTGCCGGGAGGGCCGCCCGGAGGCCGGGGGGCGGTCGTTCAGCGACCGATTCGCCCGCGGAGCTCCTCCCAGCGCGTGGCCTCGGCGCGAAGCGGCTCGAGATCCGGATCGGACCCGAGGTGCTTCCGGTCCCGGAACCCGAACCGAAGGGCGTGCTCGAGATGGAGGAAGGCGCGCGCGCGCAGGGCGGCGGCCTCGTGGCATTTGTCTTTCCACGCGGGAGAGTCCCCTGCGTCCAGCGTCGCCAGCGCCGCGCGCACCTGCGCGGCCCACGTCCCACGGGGGGCAGCCCTGGGTTGAACAACAAAGCACGTTCAGGTCGGTCAACGCGCCCGGGAACGTCTCCACCGGGCTCGGTCCCTGCCGGGACTGCCAGTTGCCCCGGAGAATTCGCAGCCGCGACCGCCCGGAGACGTTGCGCAGTTGCACCACGAGTGCCTGTCGGCGCTCCTCCGCCCGGCGCGCCGACTCTTCCGCCTTGCGCTGCGGGTCGGCGGCGAGCGCCGCCGCCTCCGCGCGCAGCCCTCGTTCCCCCGCCACCCACACGCCGCCCACCGCGAGGAGCACGAGCGCCGACCGGCCCGCGACGGCGAACGCGCGATTCCGGCCCACCCACCTACGCACGCGGTACGCCCGGCTCGACGGCCGCGCCAGGATCGCCTCCCCTTCGAGGCTGCGCGCCAGGTCACGGGCCAACTCCGCCGCCGTCGCGTAGCGCCGGTCCGGTTCGCGCTCCCGCGCCTTCAGGATGATCGTCTCCACGTCCGCGCCCAGATTCGGCTGCACGCGGCGCGGCGGGACCGGGTCCTGAGCCAGTTTCCGGTAGAGCACCTCGAGCGGCGTTCCCCCGGCATAGGGAGCGCGACCGGTGGTGAGCTCGCAGAGGACCGAGCCGAGCGCGTAGACGTCGCTGCGGCCGTCCACGGGGGCGCCGCCCCCGTCGGCCTGCTCCGGGGCCATGTGCGCGGGGGTGCCCATCACCACCCCCGTGCGCGTCAGCCGTTGGACCGTCCGCACCGGGGCCGCCGCCGCCGCGAGATTCGGCCTTTCCGGCCCGCCGGCAACCCCCGGCAGCATCTTCCGACTCCTGCGAGCGGATGCAATCCTCCCGGAACTCGCGCCGACCGCGTCCGGCCGGGATTGAACTTCGCTCCCCCCCTCCCTATACTGTCCGCGTCCCAAGGAGTCGCAGCCATGCCGGACCGGCTCGTCCAGTTCCTCTTCCGCCACCGGGTGTTCGTCCTGGCCTGGGTGGCGGCCATGACCCTCCTGATGGGCTGGCAGGCATCCCAGCTCAAGACCGATTTCGACATCGAGCAGTTCCTCCCCGCCCAGGACGAGGGGCGGCTCTATTTCGAGGAGTTCAAGGGGCGCTTCGACGTCACCGACCGCGACATCATGGTGATCCTCACCGACGACGCGCTCTTTTCCGCCGAAACCCTTCGCGACATTCGGGCCCTGACCGGGGAACTCGAGCGCATCCGCGGCATCGAGGAGGTGATCAGCATCACCAACGCGGACGACGTCACCGGGACCGCGGACAGCCTGGAGGTCCGCCCCATGGTCGACGAAATCCCGGCGACGCAGGCGGAACGCGACGCCGTGCGCGACCGGATCCTCGCCAACGGGCTCTACGTCGAGCGCATCCTCTCGCGCGACGGCCGCAGCACCTGCCTGCTCGCGAAGATCGACTGGGCCTACCACGCCGGCAGCGTCCATCGCGGCGACGGCGTCTACGGCGGCCGGTTCGTCACGGACGGTATCGAAGACGCATCCACGGAGCGTGAGCGGATCTGCTCGGCGATCGAGGCCACGATCGCGAAGTACCGGACCGGCGGACGCACGTTCCACCTGGGCGGCGTGCCGTTCGTGCGCCGGGACTACGTGGTGCTGATCAACGGCGATGCGGCCGTCTTCTTCCCGCTCGCCCTCGCCCTGGCCACCGTGGTCCTGATCTTCATCTTCCGCAACTTCCACGGCGTGCTGTTGACGCTGGGGGTGACCGTCTCGGCGGTGATCTGGACCCTCGGCCTCATGTCGCTGACCGGCGCGCGCCTCAATTTCCTGGCCAACATGATGCCGGTCCTGGTGACCGTCGCGGGCACGTCGGACTCCCTGCACATTCTCCTCCACTACTACGAGGAGTACGGCCGGGTGCAGGACAAGGCGAAGGCGCTACGGCGGACGGTGAAGGAACTCTCCTTCGCCTGCTTCCTTACCAGCTTCACCACCGCGCTCGGATTTCTCACGTTGCGGACTTCCAAGATCACGCTCATCCAGGAATTCGGCGTGTTCACGGGCGTCGGCATCCTGTTCGCCTTCGTCATCTCGATCCTGACCATCCCCACCGTGCTGTCCTGGCTTCCCCCTCCCCCGCCGCGGCACCAGCAAGCCTTCGAATCGGGCTGGCTGGCGCGCCTGCTCGGCGGGTTGCCCGGATGGGTGGCCCGGCGGCGTCGCTGGGTCGGCGCGGCGCTGGCGTCGCTGGTCCTCGCCAGCGGATTCGCCTTTTCGCAAGTCCCCGAAGAGTCGCTCCTGCTCGAGGACGTGCATCGCGGTCACCCGATCATCCAGACCAACAACTTCATCGAAGAACACTTCGGCGGCATCCTGGCGGTCGAAATGGTGTTCGACAGCGGTCGCGAGGACGGAGTGAAAGACCCTGCGTTCCTGCGCCGGCTGGAAGCGGTGCAGGACTGGGCCGAGGCGCAACCCGACCTGCAAAAGGTCCTCTCGATCGTGGACTTCGTCGAGGACTTGCACATGTCCTTCCGCGGCGAGGACCCGGCCTTCCGTCGCATCCCCGAGACCGCCGAGGAGGTCGCACAGCTGCTCCTGCTCTACTCGTTCTCGGATCGCGAGCCGCTGAAGGGGTTCCTGTCGTACGACTATCGGTACGCCCGCGTGTCCGCAAAGATCCGCGACTTCGGGACGCGCGCGACGCTCGGGGCGGTCGAGCGCCTGCGCCGGCGCGCGGACGAGGTGTGGGGAGGGCCGGCCCCGCTGCGCATGACGGGCCTCACCTACCTCGCCCAGGACGTGAACGCGTACATCGTCGGCGACATGTCGACCAGCTTCATCCTCGACCTGCTGATCATCTGCGTCCTCTTCTACGCGGTGACGGGGACGCTGCGCCTATCGATCGCCGGGATCGTGCCGAACCTGCTGCCGCTGGGGTGCACGTTCCTGATCATGTGGCTCGGGGGCATCACGCTCAAGCCGTCGACGGCGATCATCTTCAGCGTGGTCTTCGGGATCGCGGTGGACGATTCGCTGCACTTCCTGGCGCGGTTCCGCGAAGAGTGGGCGCAGACCGCCGGCGACACGCTCGAGGCGACCCGGCGCACGCTCCTGGGCACCGGCCGCGCGACGGTGTTCTTCTCGGTGCTGCTGACGACCGGGTTTGCGATTCTGACGATGTCGGCATTCCAGGGCAACCAGCTCTTCGCGCTCTTATGCGGCAGCACGATCATGACCGGGCTGATCGGGGAACTGTTTCTGATGCCCTGGTGTCTGACCGTGCTGAAGCCCGCCTGGCGGCGTGCGGGCACGTGCGGCGGCGCGCCGGCGCCGGCGGCGCAGGAAGCGCCGTAGGCCGCGCCGACAGAAAACGCGATTTCAATCCGGCTCGGCGCAAAACCAGGATCGATCGTCAGCGCCTTCCCCTGCCATTCCTCGGCGCGGTCGAAATTCATCAGGGCCCGTTCGAACCGCCCCAGACCGAAGCCCGGTTCCGGGAACCCGTCCCGCAATTCGTCGACGGCCTCCCGATCTGGGCGCTCGAGCCTGGGGCGAAGGACATCCATCGCGGAGAGCGCATTCTTCCTCCGCACCTGGTGGGCGCCGTGCACGGCGAGAGTCGCCGCATCGCGCAGTCCGGCCAGAACGCGCCCGCGCAGCCGTGCGCCGCGGATCGCCCGCCAGCCCGCGCCGAGCGCCACGATGCACACGGCCGCCGCCGGCGCGGCCGCCGCGCGATTCCGCCGCACGCGCCGCACCGTGGAAGGTCCTGCCCCCTCAGCGCGCCGCGGCGCCCCGGGAAGGCCGGAGAGTGTGCCGCCGTTCCAAGGAAGGACTCCGCCGGGCGGACGGCGCCGATTCCTCCGGGGGTCACCCGAGGCGGCTCGCGTCACGAACATGGTACGCGCGGAAGACTGCGGCATGGACTCGCCCGGTTCCGCCGGGACCCTCGGGAATAGGGGGCGAACCAAACCCGGGCGCCAATCGAAGCGGCCAAAGCGGCAAGCAACCGAGGGAGGCAAACCTCGAGTCAGAAATGCCCGGGAGCCGATCGCGACCGACGTGTGACGCGGTTTGCAACGATTCCGGAATGCGACCGTGGTGCACCATGACCCGCACATGCGTGGTGCACTTTGTCCGATCATTGACATCACGCCCGCGGTCGCGCGCCCCGCGCCGGCGGCGGCCTGGAAAGCCCCCGCCAATGACGCGCGCAGCGCGTCATCCGCTCCTGGG
>CAZWCX010000074.1:0-35831 GCA_964632945.1 uncultured Planctomycetia bacterium | reverse complement strand
CCAGAAAGCGCCCACGCAAGGAGCCGGACCCACTCAAAAGCCTGAAGACCCTAAATAAATACGGGGAGGTTTCAATCCCCTCGTCGTCGGGGCACGTCTGCCGGCGGCGCTCCCGCCCGTCTTCCGGCGGGCCCGGAGGTTTCAATCCCCTCGTCGTCGGGGCACGTCTGCCGGCGAATCCGTGGGAGGGGAAGATGGACCACATGACCCCGGGTTTCAATCCCCTCGTCGTCGGGGCACGTCTGCCGGCGTTGACCTGGATGATCTTTGCGGCCTTGACGGCCCGTTTCAATCCCCTCGTCGTCGGGGCACGTCTGCCGGCACGGCCAGTCCGTTGACAAGGCGCGTCTCGCGAGTTTCAATCCCCTCGTCGTCGGGGCACGTCTGCCGGCGCGGCGCAGCCCGAGCCCGCCGACGGCGACCCCGAAGTTTCAATCCCCTCGTCGTCGGGGCACGTCTGCCGGCCTGCCGGAAACGGCAGATGACCCGCCCGTCCCGCATCTGTTTCAATCCCCTCGTCGTCGGGGCACGTCTGCCGGCCGGTCGGGGTCGGCGGGAATCTCCGCGCCTACGCGGTGTTTCAATCCCCTCGTCGTCGGGGCACGTCTGCCGGCCAGTGAGGCGCGCCGGGCCGGCGATGCAGAGACGGTCGTTTCAATCCCCTCGTCGTCGGGGCACGTCTGCCGGCCAGAGCTGTTTCCTAGTTTAGTTCTAGGGGCTAAGTTTCAATCCCCTCGTCGTCGGGGCACGTCTGCCGGCTAGGTTCCTTGCGGGTGGTTCCCGTGGAAGGCGAAAGGTTTCAATCCCCTCGTCGTCGGGGCACGTCTGCCGGCGGGTGGTTCCCGTGGAAGGCGAAAGCACGGGCCAGAGGTTTCAATCCCCTCGTCGTCGGGGCACGTCTGCCGGCGCGGTTATAGTGTGTGAGGATGATGAAGAACTTAATGGTTTCAATCCCCTCGTCGTCGGGGCACGTCTGCCGGCGTTATTATTAGGAGGTTTCCAATGGGTCACGTCATCGTGGTTTCAATCCCCTCGTCGTCGGGGCACGTCTGCCGGCTACCAGCGTGGAGGGGTCTGGTACCTGGACCCAGCCCGTTTCAATCCCCTCGTCGTCGGGGCACGTCTGCCGGCGGCGGTACCCGGGAACTTGGAGGGAATGACCATGGTTTCAATCCCCTCGTCGTCGGGGCACGTCTGCCGGCGAGATCCAAATGAGACGCAGCCGAGCATGGAATCGGGTTTCAATCCCCTCGTCGTCGGGGCACGTCTGCCGGCGCTCGCAGGCAGCGACTTACCTTTGGGTGCGGCATGTTTCAATCCCCTCGTCGTCGGGGCACGTCTGCCGGCTCGGGACTGTACCGGGCGACCCCAGTAGCGCGACTAGTTTCAATCCCCTCGTCGTCGGGGCACGTCTGCCGGCCTGCTCGGCCCGGAGCGGCAGGCGCTCCTCGGGACCGAGTTTCAATCCCCTCGTCGTCGGGGCACGTCTGCCGGCGCCCCCGCAGCGCCGGGGGCATCCTGCGAGACACGCGGGTTTCAATCCCCTCGTCGTCGGGGCACGTCTGCCGGCTTGTCACGCGATGGACAGCAAATCGTGTTCCGGCGATGTTTCAATCCCCTCGTCGTCGGGGCACGTCTGCCGGCCCTTAGTAAGCGGGGATACCAGAGTCTCCGCCGCACTGGTTTCAATCCCCTCGTCGTCGGGGCACGTCTGCCGGCGTGCCGTAACCAATCGGCGATAGCAGGGGAGAGTATCGTTTCAATCCCCTCGTCGTCGGGGCACGTCTGCCGGCAGCAGGGCGCGGTCACTGAAACGGCGCAAGTAACGTTTCAATCCCCTCGTCGTCGGGGCACGTCTGCCGGCGATCGACCCCCCCCGCCCCGCAGCGCCGGGGGCATGTTTCAATCCCCTCGTCGTCGGGGCACGTCTGCCGGCGGTATTACAAGGGCGAGGCGGTTGTGGACGGCAGGGAAGTTTCAATCCCCTCGTCGTCGGGGCACGTCTGCCGGCTAGCGATGGTCGAGTTACTGTTGAAACTATGGGGGTGGTTTCAATCCCCTCGTCGTCGGGGCACGTCTGCCGGCCCGCCAACGCCGCCGCCACCTATCGCGCAGACGCACGTTTCAATCCCCTCGTCGTCGGGGCACGTCTGCCGGCGGACGGCAAGCCTATCGGCAGGCCGTCCGGGACGGGGAGTTTCAATCCCCTCGTCGTCGGGGCACGTCTGCCGGCTCGTGACTTGGACCTCCCCGAGCGAGGTCCAGGTCGACGTTTCAATCCCCTCGTCGTCGGGGCACGTCTGCCGGCCGTAGCGCGGCGCGGCCCCGGCGAATCGGGGCGAGAGGTTTCAATCCCCTCGTCGTCGGGGCACGTCTGCCGGCGACCCTCGAAGGGCACGGGTTGTGCCTGATCGTCGAAGTTTCAATCCCCTCGTCGTCGGGGCACGTCTGCCGGCACACCAACCAATATCAATTCTCGCACGGCCGCGCGCGTTTCAATCCCCTCGTCGTCGGGGCACGTCTGCCGGCTGGAGATTACTAAGATGAGCAACAAGAAGATGACGTGTTTCAATCCCCTCGTCGTCGGGGCACGTCTGCCGGCACGCGCTTTGAGTTCCCGCCCGACACCATCGCCACTGTTTCAATCCCCTCGTCGTCGGGGCACGTCTGCCGGCCCGGAATTTCTGGCGCAGGGGATGCCGCGCGGGAAGAGTTTCAATCCCCTCGTCGTCGGGGCACGTCTGCCGGCCGGGAAGGGAGCGAGACATGCTGATTGAAAGGAGCAGTTTCAATCCCCTCGTCGTCGGGGCACGTCTGCCGGCGCATCGCATTGTGGGGAGCGGAAAACCCCGAAGAGTGTTTCAATCCCCTCGTCGTCGGGGCACGTCTGCCGGCGACGACATGACGCTCGAACAGTACCAACGAGCAGGTTTCAATCCCCTCGTCGTCGGGGCACGTCTGCCGGCGCGACAGCGGCCGTTGCCCAGACGCACGGCGCGCCGGTTTCAATCCCCTCGTCGTCGGGGCACGTCTGCCGGCAATCTGAGGGACCCGTACAAGGCCGACGGCCGCACGTTTCAATCCCCTCGTCGTCGGGGCACGTCTGCCGGCTCCTTGAGGCGGAGGAATGGGCGAAGATCCTCCGCGTGTTTCAATCCCCTCGTCGTCGGGGCACGTCTGCCGGCACTCTGCCATCTTTCCCCCGGCCGTTTCAAGCCTTACATCGACATTTCCGCGGACCCCACCCCGTACCGTCCCCGCAACCTTCTGCCCCTCCCCCCCGCGCGGCCACAACTCCCATCCGCCAACCGGATTCCGCCATCCGCGAACCCGCCTGCAACACATTTCCATTCCCCTTGCAACCACACGACTTCCGACGAGGTCTCCCAACCCCCTGAGGTCGGCGGAGTCCTCCCCTCGTGCACGCCCCAGCGCTTCGCCGCTGACCCGCTGCCTACACGATTTCGTCCTCGTCCTCATCCCCGATGTACCGGCCGGTCCCGATGATCTCCGTCGCCGGAACGCAACGCGCGCAAACCCGGTAGATCCGCACCGTATCTTCCTCCGCATCGACCAGGCCCGCGATCATCTCGCGCAACTCCACGATCCGTCCCTCGTCCAATTCGCCCTCGAACACGCTCTTCTGCACCCGGGGAAGAAACCCCTTCATCCGCTTCCAGATCTTCGCGCGTCGACGGTCCCCGACGATGTCGTAACAAACGACGACATGCATCCCAGGATCTCCTCCATTCGCGCGGTCGCCCTGCCGATCGGTCCCCGGCTCACTTCGGCACGAACGGCCGATAGTCGGCTTCCTTCCCCTCGATCACGCGAGCCATGTGGTAGACCTGTTCCCGCAGGATGTCGCGCAACTCGAACACCCCCTCGCGGGGTGGGTAGAACAAGCGCTCCCGGAGGCGCCGGAAGAACTCGGCCAGGTAGATTTTGCGCCCGGTGTCGCCGAGATACACCCCCTCCGCCGAGGCCGCCGGCGCAGGCACGCTCGGAGCCGTCTCGACCCGATCCCCCGCCGCCACGCCGACCGAGGCACCTCCGGGCAGGCCCGCTCCTCTTGCCGTTGCCGCGTCGCCGCCGCCGGCCAGGATCTCCTCCACCGATTCGTCGCCGCGGCGAACGAAGTCCGCCGGTCCGAGCTGCCGACGATTGATCAAGCGCAGGGTCAGCGCGTCCACGATCGGCCGCATCTCCTCCAGCAGGTCGAGCATCAACGAGGGCCTCCCGTAGTCCGGGCGGTGCAGGAACCCGAGCATCGGGTCGAGACCGCAGCGCAGCACTTCCGTCTCCACGATGGTGCCCAGCAAGGCATATCCGAAGGAGAGACAGGCATTCACCGGATCCTTCGGCGGCCGGCGCGTCCGCCCCTCGAAAGGCAGCTCCGGAGTCTGGAGCGCCTTCCCGAACTGAGAGAAATAGAGCGCCGCGGCCTGCCCCTCGAGTCCGCGCACGACTTCGAGGTCGGTCTCGCGCTCGGCCCGCTCGGCGAGCAGGCGCATGCGTCCCAACGTCTCGGCGAGGGCGTCGTCCTGCAGCCGTCGCTGGGCCCGCAAGAGGAGCGCGCGCTGGTGTACGATCTTTGCCGCCACGATCGCCCGCGCGACGCGCGCGGCGAATTCGAGGTCCGTCGTGCGCGCGTATTGCGTCAGGCGGAGGGCCACGTTCTTGGAGCCGCGGCCGGTCAGCCGCGCGCGGAAGTTCCCGGCCGCGGTGAGGAAGACCAGATTCACGCCGCGGCGCGCCAGGGCGGCGATCGCGCCGGAGGTGATCTCCACGCGGCCGAAGAGCAGAACCTCGTCGACGTCCTGGAGCCGCACCTGCCGCATTCGCCGCTCGCCCCGCAGGAGCACGAGCGTCTCGCCCTCCGCATGGAGCGCCGCTCCTTGTTCGGTCACCGCCAAGGCGTGCATACGACCCGGCCTCAAAAGGGCGCGGAGGAGGAGGTTGCCGACGTTTCCGACGACGGATCGGCCGCCGCGGCGGGACCCGCTGCAGACGACGGCGCCGGGCCGGGCGTGGCGGCGCACTCGGCTTCCCAGACCAGCTCCTCGACCCCCTCCTTCTCGATCATGCGGTAGCGGCCGCCGGGACAGGCGACCACCCGATCGGGCAGGGCGCGCAGGGCCGCCGACAGGGCCGCGCGGGTCTCATCGGTCTCGCGCTGGATCTCCCGAAGGCGTCGCAACGAAGCGCCGTAGCGGACCGCGAGCCCCTCGGCGTCGGCCCGGATCGCCGGCGGGGCGGGAAGTGCGGACTCGGCCGGAAGCGTGAGCAGGTGCAAGGTCGGGGTCGGGTAGCGATCGCGGGCGAACTCGAACGGGCAATCGCACGCCACCCGCCGGGTGACGTGCGGGATTTTCTTGCGGATCGAGGGGCACGAGACCGGATTGCCCTTGAGGCGGTCCTTGAGGAATCGCTCCGGGGCGACGTCGACGCAGCGGGCCAGGAGGTAGTTGACGGCGAGGGGGCCGGCTTCGACGTGGCCCATGGTGTGGATCAGGACGAGTTGCTCCTCCTGGGTCAGCCGGCGGTGTTCTTCCGCGGCGCGCTTGAGGCTCGCGAGGACCGGGCAGTGGGACAGCAGGTGCCGGATGCGCGGGTCGGATTCGAAATCGGCTTCGGTCCACACGGGGGGACGGGGCGGGGGCAGCGGGCCCGCGGGCGGCTTGGCGGCCGGAACGGACCTCGCCGGAGCGATCGAGGGGAGGGATTCCGCGGGCGAAGGATCTGCGGGGGCAAGGGCCTTCAGGCGCTCGATGGCGGCGTACAGCGTCTCGCGGCCGCAGCGGGAGACGTTGCGCAAGGCGGCAAACGGATCGGTCACCGGCCGACCCTGCTCGTCGAGGAGCAGGCTGCGCCGGCCGGTGCGTCGGTGCACGCCGAGCGGCAGCTTGATCAGGTTGCCGAGGCCCTTGCCTTTGAGGGAAGCCTGTTTGGGAAAGTATTCGAGATGAAGCCCGTCCGGGAGGCGACCCGCCTGCCAGGCCAGGATCCGGCGGCCGAAGAAGTGGAGGACTTCGGCGGTTTCCGGTTGCTCGAGAAAGACCCACAGGTGGCGGCCCTTGTAGCCGGAGTCCTCGAACAGGGGCTGCAGGCCGAGATCGCCGACCTCGGCCCGCAGGCGCAGCCCTGCGGAGCGCACCTGGTCGCGCAGTCGCCGCGCGAGCGCGGGATCCCCTTGCGCGCGTTCGAGGGCCGCGCGATCGATGTCGAGATCGAGGGCGAAGAAGGTCGCGGTAGCGTCGAGTCGGATCGGGTAGACCCCGACGGTGTAGGAGCCGAGCAGGTGGTTGCGGGCGACGGCGGGCGTGAGCGGCTCGCGCACCGGGCTGTACCCTCCGTCGCCGCCGGGGCGGGCCCACTGACGGGCGTGCACGTCCTCGCGGCCGGAAAAGAGGGCAAGGAAGCGGGCGCAGTCGGCCTCGGTCGGGAAGCCGGCCGGGGTCGGCGCGGGGGGAAGGTCGGGCGGAGCCGACTCCGCCGCGGCGCCCTCGATCGCGGCGACGAGGGCTTCGGCACGAGCGGGCGGCAGCCCGGCGCGCCGGGCGCGATCGAGAGCGGCAAGCAGGCGTGGGGCGGAATCGGCCTCGCGAAGAAGCTCGACATACTCGGTCAGCCACTCGTCGCGGGCGGGATCGCGCGCGAGCAGACGCTCCAGCATCTGCGCGGCGCGTTCCAAGTCGCCCCGTTCGCGATAATGGTGGGCCAGGCGGGCGCAGGCGATGGGGTCGTCGGGATGGTCGCGCAGGGCGAGCTGGAACTCGCGGAAGGCGGCGGCCACGGCCCCGGCCTCCTCGCAGAGCGCGGCCCAGGCAGCATGGTCTCCGCGCTGGTCACGGCGGGCGGCGAGGGCCGCGTCGAGGGCGGATAGGAAGGAGGGCGTGGGACCGTCGGCGGCGAGTCGCACGCGCAGCGTGGCCAGATCGGGGATCGGCATGGTCGAGCTCCGACGGGGGACTCGGGACCCCTGGAGCATAGGGCAGGTGAGGGACAGGGTAGGTCACGCGTGACCGAGGGAAGTGGAAAAACCGGAACGCCCGGGCAAGCGTTGGCATGGGACGACAGTTCGAGGAAGTGAGGCGCGCTACTGGAGACGGATCAGGCCTCCTCGAAGCGGGTCATCGACCGAGCGACGGACAAAGATCGTTGGGCGACGTCTCCGCCGTCGTCGATGAGCAGGGCGGCGAGCTGATCGGAAAGGTGCTGAAGCGGCGCGGCGCGACTGCCCGCCTTTCGTTCGAAGCCGTGAATGAGAATGCTGTGGTTCCGGTCATTCGGCTTCACTTCTCCGGACTGGGCGAGGGAGCGGAGGCGTTTTCCGAAGGGATCCCCGAGAACGCCGAGCAGCCTCGCCACATTGTCCCGCCCCGCTTGAAGGATGCCCTTGCGGTTTCGCTGCATCGGTTCTGCTTTTTCCTTTTCCATCTTCTCGAGCAGACGGACCACGTCGGGATGCTCCGGACGGAGATTCGCGGAGTCGTGGCCGTGGTCGTAGAGCCGGATCTGTCCGATCAGCTCGAGAACCCGATACAGCCGGATCAAGGCATCCTCGAAATACTGCTGTCGGATCCGCCGCTCGGCATTGGCCAACAAGTCGATCGCGTGTTTTCGCAGCGCATTGGCGCGTTCGCGGCACTCCGTCGGAAGCGGAGCCGCCAAGTCCTGGACCCACTTCCGCCCGCCCGCATCCGGCTCGAAGGCTTTCCAATCTCTGTTCCTGGATCGCGGCGATAGATCGACGCTGGCGGCGGCACCATAGTCGAGACGCTCCCAGGCCGCGTAGAATTCGGCAAGCGGCCGCGCGGCCTGGGCGCCGCGCAAGACTTCCTCGGGCCATTCATCGGCGGCCGGGCCGGCGCAGTCGGGCAGCAGCTCCAGGGCGCCGGCAAACTGGCCGCAACGCATCAACTGACGCGCGTCGTCCAGGCGGCGGCGACCATGCACCATCGCCAGGCCGAATTCCGAGACCTGCTCGGTGCCGGGAACGACCATCCCGCGCTCGTCCCGTTCGCCAAAGATGTATCGGAGCCGCCGGAAATTGTGGCGGACCGATGCGAGCACGACCGCGGCGCTCATGGCCTTGGTGCCCCGCGTGAAGTCCACCATGATCCGAGATTCCGTGAAGCCATCCTCCCGCAGTCCGGAGAGCACCCGCTCGAAGTGCCCATAGCAGGCATCGACGTCGTTCTCGGCGCCTTTGGCCGAAAGGGGGCAGACGTCGATCGCCAGGGGGTGGAGCTCGCGCTTCAACTCCTCGGCCGAGGCGCGCGTCATCTGCGAGGGCAACAACACGATACGCGACCACTCGCCCTTTCGGATCGACTTTTTCAACGGGATCAGCAACGTCTCGTCCCGACGCAGCTGATCTCCGGTTCCGACCGTCAGGACCAGACAACGGGGTTCGACCGATTCGCGCATGGGCGACCTCGAATGGACGGGCAGGATCGGGTGACAACGCTCAATGCCGGGGCAGACCACCTCGCGGTCTGCCGGGGGGCTTGGCCGGGGGTTGCTCTCGCGCCCTCTTGGCACGATCTTCGTGGTCCGAAGTCGGCCAGTAGAACGAGACGATCTTGCGGGCCTCGATGTGGTTGTCGACCAGCAGATCTACGGATTGGCCCGCGACACGGTCTGCGGGGACGTCGACAGAGTTGGTGACTTCGCCGTCGTAGGGCAGCGCATCGACGCGTGCGCGCCACTTGTCGGTCGGTTTGGCCTTCGGCTGGAGGACGCCGCGCACGGAGTCGTATCGCTTGAGGGTCGAGGGCCGCGCAGGCGGAGGCGTCGAGACCGCTCCCGCCGGCCCGGCAACGGAGCGGGAGGCCGGGTAAACGGGTTGTAGAGCGACCCCCGCCGGAGGGTTTCCTCCCGGCAAGGGAAGTCGGGCGCGCAGGTGCGCAAGGAGATCCCACACGACGCGCCGACTCTCCGCGAGGTTCGGTAGCGCGTCGTTGGGGAATGCGGTCACGCGCATGACCAGCGAACCGTCCTTCGCGGAGTCGAGGTGGTAGTGAATGGTCGAGGCGTGGCGGTTCTTCACGTCCGGCGCGGGGCGGAACGTTGCAGGTCCGCGAGAGTCCACTTGGCGAGGAAGCCCGAGGGCCTTCTTGGCATCCTGGTGGGCCCAACGACGGGCCCAGGCTTGCGCCACGGTAGCCATGTGGTCGATGAGAAACCAGGGATTGCGGGCTGAAGTGGGAAGCTCGATCGGGGCCCCCGCCTCGCGAAGGAATTCGAGTGCGGCCGAGCGCACTTTCCGCTCTTCGAACCGGGAGACGATGCCGCACTCGGTGCGAAATCGGCCAGCTTTGCTGCGAACCTGGTCCAGGTCCAATCCGTCGAGGCTCTTGAAACACCCGAAGCCGCGCCGCGATTTCGAGCCGACGCCGCCGAATCTCGCGAGCAGCCAAAGCGCACAGCGCGCCTCGTCGAGCAGGAGCTCGGGGGTCAGCCGACGACCATCCGGGCCGAAGAAGCCGGGTCGCGCGGTCAGGGTCACGCGCCAACGTGCGCCGGGCCGGACGAACCAGCGCCCGGGCAGTCGTTCCCGGGTGGCCGGGTCCTTGCGGTCGTCCATGCCGTAGCTGTGATAGATCAGGCCCTGACTCATATTCGAGGGCTCCCGCGGCGCGGGCGGGAGCCGGTTTTCGATCGTGATGCGCTGACGTGCGAACGATTGACGTTGGAGCCCGCCGTCCGGTTGGACGACCGTGGATACGGCTCCGCCGGCCTCCGTGTTGCCCCATACGGCGGCCTCCAGCCGACGCATCTGTACCCCATCGACGAACCCCGCGTGCATGGTACGCCACCACCAGCGCAACAGGCCTCGAAGCGTCGCCGGGCGAAGGTCGCAATCGGCCTCCGTCTGGAGCGGGCCGGCCAGGAAGGCGGGGGACACGAGTTCGAGGACCGCGTCGTGTCGGGCGCGTGCCGGGGTCGCCGGCGGAGGGACCGGCGCCCCGAGGCGGAAGCGCCCATATCCGGCAGCCGTCTTGGCACCCGCTCCTTCTTCCTGCAGGGCAAGGGACAGGCAGGTCTTGGCCAGTTCGACGAATTCGGGCGGAGTGTCGGATCGCGACGGGTGAAGCGCGAACTCGAACTCGACGCCGTGGGGAACGGCGAGCATGAACACCATGTTCGGCGCTTCCCAGTCGCCCGGAAGCCGCTCGGGGTGTTGATCGCCCGCCTGGTAGTAGGCGGCGTGGTGATTGTTGACGAGGTCGAGTTGCAATGCGGGCCAACGGGTGGGCCAGGCATCATGAAAGACAACCTGACCGGCAGCGGAGTCCGGACCGCCATTCCCCCGTTCGACGCCCGAGGGTCGCCAGGGCTTCGGCCTGCCGTCGATGAAATCCGCGCCCGGGGCCCATCCGAAGATGGCCTCGAGGGTCCGCCAAGCGGCCACCTTGTCGGTCTGTGCGGAAAGCCAAACCGTCTCGGCGTAGGCGCGGGCGAGACCCTTCAGGCCGCTCCCGGGCAGATGAACGAAGCCGTAGAGGGGGTGCAATGCGATACCGGCGTTCTCGAGCGCGGCCGCGCGCGCCAGGTGGAGCGTGAGCGGTCCCACGGTGACTGCCTGAAATCGAAGAGCGCCCAGGGAATGCAAGAGGGTGCGTCTCCGTTCCAGCAGGGCTGGAAGCTGCGAACCGTCCCCGCGGGTGCGGACCACTTGCTCGAGGAGCCTCCTCTGGTCTTCCTGGCGCCACTTTGCGTTCATCGGCAGGTCGCCGTACTTGTCAAGCTGGAGTCCCGGGTGCCGGTCTGCGATCGGGACACCTTCGACCAGGCTGGCCGTAGGCCTCGGCAGCGGAATTGGGGACATGGACCTGTCTCCTGTTAGGAGTCCTGAGCCTCGGCGAATCGACCCACCCACTGGAGATAGGCGAGGGCCTCGTCCGTGGCGCGCCTCAGGAAATCCGCATTCTCGTACATGATCGCCTGGAGGAGGTCGCCGCCGCTCGGACGGAGCCCGCGCTGGACCAGAATCCAGTCGCTCAGCCGATCTCGCAGTTCGGGCACATAGTCCTTTCCGACCAGGAAGGCGAGCGCCTGGCCGAGTCCCGCCGCGCGGATGCGTGTCGGCAGCTTTTTCACCTGCGTGGTGAAATCCTTGCGATCGGTCTTCACCGACTGAACGAGGTCCCAGGCGTGCTTGGCGCGCCGTTGATCCAGCATCTGCACCTTGTTCGACACGTTGCTAACCCTCCATCGACCACCGTACGAGGCACAGTCCCTTTCCCACGGAAGCATCGCCGCCGACTTGCAGCACCGGGCCGACGTTCGAGCGAGCGTACTCCAACCAGTCGACTGGGCCTCGGGCGTCTTCCGTGCGGCGGCTCGGTCCTGCGAGAACGACGCCATACAGGAGGGTCTCCGCCGGGAGGAATTCCTGATAGAAGAGCGCCCCGCTGCGGACGGTCTTGCGTTCATAGTCGAGACCGACGCGAGCCGTCACTTCGGTGGCGTGCTTGGCAAAGTGGGTGAAGTCATCGTCGTGGAGCGCAACCAGGTGGGTCTTGAGGCGCGCGCGCGTGGCAGGATCTTCGCTGACGTGCGCCGCGAACCAACCGGTCCAATCGGCCATCTTGGAGGATTCCGCCCTATCAACGGTGAATTCGAATTCCTCGAGGACCAATTTGTCGCCCGCGACGAGGAGCGGCGAGGGGATGGAGCCGGCGGCCTGGCTTTCCTTGAGCTGGGGCGTCTTCCCCGGAGCTTTCCAGCCGCCGAGCGCCAGGTCGCGGTGGAGACGATCCAAAAGGCTTGGACAGGTCACCCAGGCGAAGACGCCCTTGAGGGATCGGACGGGAAACGCGAGCAGACGCGCATCCGTGACGGAAAGTGCGCCGGCGAACGCGGAATCGCCTTCGACTCGCGCGGGTCCGAATGCGCCCTCCAGGATTGGATCCTGGTTGGCCCGTTGCCTCTTCGAGGCGTTCTCCTGCGCTTCCAGCCCGGCCGCCGTCCGTTCCCGACAGGCGTCCCGGAGAACTCCCTTGAGGGTGGACCCGGGGATGACCGGCCACCCCGTATGCCGCTCGCGCTGCACGGGGAGATCTACGGTTCCCAGGGCGGTGCCGGATCCCGGGTGCAGCGCGGTCTGGGCATGAAGAAAGAGCAATGCGGCACGCGTGGCGTTGGATATCGCATCAGGCATGATTCCAAACTCCCTTCACGATGGCGCCGAAGCCTTGCAAACGATCTTCGGATTCTTCCGCGACGGAATCCTCGAACGCCGACGCGGCACCCCGCTCCAGGAAGTAGACGCTTCCCGGAGGGACGGCGAACCGGTTCGGCTTGGCCCCCCCACGGGCCAGGTCCCACCCCGAAATCGCAAGGTGCCCGGGGACGGACGCAGCTACGATCGGCGTGGGGAATCCCCGTGGTCGCCACCCGTCCGCGAACAGACCGGGGGACAGAAGCATCACCAAGTCTCCCGTGCCCTGCTTCGAAACTCGAGGGGGAACCCAGGGATCGCAGGGGACGGCTCGGGCATGGCGCCTTTCTCCGCCAAGCGCTAGAACGAAAGCGCGTTCGAACGTGTTCGTCGGAGCGGCCGGTGGCGGGGTCACGTTGATGTGGAGTCGAACGTCCCTCGCCAGGGCCAGGAAGCCCGCGCCGTACAGTTTCCCATCCTCGGCACTCGATCGATCGGGCTCGATCTGAACCCCCGTGCGGTGATCGATCGTGTAGAGTGATCCGTCGGGAACCAGGTCCGGCGTGTCCGGAACCCCTCCATTCAAGAACATCTCCAGGCCACGAGGCGTCATCCAACCTCGAACCGGTTCGGTGGCCTCGACCCCGCGCCGCCACAACGGTCGGATGCCGAATCGCCCGGGAATCCACCCCGGCAACTCGTCATTGCAGGGATCGAGCCGCGTCAAGGGTGCAGACCCGTCTCCCTTCACTCGGTGGAGTGTACTGGGAAGCGGAACGAGGACTTCCTCTCGCCGACGGACCCAAGGGCCCTTGATCTCGACGGTGGCGATCCACGGCGGCGCCCCCGCTGCAGAGACGGCTTCGTCCAATTTCGCTCCGTCGCGGATCGCAGCCCCGAGTCGGCTGAAATCCGCCGCGTAGCTTTGCAGCAGCGAGGTGCGGATAGCGCCGGCGATCGTGGATGGATTCGGCCAGCGACTCATGCCGATGGATGCGGCCCCGAAGGGTCTTGCATCGCGGAAGAAGAGGACGTCGAGCGGTTCGAGCGCCAGGCCGACGACCGGAGTTGCACCGCTCATGACTCCCTCCCGCGTGCGAGAAAGGACGCCGACTGGACCAGTTTCACCCAGTCTTCCAGGGCCGCGCCGGCTCGATCTCCGGCGTAAATCCTGAACTCTTCCGGCACGCCGGAAAAGGCGCGTCGGGTATCCGGCTCGCCGCGCACGACCTGTCGCCGGATTTCCGCGCAGATGGCGGACAACGGAAGCGCCGACAAAGTGCCGACCTCGCGCCGGACGTGATACGCCCAGCGGTCGGACGCCTGGCCACGGAACGCGGCTACCCAGCGCATGAAGGTGTCCACATAGGACCAGGGGAGAGGGGACTGGCTGTGTTCTCCGGATCGCCGACACGCCGCCAGCACCATTCGGTTCTTCGTTTTTTTCGCCTCGCGCTCGGCCTCGCGAGCGATGTGCAGCGCGGCGCGCAGGTCTTCCTTGTAATGGACTACCGCCAGGCCCGCCGACAGGGTGGCGTGTTCCCCGAGTTCCCCTTGGAAGTCCCGCAGGAGCTGTACGGCGCATGAGGGCGCCTGCAGCGCGGGGAGGAGGGCCAATACGTCGTCTCCGCCCGCATATACGAGCACACCCCGGTGCCGCAGGACGGTCTGCGGCGCTCGCCGCGATGCGAACGAAGTTAGGGCTCCACTGAAGGCGGCGTGCATGGCCGGACTGATCGGCCGGCGTGCTTGAAGATGTTGCCCGGCTCCCACACGCTCGAAGTACTCACGCGCGCTCCGGTGCAGCGCCGATCGAACCTGCGGCAGTCGTTGGCCGCGCAGCCACTCGCCCATCGAATCCCCGTCCATCATGAGGACGGCGTAGTATCGGGGCGCCGGCCCCTGGCGGGACGCGCGCGTCGACTGCAGCCGCGCCCAAAGTTCCGGGGGCGCTGGACGCTCGCCGTCTTCGCCCCGTTCCCGCGTCGGCCAGTGAAGCCACTGTCCGCTCCAGTCGTCGTTCCGGTAGTCCTCGGGTCGAATTCCGACATCCTGAAGCCAGTCGGCGGCCGCCACCGTCGCGGTGTCCGGCGTGGTCAGCCACGCATCGTATCGTTTGCGAATCAGGTCCGGGGCAAAGCGGCGAACCAGTGCAATCGCCCCGAAGCGTTCCTGGCCGCTTAATCGCCAGGACTCCTGCGCCGCTTCCCAGAACGCCGCGGAATCGGCGAGCCCGGAGGGTCCGACCTGCTCGTGGGCCCCGGTGATGCTGCACTTCGGCGGAAAGGGTCCTGGACCCTGGGCTCCCGGAGGGATCCGCCGAACCGACCGACGCGCCTCGAGCAATCGTGCCGCCAATGTCACCTGGGCGGCCCATTCACCGACGTTGTTCTGCGCGTAAGAGGGACGGTCCCGTTCCGGGATCTTCACGGACAACTTGCGTAGGGACTCCACGTCACCGAAGGGTTCGACGCCGCCCGCAATGGAAAAGGCCCGCACCACCGCCTCATACCCGCATCCGCGGATCGGGAGAATGGAGCCGGTCACCTCGAAGTAGTCGTTCACCTGCTCGTCCCAACGGTCGTCCCAACCCGTCCATCTTCCCTGGAGATCCTGGTGTAGCCGACGCCGAACTTCCTCGGCAACAGCGCGCCACTGCCGCTCCACATTTTTCGTACTCGCGTCGATCAGGTTTTGAGCCTCGTCGGCCGGGGTGAGGGCGAGAAACCGGTTGGGCAGACAAGGGGCGACCAGGGTCTTGGGAAGGACGTGGATGCCTGAAACCCCCGCCTTAGCGAGCCAATCATCCACGAGCGGCACGCCGCGCAAGGCGGGGAACAGGACGGAAGTTGGACCCAGTCTCTCCAGAATCGGGATCATCGCCTGGAAGGAAAGCCATGACAGAATCCAACTGCCAGACCAAAGATCCCGCAGCGAGCGCGCCGCCTCGATGAATCGTTGCACCGGGCCGAGCGAAACCGAAACCAGAGCGGCGCCCTCGGGACCGCCCGCCGCATGGAAGGCCGCCGTCGCGTCCATGTGGTGCCAGATGGTATGGTCCGGCAATCGAGTATCGGCCGGAAGCAGCGCATAGGATGGATGGAGTTCGGCGAGCCGTTCCGGGAGGTTTCGCCACACGGTCAAGAATCGCGCCGGGCCGTCCGAGACACACCGGACCAACTCGGCAACTACGGCTTGCACGGCGTCGGGATCGCACGACGGAGCGGGCGCGGGTATCTCTTTCCCCGAAAGAGGATGGCGCACGAAGCCGTCGTATTCGACTTTCAGCGCATCCGCCCGCGGCATTGGAAGCCGCTCAACGATCGATGCCCGAACGTCCGCCTCGTGCTTTACGCTCTCGACGGGATATCCCACGGCGACAGAGGCATACTTACGGGCGCGCGCCTCGTGAGTGTGAATGCCCAGCGCCTTGTCCGGCGGATCGTGGAGCCACGCCACCAGCAGTCCAGACCAGTCCGGTTGCGTCATATCGGGGTCACCTCCACCCGGCCTAGACCGATGCTTGTCCCCTTACCCAACTGGATGGCCTCCGCCATCCGCAGAAGCTGTGCAAGCGCCGGCGGGACGTCGTGCAGCTCGACCTCGCCCAACAACCCGCCCCACGGAACTTCACTTGCCTGCCGCGACGAAAACCGCTGGCGATCCTCCCACCTGACTGCCGGGCGTTCATCGCGGACGCTCCAGACTGCGGCGTCGGGCGGGTGGCGAGTCTCGCCGCCGTAGAACTCGGCAAGCAGCCAAGTGCGACGGACGACAGCACGGATGAACTCGTCCGTGCTCCACGCCATACGGGGCTTGCCGTCGCTCTGCAGGCGTAGTGGAGTTTCCAGTTGGATTCGCACGCGGCCCGCGATCGGCGCAGGCACCGTCGGTGCCTGATCTCGCTCCGAGGAGAGGGGATGGGGTCGATGGCCGAGCACTGTGCGGATTCTCACCACCTCGAATTGGACTCGCTCCGCCCCTAAGCCGGCTTCCGACATCCACGTGACAGCGGTGGCGATTGCGGGGATCCACTTCGTCGCAGGCTCAAGGACGGACCAACCGAAACACTCCTCTTCCCCGGCATCAACCTCGGGACGGCCAGGGCTGGCGACACGCAAAGCGATCGGGTGCGGTGGGTTCCGGAAGCGCGTCGGGGGGATTCCCGCCGGCAGCGGCGGCGTTTCGAACAGGTGCGCGACGGCGCATTCCTGAGGACGTGCGCAGGTTGCCCCACACGGCCGGGTCGCCTGCAGGACGCAGGATGTGGCGCGTAGCGCGCGGCCGAAGCAGCCGCGAATCGCGGATCCTCGAAACTCTGAGATCCGACCGCTCCGCCGGTATCGGCCGATGCACTCGACGATCGTGACCGGCGGAAGGGCGGGAATCGCAGGATCCGCAGAAATAGCGTGTTCCAAGACGGGTCCGGCCTCCTTGTGCTTCCCGCAAAGGATACCCGACATAAGTGACAGAGTAGGTCCCGCAGATTGTAGTTTTTTTCGCGCTACAGGCTTTCGTGTGGGTAGCGAATCTGGCTTCCAAGCCGCTCACTTTCCGGGAGGCCACATCAACGCAGGCACCCAGCTTGACGTCCGCGGAACCTCGGCACGTCCGGGGCTGAGCCCCTCCTGGCTTCTTCCCTTAGCCGCCAAAAACCGGCCATTGCTGGGCCTTTGTGCCGCTGCCTGGGTTCCCGTGCCCGGAAACCTCGATTCCCAACCCACCCGAAACCCGGAAGAGCCGTTTTTTTACTATGGCGAGAAAGAAAATTCAACCACGATAGAATGCATGCCCAGATAAGGGTCGATTGATATTCGACGCATGTGAGAATCTGCACTTCACTTCCTGGTCCACGAAACTGCGCAAATGCCCGACACGGAACTGGATTCCGCCAAGTCGTGGAAAAGCACGCACCAGCAATCAAGCCGATGGTCTCCCCTGACGGACGCAACAGCCGAATGGGGAGGTGCTTGAGACTCACCATTCAACAAGCCCTCGAGTTGGAAGTCACGGGAGGGGTTCGGGGGGAGTCTTCAAGAGTCTTGAATCGAGGCGGTCAGGCCGCGCGCCCTTCCTGCCATGGTTGCAGTGAACTCCGTGGATCATGCCCTTTTGGAGATCGCGCTCGTTACCAACCGCCGCCGCGGCACTGCCGATTGCAGTAGTTTGTGCACATTGTTGACCGCCGCCCGAAAGGGTACCACGAATCGCGGGATAGGGAGCCGCTCGGACACGTGGCGATGCCTGCCATAGGGGCGAGCGATGCGAGGGCCGATGACAAACGCCTTACGCCAAGTGTGCGACAATTGCCGCGTGCGCACGCCTGCAACCATCGTATTCGTGTCCTATGTGATTCGCAAGGCGACGCAACTCTAATAGCCTCGGCGTGCGCTGGCTCCCTATGCCGCGAGAACTGGTACCCATCAGGACCGCGTTCAACACACCATCGGCAATCGCTCGGTTCTCGAGCTAGCGTACATCGTGTTGTGCGTTCCTGGTCGAACGTCTGCGATTGTCGACTCCATGGCAGTCCTCGTCCTCGCCCGTGACCGCGTCGCACGTGGCGTTTGCGAATGGCCGGACACCGCCGTGGCCTGCCGGACGATGCCCATCCTACGCCGGAAGCGGGACAGGATGGGTCCCTCTCGACGCGGAATCTTTCGCGCGGTCGGCGCCCGCACCCCAAGAGTTCGCTCGCCGCCGCGTAACCGGGCGCCCGGGTTCCTGTACCGGACAGTGTGCGGGGAACCGGAAACCCACCCTGCGCAAAGGAGGTCGTCATGTACATCGTGCACGCCCATCTCGCCTATCTGATCGCCAGCGTGGCCTTCACGGTCTGGGTTGCGCGAACGCTGCACAAGAACGGGCGGGTGTTTCTCGTCGATGCCTTCCAGGGCAACGAATTGCTGGCCGACTCGGTGAACCATCTCCTGGTCGTGGGCTTCTACCTGATCAACATCGGGTTCGTCGCGCTGGCGCTCAAGTACGGGCCGCGGCCGGCGGATCTCACGGACGCGATCGAGACTTCCAGCACCAAGATCGGACTGGTCCTGCTGGTCCTCGGCGGGATGCACTTCTTCAACCTGGCGCTCTTCTCCCGGATTCGGCGGCGCGGGATGTCGTGGCAGCAGCCGCCCCCGGTCGCGCCGAACGAGTTCGTCCGCCCGGTGGCCAGGACGTGAGCAGGAGGTGCGATCATGAACCGGCTGTACGTCCTGTACGACCCGACCTGCGGCTTGTGTGTGGAGTGTCGCGCCTGGATGGAGACGCAGCCGCAGATCGTGCCGCTGACCTTCGTCCCCTCCCCTTCGCCGGAGGCGGCGCGAATCTGGCCGGGGGCTGCCGGCCCCGGCCCCCCCGAGGAGCTGGTCGTGGTCGGCGACACGGGCGCGGTCTACCGCGGGACCGAAGCCTACATCCTCTGTCTTTACGCCCTGGCGGATTGGCGGGAATGGTCGTTCCGGCTGGCCGGCCCGGCGTGGAAGCCCGTCGCGCGCCGCTTCTTCCACTGGCTCGCGCGCCATCGCGGGTCGCTCTCGGCGGCCTTGGGCCGGCGCGGGGAGGCGGCGCCCGAGGGTGGGGCGGGGGCGCCCCTCACGCCCCACCCCCTCGATCTCCACGCGCCGAGTTCTGTTAGGGTCCCCGCCCACACACGGACACCCCACGCCGAGCCCACCGACCCCCACCGTCCGCCTTCGCACCCTGGTGCCTCCACCTCGGCACCCCGACGCCCAGCCTCCCAACCGGACCCCCCGACCTCCGACCCCGGCCCGCCAACCTCCGCGCCTCGCGAGCCGAGCCCTCCGAGGTTCGGCGCGCCGACCTCGGTACCTCAACCGCGACGCTCGCAACCCCGCGCGCCGAGTCCCCGCACGGGACGGGCGAGGGTCCGAATCCGGCGGACCCCGATCCGATCCTGACCCTTCGCGTTGCGGATCCCGACCCGGCGGCCCGGCCGCCTCACCCGCCGAGTCCCCCCACCTCCCCCGCCGTTCGGGTCCGCCCGCCCCCGCCCGCGCCGCGCGCCCCCCGCCCCGCACCACGTTTCGTAACGCGCTCCCGCCCCATTACGTTTCGACACGCCCCTTCGCGATCGCCTCGCGCCTCCACCCTTCCGCGCAATCCCCTCCGCCACCGCCGGTTGCGTCGATTCCGCATGCCGCCGGCACACGGTCCGTCCGTTGCTTACTCCCCCCTGCGTGCAACGCGACGACAAAAAAAAGTCACGACACCCGGGACCGCAACCCCCCGGACCCGTAAGCAACCAACCGGACCGTCGAGCCCGCGTGCGTGTGGCCGTGACGCTCGGGTCCGTGGCATTCGAGGAGACCAACATGAGCAAAGGCCTGGTATCCGGCACCCTCTCTCCCGACGCCCTCGCGGAAATGCTCGCGGCGATTGCGACGCTCCGCAAGCACCTCCCGTTCGTGGCCGCGCTGTCGCCCGTGCAGCGCCGCGGCCTGCTGAAGCTGGGCACCCGCAGCCTGGAGTTCGTCCGCAAGATCCGCGACGTGGTCAAGAGCAACGGCGACCTGGTGCCGAAGGCGATGGACGTCGAGGAGTTCCTCTCCGACGTCGCCCTGGTGGACGAGCTGGACCGGCTGGCCCCGGACCTGACCAGCCTTTCCGAGGCCGTGGAAGACACGCGGATGGCCGCCGGCAGCGATGCCATGTCCTCCGCGGTGCAGATCTACGGCGTCCTCGCCAAGGCCAAGCGCACGGTCCCCGGCCTGGACGAGATCGTGCGGGACCTCGGCGTGCGGTTCCGGCGCAACCGCGCCGCGGCGCCGCGGGCGACGGCGGAGGCAGCATCGCCGCAGTCGTAAGCGTCGGGGTGTCAGGCTCGTGCCGCCGGTCGTCCCCCCTCGCCGTCGGGGGGGCGGCCGGTGTGGCTTTCCCGCGCCCCGGCCTCGCGCCGCCGGACCGAATCACTCGCACCCCGAACCCGCGCACGAGGCGCCTTTGGTTCACCGGCCCCTCGGAATGCCGAATGCCGCCGGCACACCCCATCCGGACGCCACGATTCTCAGTTCCACGTCCCCCACAATTTCCCCCAGCGCGGGTCGTTGCGCAGGCTGGCCAGGTGAGGATCGGCCTGCGCCGCGGCGATCTCGCGCCAGCCGAGTTCCACCGCCTTGCGGAGAAAGACGAACGCCTGGTCCCGATTCTGCGTCATTCGAGCGGGGTCGATCTGCGCCGCGTCGCTCACGATGGCGGCGTCGCCCACGGCGGACGTCGCCAGGCCGCAGGCGCAATGGTAATAGGCGCTCGCCAGCGCGCGGCGCATGTCGGGGTCGGCGTGGAGCTCCGCAGCCTCGGCGGGCGACAGGCGACCCACGGTCTCGAGGTACTCGGCCAGCGCCGTCATGCAGGCCTTGACGCGTGCCGGGTAATTGCCGGCGACCCGCCACAGCTCGGCCGCCTGGAAAGGCGCCACCCAGGCAGGCACCTCGTGCGCCGGGCCGCACGCCCGAGACTGCACGGACGACCAGCGAGGATCTTCGCGAAGCGGTTCGTTCGCCGGACAGGCGAGCTTCACCTCGGCCGTCTCCCGCCAGCCCAGTTCGAGCGCCCACTCGATCCAGCTGAAGGCCGCGTCCCTCATCGCGCCCGACAGGTCGACGCCGCCCGCGTCGGATCGTGGCCGATGGCGGCCGGCCGCCTGCGCCAACAGGAGATAGGCGTTGACCACCGCCTGCCAGAGGGCCGGATCCAGGAACAGCACCCAGCGCCGGATCGGCGATCGCGCGGTCCAGTCCCGCTCGAACCCCAGGGTGCCTTCGATGAAGGACCGGATCATCCCCTCGAAGTCTCCGGCGGCGAATGCGCGTTCACCGGCGACCAGGTGCGCGTACCAGGCGGGGCGCGCGGGCGCCGCGCCCGCGAGATCCCGGGGAACGTCCATGGGTGCTCGCTCCGTTCGTTCCGTTCGGACGGGCCGATCGCCGACGCTTCCTGGACCATCCGCCCGCGGGCTCCCGGCCCCTGCGGCAGCCGGGACCGCGGAGCCCCTCGTCCGACCGCGTCCAGCCGCGAGGAGGGCCCTCTTCGCCCTCCGGGAGCGGCGCCACGGACGAGGGTGTCGCCCGTCGGGCGAGACGGTCCTGTGGTGGCCGGCCGTCAGGGCCGGACGGGCCCGCGGGCGGGCGCGACGAGGCCCCGGTCGACCTGGGCCGCCTGCGGGCGAACTCGATCTCGTGTCGCGCTCCGGCCGAATCATAGCGTGGACGGAATCGTCGGCATAGTTTCTTCGCGCGATCCTCTGCGTGTCCATCGTGGATTCGACCGTCCGACCCCGCGGGCGCCGGCGCTCGATCTGCGCGCGACAAGCCCTCTCTGCTCGTTCCCGCCCGCCCCCCCCCACCCCAATAATCCCCTTGGGTTCCCCCGCCCCGCACGGTACAATCCCCCCTCCATGAAAGCCCTCATCCATCTCGAGGACGTCTCCAAGCACTACGGCTCGCAGATCATCTTCGAGTCGGTGACCGCGGCGTTCTACTCCGGCCAGAAGATCGGCGTCATCGGCCGCAACGGCTCCGGCAAGTCCACCCTCGCCCGCCTGATCACCGGCGAGGAGGAGCCCGACAGCGGCCGGATCGTGCGCACCCGCGACCTCCGCCTCTCCTACCTCGAGCAGCAGGATCCCTTCGAGCGCGACGAGACCGCGCTCGCCTTCCTGCTGCGCTACACCGATCAGGAAGAATGGCGCTGCGGTGAGGTCGCGGGCCGCTTCCAGCTCCGGCCCGAGCACCTCGACACCCACATGGGCGAGCTCTCCGGCGGCTACCAGACCCGCGTCAAGCTCGCGGCCATGCTGCTGCGCGAACCCAACTTCCTCGTCATGGACGAGCCGACCAACTACCTCGACTTGAGCACCCTGCTCCTGCTCGAGGAGTTCCTGCGCGACTTCCGCGGCGGGTACATGATCATCTCGCACGATCGCGAGTTCCTTCTGCGCACCTGCGACCAGACGCTGGAGGCGGAGCGCAACGCGCTCACGCTCTACCCGGGGAACGTCGAGGCCTACCTCGCCTTCAAGGCCGAGCAGATCGTCCTGGCCGAGAAGAACAACAAGGTGATCGACGCCAAGGCGCGGCAGCTCCAGGTCTTCATCGACAAGCACCGCGTCCGCGCCGGCACCGCCTCGCAGGCGCAGAACAAGATCAAGCAGCTCGAGCGCCTGAACCGGGGCAAGATCGCCATCGCGCACGCCGAGCGCTCGGTCCGCATCCGCATCCCCTCGGTCGAGCCGCGCAACGGCACCGCGGTGCGCTGTTCCGACCTCTCGATCGGCTACCCGGAACGGACGGTCGCCTCCGGCATCCGCTTCGACATCGAGCGCGGGGAGCGGATCGCCATCCTGGGGGACAACGGCCAGGGGAAGACCACGCTCATGCGCACGCTTGCCGGCGACCTCGCCCCGCTCGCCGGCGAGTGCGGGTGGAGCAGCACGTTGCGCCTGGGCTATTACGCCCAGCACGTCTACGCCGCCCTCGACGGCAAGTGGCAGGTCCAGGACCACCTGCGCCGGATGGCGGACCGGAACGTCCCGCAACAGACGCTGCTGGACCTGGCGGGCAGCTTCCTCTTCCAGGGGGACGACGTCCGCAAGCCGATCTCGGTGCTCAGCGGCGGCGAGCGCGCCCGGCTTTGCCTGCTCGGGATCCTGCTCACCCGCTCGCCGGTGCTGCTCCTGGACGAGCCGACCAACCATCTCGACTTCGAGACCGTGGAGGCGCTGGCGGAAGCCCTGCAGGCGTTCGAGGGGACGCTCTTTTTCATCAGCCACGACCGCACGTTCGTCAGCACGGTGGCGACGGCGATCCTCGACGTGAAGAACGGGACGGTGAAGCGCTACCCGGGGACCTACGGCGAATACGTCGAGCACCTGAACGACGAGCCCGGGGAAGCCGCCCCGGCGGCGCCGGCGAAGCCGGCCGGCGCGTCCGCGCGGGAGGCCGACAAGCCGTCGAAGAACGCCGCCCGCGAGGTGCTGCGGCTGGAGGTCGTGCGCCTGCGCAAGCGGGTGCAGACGGTCGAAGCGGAGATCGAGACGGCGGAGCGGGAGCGCGCCGATCTCCTGGCGGAATTCGAGCGCGAGCCGACGCGTCACGTGGCGCTGCGCAACCGGCGGCTGAAGGATCTCGAGCAGACGCTGCAGAAGCTGGAAGCGACCTGGCTGGACCTCGAGCAGCAGATCGAGACGCGGGAAGCCGAGATCCGCGGCGGAGAGTCGGGCGCGCCCCCGCGACCTTGACGCCGGCGGGCGCGCGCGGCCGCGCCCGGGACCCCGACTCGCCCCCGTCGCGCGGCGGCCCGGGACGGTCGCGATACCGGCGTTCCTCGTCGGCGCGCCGAGGCCGCGCCCGGCCGGGAATCCTCGCGCGCCGGACCGCGCGGATACCGGTCGACTCGGTCGCGGGAGGGTACAATGCCGCGGCCCCCGCCGTGCCGAAAGGAGGATCCATGGAGATCAAGCGCGCCCAGGTCCACGCCAAGGCCTGGATCCCGATGGAATGCGACCACTGCAAAGTCCGCTACGCCTTTCAGGCCGATGCCTGGGGCTTCTCGGACACGGGCTTCCTGGGGATCACGGGATTCCTGCCGTCCGACGAGACGATGAAGATGATGGCGCAGGAGGATCTCCGGGACAAGATGAGGACGGCGGCCCTCCGCATTCCCTGCCCCGGATGCGGCGCCTACGCGGAGGCCTGGGTGGAAGCCGCGAAGGCGCGGTCGGCGAAGCTCGCGCGCTGGCCCGCCTTCATGGGTTCGGCGCTGCTGCTCTTCTGGCTGGCCGCGATGCTGCTTCCGCAGGCCCCCGCCTGGACGGTCCTCTTCATCGTGGCGGGGTCGTGGTTCCTCGGCGGCTGGATCGGCTCACTGGCCGCGGCGCGCACGGAGCCGAACCGGGACCCTGCGGCGAATTTACGCATCGCGCGGCTGGGCATCCAGCAGGGGACGGTCCGTGTCGAGAAGTGACGCGGACGCGCCGGCCTGCGCCGAATCGTCGACGTCGGGGCGCCGCGCGCGACGGGGGCCGGCCCGGCCGTCGATCGTCGCGGGGCCCCCACGCGGCCCCCTCCCCGCAATCCGAAGCGGCGCGTGAACGGCCCGCGCATCCTCCACCCCCGCTTCCGGTCGCACCGCCCCCGCCGGGGCGGACATGCTTGACGCCGCGCCCGCCCCGGCCGTAGGGTTCGGGGACTCGCCGGGTCCCTTGAGGAGGTTCGGTCGTGAGACGCGACGCTTGCCGTCTGTGCGGGATGGACCTGTCGGGGTCCGGTCCCGCTCCCGTGCTCTGTCCCGACTGCCATGCGGCGGAATGCGGCCGGGTCGGCTCCCGGGCGAAGCGCGTCGCCGTCGGCCTGACCCTCACCTTCTTTTTCGGGGGCGCGGTGACCCTGCTGCACCGCGGCCTCGTCGCGATCTGGTTCGTCCTTCCGCTGGTGATCCTCGCCTGGGCGCTCTTGCCCTGGGGCGTCGGCCGGTTCCGTCCGGCCGATCCCAGGCGCACCGCCCGAACGCTCGGACTGGCCTCGATCGCCCTCGTCCTCCTCGCGGGCATGGTGGGCGTCGCGATCCACGGAGCGGGAACTTCGCGGGAGTGGACCCGCCGTTCGACCGAGGCGTTGGCGGCCGCGACGAATCCGACCGAGGGCGCGTTTCGGATCCAATGGGAGGAGACGCTCGAGTTCGCCAACCGGCAGGGGAAGCCCGAGTGGATCGAGGCGTTGCGGGCGGACCTGGACCGCCGGCTCGCCGCGGAGCTGCCCGGCGCCCTCGCGAAGATCGGCGAGCGGGAGCGGGCGGGCGCGGTTCAGGAAGCCCTGACGGGCTGGAAGGGGTTGTGGGCCGTTCATCACGAGACGGCCCCCTCTCCGGGGCGGCCGGCGCGGCAGGCCGAATTGCAATCGGTCGGGCGGCGGCTCAGCCACGCGAGCGCGATCGCGGACCTCGACGCCGGCCGCTGGCCGACGGCCTTTCTCCATCACGCGGCCGCGGCGGGGCTGTGCGCGGACCTGGAGGGTCCCGGTTCGGTCCCCGCCTTGCACGCCGACTTCACGGATCGCCTGACGAAGTGGGTGGAGGAGCGCCGACCGGCGATCGAGTCCGCCCTCGCGTCGGGCAGCGAGCGCAAACTCGCCGCGGCGGCCTCGCCCATGGCGGCCCTGCAGCGGGAGGTGACGGCGCATGACGAGGGCGCGGGCAAGGGCGGGTGTCCGAAGGCCCTGGATGCCGCCCTGGCCGCGGCGATCGACCGCACCCTCGCCGCGATCCCCCGTAAACCCGTCGCGATCCTGGTGACGGGCGACGAGGCCATCGCCCGAAAGCTCCGGTCCCTTTGCCGGTTCAGCTTCCCGTACGAACTGCAGTTCGACGCCGTGGCGCGGCCGGAGGACGTTCGGGCGGAAGTCCGCGAACGCTGGAACCAGGCCTGGGCGGCGGTGGAATTGAACGTGGACTGGAGCCTGGTCGATTACTTCCGGGAGGCCGGGGGGGTGCAGTTCGCCGGGACGAACGTGATTCCGGAGGAACTGAGCCTGGAAGCCCGGTATCGGGGGCCGACGGGGGTCGAGAACCCGTGGCCGGCGCTTGCCTTCGCGGCGAAGCACCCGGCCCCCGCGAACCTCAAGATCCGGAAAGAAGACATCCGCTGGACCATGGACCGGTACCGGCGGGAGGCCGAATCGAACCTGCGGCAGAAAGTCGACTCGCATCTCTCCGCGCTGAAGGCCTGGACCCTGCCGGATCCGGATGGGCCTTGAGCGGGTCGGGGAGCGTCGCGCCCCCCCTCCCCCGCGGCCGCCGGTCGAGCCGCCGCGCGTTCGTCGAGCGGAACTTCACCCGCGCGTCCGGGGGCAGCCCGGACTCCGCCTTCCCGGTGGCGTCGAAGCCCCGGGGCTTCGCGGCTCCCCTTGCGTCCCCGGTGCCGCGCCGACGACGGGCAGCGAAGGCCGGCGCCACCCGCGAGCGGTCGGCCTTGCTGGAACCGGGTCCAAGCCCCGCTACACGTCCAGTCCCACGGCACGCATCAGGGCGAGGGCGTTGCTTCGCTGCACGACGCCGGGGCGCATCCGATAGTCGAAGAGCATCCGGCCGTCGACCCACTGGTCTTCGAAGTGGACGTTGCGGGCCTGGGCGCCGAGTCCCGCCACCATCTCCGCGAGCGCGAGGTCGTGGGTGGTGACGATGCCGAGGGCGCCGCGCTGGAGCAGCCCGCGGACGACGCCCTCGGCCCCGGTGCGCCGGTCGTGCGAATTGGTTCCGTGCAGGATCTCGTCGAGCAGGAAGAGGAGGGGGCGCGGCGCGGCGGCCAGGTCGACGATCAGCCGCAGGCGCTGGATTTCGGCGTAGAAGCGGGAGTGGCCCTCCTGGAGGGAGTCCTGGATGCGCAGGGTGGCGCCGACGGAGAGGGGAGAGAGCCGCAGGCGGCGCGCGCACACGGGGGCGCCGGCCTGGGCGAGGACCACGGCGACGCCGACGGCGCGCAACAGGGTGCTCTTCCCGGACATGTTGGAACCGCTGACCAGGAGGAGCCGGGTTTCCCCCCCCAGGCTCACGTCGTTGCACACGCGCGTGTCGTCCGGGATCAGGGGATGACCGAGGGCTTCGGCCTCGAACCGGGGCGGCCCGTCCTCGAGCGCGGGCACGACGTCGGCGGGGCGTTCGTACGCGTAGGCCGCGAGCGCGACGAGGGCCTCGAACTCCCCGAGGGCGCGAAGCCAGCGCTCGACCGCCACGCCGTGGCGGACGCGCCACGCCTCGATCGTCGACGCCCAGAGCGGATCCCACAGGATCAGCCAGCCCAGGAGCGCGAACAGCGGATTGCGGGAGGCTTCGTACCAGCGCACGCGCCGGACGAGCGCGCCGATCGCCGCGGACGCGGGCCGGCCCTGATCGGCCAGGCGCGACTTCAGGTCGATCAGCCGCGGGGAGGTGAAGGTCTCGATCTCCAGCCGATGGAGGAGATCGGCCACCAGTTCGAGTTCGCGCGCCGGTTCGTTGACGGTGCCGGCGACGGCGCGGACCTTGTGCCGAAGCAGGCGATCGACCCCCGCGAGGGGAATCAGGACGAAGACGAACGGCTCGGGACCCCAGTCGCTGAATCCCCAACCGAGCAGCGTGGCGGCGCTCGCGGCCGCCAGGAGGAGGAGTCCCCAACGGAGCGACGGCGCGTCCAATCCGGATCCCTCCCGGCTCCAGGAGATCAGCAAGGCCGGATCGAGCGCGGAGCCGGCCTCCTCGCCGCGGACCGCGAGGTCTTCGCGGAGATCGAGGCGGGGGGCGAGATCGGCCGCCGCCTCCTGTCGGGCGCGCACCTCCGCCGGACTCGCGGGCTCGCGGAGCCACGCCGCCAGGGCATCCTCGCCCGGGCGCGTGCGGGCGGTGCACAACCGTTCGTACAGGGAGCCGCGGCCGAAGAGGTCCAGGTCCCCGGCGCAGGGGTGGGCCGGATCGGCATAGCGTGCGCCGGCGTTGCCCTTGCCGGCCCAGCGTTCCTCGACCCGTTCGAGGCTTCGTTCGTAGTGCCACGTCGCCCGCTCGGCGGCCTGCAGACGGCGCCGGACGAGCTCGTGCCGGACGACCAGGACGGCGAACGCGCCGATCGGGAGCCACAGCCAGGCGCCGGCGATGCGCGGGCCCGCCAGCACGGCCCAGGCGACGACGGCGCCGGCGACGAAGAGGCCGAGCCGGACGTCGGCGATCCGCCGGTCGGTGGCCGCCAATTCCTCCGCGCACCCGCGCCGGGCCTCGCGGCGCCGGCGGAATTCGTCGCACACGTCCGCTTTGGTCATGTCCCGGGTTCCCCGACCAAGAGGTTCAACTCCCGCTCGAAGCGGCCTGGAGATCCGCCCGCCATTGTTGCAAGGCCTCGTCGTCCGGATGGTGCCGGAGGGCCGCGTTGCAGGCCTGGAGGGCCTCGCGCGACCTGCCGACGTCCTTCAGGAGGAGGATCTTGCGCGCGTGCGCCATCAGGTCGGCGGCGTTGCGCTGCAGCGCCGCATCGTAGTCCGTCAGCGCCTTGCCGATCCAGGATTGGCCGTCGCCGCCGCGCGCCGCTTCGGCGCGCGCCCGCAGGTCGTACGCGAGGCCGCGGTAGGCGAAGTTGCCGAGTCCGGTCGGGTCCAGGCGCAGGACCTCGCCGAAGTCGGCGGCGGCCGCTTCGTACGCGGGGCGCGGGTCTTCCCCTTTCTTCTCGAGGGCCGCGCCCAGCCGGAACCAGGCGGTCGCCCGACCGTGCACGCTGGAGACATGATCGGGCCGCCGCTTCAGAGCCTCGTCGAACGCGTCCACCGCCGCTTGGAAAGAAGCGGCGCCGTCCTCGCCCGCGGCCCCCTCGACCTCCCCGAGCAGACGGAGCGTGTCGGCCAGGTAGTACCGGCCCAGGACGAACTCGGGATTGATCCGCACCACCTTCCCGAACGCGTCGAGCGCCGCCCGGTAGGCCGCGCGCGCGTCCCGGCGACGGGCGCGCAGCGCCTCCGCCTGCGCCCGCCTCGTCAATCCCAGGTTGTAGTGCCCCAGGAGATACTCCGGGTTGCGCGCGAGCGCGGCCTCGTGGTCCTTTTCCGCCTGCGCGAGCGCCTCGGCCGGATCCCCGCCCCCGGCCCCCTCCGCCTCCGCGAGGGCGCGCCACGTGACCCCCCGGCCATCGTACGCGAGCACGTACTCGGGGTTGTTTTTCAGCGCCTGCCCGAAGGCGTCCAGGGCCTCCCGGTACGTCGTCCGGGGATCCTCCCCCGCACGCTTCTCGATCCCGGCGCGCCGCATGAGCGAGATCCCCAGGCTGTTCCAACTGGCCGTTTGTTCCCCCCGTTGCCCCACCACCGCGCGCAAGGCCGCGATCGCGGCGTCGAGCGAGGGTCGCGCGTCGAGTCCGCGCGCGTCCTCCGCCTCGCCCAACCGCGAATACGTGACGCCGCGGTTGTGCAGGGCCTCCAGGTCCCCGGGTGCGGCCGCGAGGGCGGCTTCGTAGTCGGCGATGGCCTTGCGATACCATGGGCGCGGGTCGGCTCCGCCGCCGTCCTCGAGATCGCCCAGGGCCAGAAAGGCCGCGCCGCGGGACGCGTGCGAGGGGTGATACGCGGCATCGAGCCGGAGCGACTCGTCGAAGTCCGCCAGCGCCGCCTGGAGGATCTCCTTCGCCTCCCCGCCGCGCTCCCGCTCCGCGTCGGCCAGGCTCAGGCGCGCGACTCCGCGATTGTGGTACGACAGGTTCTCGCGCGGACGGAGCTCGAGGGCGCGGGCGTACGCGTCCAGCGACCGCCGGAAGGTCGGACGCGGATCGTCGCCGCGACGCGCCTGGGCCTTGCCGAGGTCGTGGAGAAGCATCGCCTGGTAGCGCCAGGCCTCCTCCCATCGCGGCGACAACTCGACTGCGCGACCGTACTCGGCCGCCGCCGCGGCGAATCCGTCGCAGGCATCGATGCCCCGCGGGACCGCGTCCAGGGACGCCCCGGAGCGGAACCAGCCCAGGTAGAACCACACTTCGGGCTGGCCGGGCCGGACCTGACGGGCCTCTTCCATGTCCTCCACGGCCGCGGCGAACCGCTTGCACAGGTAGCGCGCCTTGGCGCGCGCGAACAGCAGGTCGGTGCGAAAGGCCGAGAGTCCGCCGCCCAGGGCCTGGGTGAAGGCTTCGTCCGCCTCGACGTACCGGCCCTGCTGCAGGTGCCGCAGGGCCTCCGCGGCCCGCCGGAAGTCCTGGGCCACGCCTTCGCCCCAGACCGCGGCCTGCTCCACCTCCGCCAGCCACCTTTCGGCCTCCGCGCGCATCGACGCCAGTTCGGCGGTCTCCCCGGGGGCGTCGCCGAACTCCACGCCGGTGATGCGCTGGGTCACCACGGGAAGCGGTTGCTCCAGGACGAGCCGGCCGAAGACGATCATCGCGCGCAGGAGCGCCCCGTACGGCAGCGCCGGATCGAGTTCGCGGGCGCGGTCGATCCAGGCGATCCCCTCCGCTTCGTGGCCGGCCAGCCGCCGAGCCCAGCCGGAAAGCGCGAGCATGGTCGCCTGGGAAGTGTCGTCCGGGGGCGTCTCGCTGCGAAACCGCTCCACGCGCGCCCAGGCCGGCGCGGCGCGTTCCCGCTTCTCCTCCGCCGGGACCGCGGCATCGTAGTGGACCGCTTCCAGGGCGCGCAGCGGCTCGACCAGGAGCATCCAGCGGGAGAGGACGTTGCCCACCAATCCGGCCTTGCGCAGGGCCACGCGGCCGGCCTCGGCTTCCGCCCGGGCGGCCTCGGCTTCGGCGAGGACGCGCGCGTGTTCGGCGTCGGCCCAGGCCGCGCCTTCCCGGGCTTCGCCGTCGGCGGCATCGAGGTCGAGCGCGCGCCGGTAGGCGTCCCGCGCCTCCACGGCGCGCGCCTCCGCGCGCAATCGCCGGGCCTCCGCCAGCGCCCGTTTCAGGCGCACGCCGCGGTAGACGCGATTGCCGGCCGCCACGAAGGCGAGCAGGAGCAGCGCGCCCACGATCATGAGCGCCGCCTCGCGCCGGCGCCGGACCAGGCGCACGAACCGTTCCGCCCGGCCGAGCGGACGGGCCAGGATCGGCTCCCCCTTCAGCCAGCGATCGAGTTCGTCGGCCAGCGCCCCGGCGTCCGGGTAGCGCCGCTCGATCTCCGGCTCCAGACAGCGGGCGCAGATCGTCTCCAGGTCGGCCGGCAGCTCGGCGCGCACGCTGCGCAGCGGGGGGAACTCCCCGCGCAGGGTGCGCGAGATCACCTCCATCTGCGTGTGCCCGCCGTAGGGAAGCCGTCCCGCCAGCATCTCGTACAGGATCGCACCGAGCGCGAAGACGTCGCTGTGGGGACCGATCCGCCCGGGCTGCCCCTCGATCTGCTCCGGGGGCATGTACCCGGGGGTGCCCATGAGCTGGCCTTCCGCCGTCAACCGCCGCGCGGCGTCGAGGCGGCGGGCCAGGCCGAAGTCGAGGACGCACGGCTTGCGGGCCGCGTCGACGAGGATGTTGGACGGCTTGAGGTCGCGGTGGACGACGCGATGCGCATGGGCGTGCGCCACCGCCCGGGCGACGTCGCGGAAGAGGGCCATCCGGTCCGTCAGCGGCCAACCCTCCCCCGCGGAGACGGCGTCGATGAGCGATTCCCCCTCGACCATCTCCATGACGACGTACGGGGCGTCCTCGTAGGTTCCCATTTCGTACACGGCGACGATGTGGGGATGGCGCAGGCTGCCGGCCGTCTGCGCCTCGCGCAGGAATCGTTCGAGCTTCTCCTGGTCGTCGCGGTCGGTGACGGAGAGGATCTTGAGGGCGACGCGACGCTCCATCTGCGGATCGAAGGCGCGGTAGACCACGCCCATGCCGCCGCGACCGAGGAGGTCCTCGATGACGAAGCGGTCGATCCGGGTGGGGATCCGGCCGGAAAACGCGGTGGGCCGACGGCCGCCCATCGCCGCCGTGCGGGCCCGCTCGGCCGAATCCCAGGATTCCATCACGGTGCCCGCCTCTTCCCCGCCTTCCCCGGCGAGCTGCGAGCGGCGCACCGTGGCATCGGCGGCGGTCGGACGTCCCGCGGCGGCGCGCGGCGATGCGGAGGCGTCGGGCGGGGCGGAGACCTGCGTCGGGACCTCGCCGCTGATCGTTCCGGGCAACCGGCCGGCGGCGGCCAGCCAGCCCGCAAGTCCGCCCCGGGCGGAGACTTCGCCGGGCGCGACCGGGGCGAGCCAACCGGCGACCTCCGATTCCGCAATCCGGCCGGCGTCGACCCAGCGCCGGAGCAGGGTCCGATCGTGCGGCGGGAGTTCGTCGAGCGTCATGGGCGGGTCCGGGGGGCCTGGGTTGCGCGGTCGTTCCCTCCCGGGGGACGGGCGCGCGGAAGGGCGCGAGTATAGCGCCGGGGCCGTGGAGCGGCAAGGAGGCGCGGGGGGTCACTGGGTCATCTTGCGGATCCGCTCGTAGAAGTACTCCACGACTTTGGCGTCCCGGTCGTGGTCCTTCTTCTTGTCGGGGAAGTAGTCGCGCATGTAGCCGAACAGGCTGGCGCAGAGTTTCCAGACCCGTTCCCCGTCCGCGCGGATGACGGAGTGGTGCTCCGGCAGGCTGCGCTCGGCCTCGTCCTTGAGCCGGATCAACTCGGTGATTGCGCGGTTGAGGTAGAGGTCGATGAGGCGGCGGACGCAGCGCAGCGACTCCTCGCGCAGTTCGCCGCGCGCCGCCTTGTGGCAGGCCATGTACTTTCCGCCGGCGGTGTAGATCTCGTCGAAGCATTCCTGGACCATGCCCTCGACCAGGGCGGTCAGCGCGCCGCCCGCGCCCGCGAAGGCGGCCTTGAGCGGATCGGGGAAGGTCCGTTCCTTTTCCGCGAGCGTGGAGAGGAGGGGCCGCGTCTCGGCCACCGGCTTGAGCGCGACCTGGAACCGCTTCACGAGGAGGGCGTCGGCGAAGGCGGCCACCGGGGCGCCGGTCAAGCGCGCGGCTTCCGCCTCGACCGCGGCGCGGAAGGCGGTCCGCTGGGAGTGGATGACGCGCGAATAGTAGTAATCCCCCAGGTTCTTTCCCGACGGGACGTCCTCGAGGATGCGCAGGCCGATCTCGGGCCAGCCGCGCGTTTCCGCGACGACGGCCGCCCGGTGCAACCGCTTGAGGGCGGCGATCGCGGCCTGGGGCACCGCCGGCGGCGCGGCCGGGCCGTGGCGGTCCCCTTCCTGGGGGATCCCGCGCGTGCGCGTAAAGTCGGCAAACGAGGTGGAAACGGTCCGGTCGTCCTTGACCACTTCATAGTGAAGGTGCGGCCCGGTCGAGAATCCCGAGTTCCCGCTGGTGGCGATGATTTCACCCTGAAGGACGAACTCCCCTTCGCGCACGAGGCTGGCGTCCTTGCCGAGGTGGCCGTAGACGGCGATGGTGCCGTCGGAGTGCTTCACGCGCACCTCGTTGGCGTCCTTCTCGAAGCGGGGGTCGCCCCCGCCGATGTTGCTGTCGGTCCGGCTGGCGATCACGACCCCGCTGCGCGCGGCGACGACCGGCGTGCCGATCGGGATGGTGTAGTCCCAGGCGAACGTGAGTTGGTGGCTGTAGCCGCCGAAGTTCCCCTGCCCGATCGTGGCGCCGCCCTGGACCGGGCAGCGGTACTCGTTTTCGCTCTCGGGGACCGGCAGGGCGCGCCAGGCGGCGCGGGGAGGGGCGGCGGGCCCCGCGGGCTCCTGCGACCGCGCGGGCGGGAGCCCGACCGCCGCGCACGCCGCGACCAGCGCCGCCGCGGCGGCCGGAAGGCGGCGGCGGGCGCCGGTCGGGCGGGCGCCGGTGCGGTTCGGCATCGTTCGATCGCCTCGCGAATCGGGGGTCATGCGGGACCGGTCATTTCCTGCGCTCCAGTTTCCGGCGCAGTTTGGCCGCGTCGGCCATCATCTCCTGCGCCTGGCGGAGCGTCGTGGCCGTGGGCGGGCGCCCCTTGATCATCTCGGCCACCTCCTCGAGCCGCTCCTGCCCGTCGAGGTGGGTGAATTCGGTGCTCGTGCTCCCCTTCTGGACGCGTTTCTCCACGCGGAAGTGGCGGTCGCCGTAGGCGGCGATCTGCGCCATGTGCGTGACGCACAGGACTTGCCGGCGGGCGGCGATGGTGAGCAGCTTCTCCCCGAGGACGCCGCCGAGGCGGCCGCCGACGTTGGCGTCGATCTCGTCGAAGACCTGGATGGGGACCCGGTCGGACTCGGCGAGGACCTTCTTGACGCCGAGCATGAACCGGGCGAGCTCCCCGCCGGACGCGACCTTGCGGAGCGGCAGGGGGGGCTCCCCCGGGTTCGGCGTGAACAGGAACTCGACCCGCTCCAGACCCGCCGGGGAAAGCCCCACGGGCGTCGCGGACGCTTCCTCCCCGACCGGCGCCGTCGTCCCCTCCCCCGCCACCGGAAGGAATTCGAGGGTGAAGCGGGCGTGCGGCATCGCGAGCGCCTTCAACTCCTCCTCGACCGCCTTGCGCAGTCGCTCGGCGCCGCGCGCACGCGCCTTGGAAAGTTCGCGCCCGTGCTTGAGCGCCTCGGCGAGCAGGGCGGCGACCCGTTCTTCGCCGGCGCGGCGGCGTTCCGCCTCGCCGGACGAGGCGCGCATCTCCCGCTCGAATTCCTGCCTGCGTTGCGCGAGCTGCGCCTCGGTCGGGCCGAATCGCGCGAGCAGGCGCTGGATCGCGAAATGCCGCTCCTCGACCTCGCGCGCCCGCGCCGGGTCGAAGGCGAGCGATTCGACGTAGCCCCCGAGCGTGCGCGCGGCCTCCCCGATCCCTTCGCTCGCCGACTCCAGGGCCGCGACCGCCGGCGCAAGGGTGTCGTCGACCTCGGCGGCCTTGCGCAGCTGGGTCAGCGCGCCCGCGAGCCGGTCCATCACCGCGCCGTCGCCGTCGTAGAGGTCGCGCCAGGCCGAGCCTGCCCGCTCGGCGAGTTTCTCGGCGTGGGCGAGGCGCTTGCGCTCCCGCTCGAGCCCCTCCAGTTCCCCGGGCTGCGGGTCGATCCGCCCGATCTCTTCCAGCGCCGCCTGCGCCGCCTCCAACCGCTCGGCGTCGCGTCGGTCGGACGAACGCAGCGCCTCGAGCTCGCGCCGGGCGTCGAGCAGGCCGCGATACGCCTCCTGGTACGCGGCGCGCCGGTCGGTGAGACGGCCGAATTCGTCGAGGATGTCGAGCTGCACGGCGGAACGGAGCAGCGACTGGTGCTCGTGCTGGCCGTGGATGTCCATCAGCGACTCGCCCGCCCGCCGCAGCATCGCCACGGTCACGACCTGGCCGTTGATCGAGCAGCGATTGGCGCCTTCGGCGGTGTAGGTGCGCGAGAAGAGGAAGTCGCCGTCCTCGCCGGATTCGGGGAGGAGGGCATGGATCTCCGCCCGCACCGCGGCTTCCTCGACGTGGAAGAGCCCGGAGACCGTGGTCTCCCGCTCGCCGGTCCGCACCAGCGAGGCCGACGCCTTGGCGCCGAGGAGGAAGGTGAGCGCGGAAAGGAGCATCGACTTGCCGACCCCGGTTTCCCCGGTGACGACATTGAACCCGGGACCGAAGTCGATCGCCAGGCGGTCGATCAGGACGAAATTGCGGACCTCGAGGTGCGCGAGCATGCGGCCTTCAGGGCTGGCGCCCGGCGGAGTCGGGTGGGTCTTCGATCTCGGGACGGTGGGTTCGGCCGCGGGAATCCGCGCGCCCGACGAGGGGTGCGGAGACGACGATGCCCCGGTGCATCGCCGACGACCAGCCACGCAGCCCGGCGCGAAGAGCGGCGGGCCCAACCCACAGGATCAAGGTTGCAGCCCCACTCGTTAGTAGCGGTGGAATCCCCGGCCCGATTTCCGGCCCAGCCACCCCGCCGCCACGTACTTCCGGAGCAACGGGCAGGCGCGATACTTGTCGTCGCCCAGTTCACGGTGCAAGACCTCGAGGATGTCCAGGCAGACGTCGAGGCCGATCAGGTCGGCGAGCGCGAGCGGGCCCAGGGGGTGGTTCATGCCCAGCTTCATCACCTGGTCGATCGCCTCGGCCGTGCCCACGCCCTCGTGGAGGGCGAACACCGCCTCGTTGATCATGGGCAGGAGCACGCGGTTGGAGACGAAACCGGGGGAGTCGTTGACTTCGACCGGTTTTTTGCCCAGGGCGGCGCAGAGGTCGAGGATGGTCTTCGTGGTCTCGTCGCTGGTCGCGAGACCCCGGATGACCTC
>CAZWCX010000073.1:16178-36394 GCA_964632945.1 uncultured Planctomycetia bacterium | reverse complement strand
CGATGCACGGGGGCATCGCCTTCTCCGCGCGCCTCGCCGGGCGCGAAAATCGCCTCCGCCGAACCTAGGATCTCAAGATTGAAGACCCACTAGGAACCTCCCCCGCGGAGCGCCAAGCTGAAGCGCTGACCGAGGAGGAAGTACTTGTGATACTTCTCCCGGTTGCCGTGCCGGGACAGGGGATCTTCGTCCGCCCCATCCTCAGGGAACAGCACCAGGAGGTCGTCCAGATTCAGCTTCGCCTCATTGTACCTTTGCTGGCGGAAATTCCGCCAGAAGCTTCGGGTCAGGTTCAATTCCATCTCGTTGATGATGATCTCAAGTTCCTTGGCGCGTTCCTCGGACTCGGTCTGCGGCCCCGGCGGCGGAAACTTGCAGTTCGCATAGAGCCGGATGACTTTCCGGTAGCGGTAGTAGGCCGGCACCAGGGCTTCGGTGACCGCCTCCTTGCGCTGGTAGAGTGAATCGGCCTCTTTCTTGAGCTTTTCCGCGGCCCGGAGGCGATCGTCGTCGGTCCAACGCGGGGGCCACTCCTCCTTTTTGGTCACCGTGACCTGAATGATGTACCACTGGTCGGTGTCGAATTCGACGGCGACCCGCGTTGTGCCTGCCGCCTTGCCCTTGATGACGACCTCATTGAGGGCGTTCTTGTTCGATGTCGCATCCGCGATCTCCGGCTTTTCCACCTCCATCTTGAGGTGCTCGAGGGCGATGTAGGCGAACGCGTTCTCCTCGACCTTGACCTTGGTGTACTCGGTGCCCACCGGGAAGGTCGGCCCCTGGGGTTTGGGCTCGGGGAGCGCCATCAGAATCACGAGCAGGAGGAGGACCGCTCCGCCGACCGAGGCGAGCAGGATGAGTTTCTTCTTGTTGGCGGCGGCACCCCCGGAACCGGTGGCGGCGGCGCTGCCGGCCTTCGCCAGGGAATCCATGTCCACGAACTGGGTTCCCTCGGTGGAGGGCGCGCTGGGGCCCTTGCTCATGATCTGATTCATGTCGACGAACTGCGTGCCTTCATTGGAGGGCGCCGCGGGGCCCTTGATGAGCATCTGGTTCATGTCGACCATCTGGGTTCCCTCGTTCCCGCCGGCGGCGGGGCCGCCCATGAAGCTCCCCGGCGGCCTCGGGGCGACCGCAGCGGCGGGCTTGGACGGGGCCGGGGCGCCGTAGCCGGGGGGCGCGCCGTAGCCCGGCGGCGGGGGCGGGGCGTAGGGAGCGCCGTAACCGGGCGGCATGGGCGGGGGGAAGGCGGCGGGGACGGCCGAAGGCGGGGGTGGCGGCGGAGGGACCGGGGCCCCTCCGCGGGACGAGGGTGGGGGGGTGGCTCCGCGGGGGGGCGCGGCCAGGGGCGGAGCCGCTTCGACCATCGGTTCGCTCCGCGGCGCACCCGGCTGCATGAAGCGCATGTCCACCCCGCCGATGGTGATGACATCGCCATCGCCCAGCAGTTGCTCCATCACCTTCTGGCCGTTGACCTTGGTCCCGTTGTGGCTGCCCAGGTCCGTGATCATGTATCGGCCCTCGGAGAAGCGGATCTCCGCGTGCTTGCGCGACGCATTGCCGTTCCCCTTGAGGACGAGGTTGCAGCCGTCGCTGCGACCGATGATGAAGGGGGCATTGCTCAGAGGGACTTCACGATTTCCCTCTTCGACCAGGATCTTGGCGAAGGCAGCTGACATGGCGACTACTTCCGGACTTCGAATCGATGACCGACTTGGATTCCGCAGCGGCGCACGGTGCCCGCCGGGAGTTCGATCGTGGAATGCGCCTTCAGACACGCGGCCATTCGCCAGGGCTTCAGGACTTCCACGACCTTGAGGACCCGAAGTTCCGGGTCCACGAATAGGACATCGATCGCAAACTTCATGAAAAACATATGGATGCTGGAACACCGTTCCAGCAGGAGGGCGTTCCCCTCCGGATACTCGGATCGGCCCAGGAGCCCGCGGGTCAATTCCGCCTGGCTCCGGGCCCATTCCATATTATGCGAAATCACCGTCCCCGTATCCAGGTCGACGAGCATCATCTGCCATTTCGCCTAGACCGAATCGGCACCCGACATGAAGTACTGGATGGCGATGGGGCCGAAGATGATGATGAACACGGTCGGGAAGATGAACGCCAACAGAGGGAAGAGCATCTTCACCGGGGCCTCCATGGCCAGCTTTTCCGCCTTCTGGAAGCGCCGCCCCCGGATCATATCCGACTGAATGCGCATGATCGGTCCCAGACTGGTTCCCAATTCATCGGCCTGGACGATGGCGGAGATGACGATCGTCAGGTCCTGGACGTCGCAGCGATGGGCGATCTCGCGGAGCGCCTCCCGCCGGGGGCGTCCCATTCGCACCTCGCGCAGCATGCGGCCGAACTCGACCGCCAGCGCGTTGGTGCCCATCTTGGGCATGATGCGGGGGAGGGCGGCATTGAAGTCGAGCCCCGCCTCGATCGCCAGGGTGAGCAGGTCGAGCGCGTAGGGGAGCGTGCGCAGCGCTTCTTTCTGGCGCTTTGCCGCCTTCTCGTGCAGCCAGGCGAACGGGTACAGGATCGCCATGAACGCGATCATGCCGACCCAGGCCTTCCCCATCAGCCAGTAGAGGTAGGCGAAGATCCCGATGGCCAGGAAGATGGAGAAGAAGACGATGCCGTAAAAGTCCACGGTCGTGAGATTCAGGGGGTAGTCCGCGGTGATGAGCCAGCGGTTCACCTTCTTCGAGAGCGAATCCCAGATGATCGTGAACAGGCCGAAGGACCGGGTCTTCCGCGTGCCGCCCACGTCGGTGAGCAGGAGCGGGGGCGCGATCCCGCGCAGGATTCGGATATAGGGAATGACCAGGCGGAGCATGGCGCTCTGCTGGGCGAGTTCGGTCTCGTCCTGGACCGTCTTGCCCTTCTCGACGGCCGAGCGATTGATGTTGTAGATCGCCCAAACGACGAGGAAGCCGCTCACACCGGCCATCAGCGAGATGATCCACGGATTCATGGTCGACTCCTTTACCGTCTCGCGGCGCGAACCGTTCCCCGATCCGCGATTCGACTAGATATCGATGTTGGTGATCTTCTTGATGAAGTAGTACCCGAGGTAGATGAGCACGGCGATGATGATCATCAAGCCCCAGCCCATCAGGGTGGTGTACATGGGGCGCATCAGTTCGGGGTTGACCTTGTGGATCGCATAACCCATGAGCGGGGGCATGGCGGATACCACCATCCCCTGCAGCTTCCCCTGCGAGGCCAGCGACTTGATCTTGCCCTCGACGCGGAATCGCTCGCGGATCACGTTTGCGATGTTCTCGAACACGTCCGTCAGATTGCCGCCGAGTTCGCGCGAAATCAGGATGGCCGTGACCACGAGGTCGAGGTCCTCGGTCGGCATGCGCGCGTGCATGTTTTTCAGGGCCTGTTCCATCGGCAGGCCGAGCCGCAATTCCCGGTTGAGGATGCGGAACTCCTGGGAGATGGGCGGCGGCATTTCGCGGGCGACGAGTTCGAAGCACTGCGGGAGGCTGTAGCCCGCCTTCAGCGAGTTGGACATGTTGTCGAGGGTGTCGACGAGCTGTTGCCCGAAGGTCTCCACGCGCTTCCACTGCATGTACCAGAGCAGCACGTGCGGGGCGAAGAAGCCCGGCAGGGCGAAGATCGTGGCCATGGCCACGGACTCGAACATGAAGAACAACATGCCGCACAACACCATCATGGTCACGAACGAGATGTAGAGCAGCTGTTGCGGCGGGATGGAGAGGAAGATCGATTGGAGCGTGCGCTCCGACTCCTGGAGGTACTTTTCCTCGTACGTCTCCCAGCGGCGCGTGAACAGGATGCCGCCGAGGCTGATGAAGAGAGTGACCGCCAGGAAGGTGATGCCGAGGATGATGTTGATTGATCCCATGTTGTACAGCGGCGCCCGAGGATGCCGCTCCTCCCAATCCCACGGAACCCGCCCACGCGCTCGCGCGCAGGGCGATCAGCCCTGGAAGATCTTCATGTCGAGTTTCTGGCCGCGTTCCCGCAGCTCGTCATAGAACTTGGGCACGACGCCGGTCGCCTTGTGCATGCCGCGAATCTTGAAGTCGGGACCGACGCCCTGCTGCTTGAAGAGGAAGATATCCTGCAGGGTCACGGTGCCGCTTTCCATGCCGGTGACTTCGGTGATGTAGGTGACCTTGCGGGTGCCGTCGTTGAGGCGCGACTGCTGGACGATCAGGTGGATGGCCGAGGCAATCTGTTCGCGAATGGCCTTGGCGGGGATGTCCATCCCGGCCATGAGCACGAGGTTCTCGATACGGGCGATGCAGTCGCGCGGGGTATTCGAGTGGATGGTCGTGAGGGAGCCGTCGTGGCCGGTGTTCATGGCCTGCAACATGTCGAAGGCCTCGCCGCCGCGGCACTCTCCGACCACGATGCGGTCGGGGCGCATGCGCAGCGTGTTCATCACGAGTTTGCGGATGGGAATTGCGCCCTCGCCCTCGATGTTGGGCGGCTTCGCTTCGAGGGAGATCACGTGTTCCTGCGGCAGCTTGAGTTCCGCGGCGTCCTCCACCGTGATGATCCGTTCGTCCACGCCGATGAACGAGGACATGATGTTCAGCAGCGTGGTCTTTCCCGAGCCGGTGCCGCCGGAGATGACGATGTTCTTATGGGCCTTGACCGCGACCTGGAGGAAGTTGGCCATATCCCAGGTGAGCGAGTTGTACTTGACGAGGTCCTCCGGGCCGAGCCGCTTCTTCATGAATTTTCGGATGGTCAGGGTCGGCCCCGAGATCGCGAGCGGCATGATGATGGCGTTGACGCGCGAGCCGTCCTTGAGGCGCCCGTCGACCATGGGACTGGATTCGTCGATGCGTCGCCCGATCGGCGCGAGGATGCGCTGGATGCAGTTCACGACCGAGTTGTTGTCGGTGAACCGCTTGCTGGACAGGACGATCTTGCCTTTGCGCTCGATGTAGATCTTGTCCCACGCATTGACCATGATTTCGGAGATGCTGTCGTCCGCGAGCAGATCTTCGAGCGGGCCAAGGCCGAGCGCCTCGTCCATGATCTCCTTGAGGAGTTGCTCGCGCGGGACCCACTCGGCGATTTCGGCGCTCAGCCAGTCCATGATCTGCATGATGGCGTCGCGGGTCTTGTTTCGGGTGTCCTCCTCGGTCATTTTTGCCAGATCCAGGTTCTTGATGCCGCGGTGCTCAAGCAGGCGCGCGTGGATCTTTTTCTTGAGGTCGACCGGGAGGGCCGGGGTCGGATCGGCGGTGTCGCGCGTACACTGCATGCTCGGCTGTTCCGCCGCCGGAGAAGCCGCGGGAGCGGCCGCAGGCGCCGCCGCGGGGGCGGGATTCGCCGCGGCCGCGGGTGCGGCGTGCGCTGCGGGCGCACTGATGGCCGGGGCCGACGGCCAACCCTGCGCCGGAGGCGCAAACGCCGCGGAGGGTTGGGGCGTCATCGAACGCACGGTGGCCGGCTGCTGGGAAAAGGCCGAGCCCCCGCGCACCGGCGGCGCGCCGAAGGCCGATGCCCCCGGCACCGGGCCGCTCGGGGCCGCCGCCGCAGCCGCCGGATCCGTGAACACCAGAGTGTAGTCCCCGAGTTGAATCGCAGTCCCGTTGACGAGGAAAACCGGCGTGGTGATCTTCGTACCGTTCACCCAGGTCCCGTTCGCGCTGTTGAGATCCCGGACCACGTACTGGCCGTTGTGCATCAGGATCTCGCAATGCGTCCGCGAGATGTTCTGGCGATCGAGGATGAGGTCGCAATCTTCGCGCTTCCCGATCACGAACCGGGACTTGCTCAGCTCGACCAATCGATCGCCCGTACCGCGTTCCTTGATCACCAACGTCGGCATGATCCTGTCGCTCCGCGCACGGGGGACCTGAATCTCCGGGCCCGTCTACTTGCCCGGACCCATGGTCTCGATCAGTTCCTGGAAGTTCTCGCTGTCGATCGGCACGGCGCCCTCCAGGGGGCCGTCATCCTTCGGATTCCGCAGTACGAACCGCATCGCGCCCTGCGTTTCCGCGAAGACGAGCATCTCGGCCTCGATCGGCTTGACCGCGAAGGTCACGGTGGCGAACTGCCCTTCCTTCCGGGTTCCGGCGCCGAGGACGGGCATGCCGCGAAGTTCCTTTCCGGTCGTCCGATCCAGCGCGAGTACGGAGATATTCGCCATGAAGTAGCGGATCACCGACTTGGCGGTCCCCATCGCCGTGAGGTCCTTGATCGGGGTGTAGGAGAGCATAATGTCGATCTTGTCATTCGGGCGCAACATGCCCGAGATCCCCGACATCGGATCGATCGACATGGACACGGCGCGCTTCCCCGGCGGCACCATGTCGGCGAATCCGGCGATTCCCATCCCACCCGTATCCGACCAGCGCAGCGGGCTCCCCTTGGACTTGTTGACCTTCAGGCGCTGCCCGAGAAGTTCCTGCAGCTGGTTCGCCATCACCGTGTCGTCGTCGATGTAGCGCTTCAGGCGGTCTCCCTTGGCCACGTAGTCCAAGGTAATCTCCGTCCCGGCGGGGATCTCCTCCTTGGCGATCACGATCTCGACCACCGCGCCGCGGATCTCTTCTTCGCGCTGCTGGAGGTAGTCTCGCACCATGACCACGGCGGCCAAACCGAGGCCGACGGCGACGACGATCGCGAGCATGTTCTTCATTTCGACCGCTCCTCTTCAATTGCCGGAACTCGAGGGACGCCAGGACAATACGGCGAGCCCAGTCGCACGGAGATCGAAATTGACGGGGGAGGGAAGTGCCCGACCCGGGTCGGGTCGTCGAGAAGCCAATCCGGGTCCCCGAGAACCGCGGTCCGCGGTGGAGACTCCGGCATGGCTTCAAGACCCTACGTTCCGAAGCCGAATTCTAGCACGGGACTTTTCGCCGATTCAAGGAAAAACCCGGACCCTGAGTCGGGAAGGCGGGAAATCCCTGATCGGAAGGGCGACGAACGCCGGGCTACCGACCGTCCCCGAGAGGGGAGGGTGGGGGGGCGTGAAGGGGGGGGCGGTCGCGATGCCGGCGGCGGGGCACCGATTCCGGACGACCTGCCGAATTCCGGGAGCCTGACGAGGCCGGCGAAGAAGCGCGGGGATCGGCCGGGCACAAGCCTCCGGCCGGGCCCGGCGGCAGCGGGGCGCCGGGCTACGGGAGGTCGATCAGGCAGAGGGTGGTCTGCACGACCTCATCGGGCCGGTGATCGCTGAAGACGCAGAGCAGCGTCTGCTCCCGGCGGAACACCTGGGCGCCGGAGCGATCGATGAGCGTGCGACCGGGTTCGGGAAGTTCGGCCGGGATCCATCCCTGCGTGGGGAGGAGGTCGCGATAGTACCGATGCGTGACTTCCAGGGAAGTGTTCGACTCATACATCGAAATCAGGAAGCCGCCGAGGTCATACCCGCTCACGGAGAGCAGTCGACGCGCCTGCGGGGGGCGGGGGATATCCCGGGGATCTTCCCCCGGATTGTCCCGCTGGGGCGCCGCGCCGAACAGGACCATCGGATTCTCGAAGGCCATGACGAAGTACCAGGATCCGCGATGATCGCCGGGCAGGGTGTGGACGGAGATCCGGCGGCCCCGCGGGTCCAGCCAGGTGAGCGCCAGGACCTTTTCGTGATCGAGGCGGGTGGCCTTGCCGCCCGCGAGCAGGGCGCGGGATTCGAGCACCGGGAGATTGGGGCCGTACACCGGGGAGAAGCCATGCGCGGCCGACGGGGACGCGGGGCCGTCGCTGCGCTGGACTTCGCGAGCCCCCTGTTCGCGCGCCACCTTCTCGTAGGCGTCCAGGATTTGACGCGGGGTCAAATCGACCGCGGTCCGGATCACGTTGACGCGGGCCCCGTTGACATGCATGAGGACCGGGCTGGTCTCGTAGGAGCCCGGCAGGAGAGGAACACCGGCGAGGATGCGTCGGAGCGGCGAGTCGTCGTCGTTGGGGGTGTCGTAGGACTCGAGCTTGGGGTAAAGCGCTTCCGCGTCATGCGACGTCCCCATGCCCTCCAAGCCCCAAACGGTGAGGGCGCCGACGCCGAGCAGGGCCACGGTCCCCTTCCAAAGCCAGGAGGGGTCCTTGAACTTCACGCTCATTGCTCTACTCCTGCACGAGCCGGAATCAGGGTCCCGGCGCCGGAATCAGAGATCGACCGAATACGTATCCGACAGTTCCAGGCTCTCCTCGAGCCCCCCCCGGATCTTGAGGGGATTTTTGTTTTCGGACGAGGAGCCGGACTTCCGCATGATCATCATGGGCTTGTAGGTGATCTTGGTGGTCGCGCCGAGCTGGACCTCGACCTTCTGCTGCCCGAACGACACTTTCTTCCAGTCGTCCAGGCGCAGGACCTTTTCGATTTCCGTGTCGTCGCTGCCGCCGAACGCGCGGTAGCGGGCGGCCATGATCGCCTTCTTCTTCAACAGTCCCATCTGACCGAAGGTCGTGCAGGCGAAAATCAGGACCACGTAGGTGGGGAGCAGGAACGCGCACTCCGCGAGGGCAGACTGGCCGCGCTCCCGACGCCGGGGTCCGGCGCGCCCGGGGGATGGAATCGTGCTCATGGCCTCTCTCCGACGCGGCGTCCCCCCGTGGGAGCGGGGGGCCGCCGAGGTCCGTTGCCTAGTGATGCAGAATCGGCTGGAACTGATCGAGGATGTACATGATGATCCCGATCTCGCCCATCATGATCGCCGCGAAACCGATGTCCTGTCCATTGTCCTTGTCCCCGGCGCCGAACAGGCCGGCTTCCCGCATATTGATCAGCTTGGGCTTCCAACCCGTGCGGTAGTGGTTGTCCAGGCCGGAGAGGGCGCTGCGCTTGAAGTTCGAGTTCCAGGCGCGGGACGCGCCCAAGCCGATGACCTTCGCGGAGCCGTACAGGCCCGCGCTCTGGTCGGGGTTCTCGAAGAAGTGGCCGCCGAGCAGGGGAGGATTCCCGCCGCCGGTCCCGCTCCACTTCGCCATTCCCATGATCCCCTTGTCGAAGAACGTGTGCTTCTTGCTGTCGAAGTCATCGTCGTCATAGAAGACCAGAGGCGTGATCCGGACTCCGCCGAACTCCTCGATGTTGATGCCGCTGACGTCGTCGGCGAAATTCGCGCCGACGGTGATGATCGGCAGTCGATCATCCCGGTCATCCGCTTTCATGTAGTTGCCGATGTACGTCGCCTGGTCCATCTTGTCATCGATGAGGAAGTAGAGCGCCCCCATGGGAAATCGGAGCAGGGCCGGCAGAATCTCAGAGGCAAAGGCCAAGCCGTCTCCCTGCGACCCGCCCGATCCCATCGCCATGTTGTCGCTGATCTTGCTCGAGATCGTGCTCATGATGATATAGGAGTAGGCGGTTGCGAGCGCCCGTTCCACGAAGCTCAGCGCGATCAGCGCGATCTGACAGACTTGCATGATCGCCCGGCCTATCGCGGTTGTGAACGGGATGAGGTAAAGGACGAAGCCGATCATGTAGATCCCGTACAGCACGCGCATGACGATATTGATGACCGCGATCGCGGTCAACATGTCGGACTGCTGCTTCGCCCCGGAATAGACTCCGGAGTCCACGGCGCCCTGCGTCTTGATGCGGCGACTGCTGAACTCGGAGACGTTGACCGTGTACGCCACGAAGCAGACGAGGGTGAACAGGGTGAAGGAGGCGAAGGCCATCCCGTACCCGCCCTCATCCTGGCGCAGGCGATGCAGAAAACTGATCATGTCCACGGCCTCCCATTGACTTCACCGTCGCGGCCTGGCGCCGCGAGGTGCCACGTGGTTTCCGGGCGCCCTACGATCCGCTGCCGCTGCTCCCTTCGCCCGCCCCTTCTTCCTGGTAGTCCGTGTTGTTGGCCCAGGGGCGGAAGATGAGCGAGCGCTCGCGGATGACCGCGTGCGGAACCTGGTAGAAGGTGCTGGCGACGAGCGAATTCGTGTTCGTGCTCATCAGGGACAACAAGTCGGTGTGCAAGGCGCCCGAGTGCACGCCGCCGATCGAGTCGGCGACGATGCGGCCCTGCTTGAAGTTGAGGAAGTGTACGAACGTCATATTGACGACCGGGATGACGAGCTCGAAATCGAGCTTGGACTGGGCGAAGACCTTTTCCTTCAGGTCCTTGGCTTCGACGCTGGTGGGATCGGCCGAACCGCTCGGAGCCTGGTTGAAGTAGGTGACCTTGGTCTTCGGCAGGAGCATCTGGGTGAACTGGCGTGAAACCAGCGCCAGGATGTAGTCGAAGGTGCCGCTCATCGTGCTGGGCTTGCTGATGGTCGGCATGGTGCCGATTCCGAACGGCAGGGAGTTTCCCGTGATCGGAATGTTGATCATGACCGGCGGGACCTTCGGATCGACGTCCTTGAGGTCGCTGTCATGAAAGACGGTGGCGGAGCGGGCGCCCGCGAAGCTCGAAACCTGCACGATGTTGGATGCTGCGTGCATGAGCGCGAGCTGCATGATTCCCAGCGTCATCAACACCCACATGGGGAAGACGATGACGAATTCGACCATCGCGGATCCACCCTCGGGGTCGGGGGGATAGTAGCGGGCGTAGGGTTTCATGAGATTCAGCTCCTTGCTACGGCCGACGGCCGCCAGGCGGTCGGAAACCGGTCCGCCGGTCCCATTCCGTGCGGGCTTGGGACGGGAGGGTCGACTTCCGAGGCTACACCTGCGGGGTGACGAAGAACGCCCACATGGTTCCCATGGCGATGGCAACCCCGTACGGGATGCGCTCGCGGGCGGCTTCCGTCTGCTTCAGGTCCTCCTCGCTCAGGTCCTTGCGCTTGAAGGTCATGGCCATCCGGAGGCTGCTCCGAACGCCCTCCATGAGCCGGCCGCGCCAGATCAGATAGAGAATGGCGAGCACCGCTCCCACCAGGCTCGTGTAGAAGATGGCCCACACGATGAAAGGGAACCCCTTGAGGGCGCCGATGGCGGTCACCAGTTTCAGGTCTCCGCCACCCATCAGATTGTTGAAGTAGAAGATGGAGTAGACGCCGCCCCCGATGGCCATGCCGAGTACGCTGCGCAGGAGATTCGCTTCCCCTCCCTCGGCCCATCCTCCCACCAGGTAATTGAGAATCAGCCCCAAGAACAAAGCGGGAAAGGTGTACCAATTGTACACCTTTCCCGCCGTGATGTCCGTGTAGGCCGCGATGATCAGGAGGGCGAACAACACCAGTTGGATGGTAAGGCCTAGAGTCGCCATGTCTCCCTCCGAGCGATCCTTTGGATCAAGCCATATCGGCAGGAGACGTCGTTCGCCACTCCCGACTCACGACGAGGATCGGTTAGGATCCGCTGTCTTCCATGTTCTTCAGGGTGAACTCGGTGTTGACCTTGTCGACCTGAGAGGCTTCGCTGTTCTTGGGCGCGCCCTCATCGAGCGACGTGGTCGCCGCCTTGAAGAGGCGGGCGATCTTCTGGCCGAACACGGTGACCGCGGTGATGCACGCGATCGCGACGAGCGACACGATGATGATGTACTCGGTCATACCCTGGGCCGACGTCGCGCGGAAGTTGCGGTCGAAGACCTTACCGAAGTGCCCGATCATGGGACCTCCCTATTTCGAAGAGGGTAATCAAAAGGAAACGGATACCACACAAGGAACCCATCTATGCCATCGGGGCCGCCACACATGTCGGCCTCCCGATTGATTCATGCTTCAGGCGATCGGCATTCCCATGATGGTGACAATGAACTTGTAAACCGGGGAAAGCGCTCCGCCCACCGTCTTCATCTCGCTCGAGCGGACGTCCGCGCCGGAATCGCCCCCCTTCATCGAAGTCCCCATCAGGTCGTTGGGGCTGCCGATCACGGCAAACTCGATGGTCCCCACCAGAAAGACCACCACCAAGCTCGTCAGGATGACGTACTCGACCACGTAAAAGGCATCCTCATCCTTCAGGAGGCGCTTCAACGGGGACGACATGGGCAGGTCCTCGCCAGGGGAGGGGTATTTTCCGAAGGTTCTCTTATTATATCACGTACGTTCTGGCTGTCAACCGTGCTTCGTGATTGCGTCTTTTCTCGCTTCGTTTCATTCTCGTTTCGACAATCCACTCATTCGCAAGTGCGGTGCCGAACCTTCATGATTTGTTATTAGGTGTTATCGGTAATAGGTTTGCGTAAAAATATGACGTTCCGCGCGAGCCGGCGAGGCCCGGTTTCGGGTCGCGGGTGTCACGATTCGAAACCCCCTTTCCGGACGGAGGTGTTTCGTTTCGTAAGAATCCCCTCGCGCAGCTCCACCCGGGAACGGCCCGGATCATTGGCCGAGGTCGAACAATTCGAGGTCGGAGTAGGTCACGACCGTATTGACGAAGCCGACACCCATCATCTCGGCAGCCTCCGCGTTCCCGGCTCCGGACTTCAATTGGATGCGCCACCGGCGGGCGCCGTCGACGTAGCCCGTCGCGTGACCGCCGTGCACGATGACTTTGAGCTCATACCATCGATTGGCCGAGAGCCTCATGGGCCGGCGCGTTTCCGTGTATCCCCGGACCCAGGCAACCGTGTTCTCCTCGTCTCCCAGGGCCCAGGTGAGGTAGCGATCATTCAGCTTGAAGCCGACCAGGAAGCCGTTGAGCCCGGACTTTTTCCGGGCCCGTAGCGTGAAGATGTACTGCGTCCACGGGGTCTCGCGCAGATTGACGAAGTTGCGCGACAACTGGGAGGTCAGGGTCTTGGCGGTTCCGTCCGCGTCGATTCCCTGCGTGATGTCCCACAGGTGGAAACTCGACTTGGAGAGGTCGATGAGGGCATCAGGGGTGGCGAGGATCTTCTTGCGGATTTGGACCTGCTCGAGGGATTCCTGGGCCACTTGGACTTCGCCGCCAAGGGAGATCGCCTTGTTGAGGGCTTCGGCGGCCGCCTCCAGGTTCCCGGAGGCCTGCCAGTAGCCTGCGGCGAGGACATGCGACTCCGGCTTGTTCGCCCCCAGGCCGATGAGGCCCAACCGGAGGATCTCCTCGTGGGTGACTTCGGCGACGGGGGCGGTCAGGTTTCGCCCGGAAACTTCGAGGGTGATCTTCTCATCATCGAAGGAGACGATCTTTCCCTGGCGGACGCTCTTGGCCAGGCGCACGGTTTCGGGCTGTCCGACCCGCGAATCAAATGCGAGCTTCACGCCCTCCATGAAGCGGCGGGCGTTGCGGACGGCCTCGAGTTCCAGGTCGATCTCATGGCGAATCGCTCTCATTCCCGGATCCCGGAGATACCCCGACAACTGCTCCTCGATGACGCGGAAGCGACGCCGCGCGGCGTTGTCCTGCACGGTCTGGCTCTCGAGGTATTGCGACTGGAACGCGGCGCGCGCGGATTCGACGGCCTTGCGCGAGCGGGCCGCGATATCGGCCCCGAAGTCGGTGACTTTCTGAACGAGGTCGGGGATGCCGAGGCCGAGGAGTCCATCGAGGGCGACGAGCGCGTCGGCTGCGTCACCGGCGGCGTCGTGCGACCGGGCCTTCTCCATGCCGTCGTCGACCAGTTTTCTCGCCTCCGCCTGGATTTTCTCTTCCAGGGCATTGGCTCGTTCCAGCCAGGTCCCGACGCCCCGCTGGATTCGGAAGGTGGCGATCCGTTCGAGGACGTCGCCGTAGGCCTGGGACTGCTGCGCTTCCTTGTAGGCCTGCTCGACGCGGCGGAATGCTTCGTCGGCGAGTTCGTCGAGTCGCTTGCGGGTTTCCTCCGAGCGCTGCCGTGCGGTCTGGGCGGACAGGCTCGTGGGATACGACTTGGCGACTTCGTCGAATCGACTGATGATGCCGAGGAGGTCTTCCGGGTTCATCGAGGCGAAATCTTCCGCCGACTGAAGGGACGCGCGCGAGTCCGGGGTATCGGACAGCAGGGGGGTGGTGGTGGTTCCACCGCCGGTGCCGGTGGGTGGATCGTTGGGTTGCTGAATCTTGTGGTCGTTGGCGTTCGGTCCCCGGGGATCGGACTTGAGCAGGGAGATGGCGCCGAAGATGGCGATGAGGACCGCCGCGCCGAGGGTGAGCATGGGGAAGAGTTTCTCGTAGCGGCGAACCGCGGCATCGCGGGCGCTGGCCGCGTTGGGGTTGATGGCTCCGTGGCTGGCTCCCGCGAAGGCGGCGGGGACTTGGCCGCCGAGGTCTTCTTCATCCTCCTCGACGGGCGGGCGTGGCGCGCCGGGACGACCTGGGCGCGAGGGAGGGCCTCCTCCCGAACCGCGGGCCGGACGGCGCGCGGGTGCGGCGTCCGGGTCCAGATCCCGGGTCGATCGGGCGGGGGCCGCGGGCGGATCGGGTTCGGCTTCCGAGGTTCGCGCGCGGTCGGGGACTTCCAGGTCATCCATTTCGAAGAGCGCGCCGCCGCCGGATCGTGGGGCGGGGGTGGCTGCCCGCTTCGCGTGGGCGGACGGCTTTGCGGCGGCGGGGGATTTTGCGGCCGGCGGTTGGGCGGGGGTCGTGCTGCGGGATCGCGACGGCGCCTCCGGTTCGCCCATGCCCAGATCGTCGACCTCGAACAGATTGACCTGCTCCTTCGCCGGAGACGCGGCCGGGCCGGCGGCGCGCGGCGGGGGAGCGGCACTGCGCGGGGAGTGGGGCTCGCTCGTCACCTGTCCCGCAAGGGAGCGGGGGAGCGCGGAGCGGAGCGACGAACCCGGCATCGGCGCCAGGAGCGGGTCCAAGCCGGCCTTGACGCGCTCGACGTCCTGGATCACCTCCTGGGTGGTCTGATACCGGTCCTCCGGTTCCTTCTGCATCATCTTTTCGCAGATCGCCACGACCCGGCCCGGCAGATTCTCTTTGATCTTGAGGAGCGGGGTCGGCTTCGCCTCGATCGCTTTCAACACGACTTCGAGACAGGTCTTGCCATCGAACGGGACCCGCCCCGAGAGCATGTGATAGAACGATGCGCCGAGGGCGTAGACGTCGGACCGCCGGTCGACCAGTCGCGAGTCCTTCCCCTGCTCCGGAGCCATATAGAAGGGGGTGCCGAGGACCATCCCGGGCTGGGTGATGCCTTCCGCATCGGTGGTTACGCGCTTGGCGATGCCCAGGTCCGCGAGTTTGATCTGGTTGTTGGGCATCAGGATGATGTTGTCGGGCTTGATGTCGCGGTGGATGATCCCTTTCCGGTGCGCGTGATCCAGCGCTCCGGCCGTCTGGAGGACAATGTCGATGGCTTCCCCGGGGGAGAGGTTGCCGCGCTTCTCGAGGACGGCATCCAGGCCCTCTCCGTCCACGTATTCCATCACGTAGTAATACAGGTTTTGGTGTGTGCCGACGTCGATGACGTGGATGAGGTTGGTATGGCTCAACTCGCCGGCGGCGCGGGCCTCGAGGATGAATCGCTGCACGTAGGCTCGATCCTTGGAGAGCTCTTCCGAGAGCACCTTGATGGCGACATCGCGGTTCATCGAAAGTTGGCGCGCCTTGTAGATCGTTCCCATCCCGCCGATGGCGATCTTGTGGAGGATCTTGCATCCCGACAGAACTTCCCCCTCCAGGTTGTCGGGGGTGAAGATGCGGTTCTCGTTGGTCGCAGTCACGAGCCGGGCCCTTCCGAATGGACGTGGGAGCGGAGGGGAAATCTTGAAATGAGGCCGATCCGAACCCTAGCAGAAGCCCCCCGGAAAGTCAATCCCACCCGGGCGCGGATGGCGGGCCCGGAAACAGCGGGAGCCGGATTCCCGCTGAGGGAACCCGGCTCCGGGGATTGATGCGGAGGTCGAACCGCGCTTGGCTAGCTGAGCGGGATCCAGACCGTCCGGGTGATCATCCGTTCCTGGCGTTCACCGGCGCCCTCGACCACGCGCAGGGTGAGGCGCACCCCGAGCGGGAGGCGCGGATGAAGGTTCGGATTGGAGAGCGGCGTGCCGGCGCCGACGGGGGCGGGCGTGCCACCGGGGCCGCCCCAGCAGGGTCCGGCCGTGGGCGGGAACGGACGCACCTGTCCGCCGACATTGCCGAAGTACTCCAGGTTGAGCGAGAGGACGTAGTGGCAGAGGGCCGCTCGTTCCAGGGTCATCTCGGGGCTGCCGGCCGCGGCGAAATCGAAGACTTGCTTCTGCATGTTGTAGATGTTTCGGGCTGTTCGCTGTGTGGTGGCGGCGCCGGTGCTGGTCAGCAGTTCCGGATCGTTGTCCGCCACCAGCTGATAGAAGACCTCGACGGTGCGCAGGGTCGTGGCCGGCAGCGGCGTGGCCGGCGCGGTCGAGTTGACCGGGACGATGGCGCGGAAACGGATCGTGTCGAGGGCCATGTCGCCCGCGGCCGGGAGTCCGGCCGCGGTGAAGCCCGGTCCGCCCGCGTTGGTGATGAGGAAGCTCTGTTGACCGCTCTCGAGGGGCAGACAGCTCTGGAGGTCGCGGGCGAAGATGTCGAGGGCCGCGCGCGCGTTTCCGAAGACGGTCATGCGCGCCTCGCTCGTCTTGAAGATGTCGGTCGAGCCGTAGAAGATCAACACCACCGTGGTAATCAGGATGGTCGCGAGCCCGACGGCGACCAGCAGTTCGATCAGGGTGAAGCCCCGGGTACCCCGGGCGGCGGGGGCGGTCCGAGCGACCGTCATGGGTGGTCTCCTTGTTTGGGAAGCGCGTCCCGCTGGGCGGTTCGCGAAAGAGTCAGACCCTGGGACCCGGGAAAACGACCGGCGGGGCGGCCGCAGGGAGGGGAAGCCCTCTTTCGCGGCCGAGCCCCGCCCGGGAACGTGATTACGAATTGCTCGCCACCAGCACGCGGAACTCCTGGATGAACTCCGGCGGCAGGTCTCCGGGATCGGTGGCGTGGTTGTAGCTGCCGTTCCGGTAGCCGCGCCAGATGCGGATGCGGAACTGGAAGAGGGGCAGGCGCACGCCCGCTGCGTCGGTGACCTGGCCGACGTAGAAGTTCCAGTAGTACTGCGAGTAGTCGATGGTCGTGTCGCTGCCCTGGATCGCATCCGGCGGGGCGGCGATGGCCGCGCCGCGGATGTCTTCGACCGTGCGGCGAAGCGGGTCGTAGGTCGGGTCGCCCGCGCTCGCGCCGTCGCTGTCGCGGGTCAGCTGGAAGATATCGGTCTGCGCCCCCGTGCTGTAGGCGACCGGGTTGATCGGATGCGCCTGATCCGGCCCGGGCGGCAAGGCCGGGGGAACCGGGTTCCCGGCCGGGTCGGTCAGGATCAAGGGATAGGCGCAGCGGCCGCCGTAAGTCCCCGAGTTCGGGGGGCTGGTGGCGGAGGGCTGGAGCGGGCACCCGTCGTGGACGATCCATGCCTCGCCCTGGGCGTTGGCGTTGCGCATGGCCAGGATGATCGCATGGTGGATCGATTCGGCGATCAGGGCGGCGTTGGTGTCCTGGACCGATGAGCGGGTGCTCTCGATTCCGATCGGGAACAACGCGATGATCCCGACGATGCCGATGAACAGGACCACCAGGGCGATCAGGATCTCGATCAGTGTGAACCCGCGCCTTCGGGTCCCGGCGAAACGAACCGCTCGGGTCATGGATACACTCCTACACAAGTCCGGTTTCACCCGTGCGGGCTAGCGGCCAATGCCCGGGTGGTAGATGATCTTCATGATCTTGCCTGCCGGCAGGCTGTAGTCCACGATGCAGCCGCCCGCGCCGTCTTGCTGGACGAGGATGATATCCCCGGCGGGATCCGGAAGTCCAGGAAGAGGATCCAGCGCGGCGGGCGCCGGGATGTCCGCCTTGGCGGGCGTGCTGCCGAGCGACCCGTCCGGACGGAAAATCAGGATGAAGGGATCCGGGATCCCCTGGGGTTGGGGGGCGCCGACCGTGCCTCGTACCTTGAAGTCCACGCCCTTGGGCAGGTCGACCGGCGTGCCCACCAGCGCGTCGCCGCCGTCGTACTGACGCGGAGAGGCGCCGGTCGGGTTGTCGCGATGGATCGACATCCGGTTGAGGCGATCCGTCGTGGCCGCCCGGAACGCTTCGATGCGAAGGAAGTGGTAGACGCGAGTGCTCGCGGACAACTGCCGCGCGCGGTAGAACTGGCTCTGCACGATCCGGCCGCCGTGTTTGGCCGCGGAGCCGCGACCGAACATCGTCAGCACGGCCACCGAGGCGGACGCCAGGACGATGATGATGGAGATGACGACGATCAGTTCAAGCAGCGTGAAGGCCGCCCGCGCCGACCGCGCGACCCGCTTCGGGTTCCACCTCATTGCACGCCCTTTCCAGAAGGAGCCCCGGGGCGGCCGTCCCTGGATCGCCCGTCGTTTTCACGGAATCCGGGGAGCCGTTGCCCCGCCGGGCCCGCCATCACCCATCCGATGGATTCGTTCGCCTGCCGATTCGGCTAATAGTACGGCAGGAACCAGTTGATGATGTCGTCCTGTTGTCCGGTCGCATTGTTGGGCGCCGGTCCGGCGGTCGGCAGGTTGGTCGCGCGGTCGATCCCGCGGCTCCAGATCTGCACGGACCCGGTCAAGTTTCGCCCAGGGCGATTGAAGTTGGCACCGGGACGGAGGAATGCCGCGGTCGTATGATCCCCGGTCCCGGGAGGGGCCGTCGGCAAGACCACGTACGCGACAGCGGACTGCCAAGTGTCGAGAATGAGCCCGGACTGCGGGCCGCCGCCGTTCGCGACGATGTCGCCGTTCGGCTGACCGATGGCATACCGGCCGGCCGGCCAGGGAGGAGTGAGCATCGAGTTCCAGGTCGAGATTTCCGACTTCTGGAAATCGACCATCGGCGTCTGCTTCTTGCGCACCTTGGCGACGCCCGCGGAGTCGAATCCGGAGAGAATCAGGAGGTTCGAGCCCAGATAGTAGTGGAGCGCGCCGGAATTCCGATAGTTGGTGCCGATGTCGAGGTGCTGCGGCGCTGCGGGAGGCAGCGCGCCGGCGGGCATGACCGGCGGGACCGGCGGCGGCGCGTTGTAGCGCGTGATGTAGGTTTGGACGCCGGTCTCGAGCCGCTTCATCAACGAAATGGTCTTCTCTTCCTGGGCCCGGAGCCGGACGCCGGTCACGGCCACGCCCAGGAGGGCGACGAGGATTCCGATGATGGCGACCACCACCAGGATCTCGATCAACGTGAAGCCGGCCCGGTGGGGCGCAGACGGATGCCGCATCGAATTTCTCCCACACGAGGATCCAGAGCTCGCCGCCTACCGCCAATTGTTGATCTGAGAGGCGCCCTGACCGGCGACCGAGTTGCCGCCGTACTGGTCCACGGGAGTGGCGCCGCCACCCACGGGGACACAACTGCCCGTCCACATGTCGAAGCTGAAGGGGTTGAACAGGCTTCGACCGCCGGGAGACTTGTTCGTGTTGCTCTGGTTCTCGTTGTAGAAGTACATGTTGATGTTTTGCACGCTCGCGCCGCCGAAGGCGGCCAGCGGCGAATAGAAGCACGGCCAGGTCGCCGTGCTGAACGCGGCGTTGGCGGCCACCAACTGGTCGACCAGCTGCACGCCTCCGGCCGGGGCCTTCGCGCCTGCCGCCGTTCCCTGGAAGTCGCGGCGGAAGGAATAGTACGCGGTGCCGCGGCTGCCCGGGCGGGCGAGCGCGAACACCAGGCGCTGATTGTGGCAGTTTCCGGTATTGTCGCCGACGCCGGCGGCCGTGTAGCCGCCATCATCGCGCGGATAGGCCGCGTAGTCCGACTCGTAGGCCTTGATCGCCGACTCCATGTCCCGAATGATCGACTGCGCCGCGCTTTCCTTCGACCGACAACGCACCGCGGTGAGCGTGGGGAGCAGCAGGGCGGCGAGCACGCCGATGATCGCGATCACCACCAGCAGCTCAATCAGCGTAAACCCGCCGGTGGGGGCCGTCCGAGGTCGATACGACATGATTCCTCCTATGGGGTAACCTGCCTCCAGCGCCAACCCGGAATGATCGACAAATATTATGTAGAGGTCGCTCCGGGGTCAAGTACCGATTCAGGGCCAGGGAATCCCCACCCATCGACCCCCGCGGGCCGCTCCTGACCGGGCGTACTCCTCGCGGGAGGATTCCCACCGAATTCCTCCCTACGAGCAAATGTCATACCAAACTAAGACTTAGAGCGGGGCCGGGCGGAAACCACGAACTTCGCCAGACCCGGTCCGGCGATCGTTCCCTATTCCCGCACAGGTCGGCAAATCCGCCGATCGACTCTCCGGAGTAACGAATCTTAATTCTTTCGCGCGCTTCCCGGGCGGCAAAATCCGGTTCCGACTGTTACCGCAGCGTAATTCCGGGTTACGCAGGCGTAATCCGCATCGGAGCGAAAATCGGGATTGCCGATCCGGCTTCCCCCCGTTCCCCTACTCCAGACCATACTCGCGCAT
>CAZWCX010000073.1:0-16168 GCA_964632945.1 uncultured Planctomycetia bacterium | reverse complement strand
CACAGGTTCTTGCGGCTGATCCCCAGCACCCGTGCCGCCTCCCCCTTGTGGTTCTTCGTGTGCTCGAGGACCCGCCGGATGTGCGCCTTCTCCGCGTCCGCCACCACCTCCCGGAGGGTGCGCAAGTCGGTCGAGGCCGGCGGGGGGGGGCTCGTCAGATCGGTCGGGATCAGGAAGTCGCGGCGAAGCTTCTGATTTGGACCCGCGAGAGCGATCGCCCGTTCCACCGCCGCCTTCAACTGGCGGACGTTTCCCGGCCAATGGAATCGCTCCATGCCGGCGAGCACCTCGGCGTCCACCGTGTAGCCCTTGTCCTTCCCCAGCATCTTGATGAAGTGATGGACCAGCAGCGGGATGTCCCCCGCCCGATCCCGCACCGGAGGAAGGGCGATCTTCACCACGTTGAGGCGGTAGAACAGGTCCTCGCGGAAGCGCCCTTCCCGTACCATCTGCTCCAGGCTCACCTTCGTGGCGCAGACGACCCGGATGTCCACTTTGATCGTCTTCGTCCCGCCGATCCGCTCGAACGCCTTCTCCTGCAGCACCCGCAGCAGTTTCACCTGCGTGGGCAGGCTCATATCGTCGATTTCATCGATGAAGATCGTCCCGTGGTTGGCGTACTCGAACCGGCCCACCCGCGCCTCGCGGGCATCCGTGAACGCGCCTTTCTCGTGACCGAACAGCTCGTCCTCGAGCAGCGTCTCCGGGAACGTTCCGCAGGCCATCGCCACGAACCGGTTGTTCTTGCGCGTCGAGTTGTAGTGGATCGCCTTGGCGATCTCCTCTTTCCCGGTTCCCGTTTCCCCTTCGATCAGCACGTTGCAATCGCTCTCGGCGACGCGAGTGACCAGTTCGTACACCTCCTGCATGCGCGGACTCGTGCCGACCAGATTGTCGAAGGCATACCGCTTCTCGATCTCTTGGCGCAGGCGGTAGTTCTCATCCTTGAGTTCCTGCTTCTGCGCGCGGTCCTCGGCGAGCTTGGCGACCTTCTCGACCACCGCTTCATTCAGGCACGGCTTCTCGAAGAAGTCCTTCGCGCCGTGTTTCATCGCCTCGATGGCGATCTGGGTGCTGCCGAAGCCGGTCATGACGAAGACGTCCATGGCGGGTCGTTCCGCCTGGGCGCGTTGCAGCAGCTCCATCCCTTCCATCCCCGGCATGCGCAGATCGGTGATGAGGAGATCGAAGGGCTGCTCGAGCACCCTCTTGAAGGCGTCGGCGCCGTTGTCGACGGCGGTGACCTGATGTCCGGCTTCGGAGAGGGCGTCGGCGAGGGTGATGCGGATCGTCTTCTCGTCGTCGGCGAGGAGGACTTTCATGGTTCGCCTTCTACCACAAGCCGCGGGCGGTGCGCAAGGGAAGCCGTGGCCCGCGTTCCGGGGCGGAATTCCGTGGACGCTCAGCGGCGGTCGCCGGTAGAATCCCGGGTGAGCTCCGAGCGTAGCTCTTCGGTTTACGGTCGCTCACGGAAGAGGAGGAACGATGCCCTACGTCATTACCGACAAGTGCCTGGGGGAGCGCTACGCAACGTGCGTGGCGGTGTGCCCGGTCGAGTGCATCCACCCCGGCGACTACCAGGGGCAGGCGATGATGATCATCGACCCGGACACCTGCATCGATTGTGGCTTGTGCGAGCCGGAGTGCCCCATATCCGCCATCGTGACTACTGAGGACGAGTCCCCCGAGTGGGCCAAGATCAATCGCGATTTGACGCCGACCTTCAAGACCAATCCGCCCGTCACGCCGCGCGCTGCGACCGATCCTCCCAAGAAGCCCGGCAACGTCCTGCGCTAGGCGCGGGACCGCCCGTAAACTCTTTCCGTGGGGCCTTCCGCCAGGAGCGCCCCACGGCCTATTTTCGGGCGTCGCCGGCTCACACGGTCGGCGGCGGAGCCGGCGGCCCGCTTGCGGGGGGAGGGGGACCCGGCGGGGGCACCGGCGGTCCGGGGAAGGGGGCGCCCGGTGTCATTCCGCCCGGCCCCGGCGGGTAGGTCCCGGGGTACGGCGGCGTCAGGGGGGGCGGGTCGTTGCGCCAGATCATCCCGCCGACCATGCCTCCGATCACGCCGAAGAACAGCATCGACATCCCCGAGCAGCCGCCCTGAATCAACCCCACGAGCAGCTTCGCATCCTCCTTGAGGAGCATCTGTTCGATTTCCGGGGGGAGTTGCACCCCGCTCGTCTTCAAGTCCGCCACCTGCTGCGAAAACGGCGGTCCGATGGCGATCATGAGCGCCAGGATCGGCAAATAAACCACGAGCCCGGCCCCGACGGCGAGCCCGGCGGGCGTCATCATCGAAGACGGAGAGACCCGGAAACCCTCGCGCGAGAGGAAATAGGCGAGCGCCATCGTGGGTCCCCACGCCCACGCACAGCACAGCAGATTGACGCAATTCAAGAGGGGGATCGCCGACCCCAGTCCGATCGCGCCGCCCGCGATCAAGACTCCGGGCCACCAGATCCCCTCACGATAGCCGCCTGGCATCCCCACGACTCGCCTCCTGCTTCCCGCGCCGCCGGGCCCTCGACGAACCGGTCCTCCCCGGTGGGGGTCCTCGCCCCGACCGGTCCGGCGTGCGCTTCCCAGTATCGCGCCGCCGGGACAGGGTCAACAGAAATCTCCCGCCCGGCCGATCGGCGCGCCCGGCTCCACCCTGCCCGCGGGTGTCGCTCCCCGGGTGTCCGGGACGGGGGGCTAGCGCCGAAGTTTCTCTGGCTTTCCGGAGGGTGGGCGATAGAATGATTCGCTCCCCAGGCCGGTCTTGCACCCGGCCGGGCCCCGGGAGGGGGTGCATTGGACGTTTCCGTCGGAGTCCGGCGGCCCGGAGCTCGCGGAGACCGGTCTTCTGATTTGTAAAGGGGTTAGGACAGTGAGTACGGTCAGCAATACTGTGGACGTGGCGCCGAAGCCGCAGACGTCGGCCCCCTCCAAGCCGATCGTCAACGACTTCAGCATCCAGGTCGCCACCGTGAACGGCTCGGGCAGCCAGAGCGCCAACCTGATCCTCATGCGCTCGATCTTCCAGATGGGCATCCCGGTCAGCGGGAAGAACCTCTTCCCCTCCAACATCGCCGGCCTCCCCACCTGGTTCACGATCCGGGCCAGCAAGGACGGGTACGTCGGCCGCAAGGCGGAGCTCGACATCGTCGTCGCCATGAACGCGGAGACGGTGCGGTCGGACGTCGAGGAGATGCGCCCCGGCACGGTCCTGATCCTCAACGAGGACCTGAAGTACACCGTCACCCGCACCGACCTGATCGTCTACTCGGTCCCCTTCCGCAAGATCGTGACCGGTTTCTGCGACAAGGCCGCCTTGCAGAAGCTGGTCACCAACACCGTGTATGTGGGCATCCTGGCCCAGTTGCTCAGCATCGACCTTGACGAAATCAAGAAGGCCGTGGCCAAGCAGTTCAAGGGGAAGGCCAAGGCGGTCGACCTCAACGTGGCCGCCATCCAGGCGGGAATCGATTGGGCGCGTCAGAACCTGCCCAAGCGCGACCCCTACAGCCTGACCCGAATGAACAAGACCGCCGGCAAGATCATCATCGACGGGAATTCCGCCGCCGCGCTCGGCTCCGTCTTCGGCGGATTGACCGTTTTGACCTGGTACCCGATCACGCCTTCGTCCAGCCTGGGCGAGGCGACCACCGCCTACCTGCGCCGCTTCCGCCACGATCCGAAGACCGGGAAGGCGACCTACGCGGTCATCCAGGCCGAAGACGAGCTGGCCTCCGTCGGCATGGTCCTCGGCGCGGCTTGGGCCGGCGCCCGCGTGATGACCACGACCTCCGGACCGGGCATCTCGCTCATGTCCGAGTTCGTCGGTCTCGCCTACTTCTCCGAGGTCCCCTGCGCCATCTGGGACGTGCAGCGCGTCGGTCCGTCGACCGGACTGCCGACCCGCACCGCCCAGGGCGACGTCCTCAAGGCCTACCACCTCTCCCACGGCGACACCGGCCACATCGTCCTCTTCCCCGGCTCCGTCGAGGAGTGCTTCGAGTTCGGCATCACCGCCCTCGACCTGGCCGAGCAGTTCCAGTGCCCGGTCTTCGCCCTGACCGACCTGGACATCGGGATGAACATGTGGATGGCCGATCCCTTCCCCTACCCGGAAAAGCCGATCCAGCGCGGCAAGGTCCTCACCCGGGAGGACCTCACGCGCCTGGGCAAGTTCGAACGGTACCGGGACGTCGACGGGGACGGGATCTGCTATCGGACGCTTCCCGGCACCGATCACCCCCTGGCCGCCTACTTCAACCGCGGCAGCGGGCATAACGAAAAGGCCCAGTACACCGAGCGGCCGATCGACTACAAGAACCTGATGGACCGCCTGCAGAAGAAGCACGAGACCGCCCGGAAGCACGTTCCGCGCTCCGTGGTCGAGATCGTCGACGGCGCCCGCGTCGGCATCATCGCCTTCGGCTCCACCGACTGCCCGATGCGCGAGTGTCGCGACCAGCTCGAGCGTGAGCACAACCTCAAGACCTCGTACCTCCGGCTGCGCGCGCTGCCGTTCAACGAGCAGATCCGGGAGTTCTTCGATCGCCATGACCGCGTCTATGTGGTCGAGCAGAACCGGGACGGTCAGCTGGCGCAGCTCCTGACGGTGCACCTCGGCGAGGAGTGCCGCAAGCTGCGCCGGGTGCTCAAGTATGACGGCATCCCCGTCGACGCCCGGTTCGTGACCAACGGCATCATGGCGCAGGAATCCAGGAACGCGTAGGCGGCCCGCCCGGGCCCGACCCCGCGCGAAGATAGGAGACGTTCATCCATGGCAGACCCGACCACTCCGGTGGCCCCGACCCCGGCACCGGCCGCGAAGACCAACCGCATCGGACTCACCCGGCTGGATTACAAGGGCCTGGAATCGACCCTCTGCTCCGGCTGCGGTCATGACTCCATCTCCACCGCGATCCTGCAGTCCTACTACGACCTCGGGATCTCCCCCCATACCGTGGCCAAGCTCAGCGGCATCGGTTGCTCGAGCAAGACGCCCGCGTACTTCCTCAGTCGCGCGCACGGCTTCAACGGCGTCCACGGGCGCATGCCCACGTTGGCCACCGGCGCGCTGGTCGCCAACCGCAATCTCAACCTGATCGGCGTCAGCGGCGACGGGGACACGGCCTCGATCGGGATGGGGCATTACATCCACATGATCCGGCGCAATCCGCGCATCGTCTACATCATCGAGAACAACGGCGTCTACGGCCTCACCAAGGGCCAGTTCTCGGCCACCGCGGAACAGGGCTCCAAGCTGAAGACCGGCGAAGAGAACGAGTGGTTCCCGCTCGACTGCTGCGGCATGGCGATCCAGCTCGGCGCGGGCTTCGTCGCCCGCTCCTTCTCCGGCGACCACAAGCAAATGGGCGCCCTGCTCAAGGCCGCGATGTCCTATCAGGGCCTTTCGATCCTCGACGTCATCAGCCCGTGCATCACGTTCAACAACCACGAGGGCTCGACCAAGAGCTATAGCTACCTCAAGGACCACGACATCCCGGTGCACGAACTCGGCTTCGTCCCCTACTTCGACGAAGTGAAGATCGAGATCGAGCCGGGGACGACCCGCGTGGTGGAGATGCACGACGGCTCCCGGCTTACCCTCCGCAAGCTCGAGCAGGAATACGACCCGACCGACAAGCTCAACGCGCTCCGTCGGATCGAGGAATCTTTGCGGAAGAACGAGCACCTGACCGGTGTTCTCTACATCGAGCCCAAGAAGCGGGACCTGGTCGACCTCATCAACATGGTCGACGAGCCCTTGGCGACGCTCCCGCTGGAGCGGGTGCGGCCTTCGCGGGAAGCTTTGGCGCAGGTGATGGAGGAGCTGAAGTAACATGAAGGCGATCTCTGGCTGTCGCGTCGTCCGCGGTGTCGCGGTCCTTGCCCTGGCGGGTGCGGTGCTGCTGTCCCTTTCGGCCCGGGCCGGCGCCGGCGACAAGGCGGAATGGGCGAAGAAGGTCAACGTCCACTATTGCAAGTGCGGGGACTCCGAATTCGCGACCCCGGAAGGCAAGGACGTCCACTGCCCGTGCGGTATGCACAAGGGCAAGTGGTGCAACTGCGGCCATCCGCATCGCGGGCTCTATCACGTCGGCGTCGAGGCGGACGGCGCGCTCAAGAAGGGCGACAAGCGGGTTCTCACCGTGGCGCTGCTTCAGTGGGGCGCGGGCGAGGAGGCCGGCAAGGGCGACGGCAAGGCGGTCGAGAACGCCCAGATTGAGGTGACGTTCTCGGGGCGCGGCGAAGTGTGGGTCTGCCCGATGAAGTGCGCGGAGAGCGAGACCACCGAAAAGTGCCCGGTCTGTCACATGAAGATGAAGAAGGGCGAGGGCTGGAAGGCGGCCGGCGCCGCCGTGGCGGCTGCGGCCGTCGAAGGGAAACCGGGGCACTACACGGTCGAAGTGACACCCGATCTCTCCGGCAAGGCGCGACTCTCCGTGTCGGCGAAGGCGGGGGAAACCCCGGTCCTGGCCGAGTTCGAGGTCGAAATCGCCGAGTAGCGGGATCGCGGAATCATCGCTCGGGCCGGAGCGCGGCAGGGCCGCCCTCCGGCCCGTTTCCATTTTCGGGGCCTCGCGAACTTGTTCGCTTGCCCGGACTTTCAACGAAACGGTCCGCGAATCCTCGGGCTAGCCGAGGCGGGCCAGGAGTTCGTTCCAGCGCGGGTCGGCGTGCAGGACCTGCAGGTCGGAGTCCTCCCGCAGGATTTCCGGTGTGACTTCCCACAACGACGCGAGCGTCCGGAGGTGCTCGAACGCCCGTTCCCGCGACGCCGCGATTTCCCCCGGGGCGAGCGCGCGCGGCGGGTCGCTGCGCGCGTCGATCCCGGCCGAGGCCAGGGCGTAGGCGGAGGCCAACCGCCGATGCAGGGCGACCACCAGCGACCGGGTGGTCCCGGAGGTGACGGTGGGGTCCACGGGGCTCCGCAGCAGCGCCGCATCGAGAAGGGATCGCGCCTCCCGATACCGTCCCTGGGAGTAGCGCCGCTCGCCCCGGCTCAAGAGCCACTCCCAGGGGGCGACCCCGAATCGCACATCACAGAGTTCCTCCAGGGCGCGGATGCGCGCCGGCACGTCCGACTCCCGGGGGGCGGCGGCGGCGGCCTGTTCGAGGTCATCGGCCGCGCGCTGCAGGTCCTCCAACGCGGGGCGACCCTCGAGGTGGTTCAGCACGGCGCGAGCCAGGCGAACGACGCCCCGGTGGACGCGCGCGGCGGGGTACGCCGGCCGGTCCCGCAACGCCGTGGACAGGGTGGTTTCCTGCTCGTCGAGAAGGTGCAGCATCGACCGGCCGGGAGATCCGGCGGATTCCGGGCTCCAGGGGAGCGCGAGGGCGCGCTGAATGTGGGTCCAGGCGTCGTCGAACCGGCCGGCCAGAAAGCGGGACATGGCTTCGGCGAAGGCCTCTTCTCCCTCCCCGAGAATCGGTTCCTTGCGCAGGAAGCGCTCGAGATCGCGCGCCATCGACTCGGCGTTCGGATAGCGCCGCTCGCGCTTGCGATCCATCGCGCGCAGGACCACCCGCTCGAGCTCGGCCGGGATCTTCGGATTGAGGCTGCGGGGCGTCGGCGGCGCCAGCCGCGCGATTTGCGCCAGGACCTCCTCGACCGTCGGCGAGGTATACGGCGGTCGACCGGTCAGGAGGTGGTACAACGTGGCGCCCAGACCGTAGACGTCGCTGGCGCTGCCGACCCCGAGCCCGGGCGTGAACTGCTCGGGAGCCATGTAGGCGGGGGTGCCGGAGAACCCGCTCCGGGGGGCGCCTCCGACCTCGAGGCCCAGCGCGAGACCGAAGTCCGACACCATCGGTTTTCCGTCCGCGTCGATCAGGATGTTTCGCGGCTTGAGATCCCGGTGCAGCACGCCGTGATCGTGCGCGAACTGGAGGGCCCGCGCAACCGGGATCATCAGGGCGGCGGCCTCTTCCGGGGTCACCTGCCCCGCCCGCTCTTCGAGCGTCCCGCCGGTCGCGTACTTCATCACCAGGAACGCTTCTTCGTCCCCGGAGGCGTGGACTTCGTAAACGGGTACGATCCCGGGGTGCTCCAGGCGGGCGCCGAAGCGGGCTTCATGGAGCAAGTGGCGCCAGGAGGCATCGACGAACTTCATCGCGACCCAGCGACCGAGGTTGCGGTCCCACGCCTGCCATACGGTTCCCATGCCGCCGCGACCCAGGCAGTGCACGCGAACGAGGTTGCCGAACCGGTTGGCGGGAGACTCGGCGGCGCGTTCGACTTCCTCCGGTGCCTTCCCCGCGGCGCCCGGGTCCGGGTTGGGGGCTTGCGTCCCGACCTGTCCTCCCGCGCGGACCGCCTGCTCGCACTGATCGGGTGTCAGTCGCCCGCGCTCGGAGAGGATGGCCAGGATCGAGCGCGGGGCGGTCGACGGTTCGATGACCTGCTCGAGCAGCGCCTGCTGGAACTCCTCCGCGGAAACCCAGCCTTGGGAATAGACGTACCGGGCGCGTCGGCGTTCCTCGGCCCACGACCCGGGGGCCGGCAGCGCGCGGCCTCCCGTGGAGGGCAGGAGGACTCCCGCTCCTCCCCGGCGGGACGGTGTCGCCTCGGCCGGCAGGAACGTGCCTGCGTGTTCCGGCCCTTCCCCGCCCTCCCGCACCTCGGTGGGCGTTTCGCGCGCCACGGACATGGCCTCCCTGCGGAGCGAGCCGGCGACGTCCCGGGGCACGAGTCCGCCTTCCACGAGCAGATCCAGCAGCGGGCGACGGGGGAGGGCCGAACGGAGTTGGGCCTCCAGGCACTCGTCGAGCTGCGCGCGCGTCACCAGAGATCGGGACAGGACGAGATCCGCGATCGCGCGGTCGAGCGCATCCGCCACGGGGGGGTCTCCGAAGGTCGGGCCGGACCCGCGGGGAAGACCCGCGGGCGCCCGTAGCGTAGGGTCGGGATTGCCTCGAAGTCAAGCCCTGCCCGGGATCCGGTCGGACCATCGCGGCGCCCGGGAGGCGCGCCGGTCGGTGGGGCCGCCCAGGCCGCCCGCCGGTCGTCTCGCCGTCGGTCTACGGCTTCTCCCGTGCCGGTCGTCGGGTCGTGCGACGCGTGCCGCTCGCGGTCGCCGGAGGCGGCGGATCCGGTTTCGCCCCGGCCCCTCCGTCGGGCGCGCTCTTGAACGGATTCCGATCCGGGGCCTCGTCGTGCGGCAGGTCCTGCACGATCCGACGAACGGCCAGGTTCACCAGCGAGTGCCGATGGCGAACCCAGACCCGCAATGGGGAGGGGCGGGCGCCCAGTCGGGCCTTGGGCTCCAGGGCGGTCCGGCCGAAACTCAGGCGGCGGCAGCCGCGGCGGATCGCCTGCTCGACGGCCTCGAGCAACAGGCGAAAGTAGATCGGGATCGTCTCGTTGGTCTTGTAGTCCATGCCGAGGAAGTATCCGACCGCGGTTTCGCCGTCCTGGATCAGGGTGACGAATCCCACCATCTCGCCGTCGCGGCGCAGCACGGAGCACTGGAAGCTCTCGCCCGCGGCGCGAGCGATCGCCGGCAGATAGCCCGGCGTGATCGCCACGGGCCGTTGCGGCGCGCGGGACTGGACCTGTCGGTACAGAGTCTGCAGTTCGTCCGCGATCGGCTCCAGGTCGACGGGACGTTCCCACCGTATTCCGGCCGCCTCGACGTCCTTGGAGATCTTGCGTGCCGCCTTGCGGTACTTCGTGTTGAGGCTGTCGAGGTAGTCGGAGTAGGACCGCCACGCCGGCGACAGGTCCAGGACCATGTCCGGTTCGGTGTCGTGGCATTGGAACTGGTGGCGCCGGAGCGTCGCGTCGTCGCCGATCGCCTCGCCGGGAAGGTCCTTGACCAGGATGAAGTCCGGGCGGCGTCCGGACCCCTCTGCCCGCGCGATTCCGCGCAACGCCTCCGCCACGCCCGACCAGATGCCGTCGGCGTCCTCCCCGGGCGCGGCCGCCACCCCGTGAGGCCCCCAGGAAAAGAGATTTCCGCACACCAGCATGCCGGTCGGGACATGGGATACGGCCTGGCGGCGGAGGCGCGTGAAGATGCCGGTGTTCCCGGTGGAGGGGCGTACGGGCTTCCAGTCGGCGAGAGCCGTGTCCACGAGTTGGACGGCGATCGCCGCCGCGGGCTCGGTTCCGCGCAGGAGCATCGCGTACCGCGGACGCACGTTCGCGGGCGCCGTCTGCGCGAGGGCCGTCAGGTACGGTCGGCCCAGGAAAAACGACGCGCCCGCCGTCACCTGCTCCCACGCCCCCGGGGGGAAGGCGCGGAAGTCGTCCGCGACCACGACGTCGAATCCGGAGGGACGATGCCGCTCCTCGTGGCGCTCGTACGAGGCCCGAACGCGGTCGACGAACTTCTGGATTCGACGGGTACGCGGCATGGGCGAATCGTAGCCGAAGTGCGCCGCCGGCGGGAAAACAAATCGTGGTTCCTGCCTCCGGTCCGGGATATGGCGCGGCGCGCGCAGGTCCATCCCGGGTGGGAGGAGCGACGGCGATCGGGGTTGGGAATCCCGCCCGGGCCGCATCCTCCCCTCGCGCGAATTCGGTGGTGCGCCCCGGGCATCCCCGGAGTAGAATGAAGTGGGATCGGGAGACCACGCGGAGGAATTCACCATCGCCGTCCTCACGCTCGACCAGGCCCTCCGGGCCCGAACGATGCCCGCCGATCCGGCGCTCCTCGAGCGCCTGCCGGACGGGCGCATCCGTTGCTTTGCCTGCGGCCATCGCTGTCCGATCAGCGAAGGAAAGGCCGGAGTCTGCAAAGTCCGGTTCGTGGACAAGAGCGTCCTGCATGTCCCGGCCGGATACGTTGCCGCGCTGCAGTGCGATCCGATCGAGAAGAAACCCTTCTTCCACGTGCTCCCCGGCACGAACGCGCTCAGCTTCGGGATGCTCGGCTGCGACCTGCACTGCTCCTACTGCCAGAATTGGGTCACCTCGCAGGCGCTGCGGGACCCGGCTGCGGAATCCCCGCCGCAGGACATCACGCCGGCGGAGATCGTGCGGCTCGCGAAGCGTCTGAAGGCCCCGGTGGTGGCGAGCACCTACAACGAACCCCTGATCACCGCCGAATGGGCCGTGCAGGTGTTCCGGGCCTGCCGCGAGGCCGGGTTGCAGACTGCCTTCATTTCCAACGGAAACGCCACCCGCGAGGTGCTCACCTACCTGCGCCCGTGGGTCGAGTTCTACAAGGTGGACCTGAAGGGGTTTGACGACAAACACTACCGTTTCCTCGGCGCCCCGCTTCAGAACATCCTGGACGGGATCACGATGCTGCTCGAGCTCGGCTTCTGGGTCGAGATCGTCACGCTGGTGATTCCGGGGTTCAACGACTCCCCGGACGAGCTGCGGCAAATCGCCCGCTTCCTCGCCGGGCTGTCCAAGGACATTCCCTGGCATGTGACCGCGTTCCACCCCGATTACAAGATGACCGACCGCGGGGCCACGACTTCGAAGCATCTCCGGATCGCGGCCGATGCGGGGATCGAGGCGGGGCTGAGATTCATCTACGCCGGCAACCTGCCCGGCCGGGTAGGCACGCTCGAGAACACCTACTGTCCGCACTGCGATGCCCTCGTGGTCGAGCGCGTGGGGTATCGGATCCTGGCGAACCGCATGGCCGCGGGCGCATGCCCCGACTGCGGCAAGCCGGTGCCGGGGCGCTGGCAAGGGTGAGCCCGGACCCGCCGATCCGTCCCTCCCGACCACCGCGACGCGCGCGCCTGGCGCTGGGGATGCTTCTGGAAGAGGCGGCCCGGTTTCTCGATTCGCTGCGGCCGGTGCTGTTGTCCCGCGAGGATCTGGAAGCGGCGTTGCTTCGGTTTTGTGAGGCGAGGCCGACGGAGTGGGCGCACGAGGAGGACTTGGGGGCGGAGGAAGCCGCCTGGGTCGAAGAGTCCTTTTCCCCCGGGGGTCGGGTGCTGGTCCTCTTCGCCGGCGGCGGGCGGGAGATGCTTGCGCTGGGGCGGCGCGGATACCGCGTCGAAGGCGTCGAGTGGGTGGAAGCGGCCGCCCGGCGGGCGCGCGAGCGGCTCGCGGCCGCGGGGATCGACGCGCAGGTCCACGCGGTCGACGTGCGCCGGGCCGATCTCCCCGCGGGCGCGTTCGACGCGGCGACCGCGCTGGGGATTACCTATGGGATGATCCCCGGGCGCGACGCGCGCGTGGCCGTGCTCGCGCGCGTGCGCAAGTGGCTGCGTCCCGGCGGGCGGCTCCTGCTCGACGCGCTGGCCGCGAAGCCGGGGCCGCGCGAGCGTCGGCTGTTTCCGCTGCGCCGCGCCCTGGCGCGACTGCTGGGCGGAAATCGGGAGTTCCAACTGGGGGATCGGCCGTGGCCCGGCGGCGGGTTCATGCACCACTTTGACGGCCCCGAGGAGATCGGGGCGGAGGCCGCCGCGGCGGGGTTGCGCGAGATCCGACGAGCGACCGATGGCGCGGGCGCCCTGCGGATGCTGTTCGAGCGGCCGGCCTCGGGCGCGCCTACTTCGCCGGCGGGGGAGTAAGCGAGAACTTCAGGACCACGCCGCGCGCCGTCCCGACCACGAACCAGGTCCCGTCCGGGGCGATCGCCAGCGACAGCGGTTCGTCGTTCGCCCCCGACAGGTCGAGGCGGTCGATGACTTCCTTGGCCGCCATGTCGAGGACCTGCACCGAGTGCGCCGCGCCGGTGACGGCGAACCGTCCGTCCGGCGACCAGCAGGCCAGCGTGATGGAGACGTTCCCCTCGTGCCCGGGCAGCGAACGCGCAGGCCGGCCCGTTTGCATGTCCCAGAGTTCGATGCTGCCGTCGTCGTTGCCGACGAGGGCGTAGGCGCCGTCCGGAGAGAGCGCGCCGCGATGGGTGGCTTCCGCCTCGCGGGCGAACCCTTTCACCTCCGCCCCGGTCGATACGTTGGCGACGGTTGCGCGGTAGTCGCCGCCGGTGAGCAGAACCAGCGACCCGTCCCGGCTGAACGAGGCCGACACCACGTCGCCTTCGTGGGACCGCCCCTGCCGGGTCTCCTTTCCGCTTCCCAATTCCCACACGCGCAGGGTGCCGTCGGGAAAGGCCGCGGCGCCGAGCGCGCCGTCGCTCGAGAAGACCAGCGCCAGGGCGCCGTCCACGTCTTCCGCCAGCGTGCGCGGTGCCGTCCCGGCGCCCGGGTCCCAGCAGCGCACCGTGCGGTCGTCGCCCGAGGAGAGCGCGCGCGCGCCGTCGGAGGACAGCGCGACCGCGGTGAGGTTGCTGCCGTGGCCCGAGAGCGCGTGCGCCTCCCGGCCCGTCCCGGCTTCCCAGATCCGCACCGTGGTGTCGAACGATCCCGAGGCGACGCGGAGGCCGTCGCCGGAGACGGCGAGGCAGGGGATGCCGTCCGCGTGACCCGCCCGGGTGGAAATCTCCGCGCCGGTGGCGAGGTCCCACAGCCGCAGTCGTCCGTCGTCGCCGCCCGTGACCGCGCGGTCCGCGGTCGGCGAAGCGGCGGTCGCGTTCGTCCGGCCCTCGATCCCCTCGGTCACCCGCGCCGACGCGCCGTCGGCCGTCGTCCACACCCGCACGGTGTCGTCGAGGCCGCCGGTGATGGCGCGCGCGCCGTCGCGCGAGAAGGCGAGGCAGCCGATGCTGTTCGTGTGGCCCGCGAACCCGCGTACCGGCTTTCCCGCGGCGGCATCCCAGAGCCGGAGCGATCCGCCGCCGTCGCCGGTGAGCACGAGGGCGCCGTCGGGGGAGAAGGCCGCGGCGTTCACGTGCTCCTCGTGCCCCTTCAGCGTCACCCGGGTGCTGCCGGTGGCCGTGTCCCACAAGCGCACCGTGGTGTCGCGCGAGGCGGTCAGGACCGTGGCGCCGTCCGGGGAGAAGGCGACCACCGTGATCGCCTCCGCGTGGCCGACGAAGGAGCGGCGCTCCTTGCCGGTGGCGAGGTCCCACAGGCGCGCGGACTTGTCCCAGGATCCCGAGACCGCAAGGGCGCCGTCGGGGGTGATGGCGACGGAGGAGACCACCGTCCCGTGTCCGTCGAGCGTGCGCAGGACCTTCCCCTCGGCGAGGTCGAGGACGTGGACTTTGGCGTCCGCGCCGCCGGCGACGGCGGCGCGCCCGTCGCGGGCGACCGCCAGCGAGGAGACCTGCGTCTTGGGCACGCGGAAGCCGCGCTTCTCGAGCGGGCGGTCCCCGGCGAGGTCCCACACCTTGATCCAACCGTCCGCGTCGGCGGTGACGACCCCGGATCCGTCCGGCAGGTAGACGACTTCCGTGATCGGGGCCTCGTGCGAGAACGGATACGCCCCCCACACGCCGGCCAGGCGGGTCGCTTTCCCCTCCGCGAATCCCCGGCAGATCCCGGGCACGGCCTCCTGCGCCACCGTCGGCGCGAGGACGACCAGAACCAGCCAGGCGGCGACGAGGAGCCGGGCAAAGCGGACGCGGTCGGGCATGGGGCCTCCAGGCAGCGCGGGCTACTTGCCGCGCTTGGGGTAGGGGACTTCCAGGTCGAGCGGCGCCGGGAAACGGACATCCGATCCGGCCAGGTCGCCGAGGAGCGCGATCAACATCCGGGTGACCCGGTCCACGCTGTCGCGCGAGACGATGTCGGGCACGTCCTTGCGGGTATGGTACTCGGGGTAGCGGCTGGTGGTGAACATGAGCGCGGGCACGCCGGCCTCGTGGAAAGGCCAGTGGTCGCTGCCGTGCTTGAAGGCGAACTCGATGCCGCCGCGGAGAGTGAGTTCGGCGCGGGTCCCGGCGGCGACCGCCCGCTGGTGGAGGGCGGGGCTGCGCAGGCCGCCGATCACGTGGCAACCGCCGTCGCGGCCGGTGCCGACCATGTCGAGATTGATCATGGCGACGATGCGCTCGAGCGGCACCGGGGGGGCCCGGCAGAATCCGCGGCTTCCCCATAGTCCCCACTCCTCCCCGGAGAAGGCGACGAACAACACGCTCCGGCGTGGCGGCGCGGCCACGACGGCGCGGGCCGTCTCGAGCAGGGCGGCGACCCCCGAAGCGTTGTCGGCGGCGCCGGGAAAGTGGGCGGCGCCATCCCGCCCGAGGTGGTCGTAGTGGGCCCCGACCAGGACGACGTCGCCGCGCAGGGCGGGGTCGGCGCCGGGGACGAAACCGATGAGGTTCGTTCCCGATTCCCGGGACGACTCGATGGCCACGTGCAGGAAGGCCTCCGAGCGGGGCAGCGAGATCGGGGCGACCGGGTCGCCGGATTCGACGGACCGCGACAAATCCGCGGCCGGGAGAGCGAGAATGCGGGCGGCGAGCGACAGCGGCGCCACCGCGCACGGAATGCGCAGCGGCGGCTCCGGACGGGCCTGCCGGGACTGCATCCCAACCGCGACGAAGAGGGGGGTCGATCCGGTCGCGCGTCCGTCCGCGGAGTCGATGCGCGCGCGGGCGCGCGCCGGCAGGTGCTCGTCCCATGCCGCGGCGGGACACTCCAGCGGCAACCCTCCCGGCGGAATCGCTCCCGGCGATCCGTCCGGGTGCGGCGCGGGAACCGGGTCCGGGACCAGAAGTACGAAACCGGCTGCGCCGCGCCGCTGCGCCAGCGCCGCCTTCCAACCCGGCTCGGCGCGTAGATCGGGCGGCGGCAGCGCCCCCTCCGGCACCCGCGCCGCGCCCGCCGCATGGGCCGCCTGGCGCAGCGCCAGGGGCAGGCCGTCGAGCACGAACACGATCTTTCCTTCCACCACCTGGTCCCGGTAGTCGTCGAGCCCGATCTCGGGGGCCTCGACACCGAACCCGACGAACAGGATCGCCCCCTTCGCCTGCGCGTTGGCGGAGGCATTCAGCGGCAGAAAGGTTCGACCGATCTTGCCGATGTGAATGGTGGTCGCGCGATCCTCCGCAAACTTGCAGCGCAGGAGATTGCCGGCGCCAAGCCGTTCGATCCGCACGGGAAAGGCCTGCTCGATCAACTGCGGAGCCGGCGACGCGGTCAGTTGCGGCACGCGCGCGAATCCGAGCGCGGCGAATTCCTCGATCAGGTAGTCGCGGGCGGGCGCGGCCTCGGGTCCCCAGGTGGGTCGCCCCGCCATCCCGGGCTCGGCGAGCCGAAGGACGTGACGCAAGTAGGGATCGAGCAGCCGCGGGTCGTCGATCGGGTTCGGCACGGCCGCGATCGGGGCGCCGTCCGATGGCCGCTCCCGCGGGACCGGTCCGGCCGGGCGCGCCGGCGCCGCCGGGCCGGGTTCGCGGCAGCCCGCCG
>CAZWCX010000072.1:0-38228 GCA_964632945.1 uncultured Planctomycetia bacterium | reverse complement strand
GAGTGACCGTGGCGAAGGAGATGGATCTCGAGGACGCGTGCGAGAATCTCGGCGCGCAGATGGTGAAGGAAGTCGCGTCGAAGACGAGCACGGTGGCGGGCGACGGGACCACGACGGCGACGGTGCTGGCGGAGGCCATCTACGTCGAGGGGCTGCGCAACGTCGCGGCCGGGACCCGGCCGATCTCCCTGAAGCGGGGGATCGACGCGGCGGTCGAATGCGTGACCAAGGAGCTGGCGAAGATTGCGATCCCGGTGAAGGAGAAGTCGCAGATCGCCAACGTCGGGACGGTGGCGGCGAACAACGACGTGGAAGTCGGCAAGAAGATTGCGGACGCCATGGACAAGGTCGGCAAGGACGGGGTGATCACGGTCGAAGAAGGCAAGGGCATGGACGACGAGGTCACCTGGGTCGAGGGGATGCAGTTCGACAAGGGCTACGTCTCTCCGCACTTCGTGAACGATCTGGAAGCGATGGAGGTCGTGCTCAAGGACCCGTTCATCCTGATTCACGAGAAGAAGCTCTCCGCGGTGGCGGACTTCCTGCCGCTCCTGGAGAAGGTGGCCCAGGCGGGCAAACCGCTTCTGGTGCTCGCGGAGGAGATCGAGGGCGAGGCCCTTGCCGTGCTGGTGGTGAACAAGCTGCGCGGAACCCTCGAGGGGTGTGCGGTGAAGGCCCCCGGCTTCGGCGACCGGCGCAAGGCGATGCTCGAGGACATTGCCATCCTGACCGGCGGCGAGCCGATCTTCGAGGACCTCGGGATGAAGCTCGAGAAGATCGACCTCAAGCAGCTCGGGCGCGCCAAGAAGGTGGTCGTCGACAAGGAGAACACGACGATCATCGAGGGGGCCGGCGACACCAAGAAGGTGCAGGGCCGGATCGCGCAGATTCGCCGCGAGATCGAGCAGACCACCTCCGACTATGACCGGGAGAAGCTCGAGGAACGTCTGGCCAAGCTGTCGGGCGGTGTGGCGCAGATCAATGTGGGCGCCGCGACCGAGGTGGCGATGAAGGAGAAGAAGGCCCGCGTCGAGGACGCGGTTCACGCGACCCGCGCGGCGGTGGAGGAGGGGATCGTTCCCGGCGGCGGCGTGGCGCTGCTGCGCTGCCAGAAGGCTCTTTCCAAGCTCAAGCTCGAGGATGCCGACGAGCAGGTCGGGGTCGATATCGTCTCCCGCGCCCTGGAAGCGCCCCTGTGCCAGATCGCGGACAACGCCGGCCTCGACGGGGACGTCGTCGTGGCCACGGTGAAGGAGTCGAAGGACGCGAATTACGGTTTCAACGCCCAGACGCTCGAGTACGAAGACCTGGTGAAGGCGGGCGTCATCGATCCGAAGAAGGTCGTCCGGGTCGCCTTGCAGAATGCGGCCAGCGTCGCGTCGCTGCTGCTGACCACCGAGGCGCTGATCACCGAGATCCCGGAGAAGGAGGAGGCTGCCGGGGCCGGCGCGCCCCGCTACTAGCCCGGGCCAGGTCATTGCATGTCCCGGGAGAAAACGCCGCGGGGCCCCGCCGACGTGCGGGCCCCCCGTACGGTTCTACCCCCGGGGAGACCCGACATTGGGGGCTACCCCGGGGGGGGGCCGGGCGGCGGCCGGGCCCCCGCTTCCGTTTCTCCCCGCGGGGAGACGCTACTTGAGGAGATCCCGCGCGCGGTCGCGGATCCGCTCGGCCACGCGGTCGGCCAGCGCCATGATCGTGATGTACGGGTTGATCTCCGCCGCCTTGGGAAACAGGCTCGCGTCCGCCACGTACAACCACGGGACGCCGTGCACCTGGCCCCATTCGTCGGTCACCGAGTCCGCCACGTCGGTCCCCATGCGACAGCCGCCCATCAGGTGCGCGGCCGAGATCGATACCTTGCCCGGCTTGAGCTCCTCGCGGCGGATCAGTTCGTCGAGCCGGTCCTGCTCGCTCCGCTCGATCAGGAACTTGCTCGACGCCGGCGCGTGGACACGCTCCGCGCCCGCCGCGAAGAAGATTCGCGCGCTCGTCTTCATCGACTCGTAGAGGGAATCGAGGACGTCTTCCTTCAGGCGGTAGTCCACGATCGGCGTCCCCTTGCGGTCGATCGTCACGTGATTCTCGTACCGGGCTTCGTCGATCGCCAGCACGAGGATCATCTGCAGCGTGTCCATCCGCCCGACCAGACGGCTGTGGTCGGCGCCGAAGCCGGCCAGGTTCTTTGCGGTCACGAACGGAAAGTACATGCAGGTTTCAAGCAGGAACTTCTTCGAATCGACGAACTGGTCGCAGTAGTAGCTCTTCGGATGGCCGTGGTAGTTGGTGATCGGCTGGGCATGCTGCGCCACCAGGATCAGCGCCGGGTGGCAGGTGAAGAATCGACCCAGCATCGGCAGGCCGGCCGGGATCTGCGATCTCAAGAGGATCGCCGGGCTGTGTACCGCCCCCGCGGCGAGCACCACCACCTTGGACCGGATCCGGTACTCCCCCGGACCCCACGCGGACGGGTAGCCGACCGGGGTATCCTCGACCGTCGCGACCACGTCCTGATGTTCCAGACGGTGCACGCGGCACTTGGTCACCACCTCGACCCCGTTGCGCTCCGCCTCGGGCAGTTGAACCCGGTGGGTGCCCTGCTTGGCCGCGTTCGGACAGCCGAGGTTGCACATCCCCGATCCCCGGCATCCCTTGACGTTGATCGGAAACTGCTCCACGCGGTAGCCGAGCGACTTGCATCCTTCCCGGAAGAGCCGATTGTTGTCGTTGATCCGGTCTTCCTCCAGGAGATGGACGTGATTCTCCTCGATGTATTTTCGGGAGCGTCGCAGCAGATCGTCGTGGTCGAGCGCCTTCACCCCCCAGCGATGCAGCGTTTCCTTGGGGAGCGTGAGCGAGGTGCCGGTGTAGACCACCGTGGATCCGCCGTAGGCCTTCGCGAACGCCAGCGTCATCGCCTTGTCCCGGGTGAGGAATCCGCCGCCGTCGAAATAGAGCTTCTGGGCCATCTCGACTTCGCGACCGGTGTACTCCTCCTCGCGGAACTTCGGACCCCATTCGAGGACGGCGATCCGCACGCCGTCCTTGCACAGGGGTGACAGCTCCTTCGCGACGGTTCCCCCGCCTGCGCCGGAGCCGATGATGACGATGTCGAAGTCCTTAACGTGCATGGAGCAGCTCGTTTCCCGAAGTGGAGGGTCGGTAACCGAGGCGCTCGTGCACCTCGGGGCGGCCGTAGTACCCCATGTAGACGAGGGCCTTGATCCCCCAGAACCCCTTGCGCAGGAGCGCGCGAGGATGGTCCTGGAACCATCGGAGCACGGCGTCCTGACGCTCGGGGGCCAGCTTGTCGAGCGGGAGGCCGTAACGCATGGCCGGCAGCCACCGCATCATCTTCAGAAAGATCGCCACCTGCTTGCGCATCTTCGGCGTCCGCGTCGCCAGGGCGTCGCCGATGATGGTCAGGAAGCGCTGCCGGCCCGCCTCGTCGAGCGTTTCGCTTTCCGGCACGATGCGCCGGGCCAGGCAGAGGAAGAACCGGGATTGGTTCGCGGTCACGTCCGGGACTCCTCGAGGGCCGTTCGGGATCGTTGAACTCAGCATAGGTTCGCGACGTCGGCACTGTAAAGAGAAAGGCCGGTCATCGGAGCACCAGCTGCCATGTTCCGGGATTTCCGTGGTCGGACGACTTGTAGATGCCGTACCCATCGGAGGCGAACACGCGGCCGTCCCCGTCCCCCCAAATGTGGAAGGGACGAAAGTCGGGCGGACTGGAAAGGAGGTCCTGCACCGCCTGGGCGGATTGGGCGTGGGCCTCCGGGGCGAGGCCGCGAGTCGACTCCACCAGGAGCAGTGCGGCGAGCGTCAGAACCGCGGCCAGGAGCAGGCGTTCGCGGCGGGACCAGGTCGTGGACATGTGACCTCCTCGTATCCAGGGGGAAACAGGAACGATGCCCATTACAGGGGTGGGCGCGCGGGAAGTCAATCCATAGTCCGGGCGCTTGACGCGGCGCCCGGTCGGGCCTAGAATCCGCCCCCGCCATGCCGTACGACTTCACGCTCGATGCGCTCTTTCGTCCGCAGATGCGCCCCGTGTTCGTCCACGCGGACCGGATGCCGCGCTTCCGTCCGGAGGCGCGCGACCTGGACCTCGTCAACGCCTGGTGGTTGAGCAACGCCGCGCACCTGGCCTACTACGAGGAGGAGGGAGTCCGTCGCGAATTGGCGCGCGTGGGGTGGGAGTTGCTCGAGTTCTACCTCCAGGGCGGCACCGAAGGGTACCTGGCGCGCGCGGACGGTTTCGCGGTGCTTGCCTTTCGCGGAACGCAGGCCCACGATTGGGACGACGTCAAGGCCGACCTCACCTTCCCCCTCGCCCCGTTCCGGGAAGGCGCCCGCGTCCACCTCGGTTTCCGGGACGCCCTGGCGCAAGTCTGGGATCGCGTGGAACCGCGCATCGCGGAACTCGACGGCGCCGGAGTCCCCGTCTGGTACACCGGCCATAGCCTGGGCGCCGCGTTGGCCACCCTTGCCGCGGCGCGGCGCCGGCCCGCGGCGGTCTTCACCTTCGGTTCCCCCCGCGTCGGAGATGCGGGACTCGATACGCTCCTCGCCGGCGTGGGCATTCAGCGGTTCGTGCATTGCTGCGACATCGTTCCCTCCATGCCCCCCGATTGGCTCGGCTTCCGCCACCTGGGGGTCCACCGCTACCTGACCGCACGCGGAAAGCTTCGGACCGACCCGGTCGCGCTCCTGCTGCTCGCCGACCGCATTTTCGCCATCACCCGCTACTTCCTGACGTTTCCGTATTTTCGGCGCAATCGAGTGGGACTTCGCTCGCTTGCGGACCATGGGATACTCAACTACACCGCAAGCCTGGAACGCGCCATCGAACGGCAGGGAGACCTGGAGGACGATGACGAGGAGTTCCGGCTGCGCGAATAGTCGCGGCGGCCGATTCGACCCGCCCTATTTCCCGCCGCCCAGATCCGCCGCGGCCTCGCGGGCCTCTTCGGTCCCGGCGAACTCTTTCGTCACCGCGCCGAGCAGCGTTCCGGCATCCCCGTCCAGCCCGCGCTCCTTCAGCTTTCGCCCCAGGCGCAGGAGAAACCGCTCCGACCGCCCGCCCTCCGCGAGGACCGTATCGACGTCGGCCTCCGTCGTGCCCGCTGCCATCGCCTGGACGAGCGCCACCAGGCGCTTGTGGGTCGACTTCTCCATTCCCGCCTGACAGGTGCCGCAGTCTGCGATGTACGCGCTTCTGGCGCGGAAGATCGCCTGCACCGCCTTGCCCGGACGCCCCAATCGCTCGAGGCAAGTCGACATCATCCGCCAGGAATGATGCCGGTAATTGCGGAACGGATTCATCAACATCCCCGTCGGATCCTTGTCGTCCACGGCGCTGTCGATCAACTCCTGGAACTCCGCGATCGCCTCGTCATACCGTTCCAGGTGATCGCACAGGACCACTCCCGTATTGAACTTTGCGATGCCGAAAAGGGAGGTGTCTCCATAGTCCCGGATCACCTCGCGCAGGCCGACCACCGCTTCCTCCGCACGAGACTTCCGCTCCTCGGGGCTCGCGTTCTCGGGCATGCTCAACCGCATCAGGGCCCGTTCGAATCGGGCGCCCGCCTCGGCCGTCCGGGGATCCTGCGGCGGGGCTTCCCCCTCGCTCTCGGGCTCCATCTGTGCCGAAGCGGGAAGCGAGAGGGCCACGATCAGCAGAATCAGGGAGGCGAGAGTGTTGCGCATTGCCGATTTCCATCCAGGCAGGTCCGGAGGGACGGGAGGAAGGTTCGTCACGCTGCGGGGGTCGTTTGGCCCGCCGAAAGGAGCAGGGCTCGGGGCCGTCGAGGGTCGAACGTGAATCGGGGAAAGCGTCTGCCCCACTCGGTCCGGTCATGTCTCCACCTCTTGTAGCACTCCCCGAACCGCCGCGTCAACGCGGCGCTCGAGCGGAGGATGGCCCCGAAGACGCGAGGGCGCCGCGGTCGTGGCCGAGGAACCCGTGCCTCGGCACGGCGCGCGCCGGCGAGGGGTGCTCCCGACGAATTCAGGCGGAGCGTCCGTCCACCCGCATTCCCGACCTGTCCGGGGGCCCGGGCAGGGCCCGGAGTTCGAAGAGTGTTCCACCCGGGGGTCGGCGCGGGCGTGGGGATCTCGCCCGTGGCACAGTCGCCCCCGGGCGCGGGGCCGCAGGTCAGGAGAAAGAGGCCGTGCGTCGATGGCCCGTGCCGCCGATGGGAAGCGATTCCGCGAGCCCGTACCCTGGGGAATATCCCGCGCCGGGCGCAGAATTCCGCGCACCGGGCGCGCGTGGGCCGGCGGAGACCGGATCCGGGTTCCGGTATTGACCGTCCGGATGCGACGGATCCCCGGGTCCCGGAAGCCACCTGGGCAATTCTCATTTCTGGGCACGGCCCTTGCGGAAGAACCACCGATCTCCCGCGGGCCTTTCCGCAGGGGGGGACACAATCCGGGGAGGGGGAATCGATCCCATGACGAAGGACATCCAGGCTGTGACGCGCTCGACGATCGACGGGAACGAAGCGGCGGCGTCTGTGGCGTATCGCGCGAGCGAGGTGATCGCGATCTACCCGATCACGCCTTCGTCGGCCATGGGAGAGCTTGCGGACGAATGGTCGGCGGCGGGTCGGACCAATCTCTGGGGTGACATCCCGGAGGTGGTTGAAATGCAATCCGAAGGGGGGGCGGCCGGCGCAGTGCACGGAGCACTCCAGGGCGGGGCCTTGGCGACGACCTTCACCGCCTCGCAGGGCCTCCTGCTGATGATCCCCAATCTCTACAAGATCGCCGGGGAATTGACCTCGCTGTGTCTTCACGTGGCCGCCCGAACGGTCGCGACCCATGCGCTCTCGATCTTCGGCGACCATTCCGACGTGATGGCCTGCCGGCAGACCGGCGTGGCCCTGCTCGCCTCCGGATCGGTGCAGGAGGCGCAGGATTTCGCCTGCATCGGCCATGCGGCGACGCTGGTCACGCGCATCCCGTTCCTGCACTTCTTCGACGGGTTCCGCACGTCGCACGAGCTTTCCAAGATCGACCTGCTCGGGGACGAAGAGTTGCGGCGCATGCTCGACGAGGAGCGGATCGCGGAGCATCGCGCGCGGGCGTTGACGCCCGACCGACCGGTGTTGCGCGGATCCGCGCAGAATCCGGACACCTTCTTCCAGGCGCGGGAAGCGTGTAACCGGTTCTACGATGCCTGTCCGGGCCGGGTGCAGGAAACCATGGACCAATTCGCTTCGATCACCGGACGTCGTTATCGCCTGTTCGACTATGTCGGGCACCCCGCTGCCGAGCGGGTGATCGTGCTCATGGGGTCCGGGGCGGAGACGGCGGAGGAGGCGGCGCATCACCTGACCGCGGCAGGGGAGCGGGTGGGGGTGGTGAAGGTCCGTCTCTACCGGCCGTTTGCCGCGGCCGACTTCGTTGCCGCGCTCCCGGAGTCCGTGCGTCGAATCGCCGTGCTCGATCGGACCAAGGAACCCGGGGCGACCGGCGAGCCGCTCTACCTGGACGTCGTCGCGGCCCTCTACGCGCGGGGCCGCGGGCGCAAGGGCGGGATTCCCGAGGTCGTGGGGGGGAGGTACGGACTTTCTTCGAAGGAATTCACCCCGGCGATGGTCAAGGCGGTCTTCGACGAACTGGGCCGGGAAGCGCCGCGAAACCCGTTCACCGTCGGCATCAACGACGACGTGACGGGTCTGTCCCTCACGATCGACGAATCGTTCGACCTGGAGAGCGCGGATACGGTGCGCGCGATCTTCTTTGGTCTCGGCGCGGACGGGACCGTCAGCGCGAACAAGAACTCGATCAAGATCATCGCCGACGAAGAGGGCCGCTGGGGGCAGGGGTACTTCGTGTACGACTCGAAGAAGAGCGGGGCGACCACCATCTCGCACCTCCGGTTCGGTCCGCGCCCGGTGCGCGCGCCGTACCTGATCCGTCGCGCCGGGTTCGTCGCCTGCCATCAGTTCGGCTTCCTCGACAAGGTCGACGTCGTCGGATGCGCGGAACCGGGAGGAACGCTCCTTCTCAACGCTCCGCATGCGCCGGACCGGGTCTGGGACTACCTGCCGCGGGAGGTCCAGGAGGGGATTCTGGAGAAACGCCTGCGCCTCTTCGCGATCGACGCGGATGCCTTCGCCCGCGAGGTGGGGATGGGGGGGCGGATCAACACCATCCTGCAGACCTGCTTCTTCGCACTCTCCGGAGTCATGCCGAAGGAGCAGGCGATCGAGCGCATCAAGGACGCCATCCGCAAGACCTACGGTCGGCGCGGCGAGTCGGTCGTGAAGCGCAACGAGGCGGCGGTGGACGGCGCGCTCGAGCGGCTGAAGGAGATTCCGGTCCCCGGCCGGGTGACGGCCGCGGCCGCCCGCTCGCCGATCGTTTCGGCGGAAGCGCCCGATTTCGTGCGGCGCGTCAGTGCGGTCATGCTCGAAGGGAAGGGGGACCTGCTTCCGGTCAGCGCCTTCCCCGTGGACGGTACCTGGCCTACGGCCACGGCGAGGTGGGAGAAGCGAAATCTCGCGGACGAGATTCCGGTCTGGGATGCCCCCCTCTGCATCCAGTGCAACAAGTGCGCTCTGGTCTGCCCCCACGCGGCCATCCGGCCCAAGGCGTACGAGCCTCGGCACCGCGCGGGAGCGCCGGACACCTTCCTGTCGATCGAGGCGAAGGGACCGGAGTACAAGGGCCTTCTCTACACGTTGCAAGTGGCGGCCGAGGACTGCACCGGATGCGGACTTTGCGTCCAGGTGTGCCCGGCGAAGGACAAGGCAAACCCCCGCCACAAGGCGATCGACATGGCGCCGCAAGCGCCCTTGCGCGCCGCCGAGCGCGCCAACCTGGAGTTCTTCCTCGCCCTGCCGGAACTGGATCGCGGCCGCCTGAAACTCGACATCAAGGGGTCGCAATTCCTGGAACCACTCTTCGAGTTCTCCGGGGCGTGCGCCGGGTGCGGAGAGACGCCGTACATCAAACTGCTCACGCAGTTGTTCGGCGACCGCCTGGTGATCGCGAACGCCACGGGGTGCTCTTCCATCTACGGCGGAAACCTGCCGACGACGCCGTACACGCGAAACCGGGACGGGCGCGGTCCGGCGTGGTCCAACTCGCTGTTCGAGGACAACGCAGAATTCGGCCTTGGGCTGCGCTTGGCGGTCAATCGTCAGCGGGAGCAGGCGCGGCGACTCGTCGGGGCGCTCGCCGAACCGATCGGTCGCGAGTTGGCCGATGCGTTGCTGGCGGCCGACGACGGGGGCGAAGCCGCCATCGCGGCGCAGCGCGCCCGCGTCGCGGACCTGCGCCGGCGGCTGGCGCGCATCCCGTCACCGGAGGCTCGACGCCTGGAGCGCGTCGCCGACCACCTCGTCCGCAAAACGGTCTGGATCGTCGGCGGCGACGGCTGGGCGTACGACATCGGCTTCGGCGGACTCGATCACGTGCTCTCGCTCGGTCGCGATGTCCGCATCCTGGTGCTCGACACCGAGGTCTACTCGAACACGGGCGGGCAGCAGTCCAAGGCCACCCCGATGGGGGCCGCGGCCAAGTTCGCCTCCGCGGGGAAGGCGACCGGCAAGAAAGACCTCGCGCACATGGCGATGGCGTACGGCAATGTCTACGTCGCCCGGGTCGCGTTCGGCGCGCGCGACGCGCAAACCGTCAAGGCCTTCCAGGAGGCGGAGGCCTTCCCGGGGCCGGCGCTGATCCTGGCGTACAGCCCGTGCATCGCCCACGGCTATGACCTGTCGCTGGGCGCGGAACAGCAGAAGCTGGCGGTCGACTCCGGCCACTGGCCGCTCTTCCGGTACGACCCGACGACGCCCGCCGGGGCCGGAGCTCCCCTGCGCCTCGACTCCGGCCCGCCGCGGGTGGACCTCGGGCGCTACGTCCTCAACGAGACCCGGTATCGGATGGTCCAGCAACAGGACCCGGAGCGTTTCCGGGAACTGCTCGCGAAGGCCCAGCAACAGGTGCGGTCCCAGTACGAGCGGATGGAAAGGATGGCCATCGGCGAGGCGCCGGAGGGATCGGGGGCCCGCGCAGCCGACACGGCCGGGCCGCCGGGTTCTCCCGCCGGTGCGGATTCCGGAAAGGCGCCCGGGGCGGAGAAGGAACCGGGTTCCGGGGACAGCGCAGCAAAACCGTAGACCTCTGGGATGGAAGGGATCGTCATGGACCTCGCGACCACATACCTGGGTCTGCCGCTGAAGCACCCCTTCATGCCGGGAGCCTCCCCCCTGGTGGACGACCTCGATACGGTCCGTCGCCTGGAGGATGCCGGGGCTTCGGCCATCGTCATGCACTCCCTTTTCGAGGAGCAGATCGAAGGAGAGCGACGGGGCCGTTCCCGTTACGTCGAGGCCCTAGAGGGCCAGCACGCGGAGGCGACCTCCTACTTTCCTCCGGCGACGGACTACGCCCTGTCCCCGGACGCCTACCTGGAACAGATCGGCGCCATCCGCGGCGCGGTCGACGTGCCCGTCATCGCCTCGCTCAACGGAATCACCACCGGCGGATGGATCGAATACGCGAAGAAGATCCAGGAGGCCGGGGCGGATGCGCTCGAACTCAACATGTACTCCGTGGCCACCGATCCGGCCGAAACCTCCGGGGTGATCGAGCGCCGCCTCGTGGAGATCCTGGAGGCCGTCGAGGACTCGGTGTCGATCCCGATCGCGGTCAAGCTGTCTCCCTTCTACTCCTCCCTGGCACACCTGGCGCTCCGGCTCGAAGAATCAGGGGCATCCGGCCTAATCCTGTTCAATCGGTTCTATCAACCGGATCTCGATCTCGAGGAACTGGCGGTCGTTCCCCGTCTCCACCTGTCGGACTCCTCGGAACTGCTGCTCCGGCTTCACTGGATCGCGATCCTGTCGGGCCGCCGCAGGCTTTCACTGGCGGCATCCGGCGGCGTGCACTCCCCGGCGGACGCGGTGAAGGCCGTGCTCTGCGGTGCGCACGCCGTGCAACTGGTCTCGTCCTTGCTCCAACGCGGTCCCGAGCACCTGGGGCGCGTCGTGGCGGGCGTGAAGGAATGGCTGGAGGAGAACGAATACGAATCGCTCCGGCAGGCCCAGGGGAGCATGAACCTCGAGAAATGTCCGGATCCGTACGCCTACCAGCGGGGCAACTACGTCAAGGTGCTTCAGAGCTGGAGAACGTAGGCGATTCCGGGACGTCCCGGCGCCCGGGAGCGCACGAATCCGGAGTGTCCCACGGCCGGCTCCTGCGCCCGGCGGAGTTCCGGGACAAATCGGCCGGCTCCGGATCGTGGCGGCTTGAATTCTGCAGCGTCATCGGCCGGCGCGCGGTATCATCCCCCCGCCGGCCCGCCCGCCCGGCACGCGCCCGGCGCGGAGTTCGTGCCGGATCCGCCGGGTCCCCGGGGACGGGCGGGTCCTGGAATCGCCATGAATCGCGGCCTCACCCTCGGCAAGTACGCTCCCCTCCATCACGGCCATCAGCGGGTCATCGACACCGCCGTCGCCGAGATGGACGAGGTCGTCGTCCTGATCTATGACTGTCCCGAGACGACGCCGGTCCCGCTCCAGGTCCGGGCGCACTGGATCCGGACCCTGCACCCGTCCGTGCGCGTCGTGGAAGCCTGGGGCGGACCTACCGGGGTGGGGGATGCGCCGGCCATCCGTCGGCGGCACGAGGAGTTCGTCCGCAGCCTCGGGCTGGGGACGATCACGCACTTCTACTCCAGCGAATTTTACGGCGAGCACATGAGCCGCGCCCTCGGCGCCGTCGATCGTCGGATCGACCCCGAGCGTCGCGTCGTCCCGATCTCGGCCAGCGTGATCCGCCGGGATCCGTATGCCCACCGGGCCTGGCTTGCACCCCGCGTCTACCGCGATCTCGTCGCCAACGTCGTCTTGCTGGGCGCCCCGTCGACCGGAAAGACCACCCTCGCGGGAAGGCTCGCCCGCGAATTCGGCACGGTGTGGATGCCCGAGTACGGCCGGGAGTATTGGGAGCGTCACCAGGTCGATCGCCGGCTTACGCCCGAACAACTGGTTGAGATTGCCGAAACGCACCGGCAGCGAGAGGAGGCCCTGCTTCCGCAGGCCGACCGCGTCTTGTTTACCGACACCAACGCCCTCACCACGTATACGTTCGCGCGCGCCTACCATGGGAACGCGCTCCCCCGGTTGGCGGAACTCGCCATGGAGGCCTCTTCGCGATACGACCTCGTGTTCGTGTGCGATGTCGACATTCCCTGCGCGGATACGTGGGACCGTTCCGGCGAGGTCGAGCGCCTGTCCTTCCAACGGCGGATCCTGTCCGACCTGGCGGAGCGGAAGATCCCGTACCGGATTCTCCGGGGCGACCTCGACACGCGAGTGGCGCAGGTTCGCCGGGTGCTGGAACGGTTCCGGAAGTACGACAATCCGGCGGAGGGGTTGGCCTTCGAGCCGGCCCGGACGTCCGCCACCGCGGAAGGGACGGACGACCGGTGAGCGACTTCCTGCGCGTCGACCACGCCCTGTTCACGGTGCTCGGCTATCCGCTGAGTGGGATCGAGTTTCTCGGGACGATCCTGTACCTGTGGTCCGTCTGGCTGATCGCCCGCCGGCGCGTGTTGACCTGGCCGGTGGGGATCGTGGCCGTACTCCTCTTTCTGTGGCTGTTCTGGCAGATTCGGCTCTACTCCGACGCGATCGAGCAGGTCTACTACCTGGCGGCCAGCGTCTACGGGTGGTGGACCTGGTCCCGATCCCCACGCGACGGGGGCGCCGTTGCGGGGGTCCGATTCAGCGGCGGTCGATCGGCCGCATGCGTGCTGGCTGCGACCCTGGCCGTGTCGCTGCTGTGGGGTGCGGCGATGACCCGGGTCCATCTCTGGTGGCCCGTCCTGTTCCCCGAACCGGCGTCGTTTCCCTGGCTCGATGCCGCCACCACCGTCATGAGCTTCACCGCCATGGGTTTGATGGCGATGAAGCGCACGGAAAGCTGGATCTACTGGATCGTCGTCGACGTCGTGGGAATCGGCCTCTACTACGCGAAAGAGGTGCGCTTCATCAGCCTGCTGTACGTGGTCCTGCTGGTCCTCGCCGCGCGGGGGCTGCGATTGTGGACGGTCGGCTTCCGGCAGGGGCAGGAGTGGCCGGCCGTCGGCGCCGTCGGGTCGGCGGGAGGATAGGGAGCGAGCGTGGACGGCGTCGACCCGGGTGCCCGCGGCGGCGAACTCGTCGTCGTGATTCGCGGCCACACCGGTTGCGGATTGGCCTGCGGCTTCTGTGGATACAGCCGGGATGTCCAGCGGCCCCGGGTCGGGGCCGATCCGGGGTTGCTGGAGCGCTTCGCGGATGCGCTCGCCCGGTTCCGGGACGAGTCCGGAACGAGCGTGCTGGTGTGCTGGCTGGGAGGGGAGCCGCTCGAATGGCCGGCCCTGCCGCGGCTGGCGTCGGTGTTCCGGGATCGCCACGAACTTCGCCTGGGCGTGACGACCCACGGCGGGCGGTTGGCCGACCGCGGCGTGCGGCGCGGGCTGATCGAGCGTTGGGAGCAGGTGACGGTCAGCGTCGACGGGCTTGCCGGGGTTCATGACCGCGTGCGCGGTTGTCCGGGAGCGTTCGCCCGGCTGCGCGCCAACGTGGCCCGATTGCGCGCGGAAGACGGCGCCGGACGCCTCACGCTGCGCGTGAACCACGTCCTGATGCGCGACAACATCGACGAATTCGACGGGTTCTGCGAGGAGATGGCGGCGTGGGGGATCCGGGCGCTCACGTTCAATCCGCTCGGCGGGAACGAACGCCCCGAGTTTCATCGCGACCATTGCCTTCAGCCCGATCAGGTCGAACGATTTCGCGCGCGATTCCCCGGGCTGCGTCGGGCGATGGCGGAGCGCGGGCTCCGACTGCTCGGCAGCGACCGTTGGCTGGATCGGATTGCCTGCGCGTCGGCGGGGAAACCTGTCCCCGTGGCCGATTGCGATCCCGGTCGGGGATTCCTATTCGTCGACGAGCAAGGACGCGCCTCTCCCTGTCCGTACACCGTAGCCGACTACGGCGTGCCGATCCGGGATCTGTTCGAGCCCGGCGCCCTCGCCGCGTTGCCGGCGAGGTTTTCGCATGCACGGAAGCGCGCCCGGGCGCCGGCGTGCGACGATTGCCACGCCACCCACCCATTCGATAAATTCCAGGCTCGCGTCGCCCTTCCCGTCCTGGGCCGTCCCCCGGTTTCCGCGGGAGACGCGCGGCGCGGGGAGTCCGGCAGGGACCCGAGGCCCGGGAGTTGACGGAGGTCGTTTCGATGCCCGAAAAGCCGCACCAGCATGTGTCCGAGGCGCCGACGAATCCGCATGTCCCGCCCGCGGCCCGAGAGTTCGACGTCGCTGACCTGTACCAGGGCCCCGTCGAGGTGCAGGCGGAACCGGGCGCCGGGGCGGCGCTGCCGCTGGACGAGAAGCTGCGGCAGGCCTACTTCTGGATCGTCAATCACGCCATTCTGAGCCCGTTCTACGACATCGAGTACCACGACGGGCCGTCCCAGAGTTACCGCTTCGGCGACTCGAGCGGCGTGGTCACCCTCCCGTCCGGACAGAGCTATTGCAGCTTCGTCCTCCTGCCGCTTCTCACCTTTGCCGCGCGCGCCAAGTGTCTGCTCGTCGGGGGGCCCGGCCGCGGCAAGACGTCCAGCGCAATCCTGATGGGGGTGCTGGCCGGATACCCCGTGCGGGAAGTCCGCCGGGCCATCCAGAAGGGACAGCCGCAGATGACGGTGGCCGACCTGCTGGGAAGCCCCCTGCCGGCGGACATGGTGAAGGCCGAGAGCCTGGACCAGATCGCCATCGGCTGGCGCAAGTGGCTCGGCATGCGCGTGCGGATCATCGACGAGTACAACCGGATCCCCACGCGGACTCAGTCGGCTCTGCTGACGCTGATGGCCGACAATTATGCCGAGCTGTTCGATCAGACTTACGAATGCCCGGATGCGGCCTGGTACTTGACCGCGAACGACGACGCGGGTGGGGGAACCTATCAGGTGATCGAGGCCCTGCGGGACCGCATCGACATCGTCGTCAAGGCGCTCCATTTCAACACGCGGTTCCTGGGGGACCTGCTCGCCCGCGTGGAGGCGGACGTGCGTCCGGAGGAAATCGTGCCCCCGCAAATCATCTTCACCGGCGAGGAGTGGGATCGGATGAATCGGGAGATCCGGCGCGTCCAACTCCCCGCCCCGATCCTGCGCCGGCTCGAGTTTTTCGCGGGCCAGTTCGAGTTCTGTGATCCCGCCGCCGCCCAGTTCGAGTACAAGACCAAGGACACCGCCCGCCTCGCCGCCGTCGAGTGGTCGCAGATCACTTCGCGGGAGACCGGCAAGGACCGGCAGAAGGACATCGGCGCGCAGAGCCGGAACGGCCTGTCGGTCCGGAGCCTGATGACCACGCTCGTCTTCGTCAAGGCGATGGCCTTTTTCCGCGGGTCGAGGGAGGTCACCCTCGAGGACGTCCGCCAGTTGCTCCCGTTCGTCCTGCACGACAAGCTGATCCAGGACGGCGACTGCCCGTATTTCGAGTCGCCGGAGAACGGCGCGCTGCGGACCGACAAGGTGGGCTGGATTCGCGAGATGTTCGATCGAGCCTGCGCGGAGTACGAGCGTCTCGACCTGGACCGGCAGGATCCGGTGGCGGAACACACGGGCGAGTTCGCCAAGGGACTGGAAGGGGTGCCGCAGAAGGAGGTGCGCTCGCGATTGGTGAAGATCGAACGTGTTCTCAAGGAATGGAGCCGGAGCCGGAAGTTCTACGCGCCCATGTTCGACGACGTCCTCAAGTTGAAATACCTGCACCAGCGATACACGAACTACCTGCGCTGGCTGGAGTGGAAGGAATGAGGCAGGCCCGGGACGTCGGACGGGGGATTCGCCCGTGACGCGGTCGAGCGAAACGCCGGCGGATGCCGTCCTCGTCCAGTCGCTGCGACGGGAGCGTGAGGGGCTGAACGCCCGCTTCGCCGCCCGCCGGTTGGCGGGAACCGTGATCGACGGGCCGTCGCTCCTGGAACACCTGCGCGACCGTGTGGCCCCGATCCTGCGCTCGGTCCACGCCGCTGCCCCCGGCCGGACCGACGCCGTCCTCGTCACCTTGTACGAAGTGTCTCTCGACCTCCTCGCGTCGGCCTTGATCGGGCCGTCGGCGAAGCACCCCCACGTGACCGACGCATGGCTTCGGGTGCTCCCACCGGCAGCGCGGTGGGTTGCGGAGGACCCCCTGCGGGTCGCCGGGTGCGTGAGCAATGCGATCTGCCGCGTCGCGGGGCATCGGGGGGCGCGCCCGGAGGAGTGGATCGTCCGCATGGCCTCGTTGGCGCGGGAGTGCGAGAGTCTCCGGCAGTGGCTCGATTGCGGCCGGGTCGCCGCCTGGCTCGCGGGGCTGGTGCAATTCCGCCGGATCGCGCTGGAAACGGTCGCGCGCCTGCCCCGAAAGACGGCCGCGGCCGTCCTCGGACTCCCGGCGGAAACGACGGCGGAATCGCTCTCGGAGGGGCTTCGGCGTCTATCCGGAAATCCGTGGTGCTCCGTCGAATCCGCGTTCGCGGAGTCGCGCTCCGAGGGCCCGCCCGCGTGCGTCCGTTCGGCGGGAGCGTTCCGCGGATTCGGCGGCGAGTTTCTGCGTCCTCCCACCGTGCGCGCGGTCGGGGACCGGTTGTACGCCACGGACGGACACGGCACCTGGCGCCTGATGGCCGACGTCTACGGTACGTGGTTGTGCCGGACGGCCGATCCCCCGCCCGGGGCGGGATCCGCTCGACCGGCGACGGTGACCCTGGCCGACGATGGTACGGTTCGTTGGGATGGAACCTCCGTGCGATTCACCGCCCTCGCCGGGGCGTCGGCGTGCGCCTGGGACGGTTTCACCCTGGCCGTCACCACGCCAACCTCCCATCACGTCGTGCTGATCGGCCGGCCGGGAGTCGCCCGATGAATCAGGAGACCGCAGAGCTCGATCTTGCCACGCTGCGCGCGGCCTGGGAACGCGCCTGGCCGCTTGCTCTTGCATCCTGGAGCCGGTTCGTGCAGTTGCACGAGCCGGCGTGGTGCCTGACCGTGGCGGAGGAGAAGCGCGAACGCCTGCTGGGCAGTTTCGCCATGATCCGGCTCGTCGACCACAGTGTGGTCATCAGCCTCCGACAGGTCCGTGACTACCGACTCGAGGAGTTCGCCCGCGAGATTCTCGCCCACGAGATCGGGCATCACGTCTACTGTCCCGGCGACCTGACGGACAACGCGCGCCTGCTCGCGCGCACGCGCGCGGGGCTGCCCACGCAGGAGCCCGCCGCGCCGATGGTGGCGAACCTGTACGCCGATCTTCTCATCAATGACCGCCTGACCCGCGGCGCAGGCCTGGACCTCGCCGGGGTTTATCGTCGCCTGGCCCGCAAGAACGGGGGCCGGCTCTGGAACCTGTACATGCGGACGTACGAGATGCTCTGGCGGCTGGACCGGGGGACGCTGGCGCTCGATCCGACCGATGCGCGCACCGATCAGGACGCCCAACTCGGGGCGCGGCTCGTGCGCAGCTACTCCCGGGACTGGCTGGGCGGTGCGGGCCGGTTTGCCGTCCTCTGTCTTCCGTATCTGATTGCGGACGACGCCCCGGCGCGGCGGGCGTTGGACGTGTGGTGCGATACGCGGGACGCCGGCGCCGGGGGCCTGCCGGAAGGGCTGGCAGAGATCGACCCCGAGGAGCTGTCGGGCGCGATCCATCCCGCCGAGGACGCCGCCCTCGGCGGATTGGATCCGGAGGACGGCAAAGATGCCGAAGTCCAGGGATCGGGGGGAATCACCCCCCCCGAGGCTTCCGGTCGAAAAACGGAAAAGAACTACCGCGGCCCCTTCGAATATGGCGAAGTGCTGCGAGCGGCCGGAGTGAATCTCGAGGATCGCGCGTTGGCCGCGCGCTACTATCGTGAGCGTGCCATGCCGCACCTCGTGCCGTTTCCCGTGCGCCGCCTTCCGCAGGCCATCGACCCGCTCCCGGAAGGACTGGAAGTCTGGGACGTGACGGCCCCCCTGCAGCAGATCGACTGGCTCGGCACGTTGCTCGCCAGCCCCGTGGTCATCCCCGGCGTCACTACGCGCGAACGCGTCTTCGGCGAAAGCCCGGGGGCGGACCCGGAACGGATCCCGTTCGACCTCTACCTCGGCGTCGACTGCTCGGGATCCATGTCCGATCCCGCCCGGACCCTTTCCTACCCCGTGCTGGCGGGAGCGATCATCGCCCTGTCCGCCCTGCGCGCGGGCGCCCACGTCAAAGTCGTCCTCTCCGGGGAACCCGGCAAGTCGGTCTCGAGCGATGGATTCGTCCGCGACGAGGCCACGGTGCTGACCACGCTGACCGGATACCTTGGAACCGGCTATGCCTTCGGCATTCACCGCCTGGCCGAAACCTTCGGCGCGGCGACCGGATCGGCCCGAAGCCGCCCGGCGCACATCCTCATCGTCAGCGACAGCGACATGTTCTCCATGCTCCAGAACCCGGGAGACGGGCGGATCGGCTGGGACGTGGCCGGGGAATCGCTGCAGTCCTGCCGCGGTGGGGGAACGTTCGTGCTGCAATTGCACCCGGCCGCCTGGGGTAGCCGTCCCGAAATCGCGCGCATGCGGGAGCAGGGCTGGAATGTGGCGCTCGTGACCACGATGGAGGATCTCGTGGCGTTCGCGAAGGAGTTCAGCCGGAACAACTACGAGCGCGTGCCTGCAGCCCGGGGATCCGGAGGAGGGGGGCGACGATGAAACAGGAAGGCCCGTTGCTGGAAACGCTGCTGCGCCGGCTCGCCGAGTGTCCCGAGGACTTTCTCCGGCCGGTCGACGCCCCCGGCAAGGAGGGACTTTCGGTTGAGGCGCTGGTGTGCGATCTCTTGCGGGTACTCCGGCCGAACGCGGCGCCGGAATCCGACCTGGCCCTGCGGACGGCGATCCGGGACGCCCAGCCCCGCACCCGGCGCCTGATCGCCATCGTGACCTGGATGCTCCATGATCCCTGGTTTCTCGAGCACCCGGAGCTCGCCGCGGGCATGGCGAGACTTCCGGGTTCCCCCAACCTTGCGCAGTTGGCGGCGCTGGTCAAGCCGGAGTCGGCGATCCAGGACCCGGACCGCCGCGAGGAGTTGGCGCGGCTCTGCCTTCGCGTCCTGGACCTTCGGCCGCTTGGAGAATCCCCGGAGCAGGCGACGGACCGGCTCACCATGCTCGACAGCGCGGAGCGCCAGAGAATCCTCCGCGCCACCGCGGCGGCGGAACGTCGCGCCCGCGAGGTGCGCGAGGCGATGGCCCGCGCCCGCGCCGCCGAGGCCTCGTCCCGGTACGGAGAGTGAACCGTGGACCGACCGAACCACCCGGAGATCGCGGAAAGCGAACGGTTTCCCCTGCTCACCCCCGAGGGTCGCCGCTTCCTGCATGCGATGCGTCAGGATCCGCAGGCGCCGATCTGGAACTGGCCGAACGGCGAACAGTTGGATGCGAGCGGTCTCGACCGGGTGGAGCGTTTCGCCGCATCCCTCCGGTCCGACACGCCGGCCGGCCCCGATCACCCGCCGGACTGGCTCGAAGGCTTCGCCGCGTACTGCCTCGCGGAAGTCCCCTTCTACCGTAGCCGCTCCCGATCGGGTACGCGCTGGGAAGAGATTCCCTCCTGCTCCCGCGAGGACCTCGCGCCCCGCCCCTGGGACTTCGTGCCGGACTCCGAACCGCTCGACCGGCTCATCGTCTTCAGCAGCAGCGGCACGACCGGGCATCCGGCCCGGCTGCCCACCCACCCGTTCACGGCCGCCTGCGGCCTTCCGTTGCTGGAACACGCCCTCGCACCGCTCGGAGTGAGCTTTCCCCGCGGGGCGGATCGGATGGCGCTGACCAACCTCACGGCGTATCCGGGCGCATACACCACCGCGATCGTCATCGCCTGGCTTCGGGAAGCCGGGTGCATCCGGGTGAATCTCGATCCCGCGGACTGGCGTTCGGGCGGCGACTGCGCCGCGTATCTCGACCGCTGGCACGCCCCGATCGTCCTGGGTGATCCGGTCGCCTTTGCAGCCTTGGAGTCGCTGGGACTCCGCCGCGCGCCGGCGGCGCTGATTTCGAGCATCACCGCCCTCTCTCCGGGCTACGCGACCGAGCTTTCGACCCGGTTCGGGTGCCCCGTCCTCGACGTCTACGCGCTCACGGAAGCGGGGATCGTTGCGGTGGGTGCCGCGGAAGGGCATCTCGTGCTGCCGCCTGATCTTTACGTCGAGATTCTCGATGGGGAAGACCGGCCGTGCGCGCCCGGAGTGCGCGGGGAAGTGACGCTGACCGGGGGGCGCAATCCGTTCGCACCCCTGCTGCGATATCGCACCGGGGATTTCGCCGCCCTCGAACGGCGAAACGGACGACTCTTCCTGATCGGCCTGGACGGCCGCCGGCCCGTCCTCTTTCCGACGCCCGACGGGCGAATCGTGCATTCGATGGAGGTGTCGCGCGCGCTCCGGCGCCTGCCGCTCGTCCAATTCCGCCTGCACCAGGATGCCGAGGGGGAGTTCCGATTCGGCTGGCGCGGGGCGGTGGACGGGGAGGAAGTCCGGCGCGTGCTGCAGACCCTGCTCGGGGCCTCCGCCCCGCTGGCGCTGGAGGAACTCCCGCCCCCGGGTCCGCAGGGACGCAAGGTGCGGGAATTCGAGAGCGAGGTTCGGATCCCGCTGATCGACCGGTTACGGGGGAGGGGCGGGAGCGGGGTTTGATGAGGCAGAGCGGGTCGCGGACTCCAAAAGACCCCCGCGCGGCCCGGCGCAGGGCCGCCCTGCCCGGCCGGATCAATCGGTCATTTCCGCAATCCAACGGCGTACGAGGGCGATGCCTTCCTCGTGGGCCAACCGTCGCCCGATTTCGGGCATGCGGATCCCCGGATCGTCGGTGTTCTCCATCCGGAAGACGAGGATCGACTCGTCCGGTCGGCCGGGGACGATGTCGTATCGCAGGGTCCCTGCCCCCCGGCCTGCCGCCACCGGCGGCTTCCGGATTCCCAGGGAGCGACGATCCGTCACGGAGGCGTGCAGGTACAATCCTGAACTCGCCGCCGGCCCCTTCGGGCCGTGACAGTTCGCGCAATTGACCTCGAGCCAGGCCCGCGCCCGCTCCTCCACGTTCCCGCTCGCGGGATCGTCCCAGGCCGCGAGTCGCGGCGCGCGTTCCGGAGCCGGGGCGCCCCGCAGGATTCCGGCCTTCGTCCAGCGCGACAACTGGTTCATCGGGCCGTCCGCATATGCGTAGTCGCGATTGAGATTCCGCGCCTTGGGTCCGAGCGGAGCCATGACCCCCGTCTCCGAATGGCAGCCCGCGCACTCGTTCCGGTTGGGAATCAGGTACTCGAAAGTGACGACCCGCCCCGAGGGAATGGTACACGTCACGGTTCGCGAAGCCCCTGCGACGCGGAGGACGGCGTCGGTCTGCTCTTCGTTCCATACGTACGGCAGGGCGATCCATCCGGTCTCCTCGCGCACCAGGAGCCTCGTCTCCAGAAGCCGGCGGCCGTTTCCGTCGGAGCGCGGATACAGGAACGTCTTGGTCAGAATCGTCCCCGCCGGGAATTCGAATGCCTCGTCCGGATGCCAGGTCGCGGCCGTGCCCGCCGGGATCCAGACCGTGCGGAACTTGTCGGCATAGTCGGAGAAGAGCGGAGTGTTCAGATCGTAGGGGAGGACGCCCGTGTTGGGTTCGAGCTCGGCTCCCGGCTCGCGGAAGAGGCGATACTCCGAAAGGAGCCGGTGCGGCCGGCCCCCGGAAGCCGGGGCGACGCCGTCACCGTCGCCCTGGGCGTGCACGAGCACGCCGAGTCCGTACAGAGTCGCCAGGAGGACGATCCATCCCCGGTGTCGCGGGATCCGGCGTCGCATCGTCATTTCACCCCCGGGATGGTGATTCCCGGCAACGACGCCCGCTTTCCCGTATGCCTGGCGACATCGCGAATCGGGCCCGCGGCAGGATCCGCAAGATTCAGATTGATGAAGTCGGCATCGCCGTTGTTTTCGAGCCAGATCCCCCATTCCTCCGGGATCCGACCCTCCACCCGCTTCTGCGGATCCACCGCGCCGTCGTAAAGGATGTCGGGAACCGGTCCCGCCCCGATCAAGGCCTGCACCATCGCTCCGATCGGTCCGCTGGGCCCGTCCCCCCCGCCTTCGAAGCGGTTGTCGTGCACGTACACCGCCTCGGAGAAGGGGACGTACTCGGGGTCCGCCTCCCGCTCCGCGGCGGCGCGACCGGCAAGGGCGGCGATCTGAAAACTCACGATCGCGAGGTTGATGGTGCGATGGTCCTTGATGGTGTTTTCGAAGATCTCCACGTGATCGTTGGCCATCACCATGATGCCGGTGCCTGGGGGAACGACGGCGACGATGTTCCCTGGCGGGGCGAAGTTCGGCGTGTTGTTCGCCGCCACCGTGTTGCGGAAGATTCGCACGTCGCCGCCGTTCTTCTTCGGCAGCCCGGGCAGGTCGAACACCAGGATGCCCCCGGTGTTTCCCTCGGCGGTGTTTCCGTAGACGTCCGCCCCGCGCGAGTTCTCGATTTCGATCCCCGCCACGTTCCGCTCGGCCCGATTGTGTCGGACGATGATGTTCTCCGACTGTCCGACGTAAATCCCGGCATCCGAGGCGCCGATGGCCACGCAGTTCTCGATCAGGACGTCCACGCAGGACACGGGATAGAGGCCGTACGCCCCGTTCGTCTCGAGCGGCCCGCCGGTCCATTCGACCCGAACGCGCCGAACGGTCACGCCCCGGACGCCATGGACCTTGAGGCCGTCCCCTTTCGCGTCCTCGATGGCCAGGTCCTCGAGGACGAAACCGCCGGCGGTGACGGTCAGCCCTTCGCTCCCGGCGGTCTGGCCGCGATAGGACAGGATCGTCCGGTCCATCCCCTCGCCTGCGATCGTGACGTCCGCCACCGACAACGAGAGTCCGCGCGTGAAGGTATACGTTCCCGCCGGGAGGCGGATCCGGGTGCCGGGCACGGCCTCGATCAGCGCCTCCTGCAGCCTCTCGGCGGCGTCCGCCCCCGGATTCACGACGACCTCCGTCGGCGTGGCCGGAAGTCGGGTCACCCCGGCCAGCAGAATCAGCCCGAGTCCCGCGGAAGCAAGGCGCATTCGCATGGTTCCTCCGAGTTCGTTCCCGACCGGGGGCGGGCGACCCGCGGGTCGAAACACCCCTGCGTTCGCCGGGATTATAGCGAACCCGCGAGATTCTCGGGAACGATCCGGGGCTTCCCGGCAACGAATCCTCGGCGCGATCGCGCGCTCGCGGTACGATGGCGTGAACGATTCGGAGGAGGGGACATGGCAGCGGATGAAACGGTAACCTACGCCCTGGAGCCGCACCTCCCGGCGCAGGAAATGATCGACGTCCTCGTTCGTTCGACGCTTGCGGAGCGCCGGCCGGTGGGGGACCCGGAGCGGATTGCGCGAATGTTGCGGCATTCGGACGTGATCGTGACGGCGAGGATCCGGGGGCGGCTCGTCGGCGTTTCCCGCGCATTGACCGACTTTGGGTATTGCGCGTATCTGTCGGATCTCGCCGTGGACGAACAGCACCAGCGGCGGGGAATCGGCAGGGAATTGATTCGGCGGACCCACGAGGCCGCCGGTCCGCAGACCACGCTCATCCTGCTGGCTGCCCCGAACGCGCGCGCCTACTACCCCCACATCGGCATGACGGCGCACGATGCCTGCTGGATCCGGCCACGGACGGAATGACCGCGACAGGCTCGGCCCGAAGACGACTTGGGTCCGAGTCGCGCGGGTCGGGTCCACGGGCTACCGTCGAATCTCCCCCGCGCAACGCGGGCGCAGCCGGCTTCCGCCTTGCGGCGGACGTGCCCGGACGCGCCCGCAATCTCGCTCCTCTCCGACCGGAGGCCCCGATGCCCCGTCCCGGGTAAAGTCGGAAGATCGTACCGGCCTGCACGGCCGATGACCGGCGACCCGCCGACTCCGGGTCGATCGCCCCGGTTCGTCCGTGTGGTCCGGCCGGGTGCGTCACTCCGACCCGCAGCCGACGGGTTGGGGCTGTCCCCAATCCGGCGCCAAGGCTACAATGCAGGCAAGAGACCCGAAGGGCCCGCGAGGACAAGCGCCGCAAGCGAGCCTTCCACCGGCGTGACGGCCCAGGAGATCAAGAATCCGGCCGTCAAACCGACTCGAGGGCTCCGGGGGTCCGGGGCCGTGCGGGAAAGGGGAGGAGCATGAATGTGCCCGGCCATCCGGACTCCTCGGGATCCGATCCGGCCTCCGCCGGACATTTCCCCATCGCCGCCATCGGCGCATCGGCCGGGGGGTTGCAGGCATTCCGCATCCTGCTCGAACACGTGCCCGCCGACACCCGAATGGCGTTCGTTCTCATTCCGCATCTGGATCCAAGCCATCCGTCCCTCCTGTCCGAGTTGCTCTCGCGGACGTCGAAGATCCCCGTCCGCGACGTAGAACCGGGAGTGCGCGTGGAGCCCGGGTGCGCCCATGTGATCCGCCCCAATTCGATCATGACGATCGAGGATGGCCGGCTTGTCCTCATCCCGAGGGATGTCCTCCGCGGCTCGCGACGCGGATCGATCAGTCACTTCATGATCTCGCTTGCGCACACCTGTCGGGAGCGGGCGGTCGGGGTCATCCTGTCCGGTACGGCGTCCGACGGCAGCGAGGGGATCGAGTGCATTAAGGCGGAAGGCGGGATTACGTTCGCCCAGGACGACTCGGCGGAATTCAGGGAAATGCCCCGGAATGCGATCGCCACGGGGGCGGTCGATTTCGTCCTCCCGCCCGAAGAGATCGCACGGGAACTGGTGCGGATCAGTCGACACCCCGTTCTTCAGCGGCCGCCGCACTCCCGGCGGGAAGGATCTCGCCAGTCCCCCGCAGGCGGCGTGCCGGAACTGATCTTTGCGACTCTTCGGGACGCGACCGGGGTGGACTTTTCGTCGTACAAGCGGTCGACGGTGGAACGACGCATTGCACGCCGGATGGCGATCTGCAAGACCGACACCCTCGCGGACTATGCGCGGCATCTGGGTGTCAACCCCAGAGAAGTTCAACACCTCCACGATGAACTCCTCATCCATGTCACCTCCTTCTTTCGCGAGCCGGCGGCGTTCGAGGCGCTGAGGGCGAGCGTGTTCCCGAGGCTCATTCGCGATCGTGCCGTGAGCGATTCCATTCGCGTCTGGGTGCCGGGATGTTCCTCGGGTGAGGAAGGGTACTCCCTCGCCATCGCGCTGGTGGAGTTCCTGAACGAAACGGGAGGCGGCTTCGAAGTGCAGCTGTTCTGCACCGACCTTTCCGAACGCGCAATCGAGACGGCGCGGGTTGGAATCTATGATGGCGGCATCTCGGAGTCCGTTTCACCGGCCCGCCTGAAGCGGTTCTTCTCCCGAACCGAGGGCGGGGGATGGCAGATTTCCGCCGCGATCCGCGAACGGTGTGTCTTTGCGCAGCAGGATGTCACACGCGACCCGCCTTTCTCCCGACTCGATCTCCTTTCCTGCAGGAACGTGATGATCTACCTGGGTCCCGCCCTCCAGCAGCGGGTGATCTCCTGTTTCCACTACGCCCTCAAGCCGACCGGGTTCCTCATGCTGGGATCCGCCGAGTCGCTCGAGCGATTCCCGTCGCTCTTCGTTCCCGTCGACCTGCAACACAGGATCTTCGCGAAGGTTCACGGGTCCCGGGTGGATCACGCCGCGTCTGCATACGGACGCGCGAGATCGAGGTTGGACGCGGAGTCGGACACGCCGAAAGAGACGGATACGGAAGACGATTTCGACGTCGGAAGGACGGTCGATCGGCTTCTGCTCGCCCGGTATGCGCCTGCCGGAATCGTCGTGAGCGATCGAGGCGACGTGGTCCAGGTCCGTGGCGATACGGGGCCCTACTTGAAACCGGCGCCGGGAAGGCCCGGTACGAGCGTGCTCAAGATGGTTCGCGAAGACCTCATCATCGACCTCGACGGAGCGGTGCGGGAGGCGAGGCGAACGGGATCCCGGGTCTCGCGGGAGGGGGTTCGGTTCAAGTTCGAAGATCGCCTCCGGGAGGTCGACCTCGAAGTGGCGCCGATCGTGAGTCCGGGGAACGGAGGCCCGCTCTTCCTGGTGCTGTTCAAGGAATCCGCTTCCCGGACCTCCGCAGAGCCGAAGTCTGCGGCGCAGATTCCGGAAGGACGGCAGGGCAGGGACGATCCGGAGGTTGCCCGACTCGAGTCCCAACTGTCCGCCTCCCGAGAGTACATGCGGTCCATCGTCGAGAAACTCGAGTCGGCCAACGAGGAGCTGCGCGCATCGAGCGAGGAGACCCTCTCGGCCAACGAGGAGCTTCAGTCGACGAACGAGGAACTCGAAACCTCCAAGGAGGAGCTGCAATCGGTCAACGAGGAGCTCACGACCCTCAATGATGAACTTCAGCACCGGAATCTCGACCTCGCCCAGCTCAACAGCGATCTGGCGAATGTCATGGCGGGCGTCAACATACCCCTCGCCATTGTGGGTCGGGACCTCCGCCTGCGCCGATTCACGCCGCAGGCGGAGCGATTGCTGAACGTGATTCCCGCGGACGTCGGCCGTCGGATCACGGACTTCAAGCCGTCGGTAAGCATTCCCGACCTCGAGCAGGTCCTCCACGAGGTGCTCGAGACGCTCGTTCCCGCCGACCGCGAGGTGCAGGACGCCGATGGTCGGTGGTATTCTCTGCGCATTCGGCCCTACCATGCTTCCGACGATCGGATCGACGGGGTGGTCCTGGTGTTCGTCGGGATCGATGCCCTGAAGCGCAGCCTCGCCGAAACGGAGGAGGGTCGGGCGTTCATGGGGGCGGTCCTCGATTCCGTCCGGGACCCCTTTCTCATCCTGGACGAGTCGCTGCGTGTGAAGATGGCGAACGGCGCGTTCTACCGCACGTTCGGGATCCCGGCCGCGGAGGCCGAGGACGTCGTCTTTTGCAAGCTGGGAAACCAGGAATGGGACCTCCCTCCGCTTCGCGCGCAACTGGAGGGGGTCGTGCGACATGGGAACGACTTCCAGGACGTCGAGATCGAGCGGGAGGTCCCCGGAGTCGGTCGAAGGGTCCTGCTGCTGCACGGGCGGCGCGTGCGGACACGGTCCGACCAGCCGGTGCGGGTTCTGCTGGCGATGGAGGACGTCACCGAGATGCGTCGCGCGATGGCGGCGCGCCTTCAGCTCGCGTCGGTGGTCGACTCTTCCCAGGATGCCGTCTTCACCATGACGCTGGCGGGAACGGTCACCAGCTGGAATCGCGCGGCCGCCGCCATGTTCGGCTTCTCCGCGGAGGAGATTCTGGAGGAAACGGTCTCGCGGGTCATCCCGTCGGCGCGACGGGAGGAGGAGAAGCGGGTGGCGGAGAGGGTCGCGCGCGGGGAACGGATCCTCCCGTACGACACCATCCTGCAGCGGAAGGACGGGACGCCGATCGAAGTTGCGCTCACCGTTTCGCCCATTGTGGATCCCGGGGGCAACGTGATCGGGATTTCCATGATCGCGCGGGACATCACCGAGCGGAGACGCGCGGAGGCGGAGATTCAGGCCGGCAAGAACCAGCTCGAGGAGCGCGTGCGCGCGCGCACACTGGATCTGGAGGCGGCCTTCCAGCACCTCGATGCCTTCGCCTACACGGTCTCCCACGATCTCCGGGCGCCCCTGCGGGCGATCAATGCGTTCGGCGAGATGCTGATCCAGGACTACGCCGGGCGCGAGCTCGACGAGACGGCCCAGGATCACTGCCGGAAAATCGCCGAGGCCGCGCGGCGGATGGACGACCTCGTCCAGGACCTGTTGGATTACAGTCGTCTGACCCGAACGGAGGTCGCGATCGAGCGTGTGGACCCGCAAGAGACGATTGCGAACGTCCTCCAGACTCTCGACCATGACCTCGACACGCGCGGGGCGAAGGTGACGGTCGATCCGCCGATCCCCGCCGTGATGGCAAATCGCGCCGCCCTGAACCAGGTGGTCACCAACGTGATCTCCAACGCGCTGAAATTCGTGGCGCCGGGGGTCCAGCCCCGCATTCACATCCGAGCCGAAACGATCGGGGATCGGGTCCGGCTCTGGTTCGAAGACAACGGGATCGGGATTCCGCCGGAACAGCACGCCCGGGTCTTCGGCGTCTTCGAGCGGCTCCACAAACAGGAGGAGTACCCCGGCACGGGAATCGGCCTGGCGATCGTGAAAAAGGCGATCGAGCGGATGGGAGGAGCCGTTGGTCTCGAGAGCGATATCGGATGCGGATGTCGGATCCGGATCGATTTGCCGGAGGCGCCGGCATGACGAGCGGGGCGCACTCGGTCATCCTTCTCGTCGAGGACGACCCGAACGACGTGATCTTCATCCGACGCGGGATGGATGGCGCGGGTGTCGGGGAGCACGTCCGCCTCGCCCGGGACGGAGAAGAGGCGGTGGCCTACCTGCGCGGGGTCGGCCCGTACCAGGACCGGGTCCGGTTTCCGCTCCCCGCGCTCGTGGTGCTCGATCTCAAGCTGCCCAAGCGATCGGGCCTCGAGGTCCTGGAGTGGATTCGCAGTCAATCTTCCTTCCCGGATCTCCCGGTCGTCGTTCTCACTTCCTCCCGGGAGCCCGGCGACATTGCGCGGGCGCAGGCACTGGGGATCGCCGGCTACCACGTCAAGCCGGTGGATTTCAAGCGGTTCACGGAGATCGTGAAGTCGATCGGTCTTCAGTGGTTGGCGTTGACCCGGCCGACCTGACGCGGTCCCCGCCGTCCGGATCGGGGTGAAGGGCGGGCAGGTCCCCGGGGCGCCGGGGGGAGCGGCCCGGCCGGGTCTACGCCGGGTCACTCATCCCGGGGCGGGACGGCTGCCGCGGCGCGGGCGACCCGGAGCGTGTCCCATCCGAAGCGGGCGCGCACGTGGTCGACGGCGGCGGCGAGCGTGCGTCGCGCGCTGTCCGGGCGCCGGAGGGTATCCGCCGCGGCGCCGTCCCCGGCGGTCGGCGCATCGAAGAGCCCCAGCTGCGGGTCGGGCGTGGCCGGCTGGTCCAGGCGTACGGCCAGCCGGCGCACGCGCACCCGCCGCGTCCACGCCTTGGCCAACAGCGTCCGCGCCACCGGGTAAAGATCGAAGTCGACGTCGGTCGGCCGCGCCAGGGCCGCGCCCCGTTCGGCCTCCATCCCGTCGGTGCAGGTCACCGTCACCGCCATCCGGCGCGCCCAGCGGCCGCGAAGGCGCAGGTCGCGCACCGCTTCCTCCACCAGCCGGTAAAGGTGCGCGATCAGGACCTCGTCATCGTTGCTGTCCTCCGGCAGCACCACCTCGCGCCGTACCGCCGGCTCGGTCTCGCCGGCGGGAAGGACGGGGGCGGGATCGATGCCGCGCGCTCGCTCGGCGAGGGGCGGACCGCACGCGCCGAAGGCGAGCGCTAGCTGCTCCCGCGTCAGCGCGGCCAATTCGCGGATCCAGCGCAGGTTGAGCTCGTCCATGCGCAGGAGCACGGGCACGCCCAGGCCGGGAAGGAGGCGGACCGCCAGCGGAGCGAGAAAGCGGGCCTCGTCGCCGTCCCGCACCGCGCGCAGGCCGACCGGCTTGGTCGTGCGCGAGGCGACCTTGCTGACCAGCTTGTTGGGGGCGAGCCCGACGGCGGGGTCGAGGCGCAGTTCACGCGCCAGTTCGCGGCGGATGCGCGCAGCGGCGTCCTGCGCGGGTCCGAACAGGCGCTGCGTGCCGGTCAGATCGACGAAGAAGTGCCCCGCCCCCGCGGGTTCGAGCAGGGGGGAGAAGCGGTGCAGCGCCCGGAAGAGCGCCGCGGTGGCGCGCCGGTAAAGGTCGGGATGCGGCGGCACCACCGCGGCGTCGCGGCAGATTCGCCGCGCGCGCACCACCGGCATCCCGCGCGCCACGCCGGCCTGCCACGCCTCGGTCGAAACGTCGCACACCACCGCGCGCGGCGAGTGCAGCGGCGCCACCAGCACCGGTCGTCCGCGCAAGCGCGGTTCCACCACACGCTCCACCGCGACGCAGAACGCCGTCACGTCCACATGGACGATGCGCCGCTCGCGCGCCGGCAGCGCCGGACGATCGCAGGGCGGCGGCCTCTCCGGTCGCCGGTCCGAAGCCGGGGCATCCCGGTCCACACCGCACCCCCGAACAAAACCCGAACCTCGCGCCGCAAAAAAAAGAGTCGCTTTCGCGTTCGCGGAGATCCATGGAAGCCATCGTAGACCGGAACGTGGAGAAATTCAAGCCCCGCCGGCTGCGGAATGCCGGATCGCGGCAATCCGGACGGCGGGCGGGAATCCCGCGGGCGGAGGGCCTGGGATACCGGGATCGACGGAACCTCGAACCGGCGCAGAGGAAGCTCATCCGCCGATGCGAAACGGATCCCAGGTAGGGGCGGCCGTTGCGGCCGGGTGGCCGCGATCCGGGCGAGTCGGTCGCGAGCCTGCGCCCGGACCGGAGTCCGGGGCCCACCCCGATCGCCCGGTCTCTGCTTCCTCATGAGGGCGGAAAGAATTGCGCTTTCCGCTCAGTGCGTGCACTCGCGCTTGAGGAATCTCCCCCGGCCGATCTTGCCGACGAACGCCCCGTCGCGCGCGGCGACCTCCCCGCGCACGGTCACGACGTGCGGCCGGCCCTTGATCTCCCAGCCCTCGAACGCGCTGTAGTCGAGGTTGAGGAGATGGGTCTTGGCCGAGATCTTGCCGCGATAGTCGGGATCGTACACGACCAGGTCGGCGTCGCTGCCGATGCCGATCGTCCCCTTGCGCGGAAAGAGGCCGAAGAGCCGGGCCGCCTGCGTGCTGGCGCAGTCGACGAACGTGTTGAGGTCGATGCGCCCCTCGAGCACGCCGCGGGTGTAGAGCAGGTTCACCCGATCTTCGAGCGACGGGATGCCGTTGGGAATCCTGGTGAAGTCGCCGCGGCCCATCTCCTTCTGTCCCTTGAAGTCGAATGGCGCATGGTCGGTCGCGACGGTGCTGACGATGCGCTGTCGGAGCGCGTTCCAGTACACCTCCTGATTGCGCTTGTCGCGCAGGGGGGGCGACATGACGAACTTGGACCCCTCGAAGTCGGGCTTCTCGGCGTACGACTTGTCGAGCACGAGGTATTGAATCAGGGTCTCGACCCAGACGTTCACGCCGCGCTGCATCCCGCGCACGGCTTCGTCGAGGGCCTCCTCGCAGGACGTATGCACGGTGTAGACGTGCGTGCCGTGGGCCTCGGCGAACGAGAGGAGGTGGTGCACGCCTTCCGCCTCGACGCGGGGCGGGCGGCTCCAGTAGTGGTACTCGGGTCCGGTCTTCCCCTCGGCCAGGAGCTTCTTCTGCAGTTCCAGGACCAGGTCGGCGTTTTCGCAGTGGGCGGTGACGATGACGCCGAGCTTCTTGGCCAGGCGCATGGTGTGGTAGAGCTCTTCGTCCGGAATGCCGAACGCTCCCTTGTAGGCGAGGAAGACCTTGAACGACGCGACGCCGGCCTTGACGATCTCGGTCAACTGGCCTTCGGTATCCTTGTCGAGGCGCGTGACGGCCTGGTGGAAGGTGAAGTCGCAGGCGCTCTTGCCGTCCGCCTTCCCTTTCCAGAGCTCGAACCCCTGGGCGAGCGGTTGTTCGGCGCGGGACTGGCAGATCATCTCGATCAGGACGGTGGTGCCGCCGACGAGGGCCGCCTTGCTGGCGCTTTCGTAGTCGTCCTTCGCGTAGGTGCCCATGAACGGCAGGTAGATGTGGACGTGCGGGTCGATGAACCCGGGGAAGACGTATTTTCCGCGGGCGTCGACGACGGTGGCGCCGGGCGGGGCGTCGAGGCCCTGGCCGATGCGCGTGATCTGTTCCCCTTCGCAGAAGATGTCGGCGACGTAGTTTTCGCTGGCCGTGACGATGCGGCCGCCCTTGATCAGAAGTGACACGAGCGCACCTCCCTGCCGAACCGCGGTGGATCAGGACCGGGGGCCATGCTACCCCCGTCGGGCGGGGGGAATCAAGCCTTGCAGGCAGGGCTGCGGGCGGGGGAGGGGGACGGCCGGCTGCAACGTGCCCTCGGCGTTGCCGTCGGAGGACGCCGTCGGCATGGGCGTGACGCCGACCAGGCCGCCGGTCGCGGCGATCTCGGCGGCGTCGCCGTCGTGGGCGAGGGCGGCGGCGGGGGCGATCAGGAGAAGCAGGACCACGGCAAGTCGCGGCATGGGTTGCCTCCAAGGTTGCCCGGGTTCCGGCGCGGCCGGTCCGATGGCGCGGACGACGGGACGCATGGTAGCCTGATTCGGCGCGAGGGCAGAGGGATACTGTCGACCCCGGGAGGGGCGACCGGATCAGGCCCGACCGGTCGCGGTCCGGACCGCGTGCGCTTCGCCGAGCCCGGCGGACCGGGCGGCGTCGGCGAGGGCGGCGGCGTGGTCCGGGCCGCGCGTCAGCGCGAACACGGCGGACCCGCTGCCGGACATGCGCACGGCGAGCGCCCCCGACCCCGCCAGCGTCTCCGCGGCGCGGGCGACCGCGGGGAACTCGGCGAAGACGACGCCTTCGAGGCGATTGAAGAGGGTTCGGCCGATCTCTTCCGGGTCGCCGCCGGCGAGGGCGCGGAGGCACTCCCCGGCATCGCGGCGCGGGCCGGACAGATCGATCCGGCCTCCGCGGTAGACGGCCGGCGTCGGGACGTGGATCCCCGGATAGACGAGCACCGCGTGAAGCGGACGCGCGGGCACGGGGGCCACGATTTCACCGCGGCCCGTGCAACGACAGGCGCCGCCCCACAGGAAGAAGGAGATGTCGGAACCGAGCCGGGACGCCAGGGCGGAGAGTTCGTCGCGCGCGGGTGCGGCGGGCCGGTTCGGCCCGCCGCCTGCGCCGAACCAGAGGGCGCTCAGGCCCGCCAACGCCGCCGCGGCGTCGGCGCTCCCCCCGCCCAGGCCCGCGCCCATCGGCACGCGCTTCTCCAGCACCATCCGTGCGCCCGCCCCCGGCCGGGTGGATTCCGCCAGCAATCGCGCCGCGCGCATCACCAGGTTGTCCTCCCCCGGCGAGAGCGTGCTGCCCGGACACTCCAGCGTCAGCCGGTCGGCCGGCTCGAGCGTGAGGCGGTCGCAAAGGTCGGTTTCCACCATCACGGTGTCCAGTTCGTGGAACCCGTCTTCGCGCTTGCGCAGCACCTCGAGAAAGAGGTTCAGCTTCGCCGGCGCGTGCACGACCACCCTCGACGCGTGCGATTCGATGCGCATGGCCCCCCCGGCTACCGGACGATCCAGTTGTCGATCAGCCGCGTGCGTCCGATCCGCACGGCGACCAGGAGAACGAGCGGCGGGCGCAGGGTGCGCACGTCCTCCAGGGTGTCCGGATGCACGGCCGAGACGTAGTCGATCGAGGCCCCTGGGATCGCCGCGAGGATGGCGCGCATCGCGCCCAGGACCTTCCGCGGGGAGCGCTCGCCGGCGCGGATCGCGGCGCGTCCGAGGCGCAGGGCCGCGTGCAGGGTCGGCGCCTGGGCGCGTTCCTCCGCGGACAGGTACACGTTGCGCGAGGACATGGCCAGCCCGTCCGGCTCGCGGACGATGGGGCAGACGACGACCTTCACGGGCAGATCGAGGTCCTTCACCATGCGCCGGATGACGACCGATTGCTGGTAGTCTTTTTGCCCAAAGAAGGCGAGGTCGGGGCGAACGACCTGGAACAGCTTGAGGACGACGGTGAGGACGCCGCGGAAATGCCCCGGCCGGACCGCGCCGCACAGCCTTGCGGGCAGGCGCTCCTGGACGACGTAGGTCTCGTGGCCGGCCGGGTAGACCGCCCCGGGCGGGGGGGCGTACAGGTACCGGACCCCGGCCTCGCGCAAGAGGCGGCAGTCCCGGGCGAACGGGCGCGGGTACTTCGCCAGGTCCTCCCGGGGGCCGAATTGGGTGGGATTGACGAAAATGCTCACGGCCACGTCCGACGCGCGCTTGCGCGCGGCGCGCACCAAGCTGAGATGCCCGTCATGGAGGGCGCCCATCGTGGGGACGAAGCCGACGGATCGGCCGCGGCGCTGCAGCGCGGTCATCGCCGCCGTCATGGCGCGGGGCGTGCGGATGATCTTCATGGGGTGCGGGTCCGCTCCTCGTACAGCGAGCGCACCGTGCGCCCGAGCGTCGGGTGCACCAGGTCGGGCGCGATCTCGCACAACGGTTCGAGCACGAACGCGCGCTCGTGCGCGCGGGGATGGGGGATCACGAGGTCGGCCTCGGCGATGACGCGATCTCCCCAGAACAGCAGGTCCAGGTCGATCACGCGCGGGCCCCAGCGCTCCCCGCGCACCCGGCCGAGTTCGCGTTCGAGGGCAAGGAGGCGGTCGAGGAGGGCCCGGGGCGGGGCTTCCGTCTCCACGGCGCACACCCCGTTGAGGTACCGGGGTTGGGCCGGCCCGCCGACCGGAGCGGTTTCGACGAAACGGGAGACTTCGACCACACGGAGTCCCGGTTCGGCCGCCAGGCGATCCAGCGCGCGGCGGAGGTTGCCCTCGCGATCCCCGAGGTTGCTCCCGAGTCCGACATACGCGGTGGTCAAGGGATCTCCGGCTTGCCATCCGGACGGGGTTCGCCCTCCGGGGCGGCGGGCGGCGGCGGGTCGGGCACCGCCGGGGGAGCCGGAGGCGACTCCGCGGCCGGGAGCGGGTAGACCAGCCGCCAGGCGTGCCGAACCGGTCCGGTCAGGAAGTAGACCATGAACCCCACGAAGAGAGTGATCTCCGGCTTGAGCGCAATCAGGACCGCGACCAGGACGACCTCCACCAGGGTGGTGAACGGCCGCCGGCCGCGGAAGAGCCGGTTGACCACGTGCGAGTAGCTCACCTGGCTGACCATCATGAGCCCGGCGAGGAGCACGAGGTAGGGGAGCAGGCGAGGGAGGACATGGCTGCTCGAGGCGAGGGCCTCGGAGTCCAGGAAGCTCAGATAGAAGAGGATCGCGGAGGAGACCACGCCGGCCGCCGCCGGAGAGGGGAGCCCCTTGAACTTCTGATGGGCGGAATCCTCCGGGGCGTTTTCCACGTTGAAGCGGGCCAGCCGCAGGGCGGCGCAGACGGCATAGAGCGCGCAGACCAGCCAGACGAACTTTCCCGGCAGGATGGGCACGGGGTGACACATCAAGGTAAAGGCGAGGAAGGCCGGGGCGACCCCGAAGCTGACCACGTCGCAGAGGGAATCGAGTTCGCCGCCGAAGTGCGTCGCCGCCTTGGTCAGGCGGGCGACCTTGCCGTCCAGAGAGTCGAACAGCATGGCGAGGAAGATCATCCAGGCGGCCGATTCGAACTGGAATCGGGCCGAATAGACGATCGCGCCGAACCCGGACAGGAGATTGCCCAGGGTCAGAAGCGTGGGGAGGATGGCCACGCGATGGACGAGCCGCTTGCGGATCCCCATCAGCCGCTCCCGCGTCTTCAGTCTCATTCAGCGATCCTCGTCGGAACGCGCGTGAACGTTTCCGGCCGATCTGCCGATAACGATGAGGGGTGCGCCCCCTCCGGCCGGTCCAGGCACTGCGGGACCTTATAGCGCCGGCGGGTGTGCATTGTCAAGGCATGCCGATTCGACCGCGGTGCGGGGATCGGGTGGATTCGGGAGGCAGGTGTGGACCATAGGCGAGGAGGGGACATGCGCGCGCCGTTGCATGTGATGCGAAGGAGCGGGTTCAGCCGGATGTGGGAGGCGTTCGAGGCCGGGGGGCTCCTGCTGTGGATTCTGGTTTGCGTCGTGGCGCTTGTCTTCTTGATCGTCACGGGCATCTCGGCGTACAACAAGAATCGGGAACTGGACCGGACGATTGCCGAACTCGACCGGCAGATCCAGGAGATGGAATCGCTCAACGCGGCCCTGCGCAGGGAGAAGGCGGCGCTGGCGTCGGACCCCGTCTACGTGGAGCGGATCCTGCGGCGCGACCTGCGCATGGTCCGGGCCGGCGAGCGGGTGATCCGCGAGGAGTGACGCGCGCATGGGTGACGTGCTCGACCAGAACGAGGTGGACGCCCTCCTGGCAGCGGTTGAGGGCGGGGAGATCGATCTTCCGGTCGAGCCGGCCGCCCCGGCTGCGGGGCGCGCGGCCCGCGCGGGGCGCGCCCCCTCCGCCTATGACTTCCGCCGGCCCGAGCCGGTCTCCAAGGAACAGTTGCGCGCGCTCGAAGTCCTGCACGAGGCGTTCGCGCGCACGCTGGGGGCGACCCTCTCCGGTCGGTTGCGGCACATCGTCGAGATCCGGCTGGAGACGATCGACCAGCTGACCTACTCCGAATTCATCCTCTCGCTGCCCAACCCCACCTGTTTCAACATCCTGACCTGCCAGGGTCTGGTGGGGGGATGGATCCTGGAAATCCATCCGACGATCGCCTTCCCGCTCATCGAACTCCTGCTCGGAGCGTCGGACGTCGGGCCCCAGGTTCCGGAGCGGCCGCTCACCGAGTTGGAGATGCCGATCGTCCGCGACGTGGTGGCGCGGGCGATTGCGGAAATGGAGCGGGTCTGGTCGCCGGTGCGGCCGATGGATCTCTCCCTGTCCGGGACGGAATCCAACCCTCAGCTGGTGCAGTTGCATTCCGCCAACGAACCGGTCGTGCTGATGTCGTTCCAGGTGACGATCGCGGACCGCGCGGGCCGGATGAACCTCTGCATCCCGTTCGTGTCGATTGAGCCGCTGATGCCCGACCTGACCCGGCATGTCGGCTTCGGCCGGGAACGGCGGGAGATCGACCCGGAGGAGCGCGCCACGTTGCACGCGGGACTCGGCCTCGTCGACCTGGATGCCCGCGTGCTCCTGGTGGAGACCACCCTGCGCCTGAGCGACGTACTGCACCTGGAACCGGGGGACATCGTGACGACCGATCGTCCGGCGACGGCCCACGGACTCCTGTACGTCGAGGAGAAGCCCAAGTTTTGGATCCGGCCCGGCGTTCTGCGCGGCAAGCGCTCGGCCCAGATACAGGGTCAGTGTTTGTCGACCGACCATGTGTGATTGTCTCGCCCCTGCCCGGGCGTGTTGCGGGGGCGGGGGCCGATCGGCGGAGGCGCGAAGGACGGGGCGCGTCCGCCGGACCGTGAAGGGGGGCTCCCATGCCGGATGAATCGAATCCGGTCGAGCGCCTGCTCCAGATCGACTTGCCGCTCTCCGTCGTGGTCGCCGAGAAGATCGTGAACCTGGGCGAGGTGCTCGAGTTCCGGATCGGCACGTTGCTGACGTTCGAAACGCGGGTGGAGGAGATGCTCCAGCTGCGCGTCCACGAGCGGACGATCGCGCGGGGGGAGGCGGTGAAGGTGGGGGGGCACTTCGGCCTGCACGTTCATGAAGTCGATGACGCGAAGGAGCGCATCCAATCGATGGGGCCCCGGACCGAATGATCCCCGGGCCATCCCTCCCGTGGAGACCTCTGGAACGCCCGGCGGGGGCGGAATCGGACGATCCGAGCAGCCCGGAGGGCTCCCGGCTCGAGGGGGGCGTCGCACCCAGACCTTGATGCACCCTCCCTGCTCTGCTACCATGGCGGCCCTTCAAGCCCCGGGAGCAGACGCAATGAGCCAACGAGACGACCGCATCAGGAGCCTGGACGCCATCCGCGCAATGGGGGTGGACCCCTTCGGAGGGCGATTCCAGGCGAGCCACACGATCCAGGAGGCGCTCGCCGCCTTCCGTCCCGAAGGGGACGCCGCGAAGGCGACCGTCGCCGGCCGCATCCTGACCGTGCGCGACCACGGCAAGTCCGCATTTCTGACCGTCCGCGATCAGACCGGGCGCATGCAGGTCTACGTGCGGCGGGACGTGGTGGGCGAAGCGGCCTATCAGATCTACAAGCAGCTCCACATCGGCGACATCATCGGCGCCTCGGGTCCTCTGCAGAAGACCAAGACCGGCGAGATCACGATCTTCGCCGACTCCTTCACGCTGCTGTGCAAGTCCCTTCTGCCGCTGCCCGAGAAGTGGCACGGCCTGAAGGACGTGGAGTTGCGCTACCGGCGCCGCTATCTCGACCTGATCGTCAATCCGGAAGTCCTGGAATCGTTCCAGCGTCGCGTGCAGATCGTGCGCGGCGTGCGCCGATTCATGGACGGCCGGGGATTCCTCGAGGTCGAGACGCCGATGATGCACCCGATCCCCGGGGGCGCCTCGGCCCGGCCCTTCATCACCCACCACAATACGCTCGACATGGACCTCTACCTGCGGGTTGCGCCGGAGCTCTACCTCAAGCGGTTGCTGGTCGGCGGGATGGAGAAGGTCTACGAGATCAACCGCA